>NZ_JBWDNV010000004.1:0-520567 GCF_056269375.1 Paenibacillus sp. J22R56
CCTGTTCGGGGAGCCATATAGAGAGGTGTCCGAGTGGTCGAAGGAGCACGATTGGAAATCGTGTAGGCTCTAACCGGGTCTCGAGGGTTCGAATCCCTTCCTCTCTGCCATTAACTTTTCTTGCAAAGTAGATCTTGCTAGGCGAATTTTAAGGCCCGTTGGTCAAGTGGTTAAGACACCTCCCTTTCACGGAGGTAACAGGGGTTCGAGTCCCCTACGGGTCACCAAACTTTACCCCAAAAAGTGAAGTTATGCTTCGAAGGTTAATCCGATTACTTTTCGGGGACCCCGGAGTCAAATATGGAGGCTTAGCTCAGCTGGGAGAGCATCTGCCTTACAAGCAGAGGGTCGGGGGTTCGATCCCCTCAGCCTCCACCATATAAGATTTTTACAAATGACGCGGGGTGGAGCAGCCCGGTAGCTCGTCGGGCTCATAACCCGAAGGCCGCAGGTTCAAATCCTGCCCCCGCAACCAAAACTTTATCTTCGGTTTTTACCGAGAACGCGATGTGGAGCTGTGGTGTAGAGGCCTAACATGCCTGCCTGTCACGCAGGAGACCGCGGGTTCGAATCCCGTCAGCTCCGCCATTTCATCAAACATCAGGCTCGGTAGCTCAGTTGGTAGAGCAGAGGACTGAAAATCCTCGTGTCGGCGGTTCGATTCCGTCCCGAGCCACCATGTTAGATGGTTCAACATTTCAATATGCCGGTGTAGCTCAGTTGGTAGAGCAACTGACTTGTAATCAGTAGGTCGTGGGTTCGACTCCTATCGCCGGCACCATAGTTTTTGGAGGGCTAGTGAAGTGGCTAAACACGGCAGACTGTAAATCTGCTCCTTCGGGTTCGGTGGTTCGAATCCATCGCCCTCCACCATTTTTCTTTGTGAGCCATTAGCTCAGTTGGTAGAGCACCTGACTTTTAATCAGGGTGTCGAAGGTTCGAGTCCTTCATGGCTCACTTTTATAAGTTTTATCATGCGCGTATGGCGGAATTGGCAGACGCACCAGACTTAGGATCTGGCGGGCAACCGTGGGGGTTCAAGTCCCTCTACGCGCACCATATTTTTTTGCGGTCATGGCGGAATTGGCAGACGCGCTAGATTCAGGTTCTAGTGTCAGCAATGACGTGGAGGTTCGAGTCCTCTTGACCGCACCATAAGCGGAAGTGGCTCAGCGGTAGAGCATCGCCTTGCCAAGGCGAGGGTCGCGGGTTCGATTCCCGTCTTCCGCTCCATTTTTCGGGATGTAGCTCAGCTTGGTAGAGCACCTGGTTTGGGACCAGGGGGTCGCATGTTCAAATCGTGTCATCCCGACCATTTTTTAATATTGTGGGTGTATTCCCTTTTTCATGTCAGAAGCCTATTATCTATTCAGATAATAGGCTTCTTTTTTGTATGTAATACTTTCCTCCGTAGCTTTAGACCCCGCTAGAAGGATTAGCCTCTTTAACAGCGAATATTGTTCCATACTTGTTCTTTGGCGGTGGAGGTGCTCGGCATTCGCTTGATGAAGTCTACCAGTAGAAAATTTACCTTCTTGTCTATGCTTCGTAATCGATTTGTTTTTTCCTCTCTTCGCAAACGTATTATGGTGTTTTTAACCATTGGCCTTGTGGGGTGTGCCATCTTGATGGCCTCTGTCTCCTACAATGCGATTTACACGATGCAGCGCGATAAAATTAAGACCTCAATGGCTTTTGATCTATACCAGCAAACCTCGAAGTTAAATCAGATGTATAATAACTTGCTTCAAGTTACCCAGCAGATGACGCCGGAAGGCACAGTGGGTCACTTGATGGAGTCATATGTTTATGCTGAAGACACATACAGCCAGCGTCTTCTCTCACGCGATATTTCCTACAATATTGGATTAATTACTTTTTCGAACCCGGCTATGCAGCTGGTTATGTATTTTAATACTTCAAGTGGAGAAGCCTCTTATTCGAACTTGCCGCTGCGTGGTGACTTCAAGCTGCAATCTTTGCCGAATGTCGCCGGTATGGGTGAGCTGAAATACCAGTCCCCACATAAGTCGTTATGCCGGTTCAGCGATGATCAGGTGGTGTCAGTGACTAGGGAGGTTAGATTCTCAGACGGAACACAGCTGGTCGTATATGTTGAGGCTAAGTCCGATATTACGACAGATATGAATTCGCTTACAGAGAGATTGAACATGCCCTACACGCTTGTTTTTACGGATACGGCAGACATGGTGACTTATAGTAGTAACCCAACGGCTTTTACGGCTGGAGAGCATCTTATGCTTAGTGGACAGTCGGGTATGTCGGACGAATATGTATGGAACCGAATGAACGGCGATTACGGCTACGGCATTACGATGCTTCTTCCTGTCTCTTATTACAATCACGAGCTCTATACGTGGAAAAATCATATGTACTGGATTCTCGCCATTGCCCTTCTGATGATGTTTATGCTTACTCTGGTATTGCGGAGGCTCATTAACCGGCCATTCCGATTAATCGAGAAGGAAATGAGGACGTTTGGTAAGGGATATATGGGCACCAGCCAATATCATACGGGGATCGATGAATTTGACCGGATTTTCGATCAGTTTAATATTATGAAGCGCCAGATTCAACAGCTAATTTTGGACGTGGAGCAGAAGGAAAAGCGGCGGCATCAGCTGGAGATCGAAAAGCTGGCCTACCAGATCAACCCGCATTTTTTGATGAATACGCTCAATTCGGTACGCTGGCTAGCCGTCATGCACAAGCAGGAGGAAATTGAGAAATTTGTCTCCTCATTAATTATTTTGTTGAATTATAACTTGGGCAAATCAAAAGAATCAGCTACCTTCAGATCGGAAATAGAAATTATGCGAACATACCTGGAGCTGCAGCAGATGCGGCATGATTTTGAGGTGACATTGGATGTTGAAGAAGGTGCTTATCTGGATAGCGCAGTTGCAAGATTCATCCTTCAGCCAATCGTGGAAAATGCCGTCTGTCATGGTCTTGATGATAACGGCAATCTTGAAATTAGCATATCGTCCGATGAAAAGGCACAGATGGTGCGCATCGTAATCCGCGATGATGGTAAGGGGCTGAGTCAGGAGACACTTTCCTTACTACAGCGCGACACGCCGGATCAGCAGCAGACAGGCTGGGGAATTGGGCTTCGATATGTTCGATCCATGCTGGAATCATTTTATGGCTATACAGCTCGTATGGGTATAGAAAGCACGCCGAATCAAGGCACAACAGTTACGTTAGACCTTCCTTTTCTTCAGCATCGAAAGGAGAGAGCGATTTGATTCGTGTATTAATTGTTGACGATGATAAGCTGGCGCGTAAAGGCTTGATTTCGATCATGCCTTGGTCCAATCACGATATGATCGTGGTTGGAGAGGCAGCGAATGGCGCAAAGGCACTGGAGTTTATGGAAGGGAATGAGGTAGATCTCATGTTCGTGGATCTCTCTATGCCTGTCATGTCTGGAATGGAGCTGCTGCAAGTTACACGGCAAAGATTCCCGGGGCTTCGTTCCGTTATTTTGTCTTTCCATGAAGAGTTCGAGAATGTACAAACGGCTTACCGCATGGGTGTGCTCGATTATATTTCTAAGGTGCGTCTGGAATCGGAGGATGACGAGTTAATATTGAGACGAATCCAGCAGCAAATGACAGGCGAGATGATTCATCGTACAACCACTCCCCCTGAGATAACTACGCTTGCTCCTGTTGTTGAGAAAAATAACTGCTCACAGGAGGAGGAAGAGTGGTGCAGGCTGGAGCAGGAGTGGCGCGCTCATTATTGGCTCTATAATGAATCGGTTTTTCAGCGCCTATGCAAACAGACTATCGAAGCCAAGGTTTCTTTTCGTCGTCTGGAAGGGCTGTTTATGCGCGTGTTGTCCCAATTGGAATCTGTTATTGCATTGGACGCCGAGCTCCGGTCTGATGGGAGTGACCTCCGGTCGGCGATTGAATGGCTGCGCGATTACAGAAAACGTGTCTATGCACAGGTTGCGGCATCCTCTGATTTTACCAATACGACGACTAGCATTCTAAAGGCTGTGTTGTTTATTCGCGAGCAGGCTTCGAATACACTGCATGCCGAGGACGTCGCTGATCATGTGCACATGAGCCGAAGTTATTTTAGCCAATGTTTTAAAAAGCTGACAGGTTTGACGTTCAATGATTACTTAAGACAAGAGCGGATAAGAGCCGCTGAGCGGCTGCTATGCGAGACCAATCAGTCGATTGCGTGGGTTGCTCATGCCGTAGGTTACAACGACTCCAAGTATTTCTCACAGCTCTTCTATGAACAGACTCATCTCTTGCCCTCCGAATTCCGGGCTCAATTCCACAGGGGGGATGAATGATTGCAATCGATCGAACAAATACCTACCTTGGCTCATTTCCCATCACAAAACACGGCACATCCATCTGACTTTTTTTCTCCGCTTTCCATGTACAATGAGAAGGCAAGGAACAAGCAAGCGCTTACAAGGCAAGAATAGCTTCGCAATTCTTAAGCTCACGCTTACGAAGCAAGAATTGTTTTACAATTCTTTTAGGAGGGGTCAGATGAAAAGAAATATGGCAGCAATTCTTTCCGTCGCACTACTTGGAGTAAGTTTGGCAGCATGTTCTTCTAACGATTCATCGAACAATAATGTGAAAGCGTCTTCAACACCAGATTCAAATGCAGAAGCAAGCCCAGCCCTTTCGGGAGACGACCTGGCGTTCTCCAAATTTCCGAAACCTGTTGATGTTCACATCGGCATGGTGGTGGATCCAACAGACAAGACTCTTCCGGAAGGCGATAGTGTCAGCAACAACCAGTACACACGTTACCTTAAGGATAAGTACAACATCAACGTGATTGTGGATTGGACGGCAGCGACAGGCAACGATTTCAAGCAGAAGGTCAGCTTGACAATCGCATCAGGCAAACTGCCAGACGGTATGGTCGTTGATGACCGCTCCTTCATGACCAAAGCGGCAAGCTCGGGACTGCTGTACGATATTGGCGATCTTTTCGATCAGTATGCATCCCAGCAAGTGAAGGACATTATGGCAAGTACCGAAGGACGCGCTTTGGAAAACGCTAGCTACAAAGGCAAGATGGTGTCGCTCCCGAACATTACTGTAGATACCGATGGCGTTCACGTGATGTGGGTCCGCAAGGATTGGCTGGATAAGCTCAGTCTGCCGGTACCTAAGACGGTGGCGGATATCGAGAAGACAGCACAAGCGTTTATCGATAACAAGCTGGGCGGAGACAAAACGATTGGTATTGGCGGTCCATCCAAAAATACATTCCCTTATTCCACATTCCTCGTGTCCTCCAACAATATGGGCGGCTTTGACCCGATCTTTGGCGCAATGAATGCTTATCCGGGTTATTGGCTCGATAATGGCGATGGAACGGTGTCGTACGGAACAACGTCAGAGAATACAAAGAAAACATTGGCTTTGCTGGCTGACTGGTACAAGAAGGGGCTTATTGATCCAGAGGTAGGCACCCGCGATAACGTAGGAGACCCGGTAAATGCTAACCAAACAGGTATTTTCTCCGGACCATGGTGGAACGGCGGATACGGCAACGGTGACTCCTTCAAGAACGATCCAACAGCGAACTGGCAGGCTTATCCGATCTACACCGATGACGGAAAGTGGAATTCGCATATGAAAACAACAGGCAGCACGTATACCGTTATCAGCAAAAACGCTAAACCGGATGTTGTCAAAGCCATCCTCATTATGAACAACGCCCTTGTGCGTGATGAAGCGACCTTTGATCTGTCCGTTGCTGTAGGCTGGTATCCACTCCGTAACGTTATGGCTGCGGCTAATGAAACGGAATACGAGTATACCGAGCTCATGAAAGTTCTGAAGGGCGAAGCAGAGCCAGAGGATTATAACAAGCCAAACAGCTTGTATAAGCTGATGTATGCAGATGCGAAGAAGGTAAGAGATGTTGTTAAGCCTCCGTATGACGAGCTGGGTGTAAGCAACTTCAGTACGGCGAACTTCGGCGACTTCCAGCGTTTATACTCCCTCTTAGTTGGGGATCGTCCGTTTGCAACAACTCCAATCGACAATAAGGTTTACAGCGTCACTTATAACCAAACGCCAACAATGGAGACTAAGTGGGCGAACCTTAAGAAGATGGAAGACGAAACTGTTCTGAAGATCATTCTTGGCCAGGCGTCCATTGATTCCTTCGACAAATTCGTGAAGGACTGGAAATCGCAAGGCGGCGATGAAATTACGAAGGAAGTTGCGGAACTCTTGAGCAAATAAGAATGCTGAAAGCTTGCGGAGGCACTTGCTAGATGAGTGCCTTCTGCAAGCCTTAATAACCGGCCAGGATGATTGGAGGTTAGCTGTAATGAGAAAATTGGGCCATCAGAAGCACTATTATTTTATGCTGCTGCCGGGTATGGTCTGGCTCATAATGTTCAGTATTGTGCCTATGTTCGGAATTCTGATGGCATTTCAGAATTATAATCCGGGAATGGGGCTGTTGAAATCAGAGTGGGTTGGGCTCGAGAACTTCAAGTACATGTTTCAACTGAATGACAGCAAGACGGTTATTACAAACACCCTTATTATCTCCGTTGGTAAAATCTTCTTCAATCTCGTTGTTCCGCTTGTCTTTGCTATTCTGCTGAATGAGCTGCGCAATCTGCGCTACAAAAGGCTGGTTCAGACCGTCGTGTACCTGCCTCACTTTTTGTCGTGGGTTATTATGTCGACGATTGTCATTGGAATTTTCGGCTATTATGGCGTTGTAAATACAATCATTGGTTACTTCGGTGTTGATCCAAAATTGTTTATGGCCGATTCGAGTATATTCCGGCAGCTCATTATCGGCACCGATGTATGGAAAGAATTTGGCTATAACGCAATCATTTATCTTGCAGCGCTGACTGGCGTCAACCAAAGTCTATACGAGGCGGCTGCTATTGACGGTGCTAACCGATGGAAGCTGATCCGGAACGTTACACTGCCTGCTCTGACGACTACGGTTGTATTGCTAGGCGTCTTGAGTCTTGGCAATGTTCTGAACGCAGGCTTTGATCAAGTGTATAACCTGTACAACCCGCTCGTGTATTCAACCGGGGACGTGTTAGATACATGGGTATACAGGCTAGGCTTGCAAAACCTTCAGTTCTCGCTCGCGACCGCGGCTGGATTGTTCAAGTCGGTTATCAGCTTTGTGCTCATCTATGTATCCTATCGCTTGGCATACCGTTATGCCGACTACACGATTTTCTAAAAGGAGGACGCTGCATTGGTCAGAAATACAACGTTAGCCTCACGGACGTTTGATATTGCCAATATCGTCGTCCTCGCTCTTTTGGTCATCAGCTGTTTGTATCCGCTATGGTATACCTTCTGTGTATCGATCTCGGAGAAATCCGCTGCTAACGCAGGTCTCGTTACCATCTATCCGATTGGTTTCTCCTTGTCGCCGTATAAGGAAATCATTAATGATCACTTATTCTTTAACGCGTTCTGGATTTCCATCCAGCGTACTGTACTTGGTACCTCATTCACCTTGTTTATGACGGTATTAATGGCATATCCGTTATCTCGGCCTAACAAAGAATTCAAAACGCGCAATACGTTTATGTGGATTCTGGTCTTCTGTATGCTGTTTAGCGGCGGACTAATTCCGTGGTATCTGACGATTCAGAACTATCATCTGATTGATACGATCTGGGCGTTAGTGCTTGGCGGGGGAGTACCGGTATTTGACGTCATCCTGATCATGAACTTCTTCCGCAATTTACCGAAGGAGCTGAATGAGGCGGCTGTCGTCGATGGCGCAGGTCCTTGGGCGGTATTGTTTAAGGTTTATATTCCATGCTCCATTCCGGTGCTCGCAGCCGTGGCATTATTCATTGGTGTCTATCACTGGAACGAGTTCTTTAATGGCTTGGTGCTCAGTAACACAGCGGCTAGTTATCCGCTCCAAACGTATATTCAGCAGCTTGTCGTCAACATTCCGGTCGGCACTAGCTTGACCCCTGAGCAGTATAAGAAGCTGTCGGAGCTGTCCAACCGGACGCTAAACTCAGCTAAAGTATTTATCGCCATGATTCCGATGCTGATTGTCTATCCTTTCCTGCAAAGGTACTTCGTGTCTGGTATTATGCTGGGTGCGGTGAAGGAGTAAACCTAGGCTTTGGAGGGGGACGGTACCCCTCAACCACCATCAATCACTATCAACCACATCCAAATGAGGATGTGGTTTTTTATTTTGCCTCGATAAGTGTCTTCACCCCGTCCTATAATCATTAGCTCAGATAACGCTGTGGGAAGAGGGCGATATGAGCAAATGATTGTATCGGAACCGACTTCCAGGCTGATATGCTCTAGGTGCCTCAGATCAAGGATTATTTTATAAAGTTAAATAGGGGGAGGTGAAGGGTGACGCTTTACAGCTCTTTGCAAACGGATTCAGGAGATGTCCACTTACGATACAAATCATATTAGGAGGGACTGAATTGAAGAAAAGTATAGCAAGTGTAACAGGTTTAGTTTTGGCGATGGTTCTCACCCTATCCTTATTGGGAGTGTTTAATCCGACTTTGCATGCAGCTGGCCTAGCGGTAACGGGCAGTGGGGGCTGGAATGAAACGGCCTATGTAGAATGGTCTCCTGTAAGCAATGCTCAGGGATATAATGTTTATGTGAAGCCTGCAAGCGCATCAGATGCTGGATATCAACAATTAGACAATGAATTAATTCGGAAATATCCATCCAATTGGAGAGCGGATGCCTTAGGCTTGGCAGCTGGCAGTTATATTTTAAAGGTAGAGGCCCTATTGTCAGGCGGTTCAAAAGAAAGCGTGGTTACGAGTCCTTTAACTGTAACGGCATTCGACCGATCTGGCTTTGCTTTCTCGTCTAACTCGCAATATGGTACTGGATCAGGTGCTTATAACGATAATGGAACACTGAAGAACGGCGCTCAAGTGATCTATGTCACATCGAATACGGCGCAAACCGTCTCTCTTGATGTGAAGGTCAGCAGCTCCGGTACGCTACAAACCGCTGTGGGTCTAGGCGAAATTATGACACTTAGACAAAAAGGCTATGATACAACTCCACTGGCCATCCGATTGATCGGGAAGGTTACTGCGAATGACTTAAGCGGACAGCTTAACGGCAGCGGATATCTTGAAGTCAAAGGGAAAAGCAATTACGCCGAAATGAACATGACATTTGAAGGTATTGGTGAAGATGCTTACGCATATGGCTGGGGAATGCTTCTTCGCTACGTCGGTAACGTAGAGGTCAGAAATCTAGGGGTGATGTTATTCCCTGACGATGGCATTTCGATGGATACAGGCAATGTGAATGTATGGGTGCATAACAATGATATCTTCTATGGAACAGCTGGGGGAGATGCGGATCAGGCAAAAGGCGATGGCTCCACAGACCTCAAGAAGGGTTCAACGTATATTAACATCTCATACAATCACTATTGGGACTCCGGAAAAGCAGCTCTTGTTGGTTTGAGTGAGTCAACCGAGTTTTTTGTAACCTTCCACCACAACTGGTTTGATCATTCGGACTCTCGTCACCCTCGTATAAGAGTGGCATCTACCCATATTTATAATAACTTCTATGATGGTGTTTCCAAATATGGGGTTGGTGTTACAACAGGAGCATCCGCATTTGTTGAATCGAATTATTTTAGACATACGAAAGATCCAATGATGAGCTCTCTGCAAGGTACGGATGCGTTAGGGGAAGGCACGTTCTCTGGCGAGAACGGAGGGATGATTAAAGCATATAACAATATCATTGTTAATGCTGAAAGTCTGATCTATGCCAACTCCAATACCGGAACTGCTGCGGCTAATGCAACCTCGTTTGATGCATACTTAGCTTCGTCTAGAACGGAATCGGTTCCGAGCTCTTACAAAGCATTAGTTGGCGGGACTGCTTATAATAACTTTGATACAAGTGTCAATACGGGAGTTAATGTATCCAATATTGATAGCGCAAGCACGGTTGAGCAAGTGGTTACAGCAGAAGCGGGACGCCTGGGTAACGGAGATTTTACATGGGAGTTTAATGACTCTGTTGATGACACTTTGTATACGATTAATACAGCTCTGATGTCCAAAATAACCAGCTACACTACACAGCTTGTGTCGGTTGGAGGCAACTCCGTCTCGACAGAACCGACACCTACTCCTACTCCAACGCCAAGCCCAACAGCTACACCAACACCGACGCCTACCCCATCAGATACACCAACTCCAACCCCATCGGAAACTCCGACAACGGGAGGACAGGTTCATAACTTTACAACAAACGGAACGGCAAGCGACTTCTTCACTATTCAAGGCAATCTTTCTACCTCGAAGGGGACTGTGACCTATAACGGTCTAACCTTAACACAATGTTTGAAAATCGAGAGTGCAACCAGTATTTCGTTCACGGCGCCTGCAGCTTCAACTTTAACACTGGTGTTTAATACAGCAGACGGCACAAAAGTCAAGATTGATGGAACAAGCTATGCCATGACAAATGGCATTGTCCAGGTATCTCTTGCCGCCGGAGCACACACGATTACAAAAGACGGCGTTACAAATCTTTATTACATGAAGCTGGTGTAGAAGCTAAATCAGATGTAGGACCCCCAGGCAATCAGCCAGGGGGTTTTCTTTATGAAAGTGGAAAATGATTCATACTCGAAAACGCGATAGAATTGTATAATAGATAGGATTTTATCTAAAGGGGAAAATGATTTGATAGCTTCGTTATCGCTTGCCGTATATTTGCTCATTGGGTTACTTTATGCAGATCATGCATACAAAGAGATGATTTCTGATTTTGAAGAAGAAGTTGATGAAACGGATCCAGAACTGCAAGATTACATTAATAGCAAAAATGATTTGTATGACGCCTTACATAATCTCCATAAGCTTGTAGGGGAAAAAGGTTTGAAGATTACACTTTATTTGTTTTATATGATCCTTTGGCTGCCGATTATCCTTTATTCTAAAATTTCTCAATAGAGAAAATAAAAATGATATCAGCAGCTGTATTATTTCCTATGAGTCTGTTAACTGAAGAGCCTGTACTCTTCGTTTATTTATTGCACCGGTATCATTAATTCTTGCCCTGAATTTATCCTTATCTGATAGATATCCGTAAGCAACATTCTGTTCACTTCTGGCTAGTCCGAGAAAGAACATAAAAGTTAATTGCTCAACTGGGTAATAGAATGTTACGAGTTTATTCTCCATAATGCACTTGTCGATCAACCTCTCAAGGGCAGTATGGTCTTCTATAATTTCTAACGGAAGGGTGTAAGTAATAAATTCTTCATTAAAATGGGCAACATACCGGTTAATCGTATTACGCAGCATAGAATCGGCCTTTCCATATAAGTTACAAACCAATATGATAACAGAAAGACCCTCAAGCCATTTGGCTTGAGGGTCCTCTTGTTATTACGGATTATCTAACCCGAATCTCGCCGTCATACGAGGCGATTACGCCGTACAGATCGGGACGACGATCACGGAAGATGCCCCACTCGATACGCTGCGACTCGAGCTGATCCAGATCGAACTCAGCAACAAGCACGCCGTGCTCGTCGCGGCCAGCTTCCGCAATCATGTTGCCTTGCGGGCCAGCAATAAACGATGAACCGTAGAAATTAATCGACGAGTCTTCGTCGATCTCTTCGCCGATACGGTTAGATGCGATAACCGGCATCAGATTGCAGGCCGCATGGCCTCTCATACACATTTGCCAGTGATCCTTGGAATCAATAGAACCGTCCTGCGGTTCCGAGCCGATAGCCGTTGGGTAGAACAGCAGCTCTGCGCCCATAAGCGCCATGCTGCGTGCCGCTTCCGGATACCATTGGTCCCAGCATACGCCAACGCCGATTTTGGCATATTTTGTTTTCCATACTTTAAAGCCGGTATCGCCCGGATTAAAATAAAACTTCTCCTCGTACCCAGGGCCGTCCGGAATATGACTCTTGCGGTACTTGCCGAGTACTTCGCCGTCGGCGTCGATGACTGCAAGGGAGTTATAACGTGCGTAGTTCTTCTTCTCGTAGAAGCTGATCGGAAGTACAACACCAAGCTCTTTAGCGATGCCGCGGAAATGGTTAATTGCTTTGTTCTCCTCAAGCTCCGTTGCATAGACGTAGTAGTCGGCTTTTTCCTTCTGGCAGAAGTAAGGTGTCTCAAACAGCTCCTGCAGCAAAATAATTTGCGCGCCTTTCGCCGCCGCTTCGCGGACCAGCGCTTCCGCCTTGCGAATGTTTTCTTCTATATTAGTTGTACAGCTCATCTGTGTCGCTGCTACTTTAACGGTTCTCATGGGTATGTCCAGCCTCCTTGTTAGCCGAATCTTATTAATTTGTTGTTTAACTTATTGTTATGCGCGTCGAGCCGGCATCTGTTGTGTTGTGCAGTGCACGTTGCCGCCTTCGCGTATAACAGCCATGCCGTCGATTGGACGAATGCGGAGATCCGGGAACGCCGCTTGCAGCTTATCGATCGCTTTGCGATCGGCTTCTTCTGCTGCCCCGCCAAATACAGGCAAGATAATGCCGCCATTAACAAAATAGAAGTTCAGGTAGCTCAGCGTCAGACGAGTGTCCTCGTATTCTGCATAAGGCGGCTGTTCGAGCTCAATAATCTCGAGCTTACGACCTTTTGCATCAACTGCTTCACTTAAGATACGGCGATTTTCCTGCGTGATCGCGTAGTTGTCGTCAGATGGATCATCACATACCTGCAGGATCACCTTGCCAGGTGCTGCGAAGCAGGCGATGTTATCGACATGCCCGTCTGTCTCATCGCCGCTAAGACCACGCTTCAGCCATACGATGGTGTCTACGTTCACGAATTCTTTTACATACGCTTCGATTTGCTCACGGCTGAGCTCCGGATTACGGTTCACGTTCAGCAGGCATTCCTCAGTTGTGAGCAGTGTGCCTTCACCGTCCGTATGGATGGATCCGCCCTCCATGACAAGTGGAGCATCAAACTGTTTGACGTCAACATGCTTCAGAATCTGTGGAGCTACAGCATCGTCCAAATCCCATGGCGAGTATTTGCCGCCCCATGCATTAAACTTCCAGTTCACTCCGGCCAGCTCGCCGTCAGGACCCACGACAAACGTTGGGCCATTGTCGCGCAGCCACGCATCGTTATGCTCGATCGGCAGGCATTCCACCGCAGTATTATTTGCGAACAAGCTGCTCACTTTCTCCATATCTGCGGGATTAACAACAACCGTTACAGGTTCGAATTCTGCTATAGCATTGATCAGCTCGGCATAGCCAGCGCTCACCTGTTCGTAATGTTCCGGATACACCATGGAGTCTTGGATCGGCCAAGAGATAAAGGTACGCTCGTGCGGCGTCCATTCAGCTGGCATTGTATAATTCAATTGTTTTGGATTCATATAGGGTAGTATTCCTCTCTCATCGCATGAACAATGTGTCATAAGCTTATTAAATGGTCTAGCTTATCATATAACAAAAAGTATGTCATCTCAATTACGAAGCGGGGAAATATCCTATGTTTCGCGGTGTAGCGAAATTTGTCATCTATTTATTATCCCTCGTACGGTTGAAATCGATGTAAATACTTGCCTCAATAACTGCAATTGCATGAAGTCATGTTATAATGAGGTATCCGATCGATTAGGAATAAGAGAGGAACCGATACATGAAGGTATTTGAAGACTGGAACCAAAAACTAAAAAGAGATTTTAACGCAACGAGTATCGTAGATGTATTTACGGTCACGGAGGCAGGCAAGTTACTTGGTCTCACTAAAGACCAAATGAAGGTATTCGTGGATAAAAATAATCTCACTAAAGTTCCTATCATGAGAAATGTTCATAGATACTTGTTGCTAAAAAGTGAAATCGACCAGATCTTAGAGAACAGGGTCGTATAGTACGGAACCCCGACCCCCTGAGGTCGGTTTTTTTTTAGTCGTATAAAATAAAAAACAATTAGTTAATCTAATAATGGGATTCCAATGTTCTCGCTATAGTAAAGAGAAGTGTAGTAAAATGATAATAAGGCAAGATTATATTATTATGAGGTGTACGAATGGCACTTAGCTTCACTGCTCCTACGATTACTCGGTTAGAGAAAGAAATTGCTGACATACAGAAGCTTGTTCGCGAGAGTGAGACCAAACGCCAAAAGGCGTTGTCGACGATTAATAAGCTTCAGCGTGACCAGAAATTAAGTCGAAATGCTAATGACTTGAGCAATAAGATAACGCGTGAGAACAAGCTGAAAAAAGAAATTGAGGAGATCAACGGTTTCCTCAAACAATCTTCCAAACAACTTGCAGATAAGAACCAGTTGTTAGCCCAGCTTCGTATGAAGACGGATGCAACGAAAAACCCGACCAAGTGAGGTCGGGTTTTGTTCGAATATAAGAAAGTATATGTTTTCTCTATACTGTGCCTATATTTCAATCGCGAAACGTAGGCTGCTCCTCTTATGGACGGTGCAGCCGTTTACGCTAGTTATTTAGCATTAAGATCAGGTTGATGGATACCAATCACATTGCCTTCTGTGTCTGTGAAATATCCTTGCCACGCCATGCCTGGCAGAGCGTGCTTCGGCAAGGCTACCTCGCCGCCGAGGCTGAGGATTTTGGCAGCCGTCGTATCAAAGTCTTCGACGCCCATTGTACAGGCAAAGCCGTTCATCGCTTGACCTGGCTGTGGAGCAGGCCCCATGCGCTTCATCAAAGCACCATTGATCCCCATGGCATCCGCATCACCCGTTACGGCTCCGAAGTAAGGCATTCCGGCATAGTCGCTCCAATCCTCGAAGGTCCATCCAAATACCTCTCCATAAAACTTCTTTGCACGTTCCACATCATCGACATGAATCTCGAAATGAATTACTCTTCCCATGATACCCTCCCAGGTTTTGGCTTCCTAATCTTTTTCTCTAATTAGGCTTTCCTTCCCTGCTTGATCTAAACGGTTTACAGAAATATAGTTTAGTATGAGATGGTGATCATTCAATTGGAGGGCACTAGATGAACGCTAACCAGCAGGCGAATAACCTTCATATAATTACATTTGGCATGGGGTGCTATTGGAGCCCTGAAGCTTTATTTGGTGCGATGCCTGGTGTAATCAAGACACGTGTCGGCTTTGCCGGGGGGACATCACACGAGCCAACCTATCGTAATATGGGCGACCATACGGAGACGGTTGAGCTTGTTTTCAATCCTGCACTCGTCTCTTACGACACGCTATTAGAGACATTCTGGAACAACCATAATCCTTATAACATTAACGGATATAAGGACCGGCAATACCAATCGCTTCTTCTTTATCGTGACGAGGAGCAAGAGGAGACATTCCGGAAGATCAAGAGCAGGTTGGAGCGGGACAAGGGGAATCTGGATACAGAACTAGCGCCGTTCCAAGCCTTTTATCCGGCTGAAGCCAGGCATCAGAAATATTATTTAAAAAGATTCCCAGATGCAGTTGCGAAGTTGAGCACCCTCTACACATCCGACGAGGAGCTCGAGAACTCGACCTTAGCGGCCCGATTAAATGGAGTGGCGAAGGGTTTTCTCAGCTTGGAGCGTCTGCAGCATGAAATGGATCAATGGCCAATAAGCACAAACGAGAAAGTCGAGATAATCTCCTTGATTCGACAAATTCGTTGGTAAGGGTAGTTCTTTTAACTTATTTAATATAACATGATATATCATTAATCTATAGTCTAAAGGATTTAAATACTTATGATATATTGACATAATATTAACCAAACATTATATTATTGAATGACTGAAGCCGATCGTATACATGCATGCGAATCGGCTTTTATTTTTGCCCAATATAGAGGAGGGATGTTAGTGACTAGTAAAATTAGAAGGTCAAAGCTTATCGTGTTGCCAGTTGTTTTTGCACTCTCGATTAGTCCCTTATTTCCAAACGCAATACCTCAAGCCCATGCTTTTGATGCAGCAGATGCGAAGACAGCGATTGAAGCCTACAACAATACATTCTGGGATGCGAGCGCCAAGTATTTCTGGAAAAACTCCAATCATGACGGATATCAGGATTTTTGGGTGGAGGCTGAGCTGTGGGAGCTCGTAATGGATGCTTATCTCCAAGCTTCAGATCCGGCATTAAAAGCGAAGCTGCGAACCCAGATTGATGAGGTGTTCGATGGAGCTGTAGCAAAGTACGGCCAGGATTGGACCAATAATACGTTCAACGATGACATTATGTGGTGGGCGATGGCGAGTGCAAGAGCCTATACCATTACGAATGATGCGAAATACCTCGAGAGAGCGGAATATTATTTTAACTACGTCTATGATACGCAGTGGGACGATGAGTTTGCGAACGGCGGTATTTGGTGGAAGAGCGATGACCGTACGACGAAAAATGCCTGCATTAACTTCCCTGCTGCCGAAGCCGCGGTTTTCCTATATAACGCAACGCATAACGAACACTACCTGGATGCCGCCAAAACCATCTATCGTTGGAGTAAAACGATGCTGACGGATGGAAATGGCAAGGTATTCGACAGGATTGAAACAAAAAACGGATCTATTCAAGATGCGACTCATTATAATCAAGGCACGTTTATTGGAGCGGCAGTAGGTCTCTATCAGGTTATTGGAGACAAGGTATACTTGGATGATGCGCTCAAAGGGGCAACCTTTACGAAAGAGCGGATGGTTGATGTGAACAAGCTACTGCGCTATGAAGGTCCAAACGGCGACTTAAAGGGCGGCAAAACGATACTCGTTCGTAATCTAGGTTATCTTCAGAAGGCGGTAAATGAAAGAGCGGAGAGTCAGTACAAAACCTTTGCCGACAGCTATAATGAATGGCTTGCATTAAATACTGATATGGCTTGGAGTCATCGAAATGCCGATAATCTGGTTGACAGCAACTGGGCAGGTCAACAGCTGTCCGGGACCTTTGAATCGTGGAGCTCTGCTGCAGCCGTGGAAGCTTTGACTGTTCTTAAGCCGCAGAATGCGGGGGAACTGACCTATGCCGTTAAGAACCCATATAGCAGAATGGAAGCGGAAAACTTCAATATCGTAAATGGTCCTGGCCTGGAAGGCAGCATCGAAGGCTCGCTTCAGCTTGGAGGAATCCAAGACAGTAACTATGCCGCTTATAAAAATGTGGACTTTGGCTCGGGAGATGGTGCAAGCGGTTTCATTGCACGGGCATCAAGTGGAACCGGCGGTGGCAATATTGAGATCCGGCTGGATGCAGTAGACGGGCCAAAAGTGGGTACATTGAATGTCGAAGGTACCGGCAACTGGAATACTTTTATCGATGCGGTTACGCTGCTGAAGGATGATCAAGGACATGCCAGCAACGTAACAGGCGTCCACGATGTGTATCTGGTGTTCAAGAAAACAAATGATTCGTATTTGTTTAATCTGAACTGGTTTACTTTTACGAAGACAGATCCAACTAAGACGGATGCTTATGCCAAATTACAAGCAGAAGACTTTGTAAGCAGTGACGGATTGAGTATTAACTCAAGCGGAAAATATACAGATGGCATTCATCATAACGCTTATGCTTCTTATGAAGATATTGATTTTGGCTCCGGCGCTGCTGGAATTACGGCACATCTCACCAGTGGCAGTCAGGGCGGCTCGATTGAGGTGAAGCTGGACAGTCTGGACGGTCCGACGGCAGGAGTTATCGAGGTTCCTGCATTAGGCAGCTGGAATGATTGGGTCGACATTGCTTCCATCATCGATGATTCAAAGGCTGTTGGTGTTCATGATGTATATCTAATCTTCCACGGCGCAGACGGCAGCGATTACCCTTGTAATCTGGATTGGTTCACCTTCTCTACGATTAAAGGTAAATCAAGGGATGCTTACGGTAAGCTGGAAGCAGAAAATTATACAAACAGCATAAACGCAGGTACGGAAAATGGCGGTAATCAGACGTACCTCGCAGGTATTTACGGTCCGAATAAGCCTTACGCGATGTACAATTATATTGATTTTGGCGATGTGAGCCCTACTCAATTCAACATTCAGGCTGCAAGTGATACGGCAGGAGGAACAATTGAAGCTCGTATTGACGGTATCAATGGACCTGTCATTGCAACGGCCGAAGTTAGCGGCACAGGCGGCTGGCAGAAGTTCCAGGTATTCTCCGGTAATGTAACCGCTCCTGTAACGGGTAAACATCTCGTTTACCTCCTCTTTAAGGGGAATGACTGGTTATACAACTTCGACAAATTCACCTTTGGAGATCCATCTGTCTTTACCGCAGAACCTCCTGCACCTGAACCTGTCGAAGATCATGTTGCGCCGGGAGAGGTAGAGAACGTTCATGTTACCCGAGATAACAGCGAGCTGACGGTACAGTGGGATGGACCATATGCGGTGGATGGGGATGTTGTCCACCTTAAGCTGGTTCGTAATGGTCAACAGGTTGGCGCAGTTAAAGAAGTGAAGCGGGGCGTCCAGACGACCGTATTGACTGGGATTGAAGCCGATCTGAGCTATAGTCTCGTTATAAGCGCTGCAGATAAGTCCGGTAATGAATCTGCAGGAGTGACAGTTCCTGTCCCGGCAGCTCCCGTCTATTCTTTGACGGCTAATGGCTCCAAATTGGTGGAAGGGGCAGTACTTGAGGATGATTCGTATCTGCGCTTCCAAGCAGGTGATGGCAAGACCGCGATTCGATCGGCTAGTCTTACTTTTGACGGTAAGGAATATAGCCTATCTTCTCAGAATTCACGGGATCTAAACGTTGAACTCGCTGGTCATCTGGGAGAGAAGTCGGTTGTCATTGCGGTAGAAGATGAAGCGGGGAACAAGCTTCAGAAGACGATTCATGTCCAAGTGAAGACGAGTATCAGGAGCATGAACAATCTGCTTGATCGGTTCAAAGCTTCGAATGAGGTGAGTAAATCACTGGCATCACAGCTTTCGGCTAGTCTGAAGCAAGCCCAGCAGCACTTGGACAAAGGGAAGCGGGATCAGGCGATCAAGCAGATGGAGAACATTATGAAGCAGTTGAATAAGGCAGGTAAAAAGGACGCTTCGGAACATGCTAAAAGTGTATTAAATATCGATGCGAATACCCTTATTGCCAGCTGGAAAAAGAAATAGAATAAAATGAAGGAAAGACGCTCCCGCCACACGTAACATGTGGCGGGAGCGTCTTTTTTAAAAGATAAGAAAGTATAAATTCACTCGATACTGTGCTTATATTTCACCCGCGAAACGTATGCTACTCCTCCTGAGGACGGCACAAATACCAAGACTCGCTATTGGGGCTTGGCTTAGCCATTCCACGCAGGACCTCCACCTGCTAAACTCCACAACCAAGCTTGGTCGCACCGAAAGTTGAGCTATAAAATATAGTAGTTTCTTCTTTAATTTGTATACTGTAAAGCGCTTTCATGTGCCTTATCATTGAATTGACCTATCACGAAAGGAGGACATGTTCGTGATACTATGTAAAGATTTGAAAGGAGGCCTCCTTTTTTTATCATGTAAGTGTAAGCGCTTTACTGTGAGATGACCCTTATTTAAGGGGACACAACATGTCCAAAAGGATTTTGGCGCTGCTTTGCAGCCTATTACTGGTCGTTCGCGTCGATGCCCTTCGCCGCGTTGACAGTGGCGGCTGCTGACAGTTCCGGCAGAACGGTTATTTGGTAGCTGGACATGAACACCTTGGGCGTTCCGGGCACGACTAGCCAAAAACATTGTGAGTCCCGCTGTCATGAAAAGGAGCTACAGGATGTATGTGCTCTTTCCTCTCATAACAGGTTTGTTGGTAAAAGAAAACCCTTGTTCCGCAAGCCTCGGCGAACGCCGAGAGGCTTTATAATATTTTTGGAGGGGAAGTAACGCGATGAATAAACGGTTAAAGCAGATTTTGATGATAGTGTTTGCGGTTGCATTGTTGTTGCCGCAGTTTGGGATCAACCAGAAGGCGAGTGCGGCGGATAGTTCCGGCAGTACGAATGGAAATTATGCTTTAAAAGTTCAAACCACAGGCGGGCACCAGTGGGATGGCGCGCAAATAGACACAGGGGCAAGCGGCTTAAACCTCGTTGCCGGCACAACCTACACCTTCTCATATGACTTATACACCCCTGACCAAGATGTGGCGGGCATTGTTCTGCAGACCAACGGAAACTACAACTGGATTAAAAATACGGGAGCTTTAAGTGCGGCAAGCCCAGCTTGGACTTCATACACTGCGAATTATACTTACTTAGCCGCAAGCGGTGCACAGATTCAGTTTGTTAAAATCGGTGATAGCGGAGCTACGGATGCAAAGAATATAACTTACTACATCGACAACTTTGTTGTTAAAGACGCAAGCGATACTGTCGTTTACAAGGCTGACTTTGACGACCAAACGGCTGGCGGATTTATAAAAAGTGGCGATGCTACATTAACTACGGTAGTAACCGATTATTTCTTAAAGGTTCAAACCACAGGCGGGCACCAGTGGGATGGCGCGCAAATAGCCACGGGGGCAAGCGGCTTGAACCTAGAGGATGGCAAAACCTACACCTTCTCATATGACTTGTACACACCTGACCAAGATGTGGCAGGCATTCTTCTACAAACTAGCGGCTATAACTGGATTAAAAACTCAGGAGCTTTAAGCGCGGCAAGCCCAGCTTGGAATTCCTATTCAGCGACGTATACTTATACGGCCGCCACAAGTGGGTCCTATATTCAGTTTGTTAAAACCGGTGATAGCGGAGCTACGGATGCAAAGAATATAACTTACTACATCGATAACTTTATTGTTAAAGACGCAAGCGATACTGTCGTGTACAAGGCTGACTTTGACGACAAAGCGGCTGACGGATTTATAAAAAGTGCGGATGCTACATTAACTACTGTTAATAGTATGAGTGCTGTAACAACACCAACGATTAACCCAGATGTACTCTCCTTGACAAGCATTAAGAATACGTACCCAAATTATTTGATGGGCAACATCATCGGCCCATATTACATGCATGACCCAATCATGCCCGTCCTGAAAGCCCAGTTTGGCGTTGTGACGCCTGAAAATGCGATGAAGCCAGCTTCGCTGATCGGTTCCAGCGCCTCTACGCATGATGTTGCGGATCTGAACTTTACCGAAGCGGACACGGAGCTTCAGAGCGCGATCGACAATGGCCTGAAAGTACATGGGCATACGCTCGTCTGGGAAGGGCAGTCGATTCCGTGGCTGAACAACGCTAAGATCTCCGACTCTGATTCGACTCCGTCCAATCCAGGTCTGACCGCGGATGGGGCGTATGCGAACATGAACGCGTATATTAACACGGTTCTCAAGCATTTTGACGGCAAGTTCAACGCGAGCACGCAGAACATCATCTCGTGGGACGTCGTCAACGAAGCGATGGGGGGGAGCGTTCGTGACAGCTCTCTTAGTCCGACAGACTGGCACAGCTACCTGAAATCTACCCCGTGGCTGAAGGCAACGGACGCGAACTACGTCGAACAGGCGTTCAAGTACGCTCGTGCAGCGGAGCCGAATTACAACGTCCTGTTGTATTACAACGACTATAGCATGGACGACCAGAATAAGGCTGCGGCAGTTCACGACATGGTGAAAGACATCAATAGCCGTTGGGCTGCAGAACACCCTGGCAAGCAGCTTATTCAGGGTGTCGGCATGCAAGAACATAACGGCCTCGGCACCAACCCTAACAATACGCGCAAGACGATCCAGATGTTCAAGGATATTGGCGTCAAAATTTCGATCAGCGAGCTGGACATCTCCGCTGGCACGGACGGAACGCAGACTGCCGATCAGAAAACAGCCCAAGCCGCACAGTACGCGCGGTTGATGCAAGTTTATACCGATCCTTCCTTCAAGGACACAGTGCAGCGAATCACACTCTGGGGACTGACAGACACTAACAGCTGGTTGGCTTCCGGCAGCCCGTTGCTGTTCGACGGCAACCTGTACCCGAAAGAGGCGTTTAAAGCCGTGATTGACCCGGCCGGATATCTTGCAAATTACCACGCTCCGACAAAGCCTGCTGGGGGCAAAATCTCAACAGCTGCGAAGGGAACACCAACCATTGACGGCAATATGGACGGCATTTGGAATACGACAACGCCTCTCAATATCGATGTAACCCAGGCGGGCAACACGAAGGCGGATACGCATATGCCTGCCGCTACCGCTCGCATATTGTGGGACAACGCGAACCTGTACGTACTAGCGCAGGTGACCAAAGATCCGTCCGAACCGTTGGACAAGGGGAACGCAAACCCTTGGGAGCAGGATTCAGTTGAAGTGGTTGCTGACCTGACGAACGGCACCAGCGCCATGTACTTGAACGCTTCCGGGCATTACCGCGTACGGTATGACGGCTTTGCGTCGGTAGACGCAGCCATGACGGATAATCAGGGCGTTGCAACGAAGATGACATCCGCGACGACGTACGACGAGACGACGAACTCCTACACCGTCGAGATGAAGATTCCGTTTATCCAGATTACGCCTGAGATTGGCACTCAGATCGGCTTTGACGTTCAGGTGAATGATGCGAAGGCCGGTGCGCGCATTGGCGCGTTCGCTTGGAACGACGCTACCGGAACGGCTTATCAGGATCTATTCAAGATTGGCACGTTGAAATTTGCTGCAGCAGGGTCGGTCACTCCACCACCTAGCGGCGGTACGCCATCGCAGGGATCTAACATCACAGTTGATAAAAATCATATCACTGCAAAGGCTCAACCGGACAGCAACGGTACAGCTTCCGTAACCATCAGTTCGAGTGATCTCCATCAAGGAGTCAGTCAATCAACAGACAAATCCGTGACGATTCAAGTGCAACACGCTGCCGGCGTTAAAGAAGTTCAAGTAAACTTGCCGACAGATCAAGTTCTAGCCCTGTCGGATCAGATCAAATCGATCGCCATCGACACCGGTTTGGCCACTGTTTCAATCGATCCGAATTTGCTGAAGCACAGCGGTGCGAGCGGAACCGGTAACGTTCAATTATCCGTATCCGTCGTAGACCCGGCTTCGCTGCCCGACGCGGCAAGAAGCCAAGTAGGCGGAAATACGGTCTATAATTTCAACTTAAGCGTCAACGGCACAAAAATTACGAAATTTACCGGAAATGACGTTAAAGTCAGCATGGATTACACCTTGAAACCGGGTGAAAATCCAAACAATGTCGTCATCTATTACATCGATGATAACGGCAAGCTGGAAATCGTCAAAAACGGGAAGTACAACACGGCGACGGGCAAAATCGAATTTACTCCGAAGCACTTCAGCAAATACGTCGCTAAGGTCAATGGATCTACATTCAAAGACGTGAACGATATACCTTGGGCGTTGGAAAGCATCCAAGCTCTCGAAGCGCGGGGTATTGTTGCCGGAGTTAAAACAGGAACTTTCGCGCCAAACAATCAGGTGACCAGAGCAGAGTTCATCCAAATGTTGATGAATGCAATTGATCTGAACAGCGACAAGGCAACCAGCACATTTACAGATGTGAAGGAAGGCGCTTGGTATTATCAAGCAATTGCTTCCGCCCAACAGCTCGGTATCGTTAACGGGAAAGCGGATGGATCTTACGGCATCAACGATGCAATCAGCAGGCAGGAAATGGCCGCAATGCTGTATCGTGCCGTAGCGAAGGCAAATGTAAAACTTCCAAATACTATTAATGAACTCAAGTTTGCCGATGATTCAAGCATTTCGGACTATGCAGCACAAGCAATTAAAGCATTGCAGCAAGCAGGAATCGTGAACGGCATGGAGGATGGGAAGTTTGCCCCTGCCAGCAACGCAACGCGCGCTCAAGCAGCAGTTATTATTTACGGATTGTTTAAATTATTGTAAGTTCAGACATTCCAACAAAAAAGCCTTCCTCCGCATTACCGCGGGGGAAGGCTTCTTTTTTTAAAGTGATGTTTTCGACTGCTTATAATCGAACCTTCTTTTTCTCCCGAAACAATAGAAAGAACAGCATCGATGCGGTTACGTATAAGAACCCCGTGATGCTAAACGTAACTGCATATCCCCAGTAGTAGCCATAAGCCGTAATGAGATGGGAGTGGATTGGACCCATGGTGGCCCATCCCAGCATGAAGGCGGTCTGCATGCAGGAATTAGCTAAGCTTTGTTTCTTGGCAGAGACCCGGTCCATAAGAGTGGCGGATAGGAGTGGATTAGCTGCGTTCATAAGAGCCTGCCGGAATAAGAAGCTGATTGAGGCTACGATAAGCATATTGGTGAAGCCAGTTATAAGCAGGAACGGCAGCGACAGGGTCTGGAAAATAACAATCGCTTTCACCTGTCCAACCCGGTTAACCAGCTTGGGACCAATCAGCATGGAGAAGATCGTCATGACTTGTCCAAGCGCCAGCAGGAAGCTCATTCCGCTTAGCGAGGTCGAGAACCGATTCGTGAAGTACAAATTTAAATAAGGAATGACAAGTCCGGAACCAATTCCGATCAGCAGCTCAACAGCCGCAAACGCTGCGATAAAGCTAAATTCCCCTTTTGTCGGAGTAGATTGGTTTGTGGTTTCTGCTGCGATAGGTTTCTCGGGATGCTTCGTTTCCTTCATAGCCTGCAGCGGCAGGAAGGCTGCTATTGCTGCTATACTGCCCGCAAGCAACACAAGCTTGAACGAAAGCCTTTCACTTAATCCCGCAGCTTGCAAGACATCGGAGATAACACCTCCGCCAAGGCTTCCAGCCACTTGGGCAGCAAGGACAAAGGCAGAGTAGATGCTGAATATGCGCAGCCTGTCCGACTTCGCTACATTGGCAGCAAGGAAGGGGATCGCAAGTACTTGAAAGATGGTAGCAAATAAGCCAGTTAGGACGGCGGTGATCAGGAGGCTGCTCTCTGATTCGAAAAAAGAGCGTCCAACGAGTACGACTCCGCTGCATAAGGCGCCGATAACGAGTAGTCGCTTGCGACTGCCGCGATCACCAAATAAGCCAATCGGGATAAAACATAAAGCCGTGGCAAGAGACTGCATGCTGACTACGGTTCCGCTCATGGCATCTGGATAGCCAAGTTCATGGATATATAAGTTGTACAATACCGAGAAAAGCCCCGTTCCGAATTGATATAACATGTTCGCTAGGAAGAATAAACGAATGTTGCGGGACCAGCCGTTCCACTCTGCGGTGGTGGATTGAATGAATTTCATGATGTAAGTGCCTCCTGGTGCTATTCCAACCACCTACATTACTACCACGGCAGCTATAAAGCAATCGGAAATTATTACGGAACATGATATGCTAAAATGAATAATCACCCATAGAGTCCTGTTTGAGCTATATGTGATTATTCATACTTCGTAAGCATGATAGTAGATAATTGAGAAGAGGGAAAAGGGATGCAGACGTTTGTTGTAATGGGCAGTATTCTGATGGCTGTCGCGGTCGCGATTGGGGCGTTTGGCGCACATGCGCTGAAGAGCAGGCTGGAGCCGGACAAGCTCAAGGTATACGAGACAGGTGTGCAGTATCATATTATTCATGCATTAGGACTAATTGGGGTTGGCCTGCTGGCGGATCGTTATCCGGATGCGGGCATCATCGTTACGGGAGGCTGGTTCCTGGCAGGGGGGATCGTGCTGTTCTCCGGAAGCTTGTATGTATTAAGTATGAAAAGAGTGCGGGCTCTTGGTCCGGTTACGCCGCTTGGCGGGCTTTGCTTTATTATCGGCTGGGTGCTTATAGCTGTAGGTGTGCTGTAAGCTTGCAGCCCGTAGGCAAGAACAATTAAGGACCTTAACGATGCGCCACATCGTTAAGGTCCTTAATTATGAGAAAACAACCCCATGCAGAAGTTATTTAAACACGCCATGCTTCGTAATTTCTGCTGTTATGGTTGCCTTGAACGGGATATGAGAATATTCACTCGCCCAATCCATCTTATTCCATATGCCATAATGGTACGCACGGATGTAGCGGCCAATGCCAAGGGCGTCTGAGTTCGCTTTTTGCATCTTTTGAATAATACCGTTTGCTTGCTCGGTCAGAAGCCCTGATATTTTTTTATTCAGGTCGTTAATGGTTTCGTCACTGATTGCCCAGCTTTCCATAAACTCCATAAGCTCAATCTTCATATGGATATTTAGGTTAACAGAGATTGGCTGAGATTCATTGGAGCTTATGTTCAGATCCCTCTTTGTTTTAAGGACGTTAATCGTAACGTAATTTTTCATCCGGGGCTGTTTGTTCTCACTGACCTGAAGCTTAATCCAAGCAATACTTTGCTTTTGGTCAGCCATAAGCAAAAAGAGGGTGGAATCCTGAACGGGCAAATACTGCCCGCTATATCGGTGTCCGTTAAACATAGCCAGTCCGATGACAGCAGCTTCCTTCTCCCTCGGTTCAATTAAAGGCAGAACAAAATCCGCGCCAGGATCGAGCATATCCGAGATCAGCGGCCTGGACTGCAGCGGAATAACGGTTGCATCCTGCTCACTTTGCAACAGGTCGGCAAGATGCTCGCTCATAATTTTATTCTCCTGAATTTTAAGCTTTAGGACATCGCCTGCCCGCCCCTTCACTACCACGACTTCGGAGAGTAGAGAGCCTCTAGGATCTCTGTAGAAGACGTCAAGCCCCGGCAGGATATCCTGCTTCGCGTATTGTTCACCCAGCAGAATGATTTGCAGCTTGGAAGCATCCAGCTGTTCGGCGACTTTATGATTCATCTCGTTCCTTGAATTCCTTGGTGTATCACCTGTAGTCGTTACGACTTGGCTCCGGTTAATTTCCGTTCCGCTCGCACCGCCTCTGAATATCGGAATAGTTATCGTTTGTATGATTTTCCCGTCCTCTGCCAAGTCAAATCCGGTAGCCATTCCGAGCTTAACATCCTTTAATAGATGCTGATCCCAGCAGCCAGTTATGAGAACGATACAGATCGCGTACAGCAGGAAAAAAGTCAGCTTTTTCATACTTTACACCGTCCCTGGTGTTTCTTTCTTGCCTCTTAGGACGGCCAGAATAAGAAGGATAATGGGCAGGCCGCAGATGAAGAGGTAGCTTAAATAAACAATAAAGGTGTTAATCCTATGTATGACCTGATCATCTGTTGGAATGAAGCATACTAACACAAAGATAAACAAAGCTACGCTATACACGATTATGGAGTTGTACGATTTGTTGAGCAGATCGGACATACCGCTTGCAGTCAAATAAAGATAGGCCATTAAAGAAGTTCCGACACAGACAACCCATATGGAGAAGAAGAGCAGATCCGCCCTCTCCAAGATTGGAAAAGAACGATATTTCATGATGTAAAGAATGGGCTCGGGAATGAATTTCATTGCGTAAGGGCCAAGGTAGGCGATGCTGACAAAAGTTAAATAGGCATAAAAGAAAGTAGAAAGACCGTTGGCAAACAAAGCGGCCTTTAATTTAGCAGAACCCGTTCCTAAAGTGTGACGAAAGACAACAAGCAGGACTTCAAAACCCATGAACGCGATAATTGCTGGATTAATGCCCATAAGAATCGCGGAAGGTCTGCTTTTACCGATTGGCAGAACCGAGATAAAGCTGGCGTCTTTAAGAATGGACGTAAGTAAAATGAGCAGGACAACAAGCAAGAAGGATACGACTACAAAAAAACGAGCCATAACTCGCAAATTCTCTTTGACGCATAGAACACTTACGCCTATCAGCATCAAATGAATGATCCAGCCTGGTGTATTAGGAAGAATCCAAATGCTCACCAACCGGCCAAATAATAAAACGATAAAGGAGGCAATGGTGAAAAAATAAACGATATAGGCGATTCGGAGCAGAAAGCCGACATAGGCGCCAGTGATTTCAGTGATCATGCCAAAAATCGTCCGGGAAGGAAAACGCCGATGCAGCAGCCAGATCAGCCATATATTCAATTGAACGAGAAGACCCGCAGCAAGCACCGATATCCAAGCATCGTTATTCGAAAATACAACTTCATCAGAAGGCAATGTAAAGACAGCGATGCCGATCTGGGATAATAAGATAACAAAGAAAAGCTGCAAAGAAGTTATCGAATGCCTTGCGTTATTCATTTCTCTTCCACTTCCTTGATTCGGATTGCTGCTTCATTTTCTCGGGGTGCGGGTCAAGCGGCCTGTTCTTCAGTAACCAAATAGGCGCTCTTATAATCGAATCCTTCAAATCTCTCCACCGGAAGGGAGCAACCGGAGTAAAATAAGGAGTCCCGAACGATTCCAGTGTGCATAAGTGGATTAATAGTGCCATCAGGCAAAATACGATGCCTATGAATCCCATTGTTGCGGCGGCTATCATAATGGGAAACCGCAGCAGTCTTACCGCACCGCTCATTTCGTTCGAGGGAACGACATAGGAGGCAATGGCTGTTGTCGCTACGATTACAATCATTGTATTGGAGACCAAACCCGCTTTGACGATGGCATCTCCGATTACCAGACCGCCGACAATGCCGATGGTTGGGCCAATGGCGGAAGGCAGACGGATTCCTGCTTCACGGATTAATTCAATAGTCAGCTCCATAATTAAAGCTTCAATTAATGGTGGATAAGGTACCTTTTCCACAGCACCTTTCACTGTCAGAAGAAGAGACACCGGCAATACTTCAAAGTGGAAACCAATGACGGCGATATAAAAAGCAGGCAGCAATATAGCAAGAAGGAAGCTGCATAGCCGGATGACGCGGATAAAAGTAGCAATAAACGCGCGGCTGTTGTAATCATCAGGTGACTGGTAAAAGGCAAAAAAGGTCACAGGCACAACAAGAACCGTTGGTGTACCGTTAACAAAGATGGCTACTCTTCCTTCAACTAAATTGGCCTCTACCCGGTCCGGACGTTCAGTATTTAACATTTGCGGAAACGGAGAAAAGGTCGAGTCCTCAATAAATTCCTCGAAGTATCCCGGACTGAACACCATATCGGAGTCAATGCTATTAATCCTCGCTTGAACCTTCTGAACGAGTTCCTCATTAGCGATGCCTTTGATATAAGCAATGGCAATTTTGGTGCGGGTTACATTTCCGAGATTGCTATATTCCACAAGCAGATTAGGATCATTGATTCGTTTGCGAAGCAGGTTCAAGTTAATCGCAATGTTCTCGACAAACCCTTGGTGTGAGCCCCTGACTACCTTCTCATTGCCAGGTTCCTCTGCGCTCCTGTCAAAGCTTGACGCGGTATCGATGAGGAATGCTGTACCCTCACCATCGGCGAAGATCACCGAGAATCCTTCAAGCAGCTTTTGTGTGATATCTCCGATTTGGCTTGTCTTCTGAAAATACTCGAGAGAAAAGGATTTAAGGTCGCCTGAGCTTTCAGCCACCGGAGTAAATAGCTTCAGCTCCAGCTTGTTCCGGTCTATCAGGGTCTCGAAATAGATAGCTGTATAAGCTTTGTTGTTAATCGTAAAGGGATGATTTATTAAATCCTGTGAGTGATGGAATTGACGGAAGACCATGTTCACATTGTCACTCATGTTAGAAGACACCGGTATGGAAGCTGTCACGGAAGCTTGACTCGGATTGGTCTGGCGGGAAGGCCGCTTAGTAAAAATCATCATGCACATCCTTATTGCGGTGTTGTATTAATTAGAAGTATTTACCTTGTTGGGAGGGGATATACGAATACGGGCAGCTGGGAATTTTGTTAGGAGAGCTATATTGTACAGTGATTCGGTTATTTCACAATAGACCGTCTGACAGCAGCATGATAAGTTAACCTTCAATAAAGTGGCGGCAATGCCTATGGAGGAAGGGGAACTAGCGGTATGTTCAAGATGGAACCACGTCTATGTGTGACAAAATATAGAGGCAGTGAAGTACTTAAGTCCGTTGAGATCCCATTGGCTGAACAGGGAATGGATAACATAGCTTTAACCTCAGACTGGTCCGTGACGGTGAGAAGTGAGGGTTCTATCGACCATCCGAATGGACAGATACTGGAAGCCGATTTTCAGTCAGACAGCATCTCAAACGAATCAGCTGTTGCGTTGTCTTTTCATCTAAGTGGATGGTCCGCCGAGAATTACGTACTTGTACCTGGTGCCGTATATGCCGGTAATCGCTTTGAGGTCCGCGAATTACCCTATGCGCCCTGCTGGTCTCGAATCGATGATGCTGGACCTGATGTACCCAATCTGATTACGGATGTTCCTCGTCTATCGAATGAAGCTGGAGTACCTTCAGCGATTCATCTCTTAACGGGGGATGCTGCAACACCTGCGATTGGAATTATCGATCAGAAGTCAGCAATGGGCTGGCTGTTCGTAACCGAGCAAGGTACGGTAATTGGAAACAGCTCGATGCATGTGGTGGAAAATGAAGATCGAAGCTTGGTGCGGATTTCTTTCCAAGCCCCTGGGGTTAGGCCGTCCACGAAATATGAGATGACAACAACCAAGGTACCAAGCACCGATAGAGGATATGACTTCAAGCCTGGAGAGAAGGTCCAGCTGAGCTGCAGGGTCTACCGTTTTCCTTGCTCCAGCTTGCAGGATTTATTCGAACGGTTTGCGGCGGTGCGCAGGCAAGGACTGCCTGCAGTCAGCTTGGTAGCAAGTCTGCCGTTCTCCGCTGCATGGGAGATCCAAGAATCGAAGTATAATGCGATGAACTGGAATCATGAGCTTGGCTATTACGCGGTTGGCACCGTTGATATGAAGCATCAGGATTGGCAGGTTGGCTGGGTAGGAGGCGGCATGTCGAGCCTCGCCTTGCTTCTTGAAGGCAGCGAAGTCTCGGTGAGCCGGGCGCTAGATACGCTTCGATTCCTGTTCAGCAGTCAGACGGAAGCGGGCTTTTTCCATGGGGTCTGTCACAACGGGCAATGGTACGGCGACGAATTTAATGATGATCCTGATCGCAGGTATCCGGAGCAGTGGCATATTTTACGGAAAAGTGCAGATGCCTTGTATTTCATTATGAAGCATCTGCTTGCGCTTGAGCTGGTACGGCCGGATTTTGAAATCCTTGCAGAATGGCTGGACGGCACGAGACGGCTAGCTGACGCTTTCGTAAGACTATGGCACCGCTATGGCCAATTTGGCCAATGGATCCATACCGGAACAGGGGATATCATCATTGGCGGCTCGGCAGCCGGAGGTATTGCACCAGCAGGTCTTGCTCTATGCGGGGAATATTTCAATGAGAACAGCTATACGTTCGTAGCGGAACAATCTGCCAGACAATATTACCAGCAGTTCACCTCTCAAGGGATCACGACCGGCGGGCCAGGGGAAATCCTGCAATGCCCGGATAGTGAGTCTGCTTTTGCTTTACTCGAATCGTATATCGTTCTGTACGAGACAAGTGAGGATCACGAGTGGATTAAGAGAGCGGAAGAAGCGGCGCTTCAAGCCATGACATGGTGCGTTTCCTATGATTTCGATTTTCCGAAGGGCTCGACCTTCGAGCGGCTGGGCATGCGTACAACGGGCTCGGTTATTGCCAATGTTCAGAATAAGCATAGTGCACCGGGGATTTGTACGCTGTCAGGTGACTCGCTCTTTAAGCTGTATAGGGCTACCGGAAATAAACGTTATCTAGAGCTATTGCGGGAAATCGCCGGCAACCTGCCGCAATATTTGTCTAGGGAGGATCGACCGGTTAAAGGTTGGGATGGTTTAGATATGCCGCCGGGCTATATGAGTGAACGGGCCAATATGAGTGATTGGGAAGGCAAATCTTTTGTCGGCGAGGTCCTGCCTCTTTCCTGTTGGTGCGAGGTATCACTTATGCTTTCCTATGCGGAGCTTCCTGGCATTTATGTGAATAGAACCAGCGGAGAAATCACGGTGATCGACCAAGTGCAATGCAGGATGGAAGAGGGAGCAACCTCCACATTGGTAGTGACAAATCCAACAGCTTACCCGGCTGAAGTGAAGCTGCTTGCGGAAACAGAGGAAGAAGCGGCGATACCGCTTGGTTCATGCGGTCATGTAGAGTGGAGGCGGGTTCAAGTTGGACCTGGTGAGACCGTTCGAGTCGTGTTGTAGTTCATAGGAAACTTGGCCATTCATGGTCAGGTTTTCTTTTTTTGCGGTTTGATGAACGATACCATACTAAAGTATTAGTTGGGAATTAATTAACATATACTGGTCTATCTAGACGCTGTCGTACAGCAGAAAGAAGTGATGGACGATGCCACGTATAATTGTGACAGAAGAACAGTGGATTCATCTTGGAGCAGAGCGTTTTGCACAAGGGGGGATCGAAGCTTTAGTGATCGAGAAGATGGCATCAAAACTGAAATGCAGTAAAAGCAGCTTTTACTGGTATTTCTCCAATCGCAGTGAATTCGTTCGGAAGATCGTGGACTACTGGAATACGATTCTCACGCAGCAGGTGATGACGGCTTCATCAAAGGTGATGACAGCAGAAGAGAAGCTATCCGTGTTGATGCATCATATGTTCTCAACGACACAGAAGGGTGATTTTCTATTTTATCTCCGACAGTTGTCCTTGGAAGAGGCAGACTATCAGGAAGTGCTTGAACGGCTAGAGACATTCAGAATGAACTTCGCCAAAGAGTTGTTCGTACAGACCGGTATGCCTGAAGACCTCGCAGAGCATAAATCATGGCTGCTATATCATTATTTCATTGGCTGGTACGAACGGCATAAGTCGCAGCAGCTTGCTGAGGAAGATGTGCATCATCATGTGACAAGGCTTCATAAATCCTTGTTATAGGAGTTACTTGGTATGCAGCCTCCACAAGGAAACGGGAAGAATTTGTTCATTTCACTAATAAGCTGTCAGGCAAATTGACGGGAGTGAGCTGGAAAGCTATAGTGATGACAAATCTTTCAGAACCTGTTAGGAGGGGTCGTTGTGGAGACTAACCGTGCTGATCATGTTGCTTATTTGCAAAGATGTGTAGATCTGTCCTGGATGGCCAGAAGAGCAGGGAATACCCCGTTTGGAGCGCTGCTTGTTGGGCCAGAGGGTGACATTTTATTAGAACAGGGCAATATCGAAGTTACGGAATCGAACTGCACGGGACATGCAGAAACGACGTTAATGGAGGCCGCCTCCAAACGTTACAGCAAGGAGGAGCTCTGGAATTGCACCTTATATACGTCGACTGAGCCTTGTGCGATGTGTGCCGGAGCGATTTTTTGGGGGAATGTTGGACGCGTTGTATATGCCATAACCGAGAAACGTTTAATGGAGCTGACCGGTGATGCCGATCAGAACCCGATGCTGGATTTACCGTGCAGAGAAGTATTTAATAGAGGCGCTAAAGCGATTGAAGTGATGGGACCTTTCCCGGAGGTTGAAGCAGAGGCTGTAGCTGCCCATGAAGGGTATTGGAAATAGTCATTTGATATAAATAAAAGCCAGCCGTATGAGGCTGGCTTTTTGCTATGTGCTTGGATTAGAAAGTAGGGTAGGAAGGAACGAAGAGGATTTACGCAGCTAATGCTTCTTTGGTGATGGTTTCAATATCGATCGGGGATTTGGCCCCTGCGCTAACGAGGTCGGGGAGAATGTGCTCCAGGAAGTAATCGACGCAATGAAGTGGGATTTGTTTGATTTTGATAAGAGCGGACCGGTACATGACGATAAATTCCTTCTCGGTATTCCCGAGTTGCAGCTCAGTGAAAGCCTCGTATATTTGATCCAGCTTATCGGCTACTTCAAGGATTTGGCCTTCCACGGAATTGTCTTTACCTTCACGCAGCTGTCTGCGGAATATCGATTTGAACTCCTCAGGAATATTGTCATCGATAAAATGAGCGACCATTCCTTCCTCGACTTGCTGCAGCATCGAGCGCAGCTCCAAGGAATAATGCTTTACGGGCGTTTTAATATCCCCGATAAAAATTTCTCCGTAATCATGGCTGCTCGTAATTTCGTAAAGCTTCTTCCAATCAACAGTGACGCCATTCTTTTCTTCAATATCCGCTAAGGTCTTCGCATACTGAACGACCTTCCAGGAATGCTCCGAAACACTATGCTCCTGAAATTTAAATTTACCTGGGCAGCGGATAATTCTCTCCAGATCAGTCAGTGACTGAAAGTACGTATGAATTCCCATAAGTTATTGTCCTTTCTTGGATTTAGATTAGTCTGCTGCACAAGTTCAGTATAGATCCGAATTGTTAGGGGACCATTAACGCCCGGCTGGAAGTTTCAGGGCTGCAAAAATTGATAGAGTTCATAGTCGATAGACTAGTTCGGTTTCACTCACCTTGAATATCCTAAATAAAGGAGTTGAGGTAAAAGTGAATCAAAAGTTAGTTCTCACTATTTTGGGAAGTGGAGGAGGTGTAGCAAAATCGGTTCTCGCCATCTTGGACAAAGCGTTCCAGGATACGAATGATCCGATTCATTCGTACATCAGTCAGGTTGATCTTCATTTGGTGGACAAGAAGCAGAAGGACAAGTCTTATTACGAGCAATTTATTCCGCATGTCGGCTTTACGCTGCATCAAATGGATTTGGGTAACATGAACAGGTTCCGGCAGCATCTGAAGGATACTCACACAACCATGGTTATTGATGTGTCCTGGGCCGATACCGTGGAGATGCTGCAATGCTGCGATGAACTTGGGGTCCAGTATATCAATACGGCTCTGGAAAATACGATGGTGGATGAGAAGGAGGAGCTTGAAGGCTTTACGTTACTCGAACGATACCGGATTTTTGAGGAAAACAGAATGCGGTTTCGCGGTACGAAGGCGATCATTGGCTCTGGAATGAACCCGGGTGTCGTGCAATGGATGGCTCTTAAGATGATGCAGCAAGTGCCAGACGAGCTTCCTATCGGTTGTTATATTGTTGAGCATGACGATACTTTTTATGCCGATCTGTCGAAGGTTAAGAAGAAAACGGTGTATACGACATGGTCACCGGAATGTTTTCTTGATGAGGCGATCTTGAATTATCCGATGTTTATGAAGCAGCATATGGCGATGTTTCTGTATAACGATGTATATGAGCTTGAATTCAAAGTGGCGCTTGGGGACAAGCAGTTCTACGGCTGCCTGATGCCGCATGAAGAGGTTGTGACGCTGGGCAAAGCTTTCGATATGGAGTTTGGCTTTATTTATCGGGTCAATGATTATACAACAAATGTGATACTGGACAATCTTAGTAACGCGAATGATCTGTGGAACTGGAATCATCAAGTACTTGATCCGCTGGATGGCGAGTTGAATGGATCCGATTTGGTTGGTGTTCTGCTCGTGTACAAGGATAAGGAACGGTATATGTACAACGTGATGAGCAATAAGGAGATTTTCGCCGAGTATAAGACCAATGCGACATATTTTCAGGTGGCATGCGGTATTTATGGGGCATTATCGACACTTCTGCTTGATGACATTCCGGATGGTATTTATTATGTAGACGAAATGTTGCTTCAGACGGATTCCGGATATGGAAAGTATCTCACTTATTATATGAAGGATTTTGTGACTGGCGAGAATGACAAATCGGACGGGCTTCTGCTCGATCGCTTGCGCAAGTAAGGATTAGAAGGGGATGAATATGAAGAACAAAACAAATTTAACAGGTTACAATAAAGAAGAAAATGAGGAATTATGGCTGTGGGATGATCTTCCGGAGCTTGATATGGAAGTCGGCTATAAAGTGCAGGAGCTGCTTCACTACGAGAAATCTCCGTTTCAGGAGTTAAGTATTGTGGAGACGAAAGGCTTTGGCCGCATGCTTGTACTGGATGGAACTCCACAAGTGACTTCTCAGGATGGCTTCATTTATAACGAGATGATCACGCATATCGCGATGACTACTCATCCTGCGCCAAAGCAGGTTGCGATGATTGGTGGAGGCGATTGCGGGCCGGCCCGCGAAGCGCTGAAATATGAGAGTGTGCAGCACATTGACGTCGTAGAAATTGATGAAAGAGTGATCGAGGTATGCAAGACATGGCTGACGAAAGAAGCCGAATCGGACAAGGTACAAACGATTTATAAGGATGGTTATGCATGGATTCAGGGGCAAAAGAATAAATTCGACGTTCTCCTGGTTGACCGTTCAGACGCTTATGGACCTGCTGTCAGCCTGTACAAACCGCAGTTTTATCAATACGTGCATGACAGCTTATCGAGTAATGGTATCGCGGTGTTCCAGTCCGGTTCCCCCTATTATAATGCGGGCAGCTTAGGCAAAACGATTCGTCACTTGAAAAAGCATTTTCCCATCGTACGGACGTATTTATGCGCGATCCCATCGTTCCCCGGAGGAATATGGAGCTTTACGATTGCCTCGAAAAAGTGGGATCCTCTTACGGCCGATTTGAATAATCTGCAGTGGCAAACAACGAAGTATATAACCCCTGATGTATACCGGGCAAGTTTTGTATTACCGCCTTATATTAAGAACGCTATAGAAGGAAAGTAAAGCTGAAGGTCCCGCCTGCTGCCGCTTAACTGCCGAAAAATGAAGAAACACATAGGTATGTGTTTCTTCTTTTGCATGGAAGGATAAAGGATAATAATAATTGCATATTGAGTAAAAATAATTAAATGTTTATTCTATTTTCGAGATATAGAATTTGTTATGATTATACATAGTGCATATAGAAACTTAGGTAGGAGCAATCATATGAATACACATGGCATTCCATTAGAAGGTTTTGCTGCATTCAGCAGAAAAGTAGCAGCAGAAGGTGCTGTTCTATTAAAGAATGACGGTCAAGTGCTCCCTATTCAGACAGGCGACAATGTTGCGATTTTTGGCCGGACGCAGGTCAACTATTATCGCAGCGGTACAGGATCAGGCGGAAGCGTTAACGTCACTCATACGACGAATCTGCTGGAAGGTCTGCGAAGCAAGACAACGATTACTGTAAATGAAGAGCTGGCAGCTGTATATGAACAGTGGATTGCACAAAATCCATTCGATAACGGCGGAGGCGGCTGGGCGGCTGAACCTTGGCACCAGAAAGAAATGCCTTTAACCGCAGAATTAGTAGCACAGGCAAGAAGCCAATCGAGTAAGGCGATCGTGGTGATTGGGCGTACGGCTGGTGAAGATCAGGATAATGCCGATAAGCCAGGCAGCTATCAATTAACGGACGAAGAGCTCGATATGATTAAGGCAGTATCGGCCTATTTCGAGCAAACGGTTGTTGTACTGAATGTCTCTAACATCATTGATATGAGCTGGTTAAACGAAGCGGAAATGAAATCGATTCCAGCAGTTATTTATGCTTGGCAGGGCGGGATGGAAGGCGGTAATGCGATTGCCGATGTGCTAGCTGGGGAAGTAACGCCAAGCGGTAAACTAACGGACACGATTGCTTATTCGATCGAGGACTATCCGTCGACCCGTAACTATGGCAATGAACTGAACAACCTGTATGAAGAAGATATTTATGTTGGGTATCGTTATTTTGAGACGTTCGCACCGGAGAAGGTTCAATTCGAATTTGGCTATGGTCTATCTTATACCTCATTCACGAATGTGCTGGAACAAGCTACGCTGACGGTTAAAGAAGGACAACCATACATCGAGATCCGCGTAACCGTTACTAATACAGGCTCGGTCTATGCAGGTAAAGAAACGGTACAGGTCTACTATGAAGCTCCGCAGGGCGAGCTGGGCAAACCGGCTAAAGCGCTCGCAGCATTCGCGAAGACGAAAGAGCTTCAGCCTGGTGAATCGCAGCAGCTTATCCTTAGCTTCCCGGTTCACGCCATGGCTTCGTATGATGATACCGGTGTGACAGGACATCCATCTGCCTATGTCCTGGAAGCGGGTACGTACCGTCTCTATGTCGGGAACAGTGTGAAACAGGTATCAGCAGTAAGCGTTGAAGGAAAAGACGGCTACATGGTGGACGAGCTTCAAGTTGTGGAACAGCTGACAGAAGCAATGGCGCCAACGGTTGGTTTTACACGTATGAAGCCGGGGGCACAAAAGGAAGACGGCACGTATGAGCTGATCTCTGTTGAGGTGCCGGTACGCAAGGTTTCGCTGGCTGACCGGATCGAGAGCAATCTGCCTGAGACACTTGCGCAAACGGGCGACCAAGGCTACAAGCTGCAGGATGTTGCGGACGGCAAAGTGAGTATGGAAGCTTTCGTTGCTCAATTTAGCGATGAAGATCTCGCTGCTATTGTACGGGGCGAAGGCATGAGCAGTCCCAAAGTTACGCCTGGTACAGCTTCGGCTTTTGGCGGCGTAAGCGACAATCTTCTCAGCTACGGTATTCCGGTAGCTTGCACAGCAGACGGCCCGTCGGGCATTCGGATGGACAGCGGCCATAAGGCTACGCAGGTGGCGATTGGTACATTGCTTGCTGCAACGTGGAACACGGAGCTCATTGAAGAGCTGTATGTAATGGAAGGCCAAGAATTGCTGAGCAATGATATTGATGCTTTACTTGGACCTGGTCTCAACATTCGACGCAGTCCGCTGAACGGACGAAACTTCGAGTATTTCTCTGAGGATCCGCTTATTTCAGGGGCGTTTGCAGCAGCTTGTACACGTGGCATTATGAAGGGCGGCTCGAATGCGACACTGAAGCATTTTGCCTGCAATAATCAGGAGCAATACCGCCACCGCGTGAATGCAGTTGTATCAGAACGTGCTCTTCGGGAGATTTATTTGAAAGGATTCGAGATCGCCGTTAAAGAGGGTGGGGCGAATTCGATTATGACCTCCTATAACCCAGTCAACGGACATTGGGCAGCATCAAACTATGATCTGAACACGACGATTCTTCGTGGTGAGTGGGGCTTCAAGGGTATCGTGATGACAGACTGGTGGGCTGTGATGAATGATGTAGTTGAAGGAGGGCCGGCTGACCGCAAGTTTACAAACTGGATGGTCCGCTCTCAGAACGACCTGTATATGGTTGTCTCGAACTACGGGGCGGAGTCAAATGTGTGGGGAGATAATACACTGGAGTCATTGGAGAACTGCACGTTGACCCGCGGCGAACTGCAGCGCAGTGCAATGAATATCTGTGATTTCATTATGAAAGCCCCTGTATTCTCGAGAGCGCTGGTGACAGAGGAAAAGGCAGAGCGGTTTAATCCAAATGCTGCACTGTCTTCCGAGCATGTACAGTCGTTAGCAGCAGGTGTGCAGGTGAAATTCACTGCTGCTTCTGAGCCTGTTGTTATGAAAGTCGAGCAAAGTGGTGTTTATCGAATTACTGTTCATCTTATGTCGACAGAATTTGCGTGGGCGCAAAGCGCATGTAATGTATTAATCAACGGTGAGCTGATGACAACGGTTCAAACGAACGGTACCGAAAGCGCTTGGATTCGTCAGAAGCTGGTGAAGGTCGAGCTGCCGGAAGGGCTGTATGAGCTGAAGCTTGATTTTGTGAAGCCGGGCATGCAGATTGATTGGATTGAATTTGTTCAGGAAGAGCGGTAGTAACACGAAAGGGATGCCTTCAGGGCATCCCTTTTTGTCAGGCTGATTTGAAATTAGTCAGCTGTAAGTGTATGGTAGAAACAGCATAGGTATACTGAAATTATACGTAAAAGGAATGGTGTAAAGCTTTGGATTATGTAGCAGAACTGCAACAGATGAACATTCAGAACGCGATAAAAGGCGGGGTTATAACGAAATTAGCCGAGATTCTGCCGCTTCTTACGAAAGAGAAGTTGAATCTTCTGGCTGGCAACTATGAGATTAAGGGGCGCTCCAAGCTGAAAAAGCAGGAGCTGGCCGATACGCTGTATTCGTCCATACTGGACGTTAATGAGATGAGCATGGGTTTGCTCATTGCAACTGCAAAGGAATGGGACCTGGTGAAGGAGCTTCTTGCCGTTCCGGCCCTGCAGGATGATACGTTGTTCCCGGGAACCTACCTATTCTTGATGAATGCGGGACTGTTATACTCGTTCTACGATCAAGACAAGCTGTATTATGTCCTCCCCGAGGAAATCAAGGGAACGTATGCGAAAGTAGTCGTATCATCGTTCCTTAAAGAACGTGAGCGCTGCCAGTTGGTGCATCAATACATTCTTGCCGCGATGAATCTTTATGGGGTATGTCCGGTCGACACGTTCCTAGACATCTTTAATGCTCAGAACGAAGAGCCGTTAACTGAGGATGAGTTTAATCAGATTACGGATCTGCTCAGCAGACGGGAGCAAAGCTGGCATTATGATGGTGGACAACTGATCAGTGATTATTTTGACCCGGATAACGAAGAAGAGTTGGATGCACTGCTTGAGAGAATGAAAGACAAGCCGTATTATATTCCGGCTAAGTTGGAGTTCTTGAAATATGCTGACCCTGGCTACTTTGAACAAACGCCTCAATTGACCGGCCTGGAGCAATATATCCTGCAGTTTGTATGTAAGGATAAGGAGCTTGTTACACATTTGATGGATGACATTCAACTGGCCTGCTCAATGGAAGAGCCCGTTGAAGTCATTATGGCGGAGTTCGAGCGACGTGGAATTGAGTTCGAAACAAGAGATCAGCTGGAGATGACCATACAACTGATCATTAATGTTTATAACCATACAAGAGTGTGGTCGAATGGCGGGTATTCACCTGTCGAATTGCGCCAAATTACTTCAGGAGAGGCTCCTGTCGATAATGTTGTGCCTTTCAACCGGCCAGCTGCTTCGGGGAAAATCGGGCGAAACGAGCCTTGTCCTTGCGGAAGCGGGAAAAAATATAAGAAATGCTGCGGCTAATATCGCATGATATAGGCTCTGCTATTTAAAGACACCTCTTGGGGTGTCTTTTTTTTACTCAAAATCAGGATTCGTTTTACAGTTTTACCTTCGTTTCCTAGTCATTGGAATTCACTATAGATAATAATAAAAAATATTTCCAAATATTTCATTGTGTGTTGGTAATACATGGTCTACTATATTCGTAGCATAGTTCGAAGGCACTAATTATGTTTTTGAATTTATTATGATTTTATTAGAGGAGTGTTGGAATGAGTAAGGTAGGCAGAATAAGGAAGATTATGGTTCTGGCTAGTGTAATTTCACTTGCTGTACCGGCAATGGCAATGGCTAGCAGCAGTGGAGTGAATGTATCCGTGAATGGCAGAGCCGTTCAATCGGTAAGCAATTACACGACTTCTGACGGATACACTTATGTCGATGTCGCAGCTTTCAGTACAGTGGCTGGTGTGTCTTATGTCCCTAGTACGGATGGGAAGACAGCTACTGTAAATGGTACTAAAGTAAACGTGAAGAGCAAGAACGGGACTTCGGTTGCACTTGTCCGTGAATTAGCACAAGCTGCTGGTGCAAGTGTGAAGTGGAATGCAAAAACGAACAGCGTAGAAATAAATTACAAAGCCAAGCTTGTTGTATATGGTGACACGATCTCTCAAATTGGCGGTTGTATTATTCAGAACCGATTTGTAGTGGGGGATACGATTGTCTTCCGTATGAAGGCGCTTAACTCCGAGACTGGTCAGCTGGCAGAAAGTGCAAAGCTGCAAGTCCATCTGTCGACTGGTGATGTGCTGGATATGACTTTGGCTGAGCATCCACCGGGAACACCTGGTGCTGAAAAGTTCTGGACAGCTACATACAAAATTACAGACGCGACACCTAAAGGAACTCTGAACTATTTCGTCACGGCTGAGACGGCTACCCTTAAAGGGGAATATAAGCCTTTTAATGTAATGCCTTCGCTTATTACAATTGTAGCCGCAGATCAGACTACAGCAGCAGCGCAATAATAGTAAATTTTTTTGTATTCAGCTTCAGAATTCCTTGTTCCCCTCGGGTAACGTTTTGTCCGTTTGGAGGGGGTCATACAGGGCAGTTCTGAAGCTGTATTTATGTTGAACGATAGAATCAGAATGGAGAATGATTGAATCATGAGGAACTTTATTGTTTCTATTAAGTTACTATTTATAGCTAGTATTATGACAAGCGGTTTTCTATTTGTTTCTTCTTCACCAACATCAGCAGCAAGCACGGAAACCTCTTTTCCTGTCCAAGCCGGCAAGCTGACCTTGGAAGAAAGTCATGGTGAGGTTCGTTCGGAGATACACTTTACCGCTTCAGGACTTACACCTAACAAAGCGGTTAAAGTCATGTGGATGACGGTTGATGGCAGCTACAAGCTGGATGGTATTTATACGTTTGTTCAGCCGGAATATACAGAGAAGGAAGTAATCGCTTTGCAGGGCTGGGCAGATGCTAACGGGGAATGGAAAGGATCGTTCCAGGTTCCTGAAGGCTTTGGCGGTGACCATACGGTGTATATTAGGCAAAATTATAAGCATGTAGCGCAAAATAACTTCTTTGTCGATACGACGTTTAAGATGTCGCCTGAATCCGGCCCAATCGGAACGGAAATTACGATTCAAGCTGAAGGCATCGGATGGGTGCCAATGGAAAGCAATTGGCAGGTTACATACGACAACAAGCTGACGGGACTGATCTCGGCGGTTGCTACAAATGGTACTGCGACAGCCAAGTTCCGTGCTGCAGGTCCGGTTGGCAGCCATACTCTCACGGTTTGGCATGGCTATTTAGGAATTCCCTATCTCAATCATCAGCAAGCACCAAACTCCTATTTGCCAGTTCCGACTTTTTCGTTCGAAGTAACGAATGAAAAAGCCAGCCTGTCCAATGTAGTTGAAGAGGCACCGGCATCTGCTGCCAATGGCGGAGTTGTAATGCCGGAGCTGAAATTCAAGCCTGGAGTGACGGCTGTGCTCGATAAAGAGGCGGGTATTGTAGGCGAGGATGTAGCTCTTCATGCTGAAGGCTTGCCTGCTGGCAAAGAAGTAAAGCTGGTATGGAATACAATGGAAGGCAGCCGTGTATCGGGTTCAGGATTCGCTGAGAAGCAGGTACCGTTGGGTAATGCTTTAAGCGATGATCATGGGAAGCTGGACTATCCATTCCAAGTGCCTGATGATCTGGGAGGAATTCCACATCGCATAGATTTGATCGTTGATGGTGAAATTTATGGACAAGCTTATCTTCGAATTGACCCTTCCATCGTTAGTATGACACCGGCTTCTGGTCCTGCTGGAACGGAAGTGACACTGGAAATTAAAGGTGTAGGCTGGACGGAGTTTGATAACGCCTACTACATGACTTACGATAATCAATATGTAGGTTATATGTGCGGCTTTAACAGTCAGGGGACGGTCAAGTTCACCTTCATCGCCTCAGGGGAAAAGGGCCAGCATATAATCGATCTGTATCCAGGGATTTATAGAGGTGTAAAAAAAACACCGGATATTTATCTTGCACCTCAATTAACGTATGAGAAGGATCATCCGGGCTCTCGTATTCCAGCTATTCATCTCGCATTTGAGATTAAGTAAATTTTCAAGTGAAACACCTTGTTCTCTGCCGGAAGTAGCTGGCAAGGGCAAGGTGTTTTGTAATATAAACTATTTTGTTGCCGCTTTCATATGTCTCAGGTATGCTAGGGTTGGATTTTCACACTTTGGCGTGAAGGTGGAGTGAGATGCTGTTCTGGCAGTCTGTTCGGTTCAAGATCGTATTCGGCTTTCTCCTGATGACCGCACCGATGGTATAACATTTAATAAAATACATAATGACCTTTTAATTACAGTGTTTTCGTGGTAATTAATTCCTATGTAATTAAAATAATTAGAGTTTAAAATATCAGTAATTATTACTTGGTAACCAAAGATAATGTTGGATATTTAGTTGAAAACCCATTGCCTAATGGCTAAGGGTTTTGTTTTTGTTCGGATGGAGGAGATTGGAAGGGGGATGTCGAAATTTAAGGAAAATTAGGGAAATTTGTAGGAAGACATTTCAAAAAATAGTCGAAGGGGTAAAGACATCATGTTTGTTTTTCGGAGTCGGTTAGTATTAAAGTTATCCATTATTATATTGGCCATCCTGATCATCCTATCGTCTGCCTTAATCTACATCCAGGTTCAGAACACCAAGAAGGCTAGTGAAGAGGCGATAGGCAGCTTTAATATTCATATGGCGGAGGCTTTTGCTGGTCAGTTTGATGTAAGCGCTTATGCTGATTTTTTGAAGGATCAGAAGGAATCCGAACTTTATTGGAAGATTCGGGATCAGATGAATCAATATCGTGAGCGTATTGGAGCGATGTACGTCTATTCCGTGCAGATTAATGATAAAGGGGAGCCAATTCTACTGATCGACGGTCAGCCGAAGGATTCGGATTCCGCTTCTCCTATTGGTGAAGTGACGGATATACCAAAAAATGCGATAGAAGCGTTATTAGAAGGACAGTCAGCAAAGTCCGGCATTATACATAATGAAGATTACGGTGATTATATTTCGGCGTATGCGCCTTTACATGATTCTGGCGGTGCCGTTATTGGCGTGATTGGGATCGATACCGATGTATCGGTGTCCAAGACGATCTATAAGGAAGTCATTCAGGATAGCATGCCGCTCTTTATCATCATGGGGGTACTCACTCTTGTCGTCTTTCTGTTCATTGCCTTTTTCCTGGCACGGACATTGAGACCTCTAGGCGTTATTGTAAAAGGTGCCGAGGCGATAGCACTAGGGAATTTCGCGGAAGCAAAACAGCATCTTGGCGGAGCTAAAGTGAAGTCAAAGGATGAGATTGGACAAGCTTATTCAGCGATGATTCAGATGAGTGAACGTCTAGGTGTAACGCTGGAGGGTGTTGTCCGCGATATGGTTGTCACGACCCAAAGCATTGTGCACTCCACGGAGCAGTTTGGCACGGAAGCCGCTCAGATGGTTGCCCTAAATGAGCAGCTTGGGCATTCGGTATCTATAATGGCGGATGGTGCGAGGCATCAACGGCTTGGAGCAGAGGAAAGTGCAAGCTCCATGGAAGATATCACACAAGCTATACAGCGGGTATCGGAGGCTTCCATGCAAGTGTCCAGCGTTTCCCATGAAGCCTTGGAGTCTGCTGAGCAAGGAAGAGATTCGATTCATGGTTTGAGGGAGCAGGTATCACTTATGTCTTCGGTTGCCAAGCAAACCGCAGATTCGGTAGAAATGCTTCATACTTACATGCAGCAGATTGAGCCGGTCCTGCAGTCAATTACAAGCATCTCCGACCAAACGAAGCTGCTGGCACTAAATGCTTCTATAGAAGCAGCCCGCGCTGGCGAGCATGGAGCAGGGTTTGCTATTGTAGCGGGTGAAGTTCGTAAGCTAGCGGAAGCGTCGTCCATCTCGGCTTCACAGGTTACTTCACTGCTTGAACAGATTGGGCAGGAATCTATCCATATCGGGGAAAGAATGCAGGCAGGAAGCGTTGAGATGGAGAGGGGAACGGAGTTGTCCGGCAAAGTGGAAGCTTTGTTTAATCGGACAATGGATCAGTTTGTACTCGTGAACAGTCAGATTCGGGAGATTTCCGCGGCTGCGGAAGAGGTATTGGCCGGTTCCGAGGAGGTGGCTGCTTCGGTAGAGCAGATTGCTCAGATTTCTCGAACAACAGCAGACAGCTCGACTTCCCTTGAACAGATGTCTAGACATCAGCTGGAAGCAGCGAAGCGAATTGCCGATACAACGGATCAGCTGAAGAGCAGAAGCGTAGGCTTGGAAGCAGCAGTAGGTAAGTTTAAGCTTTAATAATAGAGGTAACATGCAGCATATAGAGAAAGCCCAGCCTTGTTAAGGTTGGGCTTTCTCTATATGCTGTAAAGCACTCAGCGCCATCACAATGCGGTCCCTTGCTGCTTTGGTTTGGAAATACTTGCGATGGGAGAATGGGGTCCAGCTGAGTAAGCCTGGGCATTTCACTTCCATATCCTCGGTCACGACTTTATCATATCGATTATTTAAGAGTTTGATCGGATAAGCAATAACATCGTCGGCATCATAGAAGTTAACCCACTCTCCTGCAACTCGGCCTTGGAGCTGCGGAGCGGGCACCGCAATAGGTACTCCAAGGTCCTTGAAGCGCAAAGCCCATACAGCAAGGGGGCTGCCCATCGTATAAAAGTGAGTTAGTGTTTCGCCTCGCACAAGTTTAGACTCACTGGCCTCCATAATGGGGAGAACGTTGGGTGTCAGCTTATCATTCTGCAGATCGTAGAAAAAGTTGCTGGCAATAACGGATCCCAGGCTGTGAGAAATAATACATAAGGGTGCGTCTTGTCCGGCTTGATCAGACAAACGCTTTAGACATTCAGCGAATCGCCCATGAATCTCATCGTAAATATAATCCTGGGGAGCAGGATCATTCTCCCGAGGGATGGCTTGATAGGCTATTGCCTCACCTGCTTGATTGATGAAAAAGGTGCGCAGTTTAATTAATCTCTTCCAACGAAGCTTGTTCCCTTGAATCCGGCTCCATAGCTTTGTTTCCAGCCGGTTCACAATATCTCCCCAGTAAATGCCCTCTATATACAGCTTTACGTGCGGATTGATCGCAGCCATTTGCGTTTGCAGGTCTTTCGCCAAATCAACATAGAAATCTTCACGGGTTTGACCGATTCCATGGATGACAGCAACTGCAATGTTCACGGGGACCGCCCCTTCCCTTGTGCATGGCATATACGATAATGTATTCGCTTACCTTCTAAACCGACTCTCCAATAAGCTGGTTTTTTGCTGTACAAGCGGTAATTTGGTTCCCAAAACTGCAAGCTTGCTCGAAAGAAGAGGTTGTCCCAAGCTAGGGCAGCCTCTTAGTTGTCTTCACGTAGTTGTGCCAAGCTTGCTGAGGGGAGCTGGCTCACTAATTTCGAGCTGTGTTGGATTTTGTACAGTAAAAGTGAAGCCGGTGGAGAGAATGATGAGCCTAGGTTGTATTCCATACAGTAGAATTCACTTCAAGACGATGTAGACGCTTAGAATGGGATTTTTCATTGCATCAAATCCAACGCAGCGTTCCTCTAATGCTCCTGTCCGCCTTTTCTACTGGATAGAATCCACTGTAATTACCGTGTTCTCATGCAGTTGTTATTACTTAAGTTGACACTTAATTAAGTGTATGCTAAATTAATGTCATGATAAATAAAGCCATTCAAGCCATTACGGAACCAAGGCGCCGAGATATTCTGAATCTCGTCCGTGACAAGGAGCTGACCTCCAGCGCCATAGCGTCGCAGTTTGACGTTTCAGCACCAGCTATATCGCAGCATCTTAAAGTTCTGGAAGAAGCGGGACTTGTCGTAGTTAGGCGTGCCGGCACCAAAAGATATTATGGCCTCAGGAGAGAAGGGTTCGCGGAGTTAATGCAATATTTGGAGAGCTTCTGGGATGACAGCTTGCTGCGCCTTAAAGAAGCAGCCGAAGAGGAAGAGAGGAGACAATATGAACGTGAACACGAGCAATAACACGATCAAGAAGGAAGTTTTTATTGAATGCCGCCCGGAGACGTTATTCACCTTTTTCACCGACCCTGCCAAATTAGTACGATGGATGGGACGCCAAGTATTACTCGATCCAAGTATTGGCGGCAAATTTCGGATTGATTTGAACGGCACTAACATTGCGATGGGGGAGTATAAGGAAATTATTCCGAATGAGAAAATCGTTATGTCATGGGGATGGGAGCAGTCGAAAATGGTTCCTCCCGGATCGAGTACGTTTGAATTTAAGCTCACTCCTCAAGATAATGGCACGCTGCTCGTGTTAACCCATTACGAACTGCCGGAAGATGAGGTTGCCCCACATGTCAAAGGCTGGACACATTATATGTCCCGCCTGCAAGCTGCAGCCCAAAGCGAAGATCCTGGAGTCGATCCGTTGTCTGTACAAGCTTCGCATGAATAAGTGATAAAGACCCTCGACCTCTATGAGATCGAGGGTCTTTATTGTTCGGCTACAGCTTCCCGAAAAACGCGACAGCGAATTCACGGAAACGAAGGGCAGCTTGGGAAAGGTAATGCTTCTTGTTCCAGGCGATGCCGAAGGTACGCCGGCAGACTGGATCCGTTATTTTCAGCTGGACGGTATCCGGATTGGAGGCTCGTTTGCCAAGTGAAAGGGGGAGGGCAAAGGTTAGACCAAGACCCATCTCGACAAGGGTCTGGACAGAACTTGCTTCCTCCAGCTCGAATGCAATATGTGGCTCGAAACCGGCCTTACGGCAGAACTCATCGGTAATCTTCCTAAAGTTAGACCGCGACGATAAAGCGATAAACGGCTCATTCGCTGCTTCGCTGAGGGCAATACTTTCTCTTGATGCGAAGCGATGTCCCTTCGGAACCGTCAGACATAGTTCTTCTTGGGCAAGGGTCTGCCACTCGATATCCGGTCCGGTTATGGCAGTGGAGGAGATGCAGAAATCGATATCGGCATTCTCCAGCTCGCTTCTAATCTCATGGGCGGAGCCCAACTGCCGCTGAATGATCCGGACATGGGGATGTGCAGTCAGAAATTCCTTCAGCAGAGTAGGCAGCACATAGGGCAGCGTAATCGAGATCGAGACGACGCCATGCTCCAGTCCGGCCATATCGATAATTTCCCGCTCACCTTCTTCTAATTCGAGAAAGGCACGTTCGATGCGGCGCAGATACGTTTTGCCAAAAGCATTCAGCTTCACATGTCTGCCATGCCGCTCGAAGAGTGGAACGCCAAGTCGCTTCTCGAGCCGAGAGATGGAGTTGCTGAGTGACGGTTGTGAAACGTTCAGCTCTTTGGCTGCTTGCGTGATATGTTCTAACCGTGCAACGGTTTGAAAGTATTTTAATTGAAGGAATTCCATAGAGCTCGTCCTCTCCTATATAACTTGAATGTGATGATTTCATTATAAAATTAGTATTATACTTTATAAGTTTCTAATTTTATAATGAGTCAACATATAGAAGGATACAATAGGGATTGGAGAGCGTTAATCTTGCTTAGAGAGAGAATCTGGACGAGAAACTTTATTGTCATTTGTGTGAGCAGTTTTTTCATGTTCCTGACCTTTTATGTCCTAACGACGGCTTTTCCGCTGTATATACGAGATAATTTAAATGGTAATCAGCAGCAGATGGGTCTCGTCATTACAATTTATGTTATTGGCGGTGTTCTGATTAGGCCGTTCTCAGGCCAGTGGGTTGACCGCTTCGGCAAAAGAAAAATGGCGATTATCGGGATGATTATCTTCCTGCTCGCTTGTATTTGTTATTTCGGGACAAAAGGCATTGTGCTATTCCTGGTTGTCCGCTTTATCCACGGTATGAGCTATGCGATTGCCTCGACAGCGATGAGCACGGTTGCGGCACAGATTGTTCCCAGCTCCCGGCAAGGGGAAGGGATGGGTTACTACACGATGTTTATGAGCATTGCGATGGTTGTAGGGCCCGCACTAGGGCTTTTCCTCTGGAAGGATAAGAACATTAACGTCCTGCTGATCGCGATTTGTATCATTGCCGCGTTGTCCTTGGTCTTTGCAATTGGACTGAGGATGCCGCGGGAGAAAGGCAAGAACCTGGCGGAAGCCGCTGCCATTCAAGCTGCACCAGCAGCAGAAACTGTATCGGAGCCTGCCAAGAAAGGCTGGAGCTGGAGCAACCTTGTTGAACCAGCAGCACTACCAATCTCGCTGGTTGGTTTTATTCTTTCTTTTGCCTATAGTTCTTTATCCAGCTTTATGGCTTCGTTCACCGATGAGATTCATCAGTCTCAAGTGACAGGTACCTTCTTTATGGTGTTTGCCGTCATGATTGTTGCCTTCCGTCCGGTCATCGGCAAAGTATTCGACCGGTACAAGGAGCATTACTTGTATTATCCGGGCATTGGGTTGTTTGCGGTCGGCATGTTCCTGCTCAGCCAGGCACATTCAGCAGCGATGGTACTGTTTGCAGGAGTTATTATGGGGATAGGTTATGGCGCGCTGCTGCCCTGCTTCCAGACGCTCGCGATTAAGCTGTCTCCCGAGCACCGGCGGGGCAGTGCGAACGGAACCTTTTTCCTGATGTTCGACCTTGGCTACGGGCTCGGCTCGTATTTCATGGGGATGATTGCTTCCTTCACGGACTACCGGATGATGTATTTGGTAGCGGGTTTCATCGCGGTCATCTGCGCGGTAGGCTACTATATGATGCATCATCGGCCGAGAGCTAGAAAAGTCTCCTGCAGCCAGAAGGCGAACGTTGCTTAAATAGGTTAAGGAATAAAGAAAATCCCCATACATGTGGGGATTTTTTATTTACACGTTTTTTGTTGTGGTTTGTGATGTATCGCGGTCATCCCCATACAACTCGTTCAAATGCTGTAAATGAGCGATACCCCAATCATTCATCGCTTGCAGGAGAGGGGTCATGTTCTTGCCATAATCCGTAATGGAATATTCGACCTTTGGAGGGATCTGCATATATATTTTCCGATGAACAATATCATGATACTCCAATTCCCGTAATTGGGACGTCAGCATTTTTTTCGTAATATCCGGCAGCGCCCTTTGAAGCTCGCTGAATCGCATCGTACCATTTGAGAAAAGTTGATATAAAATGACCGGCTTCCACTTTCCGACCAATAGCTCTAGTGCGGTCTCAACCTTGCAGTTATCAGCCACTCTAATTCCTCCAATCCCAGACAGGGCCTAAGGTATCTTTTTGGATACTAGGTTTATTTCATGTGCCTACTTCCATGATCTAACCCTTGGGCTTATTATAGCGCTATAACGAATAGGGAATCAAGGAGGGTAAACAGATGAATATAGCACTGTGGATCGTACAAGGACTACTCGCTTTCATGTTTATATTAGCTGGTATGATGAAGTCATTCCAGTATGAGAAAGTAAAAACAACCATGCCATGGGCAAAGGATGCGTCGAAGGGCTTTGTTTCTTTTGTTGGCGTATCGGAGCTGCTGGGTGGTCTTGGATTAATTCTGCCTTGGGCAACCGACATCGCACCCGTTCTTACACCAATCGCAGCGATTGGGATTGCGGTTATCATGCTGATGGCTGCGGTATTCCATGCCAGAAGAGCAGAATACAGCGGTATCGGTATCAATATTATTTTGCTGGCACTAGCCGTATTTGTGGCAATTGGCCGTTTCTAAAAGAGCGATCGGAAGCTTATAAGACAGGAGGATAAGGTACTGGCAAAAGACATTGAAGCGCTTAGCCATTACGAAACCTTGGCGCCACATGCGGCACGTGCGGTGCCGCGGGCAGAGCTTTGTACCACTGCTGATCGTTGTTGGAAGTAGTACACCAGGAAGTATTACTCGCGTCTTGTTCGATACGATTGAGTATGGAACTGGAAGCACACTTTCTTTTCAGTTGTAACGAATAGAAGGAGGGACTGCACATGATGCAGTTCCCTCCTTCTTTAGTTATATGACTTCCGATCATAGCACGAGTTTCCACAACAACCAGCAGATAAGAACAGATACCCATGAAATGAATCCAAATACCATGACGATTTTATTTTCGCTCCAGCCATATTTTAGACTGAAATGATAATGAATCGGAGCCATTTTGAATAGGCGTAATTTGGTGCGCTTATAGTACCAGACCTGCAGCATGACAGAAAATTGTTCAGCCAGATAGACGGAAAACAGGATGGGGATTAGAATCTCAACCTTTTCAATTACGGCTAGAATGGAAAGCGAGCCCCCGATGGCCAGCGATCCGGTATCGCCCATAAATGCCCTGGCGGGATAAATATTATAGAGAAATAAACCAAGTAGACAGCCAATCATAACAAGCGAAAAGGTTTGTACTTCAGGCTTGTCTGTAATCAGGAAGAAGAAAAAATAAGTGGGGATTGCAACGTTAATTAACAGCCCGTCCAGACCATCTGTGAAATTAATAGCGTTAGCTGAACCAACTACAAATAGGAGCATGATGACGATGTACACGTAAACGGGCAGGTGTAGTTGAAACCCTTGGAACAACGTAATATCACTCGTTAGGGAGAAAGAATGGAACAAGGTGAACAGCAGCACACCAGTAAAGGCGAATTGCAGCACCAGCTTGGTCCGACCGGAAATACCAGATGGATCCTGCCATGCTGCCTTTTTAAAATCATCCATAAAACCAATTGAGCTGAATAGCAGGAAGGTAACGCACAATAACGTCATTAATGGGGCGGGATGAAACTGTAGAGACGTTCCTACGCCGATAAGTAAGATCAGGCCAGCCATCAGCGGTGTGCCCCGTTTGGCTTGATGATCAGGAGGCAGCTCCGTGCGGATCGGTTGCGTTAGCTTAAGAACACGCAGCCCCCAAATGAGTAATGGTGTGAAGAACGTAACAAGTAAGAAGGATAGACCAGACACGCCAAATATTCCAGCCATGCTCATTACACCGCTTTCTTTCTGAATTACCTTTTTATTATTGTAATTCTATTTAGTGGACAAATATTCCTTTTACTTACCTCAGAACCACTAAGCTTGGGAAAACAAACAGGGATGCCGCCCGCGGCATCCCTGTTTAATATCTCAACAGCCAAGCTACGAACGTGTCTGCTTCGCCATTTCTCGGGGATGGCGGCGGATTAATTCCTCCACGGCATCTCCGCGTCCTGTTTCCTGAAGCCGCTTGGTGTACTGGGGCAGGAAGCCTTTGGCATGGTAAGGACCTCCTTCCTTAATGACTGTCCAGAGGGGATCGACGTCATGCGGCATCGTTGCCATCATGTTGTCATGCCACTCATTCAACAGGTAAACAGCCTCTCGGCAAAGGTCTGGCCGATCCTTCGCTAAGTTATTCTGCTCATGCGGATCTTCCGCCAAATGGAACAGCATCTCCTTATCAAACAAATGATATCCGTCGTGATAAGTGCGGATGTAAAGCCAGTCTCCGAAACGTACGCTGCGCTGGCAGACATGGGCACATTGTGAGACAACGAGATAATCCCTGCCGCTTTCTTCGCCGGTCTTCAGTACACTTGCGTAGCTGCTTCCGTCCCAGCTTGGCGCCGGAGCACGATCAAGCAGCTCAGCTATTGTAGGCGGAAGATCAAGATGATAATGCAGACCTTGGTCAACCGTTCCTTGCTGCATGCCCGGCCAACGAATAATCATCGGGATGCGACAGGTTCCCTGATCCGCCGTTCCATGCTCGCCATAGATGCCAAGCTCGCCCATGTTCTCGCCATGATCAGCCGTGATGATGATGACCAGATCCTCCATTACTCCTTTTTGCTCCAGGAGGTTAAAAATCGAGCCAATATTTTCGTCCATGTAACGAATACCGCAGTCGTATCCGTCGATCATGGTACGCAAGCCGTCCATCGATCGAATCTCCCCGGGATGGCGAGGATAGTCAGGCGATGTCTTGCTATCGTACATGTTGATTTCACTCGCGCTATGCGGTCCCACCTTGCGCATATGCCCGTCCAGCACTTCTTCGTTAATCCATGCTGGCAGCGGGTCATGCTCGAATGGATTGCCGAAGGACGCCGGTGCTCGATATGGCGTATGCGGATCCCAATAGTTGACGTAGAGCATCCAATTGTCTTCCGCTGCATTGCGCTCGATCCAATCCAGCACGACGGGGGTGACCATTTCAGCGGATTCTGACCCGCCTTGTCCGGTGTTGTGGATCTCGTTGAAGCCCGCATAGAACGTCCACGCAGAGTGTCGTTCGCCAAATGGACTGACGAGCGCTGTCTTCATGCCCGCCTGCCGGAAAAGCGCTGGGAAGCTCTCGGACGCCAGTCGGTCGCGGAACTGTCGCTCTGCTCCTTCATGACGAACGTCTGCTGCCGTTCCTCCATGTCCCACGACGCCGTTGTGAATGCCGAATCGGCCGGTCATCAGCGCCGTGCGGGACGGGAAGCAAGGTGCATCTGACGTGTAATAATTGTCGAAGCGCAAGCCTACGGCGGCAATTCGGTCGATGTTCGGAGAGGTGTTCCGGCCGTAGCCGTAGCAGCCCAAATGGTCGGGCCTCGTCGAATCCAAATCCAGCAATAACACTCTCATGTACTTATCCGCTCCTTTTTCAATCAAGATTAGGAATAGGGTAGATATTTAGCAATATTATAGGTTTCGATTGCGCGGAGCGTCATGTACAATTCAATTCAAGGATGTACATTTCTATTTTTGAATTTTTCATTGTGGGACGGAGGGGCATAGCAGGATGCAATTGGTCAATGTACATTTCGATGATCGGATTCCCGAGTGGGGTACACCGGAGGCCGTGCTTACGTATAACGTTCTTGTGCTTGTCATGGAAGGTAAGGTCAGGTATCGGATTAATGGGGAAGACCTGATCGCCGAGCAGGGGGACCTGCTGTACATCCCGGCATCGACTCTCCGCCGAGGCGGAAATGATGAAGGAAGCACGCATCGCAAATATACCGTCTTGTTCACATTCGACCATAACGTCGCAACAGGCATTCCACTTCTGGACCGCAGGCGGTTCACTCGTTTTCGGCTCGCAAACCTTGAATACGTCAAGCGGCGATTCGAGCGCCTTCATGAAGAGATGCGGAGCAGCGAACGTTTCCGCTCCTTCATCTGCCTTGGTATCGCGCAGGAGCTTATTGGCATTTTGTCGCGGGAGCTGGACAAGCCGGAAGTATTGCCGGGCAGAATGCAATTCGCGCAGATGCTGAGGCGTTATCTGCTTGAGCATTACCGTGAACCGATTGAGATTGACCAGCTGGCCGGACTCATTCATCGTTCGCCTAACTATACGACAGCCTTGTTCAAAGAAGTATTCGGGTATCCTCCGATCCAGTTCATGCACCAATTGCGAGTGCGTGAAGCTTGCAATCTGCTGTTAGAATCCGATATGACCATTGCGGGCATTTCACAATACTTGGGCTATTATGATTCTTCCTACTTCTTCCGGATGTTCAAGAAACATACCGACCTATCACCTGCAGAATTCATCGTCCGCGGACGCCAATCCCAGCTGTCGCAGCCATTCGGATGATAATAGCAGCATACAAAAGGAGGACACTGCATCATGCAGTGTCCTCCTTGTTCTTACCACATCGGAATGTTTAAGTTCTTTAAAGCGATAAAGCGTAAAGGAAATCATTCCGATTGGCGATAAAAACTTCCGCTTAAACGCGGTCGCTCATCTTCGAAGTACTCCGATAGGAGTTTTTCTCATGAAATGACCATATAGCTACATGAGGATCGAGCGTACGACGCTGTAGATCTTGGCATCCAGCAGGTGTCCATATGGCACAAGGTCTGGCTGATGGAGCGCTCCGAGGAAGGAAGAAGGCCGGTCGAACGAAATAATAGCACCATGAGGGCTGCCGTTATCGTACAGGGTGACGCGGAACGGAACATACAGGCTGGCTCTTCTGTCAATGGATAGGATGGGCTCTGCGATGATTGGATTGCCTACCAGATACAGCCGGCAGCGTTTTATGCCGCCATGAAGCGATAGAAGCTCACCCTGATTCACTTCTGACATAATCATCAGTCCATGAGGGCCTTCCAATTGTTTGACAGCAGCGTCTACCTGCTCCCAAGTGACCTGATTTCCGATTCCAAAATCAGGTTCCCATCTTCCCATCTGCCGCTCGAAGGCAGCAACAAGCGCGTCATAGCGAAGCCCCGTCGGGATATCTTCTCTTACAATCATGGCATAGCCAGCCGTTATCGGCTCCCCGTGTCTCACATCGCGATCCTCCTTTTAATATTCGGGTAAGGAGTCAGCAAATTAACTATATGAAGAAAGCAGCGAGGATATGACACTTGTGTCAAGAAAGTCCAAGCAGCTTGAGGCCAAGCTGGACGCTCTTGTGATCTTGCTGGTCCGTTAAGTAGAGGACGTATGCCTTGATGGACGGGATCTCGAACACACAAGACAGCTCGAATAAGGTCTGTGAGTCGAGATAAGACTGTGCGATAGAACGCGGCAGAAAACCAAAGCCTGCTCCCTGCAGAAGCATCGTCAGCATAATAGTCGAATGGTCGATTTCCAGCGAAGGGACATAGCCTGTACCTACAATATCCGCGAACCATTCCGGAAAAGGAGCACCCCATGCAAGATGGCAGTAATCTGGCGATAGAAAATCGGAGGTTGTAACGGGTGATGAGCGCTGCGTCTTTGATATAAGGAGGATATCATCCTCAAATAGCAGCTGTTTGGTCACCTTCGGTTGATCTGGCGGATCAAACTTGATGGATAGGTGGACAATTCCATCTAGCAGCAGATCACGAATCATATAACTGGGATCGATATTGCTTAGAAACTTGACCGCCACCTGTGGATAATCTCGTTTGAAGGCGAGAATATGAGGAAGGTAACGGTAATGCCAGACTGACCCTGGACCGCTTAAGACAAGCGAATGCTCAAAAATGTCGGACAACATCAGCTTGCTTTCCTCGGATAGCCGCAGCATCCGTTCGGCATAGGGATAGAAGGCAATACCCGCCTGCGTCAAGCTGACATTACGGTTGTCGCGCTCGAACAATTCTTTGCCGACAGAAGCCTCCAGGGCTTTGATTCGTGAAGTAATGGCCGATTGAGAAATATGAAGATGCTCGGCTGCTTTGGTGAAGTTGAGTATTTGAGCGATGGCGATAAATGATTCAAGTTGAGAAGAGTCCATTATTTAACGCCCTTTCATCATCGGAAATTTCGATTATAGTAACAGATATTATTCGTTATACAAATGATTCATATGCCTCTATTATAGGGCTATAAAGTTTGAAGCACACTTCAAGATGGAGGGAATCAACATGAATCAATCGGTTATCATCGAACAATTATCATTGATAGAAACCTATATAGAAGAGCTTTCGGAGCTGCTAATTGAAGTGGTGGAGGATGGAGCATCTATCGGTTTTTTGCCGCCATTAAGCAGGGGAGAGGCGGAGAATTACTGGAGAAATGTTCCGAGTTCTGATGTTGTGCTGTTAGTTGCAAAAGTTGACGGCCATATCGCGGGAACCGTTCAGCTCCAGCTATGCAGCAAAGCTAACGGCTCTCATCGTGCAGAAATAGCCAAGCTGATGACACATCCGAACTTTCGGCGCAGAGGAATTGGCCGAGTGTTGATGGAGAAGGCAGAAGGGATTGCCCGGAAGGAGAACCGGTCACTGCTGGTGCTGGATACAAGGGAAGGGGATCCATCGAACCTGCTCTATACTTCTGTTGGATACCTTTTAGCAGGTAAAATCCCTAATTTTGCGAGATCAGCGGACGGCGGCTTGGATGCCACGATGATCTATTATAAGAATATTGCTGAATAGTCAAAAAACCCGGTCTCCTTTATAAGGATGCCGGGTTTTTGCGTTTGCCACCGGGTTTCCAGACGGACAGAATATACATCACAATAAGCGAAATGGTCTGCAATGCGATGCCAATCAAGAGCCAGGTATGATGCACCGTTAAGGTGCCATGATCCAATCCGCGGAGAGTCCATTCGTACATTCCGATGAGGCCGATGCCGATGGCGAGCAGGGTAAGCACTTCCTTGGCAATAATCCAGTAATAGAGGAACAGCCCCCAGGAGGTCATCACCGACAGCATAATACCGGTTATGGTCGTCCCGATCGTTGAGGCTCGTATACTTGTATCCGCCAGCAGATGCATAATCGTGTAACAGGACTGCAGTACGTCAGCGTCATCTGTCATGGTTGCAGTCAAACCCAGAATAATAAAGGCAACTTGCACACCCAGCATAATCGCCGCAAAAATAATATGAAGGAGCAATAAAATCCGACGCTGCTGCAAAGTGATTTTTTTCAAAACAGGAGCCTCCTTACTTTGTAAGCATTGACTTAAATGTTAAAGCGGTATCCAACGCCCCAGATCGTCTCGACGTATTGAGGCTTGGACGGATCGCGTTCGATCTTCTCCCGCAGCTTGCTGATATGGACAGTTACTGTCGCATGGTCGCTGCCAATAGCGTCCATGCCCCAAATCCGCTCGAACAGATCTTCCTTGCGGAATACCCGGTTCGGATTGGTCACGAGAAAGAGAAGCAGATCAAATTCTTTTGCGGTAAAAGAAACCTCCTGCTCATTCACAAACACCCGCCGGGCCTGTTTGTCGATGCGGATTCCGCTTAGCTGCAGCTCGTCCTTACGCCATTTTCCTTGTCCGACTAACCGATCATACCTTGATAGATGGGCTTTCACGCGGGCTACCAATTCACCTAGTCCAAACGGTTTCAAAATATAATCATCGGCTCCAAGTCCAAAGCCTCGAATTTTATCAATCTCCTCTTTCTTGGCCGAGACGATCAGAATGGGGACATTACTTGCCTCTCGGATCCGCCGACATACTTCAAATCCGTCCATCGATGGGAGCATCAGATCAAGAAGGATAAGATTATACTCGCCCTGCAAGGCCATCTCGAGTCCCAGATCACCACGCTCTGCAATAGATATATCAAAACCATAAGCATGAAGATAATCCTTCTGTACCTCGGCAATAACCGGATCATCTTCAATGATTAAGATTCGTTTCATCATAAGCCTCCTTCTGTAGCAGGGGGGAATCGAAGCAGAATAGTCGTTCCTTCGCCGTTATGACTTGCCGCCTCTACTGTCCCGCCATGTGCTTCTATAATTTGCTTCACAATGGCTAAGCCAAGTCCGCTGTTGCCTTTGCCTGGGCTGCGAGAGGATTCCGCCCGGAAGAACCGGTCGAACACGCGGGGCAGAGCCTCTTCTGGAATGCCTTCGCCATTATCATGGAGTTCAAGAACAATCATGCCGCCAGCCTGTTGGCCGAGCACGAATTGAATGCTCTTAGGTTCAGTCTTCATATGCTGGAGGCTGTTATCTACCAGATTCATCAAGACCCGGTGCAGCTTCTGGCGGTCAGCTTGAATCATTATAGATTCAGCCTCGAATCCAAGGCTGCCAAGCGACAGCGATACCTGAACGCCACTTAGGCGAGGATCATGCCTTAATTCCTTGACCATCTGGTCGAGGTATAAGGTTAAATCAACCGTTTCCCAGTGGAAAGGCAGCTTGCCGGTATCGAGGGTCGAATAGAGCTGCAGCTCCTCAATCATCCGGTTCATCTCGGTTGTTTTGCCAGCAATCATCTGCACATACTTCTGCCGCTTCTCTTCTGTATCGGCAATGCCGTCGCGAAGACATTCCGTGCAGCCTTGGATAGCCGTTATGGGTGTCTTCAGATCATGAGAGATATTTGCCAGCAGCTCTTTACGATTCTGTTCGAGCTGAAGCTGGGCGCCAATGGATGACCGTAAACGTACGCGCATTTCTTCGAATGCGGAACCAAGCTGTCCAATCTCATCTTGTCTTCGCAGCTTGACGGCATGATCCAGATCTCCTTCGCGAATCCGGCCGGCTGCCTCTTGCAAGGCGTACAGCGGTTTAATGATGCTGCGGGAAACGAGATAAGTCAGTAGGCCATTGGTGACAGCAAGCGCCGCCAGAAGAGTGAGCAATACGAGTGGGAACAGCCGTTTGAAGAAAGTAGCAACCGGGTCCATATCAGTCACGATAATGAGCATACCGGTTGTTCCGTCAGGGCTTGTATAGGGAATCGTTTCCCATTCATCGCCATTCGGCGGTCCAGGATGATTAGTCTCCTGGCGGGTCGCGCCGCTGCGCACTTGGCTCAGAATAGCAGCTGCGGATAATCCGGGTGAGGTGTAGGTGGCTTCCTCATTATGAACAATGATGATACCTGACTCCACCTGTTCAAGCTTGGCTTCTGTGTTTTTAAGAAAAGAGGGGTCGGCGAGCAGCTTTGGATCATACTGCGCCACGAATTTTAGTCCGGATGACAGCTCGGTGCGACCCATGAACAGATCACGAATCGACGAGAATGGAAAAGTATGCTCGGACTTATTATCACCGCCGCCGGCTCCCGGCATGGCGTCTTTTATAATCAGATTTCCTAGCAGCGCGAACGTCAGGCCAAACAATAAGACCGGAACAGCGACCATCGCGGCATAGGACAGAATCAGTTTTTTTCGAATTGACATGTTCGTATAGCACCTCATTTCTCTTCCATTGTAGCGTGTGCATTCAAATATTCCGTAAACCAAATCTAAAAAAAGTATAAAACATGAAAAGTACACTATAGGATAAGCCCGAATTTCTATAAAATAAGCCTGAAAAAAGTATAAATAAGTGAGGTATCATTCGTGTATATACTCCGTTATACTACATTCAAATACACTATTTTCACGAAAAGCAAGAATCATAATAGGGAACTAGCTAATGGCCTTATATTTAGGAGGATTCTAATGAGTGAGTTGAAGTGGCAAATTTCGAACTGGACGTTTAAAAATAGGGAAGAGCAAGAGTGGCTCCCGGCATTTGTGCCTGGCTGTGTGCATACGGACCTGCTCAAGAATGAACTTATTCCTGATCCGTTTGTTGGGACAAACGAGAAAGACCTGCAATGGATAGATAAGAAAGTATGGGAATATGAGTCCATATTTGATGTATCGGCTGAACTGCTTGGTCATTCTAAGCTGGAGCTTGTGTTTGAGGGCCTCGACACGTATGCCGACGTTTATTTGAATGATGTATCGATCCTGTCAGCTGATAATATGTTCCGGACTTGGACAGTTGATGTTAAGCCTTATGTTCGGGAAGAAGGTAACCGTCTGTTTATTCGCTTCCGTTCCCCAATCGAAGAGGGATTAGCTAAGCTGGATGCGTATGGCCCGATTCTTCCGGCATCTAATGATGACTCTGTAACGGGTGGTTTAGAGGACAAAAAAGTAAGCGTATTCTCGCGCAAAGCACCTTATCATTATGGCTGGGACTGGGGTCCACGGTTTGTAACGAGTGGCATTAGCAAGCCTGTATATTTAAGAGGCTGGAGTGGGGCAAGAATCTCTGACTTGTATATTCGCCAGGATAAGATCTCGGCAGCAGAGGCTAAAGTGACAGCACTTCTGGAGATTGAATCAGAAGCAGGAGGCGACTTCGAGCTTCGTCTGAATGCGGCTGGCCAGGAGTGGACAAGCCAAGTTGTGTTAGAGCAAGGCGCGCAAGTTATTTCTGTGCCGCTTACCATTGAGCAGCCTAAGCTGTGGTGGTCACGTGGTCTTGGTGATCCTAATTTGTATACGTTTACTTCAGATCTCTCGCAAGGAGAGGCTGCAGTGGCGACTGCCTCGGTTACGACTGGCCTTCGTTCCATTAAACTCATTCGAAAGCCGGATGAGAAGGGGTCGACTTTTTATTTTGAAGTAAACGGTATCCCTGTATTTGCGAAGGGCGCTAACCATATTCCGAACGACAGCTTCTTCACCGAAGTAACACCTGAGCGTTACCGCCATGAGATTGCCAGCGCAATCGAATCCAACTTTAATATGCTTCGTATATGGGGCGGGGGAATTTACGAGCAGGATATTTTCTACGAGCTATGTAACGAGAACGGTATTCTTGTCTGGCAGGACTTTATGTTTGCCTGCAGTATGTATCCCGGAGATGAAGCTTTCTTAAGCAGCGTGCAGGCGGAAGCTGAGGATAACGTACGGCGTCTGCGCAATCATCCAAGTATCGCGTTGTGGTGCGGAAATAATGAGATTGATACAGCTTGGTCGCAATATGTGGAAGATGGCGGCTGGGGCTGGAAAAAGCTATATACGAGCGAGCAGCGGGAACGGATCTGGGCAGATTATGAGGCGGTGTTCCATCAGCTTCTGCCGGAGGTTGTAGAGGCAATGGCGCCGGACATCGCTTATTGGCCATCGTCCCCTATGCAGAGTGTAACAGGCAATGCCGATCAGCATGCGACGAACAATTCGTCTCACGGCGATATCCATTATTGGGCTGTGTGGCATGCGCAGGAGCCATTCGAGCAGTACAACCACAATATCGGACGCTTCATGAGCGAATACGGCTTCCAGTCGTTCCCGGAATATAAGACCGTTCGTGCATATGCGGAAGAAAAGGATATGGCGCTGGATTCTGAGGTAATGCTGCATCACCAGAAGAATGGCAGAGGCAACTTCCTGATCAAGGATTATGCGGACCGTTATATGAAGGATCCGAAGGATTTCCCTTCCTTCCTTTATATCAGCCAGGTGCTGCAGGCCGAAGCGATGAAGCAGGCTATCGAAGCTCACCGCCGTAGCATGGACTATTGTATGGGATCGTTATATTGGCAGCTTAATGACTGCTGGCCGGTTGCTTCCTGGGCAAGCATGGATTACTACGGCCGGTGGAAGGCAGCACAATACCTGATCAAGAATAGCTTCGAGGATCTATTGCTCTCGATCGACCAAGTGGACAATACGGTTAACTTCCACGTTGTTTCGGATCTTGGGGAGTCCGTGGAAGGTAAGCTTGAGTGGAGCTTGTATGCCTTTGACGGGGAGCTGCTGAAGCAGGATTCCGTTGCTCTTGCGGTGGCGCCTCGTACGGCTTTAGTCGCGTTATCGTTAACGACTGATGAGCTGGGCTCTTACGATCCGAGCCGCACCGTATTGATTGGACGCATTGTGAAGGCAGACCAGGAGCTGGCTCGTTCGGAGCATTATTTTGTCTATACAAGACAGCTTAACCTTATTGATCCTGAGATTACAGTTGAGGCCGTAGAAGGAAGTAGGGGAGCGGCATTTGTATTGACGGCAAAACATCTGGCTAAGCATGTATGGGTTCAAGCGGAGGAAGAAGGCATTTTCACAGATAACTTCTTCGATCTGATTCCAGGCATTCCGGTCACTGTTCAGTTCAAGCAGAGAACGGCGGATGACGTTCAATTTGTTCCGGCTGTACCAGGACGGATAACCGTTCAGTCGATGTTTAACTACGCGAAATAATAGATGAAGTTGATACTAGGAAAGCCCTTAAGGCCGTTGAGTCTTAGGGGCTTTTTTTGTTGGCATGGCGCGGGCGCACGCACAATCAATAAAACCCTCGCGGGGTCTTAAACGGCATTAATGGAGTAACTTGTGAGGTGATAATACCCTGCCTGCAGGTCTTATTTGCATGTGGGAATGGTGAGATTGGTGTGTTACGAACGATTATGACGTCTTAAGGTCCCTAAGGGACCTTAAGGTCGAGAAAAGAGCAGCTAGTTAGGCGATTAAGGGCCCTAAGGGATCTTAAAACAGGCGATGTGGCAGTTCTGGACAATGAAATGAGCATAAACGTGTGAGATACGTTCCCCGAGGGACCTTAAGTCTGAGAAAGTAGCAGCTAGTTAAGTGATTAAGGCCCCTTAGGGACCTTAAAACAGGCGGAGTGGTAGATTTGGTCGTTGAAATGAGCATGGACGTGTGAGATAAGGTCCCCAAGAGACCTTAAGTTTGAGAAAGTAGCAGCTAGTTAGGTGATTAAGGTCCCTTAGGGATCTTAAAGCGGGCGGAGTGGCAGATTTGGTCGATGAAATGAGCGTAGACGTGTGGGATAAGGTCCCCAAGGGACCTTAAGTTCGAGAAAAGAGCAGCTAGTTAGGCGATTAAGGCCCCTAAGGGACCTTAAAGTAGGCGGAGTGGCAGATTTGGTCGATGAAATGAGCGTAGACGTGTGGGATAAGGTCCCCAAGGGACCTTAAGTTCGAGAAAAGAGTAGCTAGTCAGGTGATTAAGGTCCCTATGGGACCTTAATGAGGCGGAGCGGCAGATTGTGGCGACGTAATGGACGATAATGTGGTGTGGGTGATACCGGTATTGACTATCCATTACGTTTCCGGGTGCTGGTTAGAACTCAGCATGGAGAGGGTCAACTGCTAATGGCCTCTAAACTTAGCCAGTTTTGCTGTATGACCTCCGTCTGCGAGACGAGGCGCCCTTGCTTGTAGACACGTTCTCTTTCGGGACGTTCATACAGAAGAGACCTCGCATCCTTCGCACTGCACACGGCTAGATCCGCATCTGCTCCAAGCTGAATACCGTAACCGGAAAGGCCGAGGGCCTCTGCTGCACCAGTTGTTGCCATATGAATGAGCTGACGGGCATCCCTTGCGCTGCCGAGATGAGAGGTCTGGGCAAGCAGCAGGCCAACATCCAGAGGATCTGTTGTTCCAAATGGTGTAAAGGCATTTTGTACATTGTTGCTTCCATAAATAACGTTAACGCCTTGTTCAAGCAGGATAGAGATAGGAGTTAGACCACGATAATCGCCTTTCCGATTCTCTCGTCCGTTCAAATATAGATCGGTCAGCGGCAGGCTAATAACATGAATGCCAGCTTCCGCCATATCTGCGGCGATCAGCTGAGCTTCTTCACGTCCCACTGCGCCAAGCGAGGTCAGATGTCCAACGCTCACCTTGCCTTGCATCCCATATTTCCGAGTTGCTTGTATAACGTCTTTAATAGCAAGCTGCTCGGGATTATCTGAAAAGTCGACATGCAGATCAACCGGCAGGCCATACTGCTGCGCCAAACGGAATACATGCTCCAGATGTTCATTTAAGTCTGTATCCATGTAGGTAATACCGCCAATCACATCCGCACCTAGCTCTACAGCCTGCTTCATAAGCATAGGCATCCTCTTGTCGTGAAATAAGCCGTCCTGTGGGAAGGCGACCACCTGAATATCAAGAACCCCTTTTAACTGCTGCCTTAAGGCGACCATTGCTTCCATGGAAGTTAATCCAATTACGGGATCAATCTCGGCATGGCATCGCATATGAGTAATCCCTTTACTTACCGCCTGCTCAATAATCCTCATAGCTCTTTCATATATATCCTCCGCCGTAAACGATTGTTTCAAATAAGAGGTGACTTCAATCGCTTGGTGAAGCTCGGTCACATCCTCGGCCATCCGATCCAGCAGCAGAGCTTTATCCAGATGAATATGCGGTTCGACAAACCCTGGCAGCAGCAGTTTTCCATCCAGCCTGCAGACCTCCTTGCTCTCGGGGGCAGCGCTGGAATGATTGGCGATATACGTGATCTTACCATCCTTAACGCCAATATCTCTTAACAAGCTTGAATGCAGGTCACCTGATTTCGTAAATAAAATATCGAGCATAGCAATCATCCTCTGTGTGAGTTTTTATTACATATAAATAGTTCTTGAATTCCATTATGCATAGGGACATTAGAGCTGAATAGGTTGATTCCGGCAGTTTTTAGCTATGCACAAATGGAAGTGCTTCCTTTATGTTATGTCATAAAACTTAACATGAATAATTGACGAATGATTGATATGCCCCCATAATTCGAATGAGACAAAGGATGGAAGCAAAATACCTAACACGTTAACAAGAGACGGATAACCTTGTAATAGGGGGATACATAAATGGCTAAACGACAACTCATTAAACAAGTAAACATGAACGGCCGTATATGTACGCTGGCCATTGAAGAAGGCCGCATTAAGGAAGTGGGAGCCCCAGATCTTGTTCCGGAGCCTGGAGATTCCGTCTGGAACGCACAGGGGCTGCTCTTGCTGCCGGCTTTCCGTGACGCTCATGTTCATCTCGATAAAGCATTCCCGTCTGACCGCTGGATAGCAAGACCGCAAGTCTCATCCCTCTTTGAGCAGTTCAAGCTGGAGAAGGAGCTGCTTGCCTGCTGCAAAGACAGGCGCAAGGAACTGGCGGTGAAGACGCTGGAGGTCATGCTGGCATCAGGCACCGTAGAGGCAAGGGTGCATGTAGATATTGATCCGGACATCGGATTATCTCATTTGGAGCTGATGCTTCAATTAAAAGAAGAATATGCTTCGCGAATTGCCATTGAGCTTGTGGCCTTTCCACAGCAAGGCCTGCTCCGCTCGCAATCAACATCTTATATCCGTGAAGCGCTCCGCATGGGTGCTGATCTGGTTGGCGGAGTAGATCCGGCTGGTGTTGACCGCCATATTGAACTCTCGCTTGAAACGATGTTCGAGCTTGCAGCGGAATTTGATAAGCGAGTGGATCTTCACTTGCATGACCCGGGTCATTTGGCGGTGTATACCATTGAGAAAATGCTGGATTATACCGTTGAAGCGGGAATGCAGGGCAAGGTAACCGTCAGTCATGCTTATGGTCTTGGTGAGGTAGACAGCGGGCTTGTTACGGAGCTTGGAAGCCGGATGGCCGGTGAAGACATGGACCTCGTGACGAGTGTCCCGTTCGATACGGCGATGCCGCCGGTGCCGCTGCTTGCTGCAAGCGGCGTGAAGATATCGCTTGCGACGGATCATACCGGCCTCGATGCATGGACACCGTACGGCCATCCAGATATATTAAAGCGCGGCAGACTCTTGGCAGAGAAGTACATCTGGAATGATGATCTGCGTATGGCCTCCGTGTTTCAATGGATGTCGCGAGGCTCGCTAGATCTTCAAACCGGAGATCCGGCTGATTTTGTCCTCGTCCAGGCACTAAATGTGCCACATGCTTTAGCAGCTCTGCCAAAAAGGCAGCTGGTCTGCAAAGCAGGGGTGCCGGTAGCAGGAAGCTTGTGGCAGGGTAACAGCAGTGCTTCCGCATGGAGGAACATTCCCGAGAGGAGCGAGTGGGCTAATGAATATGACCATTAAAGAGCAAGATGCTGTTCGAGGTGTGGAAGCTATTCGGATCCATGAAGTATCGAAGCAGTATGAGACCGGTACGTTAGCACTCGATAACATTGATTTATCTATAGAAGAAGGAGAGTTCGTTACCTTGGTTGGCCCATCCGGCTGTGGCAAATCCACGCTTTTGCGCATTATGGCCGGGCTGGATCAGGCTACCTCTGGACAGGTACACATTCAAATCGATGAAGGTCAGGGTAAGGATCAGGCCAGCTTTGTTTTTCAGGAAGCGAACCTCATGCCATGGCGTACGGTAATGGCCAACGTTGCACTTCCTTTGGAGATCAGCGGCGTAACTCAAGCGGAGCGTAAAGCGCGTGCTTTGGCTGCACTGGAGAAGGTTGGACTGACTGCCTACGCAGACAGTTACCCTCGTCAGTTGTCCGGCGGGATGAAGATGCGGGTATCCATCGCCCGGGCCCTTGTATCGGAACCAAAGCTGTTGTTCATGGACGAACCATTTGGCGCTCTTGATGAAATGACCCGTCACCGGCTTCATGAGGAGCTGCTGAACATCTGGATGGGTTCTAAGTTGACGATTGTTTTTGTTACACACAGCGTGTTCGAGGCCGTGTACTTATCCGGAAGAGTGGTGGCAATGGAAGCACGCCTCGGAAGAATTAAAGAAATTATCCCCATTGAAGAGTCTTATCCACGCACGAATGCTTTCATGACCTCTCCTCAATTTGGAGAGAAGGTTCGAGCGATTACCAATACGTTAACTTAACAGCCTGGAAAGAGGTGGATAGCGATGATGCAAGCAAACGGACAAGTCACACAAGCCGCCAGGACGGTGCGGGCAAAGGAAGGGACCTTAGTCAAAGCCGGTTTTTTGAATAAACACCGGCAGCTCATTTATAAGACGATAACGCCAATTGCTTTTATTGTTATTTTGCTTGCTGTATGGCAGTTCGGGGTTCGAATCTTTGATACGCCAAAATACCTGCTGCCGGCGCCAACCGATATATGGAAAGCTACTCGCAAGGAATTTCTTGATCTGATGCAGGCTGCAGGAAATACGTTTGTCGCTGCTCTGCTTGGTTTTCTGCTTAGTGTAGTAATTGGCACAGCCGTTGCTCTGCTGATGATGGTATCCAAATGGATCCGATGGGGCATTCAGCCCTATGCGGTTGTTCTTCAGACCATTCCGGTCGTGGCCATCGCTCCGTTAGTGGTTATCTGGCTTGGTCCGGGGATGAATTCCATTGTGTTTATCTCTCTCATCGTTGCGATCTTCCCGATTATCTCAAATACGAATCTGGGACTATCCTCGACTGACCGCAATCTGATTCAGCTCATGCAGATGTACAAATCCAGTACTTGGACTACAGTTTGGAAGCTCCGCTTCCCGTATGCACTGCCTTATATGCTTGGCGGTATGAAGATTTCAAGCGGTATGGCTGTCATTGGCGCTATTATTGGTGAATTCGTAGCAGGTATCGGCGGAGGAAAAGGGGGACTTGGCATGGCTATCACATCGGCAGCTGTGCAGATGCAAACCTCGTTCCTGTTTGCCTGTACGATCGCAGCATCCCTGCTTGGTATGGCCTTTTATTTGACCGTCGCATCCATTTCCCATTATACCTTGCGTCACTGGCATGAATCCGCGATTCGTTCAGACAGTAATTAATAGCATCAATGAAATGATGATATAGGGGGACAAGAAGATGAAGAAGTCGTCGCTTGTAATGAAAACCGGGATTATCGCTGCTCTTGCTGTTACCTTAACCGCTTGCTCAACCAACAACGCCAGCACCACTTTTTCACCAGATAAACCGGCAAAGGTCATTCAGCAAATGAGCTGGTTTGCACAGCCTGAAATGGGCGGGCATTTCGCAGCCATCTCCGGAGACATCTACAAGAACGCCGGTCTGGATGTCACGATTCAGCAAGGCGGTCCCCAAATCTCGAACGTACAGCTTGTTGCATCCGGCAAAGTCGACTTCGCCATGTCCCAAGCGGATGAGGTCATTTTGGCTAGACAGGAAGGTATACCGATTGTAGCGATCTACGCGGATCTGCAGACCAACCCTCAGAATCTGATTTTCCATAAAGGTTCCGGCATTAATAGCATTGAGGATCTAAACGGCCATAATGTCTATGTCGCAACGGGCTTCCCATATTGGCAGTATCTTGCCTACAAATACAAGCTGAACGATGTGAAGATCCAGGCTTATAACGGCTCCTTGGCCGGATTTGTAGCAGACGACAATGCCGTACAGCAAGGCTATGCTACAAACGAGCCGTTTGTTTTGAAGTCTCAAAATATCGATGTCGATTGGTTCCTGAATGCCGATCTCGGCTACAATCCTTACGGGAATGTGGTCATTACAACGGAGAAAATGGTTAAAGAAAAGCCGGAGCTGATCAAGGCCTATCTGAAAGCAACAACGGAAGGCTGGGATTATTACTACGAGCACGGGGATGAAGTGAACAAGGTCATCAACAGCTATAACAAAGATTACGCTCTTGATCATCTTGCTTATGCGCAAGGTGTGGCGAAGGACTTTGTATTCGGCGGGGATGCTGCTTCTCACGGTACGGGCTACATGTCCGAGGAACGCTGGTCAACACTGCTTGGTCAGATGAAGGAAGCGGGACTTGTCACGCAGGATCTGAAAGTAGATCAATTTTATACAAATGAGTTTTTGTCAGTCAAATAATAAGCAGGGTCTTGGGTTCCTCCAAATGGGGGAGCCCTTTAGCCGTATTTCTTTAAGCTAATGCTTTCGAAGCAAGAATTGCTTCGCAATTCTTTAAGTTAACGCTTTCGAAGCAAGAATTGCTTCGCAATTCTTTAAGCTGATGCTTACGAAGCAAGAATTGCTTCGCAATTCTTTAAGTTAACGCTTTCGAAGCAAGAATTGCTTCGCAATTCTTTAAGTTAACGCTTTCGAAGCAAGAATTGCTTCGCAATTCTTTTTAGGAGGGAAATCTATGTTACTCACCGTAGAAGATGCCATGCGTGTATTTCCGCTATCTGAAGGCAGGCTGATTGCTGGCAAAGCAGGAGGCACCCGCCCTCTTAAGGCCGTTAATATCATTGATGCTCCTGATTTTGTCCAATGGGCAAGAGAAGGGGATATGTTTTTTACAACTGCTTATGTGTTCAAGGACTCGGTAGATGAAGCTATTGCTACGATTCGCAGTCTACATCAGCGGCAATCCGCGGGCCTCGGAATCAAGCTTGGGCGGTTCTGGTCGGAAATGCCTGCCGCATTAATTGAAGAAGCAGACACGCTTGGCTTCCCATTGATTGAACTGCCGTATCCATTCGCCTTCTCGGATCAGATTAATGGCCTGCTGCAGGATGAAATCAATCGTAATACGCTTTGGCTGAAGAGAGTTGTTGAGAAACAAAAGAGGCTCATGAATGTCGCTCTTTATCAAAGTATGACCGATAATCCTTTCCAACGGATCTCTATGGTTATGGAGTATCCCATGGCCATTGTAGGAGGCAGAGGGCATATTTTATTCAATGACACAGCCTGCTCAGAAGGAGAGTTGATGAGTGAGTGGCCGTGGAAATCAGAGCCAAGACGGTTGACAAGAAACGATCGCCAGCTGTACCGGCTGCCATTTATACAGGGGGATGAAACGATAGGTTTTGCAATCTTTATACTGCCTGCTGATTATATGCCTAAGTCAGAGGAGGGCTTGTTCCATCAAGCTTCTGAGATGCTTGCTTATTATTTGTCCAAAATGATGGAGAATGGGTCGGATACGTTCTGGCATCAGGAGCTTAGTACCATGATTAATCATTACTTAGAGGCGGGGACTTCGCTTGATACGGTGCTGCATCAGGCTGAGAAAGCTGGTATTCATGTGCTGGAGAGCAGATTCGTATGTGTATTATGTGCGGCAGAGGAGAATGAGGACTACCTCTCAAAGCCTTCGCGTTTAAAGGCTGTCCGGCAGGAACTGGAGTTTAATCCGGCCATCCGGGATAAGAAAGGGTATCATGTTCTGACGGACGCTGGTTTATTATCCATCTATCCGGTCTCCGGTTCGGGTACCGTTCAGGCTGTGGCTTCAGCGCTTGAGGCGATCTGTCCAAAGGATGGGCATATCCGTTTTGCATTCAGTACGCCCAAGGAGTCTGCCGTACATTTTGCCGAAGCTTACAAAGAAAGCAAGGAAACGATCAAGCTAAGCCGGAAGCTGTTATCGCAAGAGCAGATTATCCATTTTGACACGATTCAAATGGCTCACTTATTCCAATATGTCCCGGCAGACAGCATGCGGCATTACTGCAGACAAGTACTAGGGCCGTTATTGGATTCAAATACCGTTCAGTCGCAGGATATGCTGCTAACGCTGGATGCCTATGTAACTAATGACGGCTTGCTTGGTGATACGGCTAGACAGCTGTATGTGCACCGGAATACGGTAAGCTACCGACTGGAGAAGCTGAGTGAGCTGCTTGGTCTGGATTTCAAAAAGCCTAATGATTTCATGAAGCTGCGTCTGGCCGTGTTATTCCTGCGAATGATGGATTAGGCAAGGTGATTCTAACCCTTTCTTAAGGTTCGTCCTGTACAATGGGGCGAGCTATCACGTTAGAAGAAGGGGCAGGGTTACCTTGCGGATATTAATTGTAGAAGATGAAAGATCACTTCGGGATGCCGTTACGACGGTCCTTAAGGAAGAAGCTTATCAGGTGGATGAAGCTGACAATGGCCTGGAAGGGCTGTATCTGGCAGAGCAGCGCATTCACGACCTTATTATATTGGATATTATGCTGCCGGGGATGGATGGGGTGGCCGTGCTTGGGGAGCTCCGGAAGAAAGGCGTGGCTGTGCCGATACTGTTACTGACCGCAAAGGATGGCGTGGAGGATCGAGTGCTGGGCCTAGATGCTGGTGCTGATGATTATATGGTAAAACCCTTTGCGATGCGGGAGCTCTTGGCGCGGCTGCGTGTACTAATGCGTCGCCAGCTTCGTGGTGCAAAGGATGGGGAGCTAAACTACGGAAGTCTCTCCGTCAGATGCCACTTTATGGAGGGGTATGCGAACGGTGAGCCGTTAAAGCTGACGGCCAAGGAGTTTGAGCTGATGGAGTTTCTGCTTCTGAACCGCGAGCAGATCTTAACGAAAGAGCAGCTGCTAGACCGCGTATGGGGAATAGATTCGGATGCCAGCCCCGGAGTGGTAGATGTGTACGTCCATTATTTGCGGAAAAAGCTTACGCCATCTGGCTGTGACCAATACATTCATACGATCCGCGGGGTCGGCTATATGCTGAAGGAGAGGGCGCAATGATCAAACGTACCCGCATCCAGCTGACCATTCGTAACGCCGCTGTCTTATCCATCATTCTTGTGTCACTGAATGCATTTGTCTTTTTTGTCATGAAGGATATGATGTTCTCGCAGATTGACCGTTCGTTGACGGGAGTTAGCAACCAACTGACAGTGACTAGTGTCAGCAACCTCAGCGCAAAGCTTACCATACCCGCATTGCCTTCTCTGGCCAATAAACAGACGGTCATTTTTCAGGTTGGTCAGATGAACCGCCCGGTATTCCAGTTGTTCTGGACAGAGGACAACAAGCCGATCCAGCTGCCGGCAGGAGGCATGTTTAGTGAGAACGATCTGGAGCGGCTTCAGCCGGACAACTTCGGAAAACATCCCGAAACGATAAAGATAGCAGATCAATATTATCGTGTCTTTAATGGCACTAATGAATCCGATACTCCCCTTCTTTACAGCAAGATTGGCGATTTGGTACAGGTAGGCATCAAGCAGCAGCTGCTGACGAATATTTCGGCGGAAGTCAGCATGCTTAATCGTCTTGAGATGATTCTGCTGGTAGGCGGACTCATTGGGCTGCTTGTCGCTGTTGCTGCCGGCTATTATCTGGCGAATCGCGCCTTGAAACCCATCCGGAACTCGATGGAAAAGCAGCAGCAGTTTGTATCGGATGCCTCGCATGAGCTCCGTACACCACTTGCCGTCATTCAAGCACATGCCGAGCTGCTGCTCCGGCATCCAGATCATACGATTGAGCAGGACAGCAAGCATATTTCGATGGTTCTGCAGGAGACGAGGCGGCTCGGCAAGCTGGTCAGCGGGCTGCTGACGCTGGCGCGGTCGGATTCGAATCAGCTGGAGCTCGATAAGAGGCCGATCTACTTGGAGCGAATTGTTCAGGATGGCATCAATAAGATGAATATGCTGGCAGAGGTAAAAGACATCATTTTGCGTGGTGAAGTAGAGTCTTCGATCCATATTCAAGCTGATGAAGAACGGCTGCATCAGCTCATTATGGTGTTATTAGATAATGCCATTAAATATACGCAGGAGGGTGGAGTGATCCGGGTCTCCTGTCATAGGCTCGCACATACCGTCTATCTGGAGGTGGAGGATACGGGCGTTGGTATTCCGTCAAAGGATTTGCCGCATATTTTTGACCGCTTCTACCGTGGGGACAAAGCGCGTACCCGGCAGGAAGGCGGAACGGGTCTAGGTCTTGCTATTGCAAAATGGATTGTGGAGCGCCATGGCGGAAAAATCCGCATTGAAAGCAAGCCGGCTGTTGGTACGCGCGTGCTTGTTACTTTGCCTGTGGTGTAAGAGCGTCTTAGTGACTGCTGCGTTGGATATCATCCAACCTAGGGTCAGCTCGATCGATGGCGGCAGCGAGCTATGTTGGATTCCATACAGTAACTTTCTCGAGAACGAGTTATCTGTCGCCTATTGAGCTTATTCTGCTGGATGATATCCAATGTAGCTTCAGTTACTTAGCTCAGATGCTCCATTCTGCTGTATGGAATCCAACGTAGGCGGAGGTGCTGCTTCAAATCATTCATTACTCGGCAGGTGCGGCTCCACGTTGGATTTCATCCAACGTAAGTCAGCTCGATCGATGGCGGTAGCGAGCTATGTTGGATTCCATACAGTAACTTTCACCGAAACGAGCTATCTGTCGCCTATTGAGCTCATTCTGTTGGATAATATCCAATGTAGCTTGAGTTACTCGGTCTGGATGCGCCATTATGCTGTATGGAATCCAACGTAGGCGGAGGGTGCTGCTTCAAACCATTCAATACTTGGCAGGTGCTGATTAAATACTATTTATAGGATTAGACCGTCTACCTAAGACGGTCTTTTTTTATATCCCTTTAAGTGTTATTTAAGCATGCTTTCAGCTTCTCTAACGCTTTTCTAAGAAAGGCTGATCATACTTACCGTTGAACCTATTAAAAGACGAAGGGTGATCGGTATGAATAGAAAGGCAAGCGGAATCACATCAAGCCTGCTGGCGCTGACAGTAACATTAACGGGATGTACCTCCTCGGGCGGAGGCAAGGATGAAGCAGCGTTTGGCAATCTGGACAGAGATGATAAGGGCACGCTGAAGGTTGGATATTTCGATGAGCAGGCTTTCTACCAGCAATACGGCAATGCTTTTCAAGCGATGTTCCCCAATGTGGAACTGGAGGTTGTACCAACCGAAGAGGCGATGTCCGCAGACGATCCCGTGGCAGCTATGGAGGATCTGATCGCAGAGCAGCAGCCAGATGCGGTGCTGCTTACCGAAGAGCAGTATGCAGATCTTGCGGCAAGCGGGCAGCTGTATGATCTCGATGCGGCGGTCAAACAGGATAACTTTGACCTCGATGCCTTCTTGCCTTCTGTTGTTGACTTGCTAAAAGCACGAGGTGGCGGCAAGCTATACGGTCTTAGCCCAAGCTTTTCTAATCAGGCACTTTACTACAACAAGGACTTGTTTGATAAATACGGCGTTCCATATCCAACAGATGGCATGAGCTGGGATGACGTGCTTAAGCTGGCTGCACGGTTCCCGGTTAAGAAAGGCAGCGCTAATGCATCCATGAAAGACGCAATGACTAATGATGCGTTATACGGGCTGGGGCTTCCAATACAAACGAAAGATTCATTCGAGCTGATCCGCGAGATTGGCGAGGCGAAAGGATTGCTATACGCAGACAGCGATGCGAAGACAGTATCTTTTGACACACAGGAATGGAAAGCGATTGTCCAAGCTGTTGTTGACGGCTATGAATCGGGAAGCGTTTCAACACCTGCTGTGGCTGGCGGAGGCGGCGGAAGTGGCATGCAAGGCAGCCTGATGATTAAAGGTTCGGGCGGCAGGACAAGCTTTTCCTTTGGTCCGGACTCGATGCGTTTTATGACGGGACAGGCTGCAATGACAATTGATGGACCAATGCTGATGAATATGATGGGAATCAGCGTTAGCGGCGGAATGGCGACGAAAGCACAAGCAGGCGGCGGTGGTGGAGCGATAAAAGCACCTGGCCAAGACGTCAATTGGGATCTCGTTATGATTCCGACAGACCCGTCACAGCCAGAGGTGACCGGTAGTATGAGTCTCGATAACGTATTTGCTATTAATGCATCATCTGAGAATGTATCTGCCGCTTGGGAGTTTCTGAAGTACGCGAACGGCGAGCAACTTGCGAAGACAAGCACTAAGGCATCCCCGGCATTGTCTGCAAGAACAGATTACAAGAATGAAGCTGACGGGAAGAACATTGATGCCTTCTATTCGGAGAAAATCAACGAGCAAGCCTTGCTGCAGGAAAGCACGCTGCCTGAGGGCTTTGCGGATTCGTTCGAGACGATGGCAGCCGCTCAGATTGATAAAGCGGCACAAGGCACACAATCCGTCGACGAAGCGATCAAAGCGATCCAGTCGCAGGGCCAGGATTTGCTGACGAAGGCACTGGCGGATGAGGCAGTGGAATAATGAGTGTTCAAATCCAATCAGCGACCCCGCTGCTTGAGGTGCGTGATGTACGCAAAAGTTTTATTAGTGGAGGCAGCCGTCTCGAAGTGCTGAAAGGGATTGGACTAACTATTGAATCCGGTCAGCTCACCATGCTGCGAGGGCGCTCAGGCTCAGGCAAGACAACTTTGCTTAATCTGCTTGGAGGACTGGATCAGCCCTCCGAGGGGCAGGTGTATTTTCGAGGCAGGTCGCTGCATGACCAGAGCGATAAGCAGCTTACGATGCTGCGGCGCAGGCAAATTGGCTTTATTTTTCAATCGTTTGCGCTGCTGCCGCTCTTCTCTGCCTGGGAAAATGTTGAGCTGTCGCTGCGAATGACTGGGATGCGCCGCTCGGAATGGAAGGAAAGAACAGCCAGATGCCTTGAGCTGGTTGGTCTTACGAAGCGTGCTCATCATCGTCCATTCGAGCTCTCTGGCGGTGAGCAGCAGCGGGTTGCGATTGCAAAGGCGATTGCCCATAAGCCTGCTTTGCTCCTTGCTGATGAGCCAACAGCAGAGCTGGACTCGCAAATGGCGGCCAAGATCATTGCGGTATTTCGAGACATTATTGAAGCGGAAGGGATCGCCATTTGTATGACGACTCACGATTCTATGTTATGGGAGGCTGCGGATGTTGTCTATCAAATGGCGGATGGCCGGCTTGAACCGGAATAAGGATAGGATGCGGCTGACAGCCTGGATGCTGATGGTCATAGCGGGTATTTTGCTGCTTGGAGGCTGTACGCTTTTGCCCCAGGAAGAAGAGCAGGAAGCACTGCCGCAGATTCGGGTACCGAAGATTTCGCAAAAACCGGAATATCCCGTGCAGAAAAAAACGCTGGAGCTTAAGGCAACCGGCTCAGGCAAGCTGCTGTCGGAGCAGGAGGAGAATCTGTTCTTCGAAACGGATAATCGGCGTATTACGGATGTTTATGTGCAGGCGGGGGATAAAGTTAAGCAAGGCCAATTGCTGGCGGAGCTTGATCCGGGAGATTTAGACAGTCAGATTAGGCGGAAAGAAATTGAGATCGAGAAGACCGAGCTGGATCTAAAGGATGCGATGCGCAGCGATGCAGCCAGTACCGATGACGTCATATTGCGGAAGCAGCAGCTTGATTATGAGCTTATGAAGGATGAACTAGCGGAGCTTAAGGAGGAGTTAAACAGCTTGAAGCTTGTTGCTCCTTACTCCGGCACGATCGTAAGCTTTACAGCTGAGAAGGGTGATCTGGCAAGAGCCTATGAAGCAATCGGCCGAATTGCGGATATGAGCTCACTTGTTGTGGCGGTTCAGTTCAATACAAATGATATGGACGGCATTGCGCCAGGCATGGAGACGATTGTTGATATTAATGCAGCCGGCAGTCAAACGGGTAAGGTAAGACGGCTTCCCGTGAGCGACGGACAATCCGGCAATGACAGCAATGAAGACTCACTTGATGCTTATACGCTTATTGATCTGCCTAAGCTGCCAGATGGTTTAGGCCGGGACACTCCGTTGTCTGCTTCTGTTATTGTACAGCGCAAAAAGGATGTGCTGACGATTCCACTTGCAGCACTGCGGACACAAAATGACAGGCATTACGTGCTTGTGGCAGATGCAAACGGCAGCAAGGGCGAGGTAGATGTCGAGATTGGCATTCAAACATCAACAGATGTAGAGATCATCAAAGGGCTGGAGGAAGGCCAGAAGGTTGTGGGCAAATAATGCGCATTCTCCAGTTTCTATTTCTGAAAATGTGGCAAAATCGCTGGTTTACGCTAAGCACGCTGCTGGGGCTTACCGTTGCTGCAGCGTTTGCAATGAGTATACCGATGTATGCAGATGGGACTTTGAAGCGGGTAGTTGCTAAATCACTTGAGGAAGAGACACAGGGCCTTCCGGCAGCCTCCCTCTATATGAAATACCAAGCGGATGGCGGCGATGATGCCGACTTGTCTGGCCTTGCAGAAGTGGATCGTTGGATTCGGGAGATTTTGCCGGATCGGATCGGCTTTCCGGTAGAGGCGTTCTCCAGCCGAATCAGTCTCCCAGCCTCGACGATCCGCAGTACTGAGCAAGGTAATGGTACACATAGCCGGCTGGTCCGGATGGAGCTTGCAACGCAAAGTGGTATTCCGAGCGAGGTGGATCTTGTTCAAGGGAAGCTTCCGAGAGACGGTGTCCAGAATGGCTTGCTTGAAGTGCTTGTCCTTAGCGATACGCTGGAACGTTATGACTGGAAGATTGGAGACACGTTTTATTACGACGCGAAGAATGAGGATGGCAAGACGAAACGGATGAAGGCTCGGATCTCCGGCTCTTATAAACTAAAGAACGACACCGATTTGAACTGGGCTATTGATGGCAAAGACAAGCTGGCGGATACGTTATGGGTTAGTGAAAAGACGATGACGGACACTTTGCTCCATAACAATCAGCTAATGCCTGGGGATGGCGGCTGGTATTATGCGTTTGACCTGCAAAATATCCGGATTCGTGATTTGGCACCTCTTATCTCTGAGCTTCAGAGGCTGGATATCTCCCTGCATGGCCTGTTAGAAAATACGAAGGTCAATCTAACCTTTATCGATATGCTGCATGAATTCCAAAGACAAAGCATACTTTTGCTCGCGATGTTGTTTGCGCTGGCAGCACCTGTGCTGGCAATGGTTCTTTATTTCATTACTTTAAATGCGCAGCAGGCATTGGAGAGACAGAAGAGTGATATTGCGGTGCTGCACAGCCGTGGATCAAGCCCAAGACAGATTATTACACTCTACGCGATCGAGTCGGCCATACTTGGGTTAATAGCACTGCTGCTTGGGGTAGGGCTTGCTTGGTTTATGGCGAAGGTCATTGGCTCATCCAGCGGCTTTCTATCTTTCGTTGGCCGCAAGTCGATTCCGGTTGGGGTCAGCGGAACCGCCCTGCTCTTTGGCGGCGCCGCGACTTTACTAGCCAATATTGCCTCAACAGCTCCAATCCGCAAATACGCGGAGGCTTCAATTGTCCAGCATGCGCAGCAGCGGGCGAGAGCGGCTGAACGCCCTTTATGGCAGCGGCTATATGTGGACGTTGCCTTGACTATTTTGTCTGCCGCAGGCTGGTATATTCTTCAGTCAGGGAGTTTGCCGCCTGCTGGTGGAGGAGGGGATACCACTCTTCAGACGGTTATCTTTGTTGTTCCGGCTCTGATGATCTTTGCGGTTGGGCTGCTTTGCTTAAGATTGTTTCCGCTGCTCTTGCGGTATTGGAATGCGCTTATGAAGAGCCGCATGCCGGTCACGATCTATATTACGCTGACGCAGCTGTCCCGTTCGGCAGCGACCTTTTACCCGCTTATGATTTTGCTCATTCTGACGATTGGGCTTGGCGTATACAACTCGTCTGCTGCGCGGACGATGGATCTGAATGCTTCTGATAGTACGCAGTATGAATACGGCAGTGATGTGGTGCTGGAGATGGCCTGGGAGGGTGCTCAGGACGAGAATGATGAGAATAAAATCTATTATTCCGAGCCTTCATTCGAGGCGTTTCGCAATCTAGAAGGGGTAGCAGCTGCAACCCGCGTATGGAAGGCCACCGGTAAGGTTGAGGTAAGCGGCAAGGCGGCAGGCAACGGACAAGTGGTCGGCATCGATAACTTGGATTTTTCGAAAACGGCGTGGTTCCGGGATGATTTGTTCAAGGTACATCCTTTTTATTATTTAGATGCGCTTGGAACGGCTGAGCAGGCTGTACTTGTATCCGAAGCCTTTGCGGCAAAACATGGTCTGAAGGAAGGTGATCCTGTCAGTATCCGGCTTGGCTACGACAACGTAACGGTTGATTTTGTCGTGGTTGGTATATTGTCGTATTGGCCGAGTTTGTATGAGGATGAATCGCCTTTCTTTATCGCGAACTTGGACTATGTGTATCAGCAGATGGAGAAAACACCTTATGAAGTATGGCTGAACATGGAGGACGGGGCAAAGCTGGCTCCGGTACTGGATACGCTGGCAGAACGGGGGATCGAAGTGAGTGCGGTTCACGACGCGCGTGGGGAACTGATCGATCGTCGCAATCATCCGGCGCAAGGCGGATTGTTCGGCATTCTTAGCCTTGGCTTTATTATCTCCTTGCTCATTTCACTGCTTGGCTATTTAATATTCTGGTTCTTCGCGTTGTCGCGAAGGGTTGTACAGCTTGGCATTCTGCGCGCGATGGGCTTATCCCGGTTGCAGCTTACGAGTATGCTGCTGCTGGAGCAACTGTTAACAATGGGCTTATCTGTTGCCGCAGGGATTGGCCTCGGCCAACTGGCGAGCCGATTGTTCCTGCCATTCCTGCAGGACAAAAGCCTGGACGAAGCGAGGCAGGTGCCGCCGTTCCGTATCGTATTTGAAGCGGAAGACACGCTAAAGCTCTACGCCGCGATTGGCGTTATGTTAGCAGCTGGTGCATGTCTCTTGTTGTGGCAGCTTCGCAGCCTCCGAATTACGCAGGCGGTTAAGCTCGGGGAGGAACGGTAATGGAAGTGAAGCCAATGATTCACTGCGAAGGTCTGGTTAAAATATATAAGTCAGATGACGTAGAAGTGGTTGCCCTTCATGGGCTTAACTTGACGGTCGAGCAGGGCGAGATGATGGCTATCATCGGCAACAGCGGGAGTGGAAAGTCGACTCTTCTGAACATTCTGGGCGGGCTGGATCGTCCGTCTGCTGGACAGGCCAACGTAGGGCCATGGAACTTGCTGAAAATGACCAAAGAACAGCTGATCACCTACAAACGGGAAACCGTTGGGTTCATCTGGCAAAATAACGGCCGCAATCTCGTGCCTTACCTTACGGCGCTGCAAAATGTCGAGCTTCCCATGCTTATCAAAGGCAAGCCGGATCGGGCATATGCGAAGCAGCTGCTTACCGCAGTAGGGCTTGAACGGCGGATGGGCAATCGCCTTACGCAGCTCAGCGGCGGCGAGCAGCAGCGTGTCGCTATCGCGATTGCGCTGGCGAACCGTCCGCAGCTGGTGCTGGCTGATGAGCCAACAGGCTCGGTCGACCGGGCGACGGGCGAGCAAATTTTTGATATTTTCCGCCGATTGAACCGCGAGATGGGGGTAACGATTGTTATCGTTACCCATGATCTGTCGGTCGCCGATCAAGTCGACCGCGTTGTCGCCATTCGCGACGGATTAACGAGTACGGAGTGGATTAAGCGGGAGGGGGAGAAGGCAGCTGTTGGTGATCCTCTTACCCCGTTGAACACAACCTCATTTGGCTCGCGTCACGAGCAGTTTGTTGTGATCGACCATGTCGGACGGCTGCAAATCCCGAAGGACTACCTCGAGCAAATGCAGGTGGAAGGCAAAGCTGTGCTTTCATTTGACGGGAAGCGGGTTTCTATTGGGCCTCCTGAACTGCAGGCGGAGGAGGAAGAAGTAGAGTGAACGTTGGTACAAGTTAATAGCTGAGTATAACCTGATTTCCTGCTAGTATGAGAGATAGATAATCAACGAGAGGAAAGCAGGAAAGCCAATGAAGAAAACTGAGACAAAAACAAAGTCTACAATGGGTAAAGCAGGTCTAGCGGATATACTGTCCAAGTTGACGAAAGATGAGCTGGTAGCGCTGTTGATTCATTTTTCGAGAGAAATAAAGGAAGTGGAGCAGGATCTCGTGTTGCGGTTCATGAGTATGGACACGAAAGCAAGTATGGCTTCATACAAGAAAATGATACGTTCTTCTATTAAGGACAATGCAGATCGTTATGGCTTTGTAGCTTATCGGCAAGTATCTGGTGCTATCGACGGTGCTGAGAAAGTAATGCGGAAAGCAGAGGAAGCCTTAGCTCAAGGACAGTATCTTCATGCTGCTGATATCGTCTTTTGTATATTGCATGAAATGGGAGATTTGCTTCAGTGCTCAGATGATTCCGACGGTATTGTTGGTGGAATGATTAGGGAGTGCTTGGATGTCATTCATCATATTGCTGTTAATCTCGATATTGAGCAGGATGTGACGAAGGATAAGGCAGCTTTATTCCGGTTGATTCTTAGGGAAGCTCTTCATCCTCTTTTGGATGGTTGGAGTGAATGGCAATTATCCCTTATGGAGAGTGCTATGTTATTTCTAAGAACTGAGGCAGAGAGGGCACTTTGGGAAAAGCAGTTGATCGTTTTAAAAGACAAGAACGGCAATTCTTCCTATTTTGAGGAGCATGCTGCTAATCTTCAGTATTTGGTGATACAGTCATATGACGGCGAACAGGAGGCTGAGCGTTATTTAGAAGAGCATCTCAGCTTAACTGTTTTCCGAGAGATGGCTATCAAGCATGCCATAAAGAATGCTAACTTTGAACGGGCACTGCAACTGGTTCAGGACGGAGAAGAGCAAGATGGCAAGAATGGTCTTCCAGGTCTTGTTACGAAATGGAAAGAGTATCGCTATGAGATATACAAAGCCACTAATCAACGGGATCAGCAACTGGCACTCGCGGAAGCGTTCGTCCTGTCAGGAGAGTATACCTATTACCTCGAGTTGAAGGAATTGTGCAATCCTGATGAATGGGAGTCTGTCTATCATCGGGTATTGAATAGTCTGGCTAATGGAGGCAAGGGGTACTGGTCCACGGAGAGATTGTACACTCGAATTCTCATTGAGGAGAAGGAAGTAACAAGGCTTCTCGAGTATGTCCAGAGCAGAAAAAGGCAAATCGTCGAATACTATCCTCACCTTATTAGCCAATATGCCGATGAAGTATATCAACTATTCCAGGAATGGATTACAGAATCCGCTGCAGAGGCTTCGAGTAGGAATCAATATAAAAAGGTCTACGGTACGATTAAGCATCTTATTAAGGCAGGCGGAACTTTAAAAGCGAAGGAAGTAATTGAACAGCTCATACTTGCTTATCCGTATCGTACAGCCCTCAAGGATGAACTAAGGAGTATTAAACTTGCATAGAGGTGCAGCTGTTCCAGTTGCTCCAACAACAATAAGACCCTGTGAGGGTCTTATTGTTGTTTGAATAGCTAAACTTGGCTGGGATAAGACCCTGTGGGGGTCTTATCCGTCAGTGAATGGCTGTAGAATAAGCCGAAATGGCTATTATGTGAAGCGATAAGACCCTGCCAGGGTCTTATCGCTTGTTAGGGCAGTTAGAATTGGCGGGATAAGACCCTGCGAGGGTCTTATCCGCTAGCTAACGGGAGACATTTTTCATTGAACGATCCCATTTCAAGCGATTGTCATAAAAAATCAACGGTCCAAGCCTGCTTCACGAACAGATAAACGTCCTAGAACAACAGCGGAAGCCATATATTTGTTATATATGCAAAATGGGGGTGTGGATATGGGGATGTTGATCACAGCATTGCTCGTATGCGCTTGTGCCATGGGGCTGGTGTTATTCCGCAAAAATACGATCCCCGTCTACCGTGAGGGTCCCATTCAGCAGGGGAAGCTGTCCGTCATTATTCCGGCAAGAAATGAAGAAGGCAACCTGCCTCACTTGCTGAGCTCACTTCAAGCTCAAACTTACACGGACTTGGAAATTATCGTCGTAGATGACCATTCAGAGGATCAGACCAGAGAAATCGCGGAGAGTTACGGAATCAAGGTGATTACGAATCCCGAGCTCCCTTTGGGATGGACAGGCAAGAATTGGGCGGTATGGAACGGTTACCTTCAGGCTACCGGTGATTTAATTGCTTTTCTGGATGCGGATGTCCGTCTTGCACCACATGCACTTCGCTCCCTTCTTACTTCAAGAGAACAAGAGGGCGGGGTTATTTCTGTCGTGCCGTTCCATATTGCTGAGAGTTTTTATGAGCGGTTAGCGTTGATCGTGAACGTATTAGGCTTATTTGCCTTCACGTCTCCAATGGAGCTGACAAACCCGAATAAAGGCTTGTATGGCTCCTGCATCCTCACCACAAGAGCGGATTATGAAAAGGCAAAAGGCCATGAAGGTGTAAAGGCTGAAGTGCTGGATGATCTCAACTTAGGGGCAAGGTTTATGGAAGCCGATGTAAAAGTGACCAATTACATCGGACGCGGCATGGTTTCCTTTCGGATGTATCCAGGCGGTATCAAGAGTGAGATTCAAGGCTTCAGTAAAGGAGCGGTGCTTAGCACCAGCAAGTTGAACATCCGAACATCGCTGCTTGTTGCCGTATGGCTGATCGGCCTAATTGCCGCGGAAGCCGCACCTTTTGTTATAGGTACCTCTTATCTCCTGCCTTTTGCTATTGGATATGTGCTGTACACGCTGCAAATTTATTACTTTGTCCGTTATACCGGAAGGTTCGGGATATGGCTGCCCATCGTCCATATGCTGAGCACGGTCTTTTTCCTCTATATCATGCTGTATTCTCTTTATCAGGTGGTGTTTCTACGGCAGGTTGCTTGGAAAGGCAGAAGCATTAAGGTTGGGGGGCGTGGCAATCCATGATTATTTTATGGACAGCGGCATCGTTTCTGGCAGGTTCCTTGATGTTCTCGTATTTGATTGGATTAGCGAAAAATCATAATCTCCAAGAATATGGTGATGGCAATCCCGGTGCAATCAACTTGTGGAAAGCAACGGGTTATACCTACGGCATTGCCGGGATTGCACTGGACTTCTTGAAAGGGTATTTACCGATGCTTTGGCTCCACCATGGCGGTGACGTAACGGGTTTTGCTCTTGTTTTTCCGGCTGCTGCGGCTATTCTTGGGCATATCTTTTCTCCGTTTACGGGCTGGAAAGGCGGCAAAGCCATTGCAGTGACGTTTGGCGTATGGAGCGGGCTGACGGGATTTGCGGTATCGCTTGCGTATGCGATTATACTTGCTGTACTGCTCTCGGTAACGAGACTGATCAACAAAGGCAGGTCAACCTCTTCAGAAACGGATGCCTTTCATGTTGTGCTTGGTATGCTCCTGCTGTCGATTTATTTGGTTCTGGATCATTACTCTTGGCCCATTGTTCTGCTTGGCGTTATTAACTTTATTCTGCTTTCTTATTCGCATCGGAAGGAGCTCATTGGCGTTAAGGATGTGAATAATTAACGTCATATAGCTTTATATAAAAAAGCCCTCCATCATACGCCGATTGATTATCGGGTATGAGGAGGGCTTTTCTGGCTACTCTGCTTATGGCTTCTTGAAGGTATACACCTTATGCAAGGTCTTGCCGCCATCCGTAGAGGTGTACAAGACAGATGGATCGGTATGATCTGTTGTGATGAACCAAATATGACTCGCGTCAGAAGCGCCAATAACTTGGGTGCCGTAACCGGTCAATTCCGCCTTGCTGATCGTCCAGCTCTTACCGCCGTCTTTGGTTTCCATCAAAGTGTTGGCTTTATCGCAAGCTTGGCATTGACCGCCCATAATCGCTGTTTGTGAATTGACAACATACAACGTGCCAGGGCTTGAGCTGGTCATGCCGCTTGGAACCTTCGGGTCGTCCATTGTAAACCCGGGAGCGGGACCAGATCCTGCGCCGTTCTTCACAATTGCCGGGAGCCAAGTTTTGCCACCGTCGGTTGTGTGGAAGAGCGAGTAGGAGGTTTGCGACATACCTGAGCCACCAATGAGCTCAATCCAAGCATCGTTTGCTGCCGTAGAGCGGATGATGACGTTATTAGGGGCTTCTTCTGTTGAGCGCGTCATAACAGTGTCCCAGGTTTTTCCGCCATTTGCTGTATGCATGAAGAGCATCTTGCCATTCACCATTTGTACAGCCCAGCCATTGTTGAGGTCATGGAAGTACACTTCGCCGATTTCTTTGCCAGGTGTTTGCAATGTTGTCCACGTCTTACCGCCATCCTTGGTCATGGCATCGTCGCTAAAGGCTGTTTTGTCATTGGTAAAATGGAGATAGCCGCGGTTAGGCACAGTGCCTGCTTTCGTCCATGTTTTGCCGCCGTTAGTAGATTGAATCAGTGTCAGGCTGCTTTCGCTCTCGTCGCCAATGGTTGCCCAAACTTTGCTGCTGCTCAGAGCGAAAATTTGGTTAACCGGTTTGTTGCCTGCGTATTGAAGCTTAAAGTGGGCGCCGCCGTCTTCTGTTCTTGCAATTTGGCCGTTGCCGGCAACCCAGCCAGTCTTGGAGTCAGCAAGGCGCAGGGCTGTAACGGTGCTGATTTGAACGGTTTTTTCACCAGTACTAACTGGAGTTGGATTCCCGGAGGTACCGCCGCCGGTATTGCCGGGCTGCTGTGAAGAGGTGTCTTCGTCAGGGCTGGTACTAGGCGTACTCGTACCCGTATCCGTGTCCGTATTTGTATTGCTAGAGTTCGATGAAGGAGCAGAGGAATTGTTCCCGGCTTCTTCCGATGCTGGCGTGTTATTCGAAGTATTGTCAGCTTTCGAGCAGCCTGCCAAGAGCAGGGATAAACTGAGCGTCACGAGGAGAAGCAGGGTGCTGATTTTCTTAATCATGATGTTCACCGCCTAAATGGTTTATAGATATAGCTTAACCTTCCTCCCCTTAGACGAACCATGTGGAGAGAGTGTTGCAGTAAATTTTAGTAATAAAGTATTTTGATCAGTTGATGGGGAAAGGAGTTGGGCGAACGGGTACGAAAAGCGAAATAAGAGGAAAAACCGTATTACAGGGGGCGTCGAAAGTACGATTGCAAAAAAAAAGCGCGAGAGCATAAGCCCTCGCGCTGTCCCAAACTATTCAGCTTTTTTCTTAATCGGGATATAGATATCCATCTGGATTTCAGACAGCTCATGGTTGCTGCGCTCATCATACAGCTCAAACTCCGGCTTGCCTGCATGCTCGTAGCCGGAATGAGGGAACCATTCCCCGAAGATTGTCATCCAGGTGCTTTGGATGGAGGAGGAGAACTGTTCACGCGGAACCTTTGGCGTGGTGAATACAGCGTACTCCGCGGCATCAAACTCGCTGCAGACGAGGCCTTCGCCCTTTACACCTTCAAAGCTTTCCGCTTCCATACCAATCAGATAAGAGAAGCTGTCGGAGTCCATATCGAATTTATGGCAGATGCCAAGCTCGACAGGGGAGTCCTTATGCACGCGGTTGGGGATGCTCTTATTAAGACCTTTTTGAATATATTCCTGCCAGAAGGCCGGGATCTCTCTATGATTGTCACCATTTGCTCTTGTGCGGATCTCGTAGCCGATCACTTTGAAAGCAGGCTTCGTTATAATTTTGTAATCCATTCGTATTCCTCCTAAATAGGGATTGTACTTGCGCTGCAGCACATTCAGCTTGGAGTATGACGGGGGCTTAATTTCCCGTTTACGGTAGTCACCCGGTGTCATTTCGAACATGCGCTTGAAAGCTCGGGTAAAGGTCTCATGATTCTGAAACCCCGTATCGAGCGCGATATCGATCAGTTTCGCATCCGAATAAGCAACCTGATAAGCGGATATCGCCAGACGACGTTTACGCACATATTCCATCACGGTCTCTCCTGCCATGGATTGAAAGACACGGTGAAAATGAAAGTCCGAAAGCCTCGCAACCTGCGCCAGCCGCGATAAAGAAAGCTCTTCGGCAATATGGGCTTCGATGTAATCAATCGTCTGTTGAATCTGCATCAAATAATCCTGCTTCATTCGGATGTCTAACCTCCTCGTTCTCGATGACCTCATTGTATACGAATGGATGCTCCCGTTCTTGATGATTCTTGCTCTAAGAGTATAAAACAGCAGCCTCTGGTCATCCAAGACCAGAGGCTGCTGCTATACTTTCGAAGAAGCTTATGGCAAAATATTGCCTGCTGCGCGGTAGATCGCGTACCATTCTTCGCGGGTAAGTGTAATGTCGGATGCTTTTACGCAGTCTACCAGACGTTCGATATTCATCGAACCGATAACCGGCTGCATTTTCGCAGGGTGACGGAGAATCCAAGCGATCGCAATCGTTGTGTTGCTCACGTCATATTTGCCAGCGATCTCATCGATCACTTGGTTCAGCTCAGGGAACTTGTCGCTTCCGAGGAATACACCCTCGAAGAAGCCGTATTGGAATGGCGACCAAGGCTGTACCGTAATGTCGTTCAGGCGGCAGTAGTCGAGAATGCTGCCGTCGCGGTTAATCGCGGAGCTGTTCTCCATATTCACATTAATGCCGTTGGAGATCATGTTCGCGTTTGTGATGCTCAGTTGAAGCTGGTTCGCAACGATTGGTTGTTTCACCGATTTCTTGAGCAGCTCGATTTGCATCGGGTTCTGGTTCGATACGCCGAAGTGACGTACTTTGCCGGAGCTTTGCAGACGGTCGAATGCTTCAGCAACTTCATCAGGCTCAACCAATGCATCTGGACGGTGCAGCAGCAGAATGTCGAGGTAGTCGGTGTTCAGGCGCTTCAGGATCGCATCCGTCGAAGCAAGGATATGCTCCTTCGAGAAGTCGAACATAACGCCGGGCTTAATGCCGCATTTGGATTGCAAAATGATGTTCTCACGAACACTGTCGTTCATATGAATGGCTTCTGCGAAGATTTCCTCGCATGTGCCGGCGCCGTAAATGTCTGCGTGGTCGAAGAAGTTTGCCCCTTGCTCAAGTGCCGTTTGGACAAAACGCTCTGCCCCTGCTTTATCCAAGGAATTAATACGCATACAGCCAACCGCAACTACCGGTACTTCGAGCGTGCTGTTTCCGAGTTGAATCGTTCTCATTTATAAGTCCTCCTAAAAAGAATTGTGAAGCAATTCTTGCTTCGTAAGCATTTAATTGTGAAGCAATTCTTGCTTCGAAAGCATGTGCTTAAAGAATTGTGAAGCAATTCTTGCTACGTAAGCATCCGCTATAAATCGCATATGTAACCTTTTTGATTGTGACATAGTTGGCAAGCGGTTTCAAGACAAGGACTTAGGGAAGTTTGTTAAGTTTTTTTAGCCATGCCTCTGCGCCTATCCATTTTAGGCCGGATGCCAAATTGACTAACGCGAACGGCGATGGCTACAATTACAGTAACGAATAGAGGCAGAGCCTCATATAGGGAGGCAAAAGGGCATGAGCCAAGCAGAATCGATCGGACTCATATTGGAAGGTGGAGGCATGCGCGGCGTTTATACGGCCGGGGTGCTGGAGTTTTTTTCAGAGCATAACATTTATTTTCCATATATGATCGGGGTGTCGGCGGGTGCCTGCATGGGGGCGAGTTATCTGTCGAGACAGCTTGGACGCAACCGGGTCGTAAATGTAGAGTGGGTGAGCGATCCGAGATATATCTCATGGAACAATCTTTGGAAAAAAGGACAGCTCTTCGGGATGGACTTTATCTTCGATGAAATCCCAAATAAACATGTTCCATTCGATTACGAAGCTTTCCGGAATAGTCCGGAGGAGTTCGTCATCGGCACGACTGACTGCGTAACGGGAGAGACCGTCTATTATCGGAAAAGCGATCCAGACTTCGACCTCTTGCAGCTGCTCAGGGCATCCAGCTCCCTTCCCTTTATTGCGCCAATAGTCGAATATGGCCGCCGTAAGCTGCTGGATGGCGGGATCTCCGATCCGATTCCACTGCGAAAAGCCGAGAGTGATGGCTGTAAGCGTAATGTTCTTATTCTGACAAGGAATGAGGATTACCGGAAGTCGCCGGGACGGTTTGGCTGGATTGTTCAGCGTGCCTACCGGAAATATCCGAAGCTGGTGGAGAAGATGTTCAAGCGGCATGAGCGTTACAATGAGACACTTGATTATATAGCGGAGCAGGAGCGCACGGGCCTGGCATTTGTGATTCGGCCGCAAGAGACGCTTGTGGTCGGGCGGATGGAGCGGGACCCAGTGAAACTAGACGCGCTTTACAGGCAGGGATATGAGGATGCGAAGCGGATGATGCCGCAGCTACGGGAATGGTTGGAACAATAAGAACGAGGATTGCGGACGGTGCAGCGTTTATTTTATAATCTTAGTAGTAAAGGGAGGCGGTAAAAATGGCAAATCAATTTGCCGGATTACGAATCAGCTTCATGCAGAGCCTGAATTAGGGGCGATACTTTGCATGGGGCGTACTTGAAAGAATGGTCGCCCGGCTATCGTTTCTAATAATGGGCTTTGCACCTTATTGATTTATGATTTTATACCAAATAAGGGGCTGACAAAGCAATGTATACACCATTTATTAGAAACCATCAATTGAATGTCATTAAAAAGCAAGCAGGTCAACTGCAGCAAGCCTGCAGTACCGTATCGGATCCGAAGGTGATTGAATCGGTTCGATCAAACACGTCATTTAAAGTCATGGAAGCTTTCCCTGGCGCGTCGGAGCAGGAGCAGCAGCTGCTTGGAAGCTTTGCGTCATTAAGTTCCCCGCAGGAATTCCAGGGCTATGTGCGCTCACTTGAAGAGTACGTTCTGCCATTCGAGAAGGTCGAAGAGAAGCAGCTGAAGAAGCTGTTCCCGAAGGTAAAGAAGCTGAAGGTTCCTGACCTCGCGGCGATGGATCTTCGCTATATCACTTATATGGGCTGGACGGATATTGGCACGAACAAGATGTATCTCGCTTATCATTTGAACGGTCGACTGGTAGGAGTAGAGGCTAGATTCACGCCTGTGCAGAAGAAAAGCGTATGCTTCCTATGTAACAAGCATGAAGAAGTGGCGTTAGTCTCGGCGATTACGAAGTCGAAGCCAGCGAATGCTTCGCCAGATTACTACAAGGCGATTGGCAACTATATGTGTGTGAACAGCGACACCTGCAACAAGAACATTACGGACGTGACCGTGCTAGAACGGTTTATCTCTGATATTGTTCTCTAAGCTTATATACAAAAGAGCCCGCCAAATTTGGCGGGCTTTTTCTTACCACATCGGATTCCGATTGGAGTTATTCTCATGGTTAATGTCTTTGCTGGCGCAGACGAAACTGTTTGTATTGGAAGTACATGAAGCAGCCAAGGCAAAAGCCGCTTAAGGCAGCCACAACGGCAGCTGTGAGCATGCCAAGGCTGATATAGGACAGTACGGTTAAGCCGAGAAAGTGTGCTGCGAGTGTAACGAAAAGGAACAGAATAGCGAGCAGATTGTTGAAACGCAGCAGCTCCCGTGCTTCAGTGCGTGGGCTTACCGGCAGTAACGGTGAGAACACGCGGACGAAAACGTTATATTTTACTCCATACGTACGACTGATTAATTGCACGACGAGGGGCAAGGCAAGAATCCACCATTGCTGAGTTAGGACGGTTGCGATCACGCTCAGTAGAATGCCAAGCTGATTGCCACGTACACGGTGTAAAGGCACTTCCTCTACACATTCATAACTTAAATTAACGACCGGCTGGGACATGAACATCCTCCGTTCAAGGTTCGATTTATAAAATCGGTTATATTCAGTATACACTAAATCATAGTTATCGGGTAGGAAATAAAGAGTATAATTTTAGAGATTGACGCTCTATCCAAAACTCTTTACAATGGAGCAGGCGCAAAATTGCACGGCCGCTACAGGAGGTAATCAAGAAGCTCATGAACTTGAAAACAATCGTGATTTGTCTCTACGTAGGGCTTATTTACTGGCTGTCTCTACATTTCTCCTTCCTGGATACACTGTTCTTCCCAACGCTTGGTGCGTTTAGTTTTCTCTTCTTATCCCGCTCGTCGACCATATCCGAAGTGGGAAAAGTCACCTTTGGTGCCGTCGTATCCTCCGGAATTGGGACGTTGCTCTATTACATTTATCCAAGCGCAATCTCGTTATTTGTTAACGTCATTATAACGATCTGGTTAATTAATAAATTCAAGTGGAATGCCCCGCCAATTGTGGCCGTGGCGCTTATTCCGTTCTTTTCACACTCGGCTCATCACTGGGCTATTCCGCTCTCTGTATGTGCGGCGCTGCTTGGCCTTATGCTGGTGCTCTATATCGCCGGGCTCGTCGAGAGCAGACGTGCGACTGCTTATGAATCGAAATCCACAGCCGCTTAGGCTGTGGATTTTATGTCTTTGGGAGCAATCCACAAAGGACAAATCTCTGCTATAGTAAGAGATAACTGAAGCTTTACCAATCCAACAAGAAGAATGTGATGATATGGGTATAGGACGACCCAGACAACTAGGAAGGCGTGAAGCTTTCCTGAATCGACACTTTACCGGAGTGTCCATTGATTACAGACAGATTATATCCTTGTTTATTCCGATTCTGATCGATCAGGCGTTCCTCGTTGGTCTGAACCTTGTGAATACCGCGATGATTAGTTCATCTGGTGTTGACGCGGTTAGTGCCGTTAATATGGTGGATTCGCTTAATATATTCCTGATCAGTGTCTTTATCGCGGTGTCGACCGGGGGAACGGTTGTTGTTGCCCAGTATAAAGGCAGCGGGAACGATCAGATGGTATCCAAATCAGCGGCAAGCTCCGTATCCTCGGTTACGTTAGTTGCCCTTGCGATCAGCTTAATTGTGGTGGCTTTCCATAATCCAATGCTGAATCTGCTGTTTGGTGCTGCAACACCGGAAGTATTCGCAGAAGGCAAGACGTATCTGATCGGCAGCGGCTTGTCCTATGTCGGGATTGCGATGATGGAGGCTGTATGCGGAGCATTGCGTGGTATCGGGCGAAGCCGGGCTTCTCTGATGTTGTCCCTCGTTATGAACCTGTCGTATGTACTGCTGAATATTGTCTTTATTAACCTTATGCATATGGGCGTGCTTGGACTGACGATTTCCGTGAATATCTCCCGCTATGCGGCTGCAATTCTCGCTATTATTTATCTGGTGAAGATTGATACGAGCCTGCGGCTGCGTATTCGGGATTTGCTGGCGTTCAATTTGACCATGCTGAAAAAGATTCTGTTCATCGGTATGCCGTTTGCAGCGGAGCAGATGTTCTTTAATGGCGGGAAAATCGTCACCCAAACGTTTGTCGTTGGTCTTGGCACCTATGCCATCGCGACAAATGCGATAAGCGGCTCGCTTGCCAATGTCCTTCAAATTCCTTCGAATGCTTTGGCGATCACGACAATTACGGTAATTGGTCAATGTATCGGGCAGCAAAATATTGAGGATGCCAGGAAGTTTACACGATCCTTCCTGTGGCTGTCGGCCGCGTGTCTGCTCTTCATGACGATTATTATGATTCCACTATTCTATCCGCTGGTAGGGCTGTTCCATCCCCCAGCAGAGATTGTAGATGATATCCTGATCATTTCGCTTATTAATGCCCTCATGCAAGTGGTGTTCTGGTCAATCAGCTTTATTATGCCGTCAGCTCTTCGCGCAGCAGGGGATTCGAAGTTTACATCTGTTGTATCGTTATTATCCATGTGGTTGTTCCGGATTGTACTTGGTTACTTGCTCGCAATCGTCTTCGACTTTGGAATCATCGGTGTCTGGGTTGCGATGAATCTGGAGTGGGGCGTGCGGGGAATGATCTTCCTCTGGCGCTTCCGCGGCAAGAAGTGGTACCGGCATAAGTTAATTGATTAATAGTTGTGTGTAAAAAAGCCTCCAATGCTGCATATACGCAGATTTGGAGGCTTTTTTTGCTATGAGGGGAGAGCTATGTCCAAGCCCAGAAGAAACCGTCCCGGTCCCAAGCAACTCTACCTTTATGCTGCTTACGGAAGGCCTTCTTCACTTCCTTCTCAAGCGAGATATTACCGTTCTCATTCACGAAGATGTATTGCTCGCCAAAATGCTGCTTCACATGCTCAATGGCCTCTTCCTGACGAAGGATGCCTCTAAACTTAATCTCGTTAATCATCCACTCAGCAATTTGGTTCTCGGTTGTTGTATCCACGTTATGTGTGACCTCCTATAAGGCAAGCTGCTGCCTAATTACGCTATTATACCACTGCCGTATTTCTGCTGGGCGCGTTCCTTACGTTGGATTTCGTCCAACGTAAGTCAGCTCAGCGCAAGCTGCTGCGAGCTGCATTGGATTCTATCCAGTAACTTCCGCCAAATTGAGCCACTCTCGTCTATATGAGCGCATTCTGCTGGAGAATATCCAATGTAGCTTCAGCTACTTGGCCTAGTGCACCATTACGCTGTATGAAATCCAACATAGGCAAGTGTGCGGGCATGAAGCCACCAGTTACTTCTTACTGGGCGCGTTCCTTACGTTGGATTTCGTCCAACGTAAGTCAGCTCAACGCAAGCTGCTGCGAGCTGCATTGGATTCTATCCAGTAACTTCCGCCAAATTAAGCCACTCTCGCCTATATGAGCGCATTCTGCTGGAGAATATCCAATGTAGCTTCAGCTACTTGGCCTAGTGCACCATTACGCTGTATGAAATCCAACATAGGCAAGTGTGCGGGCATGAAGCCACCAGTTACTTCTTACTGGGCGCGTTCCTTACGTTGGATTTCGTCCAACGTAAGTCAGCTCAACGCAAGCTGCTGCGAGCTGCATTGGATTCTATCCAGTAACTTCCGCCAAATTAAGCCACTCTCGCCTATATGAGCGCATTCTGCTGGAGAATATCCAATGTAGCTTCAGCTACTTGGCCTAGTGCACCATTACGCTGTATGAAATCCAACATAGGCAAGTGTGCGGGCACGAAGCCACCAGTTACTCTTGCTAGGCGCGTTCCTTACGTTAGATTTCGTCTGATTCCATCGATGAAATCCCAAGTATAAGGAGAAGAAACAGGGGCAGTCCGAAAAGTCATGAAAGAATGATGACTTTTCGACTGCCCCTAATTAAACACATGAATTCTTAACGCTGAATGGGTTCGATACGGTACGAACCCGCCTTGCCGTTAATCGGCTCGATCGACCAGCCAAACGACAGCGCCATTTTCACGCGCTCCAGTTGTTCTGGAGTTAGCTGAGCCGTTACGGCTTCTTGTCCGGCTTCGAGCTCAAGCTGAGGCTCTTCGCCAAAGGCAACCCAGATCCAGCTGCGGATACCGCGCACGGTATTGTATTTAATCTGGTAGCCGTTACGTACCGCAGATTCGAACGTCTCCGGTTCTTTCTGAGCAAAAGCAGCCAAATCGCTGTAGTTAAATTGGAAGATACTATCGTCCGTTGGGAGATCAACTCCACTTGTAACTCTTGCAATAATCTCGTCGTTGGACCAGCCATGTCCCTTACGGAGCGACTCCACGAGTAATGCATCCCATTGTGACAGCTTCACGATATTCGTCATTAGGTTTCAGCCTCCCTTAGCTAGCTCGTCTGCCTTACGGCAGTGCTACAAAATGTCCCGGACTAACTTCTCTAAGCACCGCAGCTTCTTCAGCTGCAGCATTCGGTGTATAAATAACCCGTTCGACTACTGCACGTGGATCCGGTACTGGAATTGCAGACAGCAGCGCTTTTGTATACGGATGAAGGGGGTTCTCGTACAGCTCATCGCTGTCCGCTACTTCCACAAGACGTCCGTGATACATCACGCCGATCCGGTCCGAGATATGCCGAACCATCGAAAGGTCATGGGCGATAAACAAATACGTAAGACCAAATTCAGCCTGTAAATCTTCAAGCATGTTAACAACCTGTGCCTGTACGGATACGTCCAGCGCTGAGATCGGTTCATCACAGACAACAAAGTCGGGACGTACGGATAAAGCGCGGGCAATCGAGATCCGCTGGCGTTGACCACCGCTGAACTCATGAGGGAAACGGGTCAGATGCTCACGCTTCAGACCAACCTTTTCGAGTAATGCGCCAACGGCTTCTTTCCGCTCATCCAAATTTTTATATAGACCGTGAATATTCATCGGCTCGCCGATCAGGTCCAGCACGCTCATGCCGGGGTTCAGCGAGGAATAGGGATCTTGGAAAATCGACTGGATACGCCGGCGGAACGGCTTTAGCTGTTTCTCACCAAGCTTAGCTAGATCATGTCCGTCGAACTTAACCGTTCCATCCGTGTAATCGTACAGACGCAGAGTGCATCGGCCAACCGTTGATTTACCGCTGCCCGACTCGCCAACAAGACCAAATGTCTCGCCCTGGCGGATCTGGAAGCTGACACCGTCAACAGCCTTCAATACTTCCGAAGTACGGCCCCAAGCATCACGGCTCTTTACAAAATGTTTCTTAAGCTGCTGGACGTCCACCAGCACTTTTTTATCCTCTGACATGTGCAGCGCTCCCTTCAAGCTCCGGATGGCGCGCGATTTCGGCTTGAACTTCAGCATCGTTCAACCAGCAGAGGGCACGATGGCCTTCGCTGATTTCAAAATGCGGAGGAAGCTCCGCACATTTTGGCATCGCATGCGGACAGCGCTCCATGAACGGGCATCCCGAAGGTGGATCAAGCAGATCCGGCGGAGTGCCTTCAATCGGCACAAGCCGCTCACGCGAGCCGCCTTGACGCTGCGGAACCGAGCGAAGCAGGCCTTGGGTATACGGATGCTTGGAACGATAGAAGATGTCTTCCACCGTGCCTTCTTCCATCACCATGCCGCCATACATGACGATGACGCGGCTGCATACCTGCGCGACAACACCAAGATCATGGGTGATCAGCGCGATGGACGCGCTAGTCTTATCTTTTAATTCTTTGAGCAGATCGAGGATCTGCGCTTGAATCGTTACGTCAAGAGCCGTCGTTGGCTCATCGGCGATAAGCAGCTCCGGCTGGCAGGATAATGCCATCGCGATCATGACGCGCTGGCGCATGCCGCCGCTGAATTCATGCGGATACTGCTGAACGCGGCGTTCCGGCTCAGTAATGCCAACCTGCCGAAGCATTTCGACCGCTTCTTTCAAAGCGGCATCCTTGCTAAGACCACGATGCCGGCGAATGACTTCGATCATCTGATGACCGATCTTTTTGACTGGATTAAGCGAGGTCATCGGATCTTGGAACACCATTGCGATCCGGTTGCCGCGTATCTGACGCCATTTGCGCTCGGATAAACCGCTCAAGTTCTCTCCGGCAAATGTAATTTCGCCGCTGACAATTTGGCCTGGAGGCGGAATCATCGCCATGATAGCTTTGGCGGTAACACTTTTGCCGCTGCCTGATTCACCAACGATGCCGATCGTTTCGCCTTGATCAATATGAAGGCTGACGCCGCGAACCGCTTTATTTTCTCCGCTGCGGGTATGGAATGATACTTGTAGGTTATTGACGGTTAGCAGCCTGTCTGCCATCTAACGTTCACTCCTTTCGGACGCGCACGGGGCAAGAAAATCTTAACGCTTGCCCAGCTTTGGCTCGAAGCCAACGCGCAGTATATCACCTAGAATATTAAAGCTGAGCACCGTCAGCAGAATGAATAAACCTGGGAACAACGCAAGGTAAGGCGCTTGTGCGATATAGCCCTGCGCATTGTTCAGCATACTTCCCCAAGTTGCATTAGGAGCTTGTACCCCAAATCCGAGGAAGCTTAGGGATGATTCCATCATAATCGCGGATGCGACGTTGTTCGTGGCGCCAACGATAATGACCGGCACAAGGCTAGGGAAGATATGACGGAAAATAATACCCCAGTGGTTTTGACCGGAGGCTTTTGCATACAGTACATATTCGCGCTCCAGAATTGTCATCGTCTCTGCTCGTATGATACGTGCCATGTTCATCCACATCAGGAGTCCAATAATGAGGACGATACTAGTCAGGTTCGGCTTCAGGAATACACTGAGCAGGAGCATAACCAGGAACGATGGGATGGACAAAATGACTTCCAGGAAACGCATCAGCAGATTGTCGATCCAACCGCCGAAGTAGCCGCTGACAACGCCAACGATCACTCCGATTGAAGTCGCCAGAATCATAGCCGAGAAACCAACCATGAGGGATACTCGTCCGCCGTACAACGCACGGGCGAAGTAGTCGCGGCCGTAGTCATCTGTGCCGAACCAATGCTCGGAGCTTGGCGACTTCAGTCGCTGCAAGGCGTCCAGAGCATTCGGATCATGAGAGGAGAGGAAAGCAAAGACCGCTCCTAGTATAAAAATAACGAGAATCGCGATAGACACGATCCCCATTTTGCTGCGTACGAGCTCGAGGCCCGCATTTCGCCATTTGGTCCGATTCATGAGCTCACCTCGTTGATTTGATTCTCGGATCGGCGAATCCGTATAAAATATCCGCAAGCAAGTTGCCGATGATCAGGAACAAGGCGGAGAAGAGCGTAATACCCATAATAACGGGATAATCCATCCCTTTTACAGCTGTCATGCCAAGCGAGCCAATGCCCGGCCAGGAAAAGACCGTTTCCGTCACAATCGCGCCGGTAACAAGGTCCGCCATCGACATCCCAAGCAGCGTAATAACCGGCAGCAGGACATGCTTCATCACATGCCGGAACAGCACTTGCCGGCGAGTTGCGCCAAAGGCGTATTGAATTTGAACGTAGTCTTCCTTCAGCTGGCCAATCGTGCTGGAACGGATGTACCGTACATAGACCGACAAGAAGCCAAAGGCGAGAACTGTACAAGGCAGAATGCCGTGCTTAATGACATCCCAAGAAGAGTGGACACCGATCGTCCGCATACCCATAATCGGGAGCCAGTGCAGTTCAATTGCGAATAAATAGATAAGTAAAATAGCGAGATAGAACAGCGGTACCGAAATGCCGACGTAAGAGATCATATTGATCAGCTTATCCTGCCAGCGGTCACGGTTCGCGCCAGCTGTGAGTCCAAGCGGAATAGCTAGCAGAACAGCAAGGGCAAGGGCGCAGCCCATCAGTCCTGCAGTTGCCGGCAAACGGTCTAGAATTTGATCCATAACAGGCTGATGATTCACAAGCGAATAACCAAGATTACCTTGGAACAGCTCTTTGATCCATAACAAATATTGCATATAAGCAGGCTTATCGAGCCCTAAGTTATGACGAATACGTTCAATATCTTCGGGATGCATGTTAGGCGTCACGAAGGAAAGAACAGGATCCCCGGGAGCCAGCTTAATTAAGGCAAAGCAGGCGATCGAGACGAAGAGCAGCAATGGAATCGTCTGCAGTAAGCGTCTAGCGATGAGTTGTCTCATACGATTGTCTCCTATGCTGTTTACGGCAAAAAATAACTGAGAAAACTCAGCTATTTTTTGCCTGTATCGATATTCGATTTATTTCTAAAGCCGAGAGCAGAGGTTTTATTACTTCATGTACAGCTTGGACGGATCTTCGAAAATAACGACTGGTTTCAGAACCGCTTGATCGAGGCCGCCGAAACGTTTGTCGATAGCTACGATTGTTTTCGTGTAGCCTACAGGGTATACAACAGCATCATCAGCGATGATTTGTTGCAGCTTTTGGTAAGCCTCGCCGCGTTTAGTTGCATCTGCTTCACCAGCACCTTGGTTGAACAGAGTGTCTACTTCTGGGTTCGAGTAACGAGCGTAGTTGGAGTTGGAGCCGCTTGTGAACAGAATGCGGTAAGCATCTGGGTCGTAACCCATGATGTAGCCTGCATAGGACAGTTCATAATCTTTGGATTTCAGGTCCGTAAATTTCTGACCGTAAGCCGAAGCGTCCATGCTTTGCAGTTCAACTGTGATGCCAACAGCTTTCAGCTTTTGTTGAATGTACAGGGCAGCTGCTTCTTGTGCTTTGTTGCCGCTTGATACGATGAAGCGAAGCTTCAGGTTGCTTTCGCCAGCGGAAGCCAGCAGTTCTTTTGCTTTATCTACATCATTATCGTAAGAAGTAACGTCGTTCGTGTGGAACAGGCCGTCCGGTGTTACGAACGATTTGGCTTGGTCGGCATAGTCGCTCGAGCCATATACCGTTTGGATCAGCTCTTCACGGTTCAGGGCGTAAGAGATCGCTTGACGAACTTCTTTTTTCTTCAGAGCGCCAGTGTCGCTGTCTTCATTAAAGAGCAGGTAAGCAAGGCGGCCTTCGCTGTAAGCCTGAATATCGAAGTTGCCAGTGCTTTCGATTGTCGATACGTCTTGCGGATCAAGGTATTTCACGTTGATTTCGCCATTTTGAAGAGCTAGGTTCGCTGCATTCGCATCTTTTGCTACACGGTAAGTGATCGAATCCAGATGCGGTTTGCCTGCGAAGTAGTTATCGAAACGTTCAAGAGTTACATACTCGCCTGTTTTGTATTCTTTGAACTTGAAGGCACCAGAACCTACTGGTGTGTTGTTCTTTGTGCTTTTCTCAATATTCGCTTCGCCTTCGAAAATATGCTTAGGAATCGGAGTCAATTGCACAAGTGTTGCTTCGAACGCCGGGTTAACTTGCGGCAGTTGGAATTCAACTGTTGTATCGTCAACTTTCACTGCTTTGACCGGCTTGCCGCCGATGATCAGGTTCTCGCGGAAGAAGCTGTTTTGCTTCTCGTCAAGAATGGAATCGAAAGTGAAGACAACATCGTCTGCTGTGAGCGGCTGGCCATCATGCCAAGTAAGACCACTTTTCAGCTTCAAAGTATAAGTCAGGTTGTCAGCCGAAGGCTCAAGGCTGTCAGCCAGGTAGAATGTTTTCTCGCCGTTGTTCACTTGGAACAGTGGAGCGTAAAGGGCTTGGTCAATTGTCAGGCTGACACGGTCGCCTGCATAGATTGGGTTAAGAATGACAGGGTCGGCTTGTACACCAAGGATCAGGCTGCCACCGTCTTTTGGTTGATCGGCCGCTGCCGTATTCGAAGGCGATGCTTCGGAGTTGTTGCCTGCATTATTGCCATTGTTGTTGCCGCTGCAAGCACTGATTACTACTGCTAGAATAATGAGGGTAAGTAAAGCGGGAATGCTTTTGCGCATGATTCCATCCTCCAGTTTTGTCTGAGCTGTTCTGATGAAATTTATATTACATCGGATTACTCGGAATTACAACCTTTAAATTATATTTCTCTCATTATGCTCCAAAATAGTAGTGCTGTCGATGCAAGGAACCCCCTCTTATGGCGAGATATTACAAGGTTTCCCTTATCTTGGGGGATGTTATTCATAAATTTAATGTAACCTTCAGAGAGGTGTATTCGTTTGTAATAGTGAGCATTGCTTACGAAGCAAGAATTGCGTTGCAATTCTTTAGCTAATGCTTACGAAGTAAGAATTGCGTTGCAATTCTTTATAGGAGGTAACAAATGAAAAACAAGAACATCACGACAAAATGGACTATTCTGCTTAGCAGTACTGTCCTGGCGGCTTTTCTACTGTCCGCTTGCAACGGTAACAACAATAATAATGCGGCTCCTACGACGAGTCCAACGGAATCGGCAACACCGGCGCCTACGGAATCACCAAATGCAGAAACCAAACAAGGTCATGGCGTGTTTGTCGGCTTGGCCGACTCCCATACGGTTGAAATTACAGTGGATGGCGAGGCAGCTGCCTATCAGCTTGGAGAAGGAACGGATGAAGTGGTTGCTTCGTTGAAGGATGGCGATGCCGTAACGTTCGAGTATACGGAGGCTGCAATTGAAGGTGATGCAACAGCTAAGCTGCTGACGATTACGAAGATTGAGAAGTCTGCCGAAGATACGCCTGCTTTAGAGCTTCCAGCTACGAAGGACTTCAAGTTCCAACTGGAAGGAAATGAAGAGACCCGTACGGGTACGCTCGCAAAGGGTGACGGTTATGCTCTGTATATCTTCGAACAATTCAAATTCGATGCTGCAGCAGGCAAATTGATTATGAATGTCGACAACAACTATTATGTAGAGATCAGCAAGCTTCCGGAGGGCTTCAAGCTGGAGGATATTAAGGCAGATGCGGAGAAAGAGCTTGCAGCTACAGGTGATGTGCAGACGATTGATCCAAAGGACTCTAATTCGATGATTGGCGATTTCGACCTGATGCTTAAAGCTTCCGGCGATAAGCTGACGAAGGAAGTTATCGTGAAGACGGTTGACGGCGCAAGCTTCCTGTTCAAAGTGAATCAGCCGGTAGGCGAGCCAACCGAAGGCTTCGGACCGTTAGCATCTGCGTCGATGGGCTCCATTGTTAGTCAATAATTAGAATCTACTATTATAGAAGAGCAGCATTCGGGGAGCATTATGCTCTTTGGGTGCTGCTCTTCATGTTGCAATCGTATTCATTTCCGTGTAGAATACGCCCAAGTCAAGGTATTTCGACCTAGAAGGCGAAGGGTGGGTGTGGATGGATTACCATATAGACATCGAATTTAAACCGCTGAACGAAGCGATCAGTAGTTTGCATACCTATATTTGCCGAAAATCGCATAAGAAGCTCGATCTTTCACCTAGCTGGGCACAGGAAACCCGCATCAAGCTGACTCCGGATTTGGCGGAATGGCTGGATCAACTATCTATTGATCAGGAATGGAAATATGCGTTTCTGCTTGTTCATTTGTGTCCGGAAACGGATGTTCCGGCCTTTGTGAATTGGCTGTCCAAGCAGAGTGTGGGTGAACTGTATGAAAGGATGTCACCGTACAGCAGCAGTTTCCCGGTAGATATGAGCGCATTCAAAGAGAAGATCCTCAAGCTGTTCACCATGTGGCAGGAGCAATATTTCGAGCATATCAGCCCGCGAATATTGAGCAGCCTGGAGGAGGTTGCAGCGGAGAGAAAGAACGCCAAGTCAGCCACGCCAGCCTGGCAATTCATAGATGAGACGACAAACGGACTTATTTTTGAGCCTATAGCGAGTTTAAGTAAGCTTGTGATGATTCCGCAGTATCACTTTCAGCCCATTAATGTGATATCGCACTTTAATCAGCTAACGCTTTGCTACTACTCCGCGAGAGTGGACCTTAGCGAAGGGGATTTTTTATCCGCCCATGATTATCGCATCTTAAGAAGCTTGGGGGAGAAGAGCAGACTGAAGATCCTGCGTTATCTGCATCAAGGACCAAGAACCTTTATAGAGATTCACCGCCATTTAAAGCTGTCCAAAGGAATTACGCATGATCATATTACTAAACTTCGGAGCGCGGGACTGATTCATGCCCATTTTGAAGGGGAGAACCTGACGGTTTACAGCTTGCGTGCCGGAACGCTTGATCGTTTGCAGCATGCCATTATGGATTATATAACCGGAAAATAGCAACATTGAAAATGCCGCTTGCCCCAATTAGGGGAAAGCGGCATTTTTGTCATTCCCTTTATTTCTCTGTAAAAAGAAATATTTTTTAGTTCTCTCTTTACAGAACTGTATCTAGTTTCTATAATAGGGACTAAAGATTCCAATTCATAGTCTTTTAATCGGAATTGATGGGATATCAGTATTGTACATTATGGGAGGGTATTTATGAAAAAGTTAACTTTAGCCACAACATCGGTTGTGCTTGTCGGCACCTTGCTCCTTGCTGCTTGCTCCAATAATGGCAACGAGGCGCCCGCGAATTCACCGGCATCTAGCAATACCAATGTTCAAGCCGGTAGCAGCAATAACTCGGGCTCTGCTTCGCAAGGATTAACGGACACGATTCTAGCCAGTGACATCAGCAAATTGCCTGATCAAGCAAAGAAGCGGACGGATATGATTATTGTCGGACTCACCGACCCAAGCGGTGCATTTACTCCTTATTTCCAGCAAAGCGGATATGATGGCAACGTCTCTTCGCTTCTCTATACCCCACTTGTTACTGTGGATGACGAGGGCGTTCCTCAGCCAGGACTGGCGGAGAAATGGGAAGTATCGCCTGACAGCTTGACCTATACGTTCCACCTGCGCAAGGATCTGAAATTCAGCGACGGCTCTCCGCTTACAAGCGAGGATGTAGCGTTCACATGGACGATCCTGAATGACAAGTCGTATGACGGTGATTCGCAGGTCAATACGCTGGGTGTTAAAGGAAGCGCGGCTTACAAAGACGGAAGCGCGACCTCTATTGAGGGAATTAAGGTGACTGATCCGCAGACCATCTCCGTCACTTTGGATAAGCCCAATGCGGCTGCCCTGGTGCTGCTTGGTTCCGATGTTCTGTCCAAGGCTTACTACGGCAAGGACTACAAGCAAGGCAATCTGGATTATATGAAACAGCTTAGCTCGAAGCCGCTTGGCACCGGCCCGTACAAGCTGGAGAAATTCATTCCTGGCCAAGAGGTTCGTTTTACGGCTAATGAGAACTACTACGGCGAGAAGCCGAAAACCAAAGACTTCATCTATAAAACATCCGAAGGCGATACGTGGCAATACCTGGAGACAGGTGAAGTTGACTATGCCTCATTCAGCGCCACTACCGAAAATATAGACAAGCTGAAGTCGCTCGGCTTCGTTAATATCGTTCCGTATACACCAAGCACTTACAGCTACCTGCAGCTTAATTTCGAGCACAAGGCGCTTGACGATAAGAAGGTACGCCAGGCTTTAACCTACGGTCTTGACCGTCAAAGCATCTACGTGGATGCCAACCAAGGGGCAGGCGTTGTGGCTAACATTCCGTCTTCGCCAATCTCTTGGGCCTATACGGAAGATAACATTAATCCCTACAAATTCGACACGGAAAAAGCGAAGTCGCTTCTCGATGAAGCAGGTTGGACCGTTGGGGCAGGCGGCATTCGCGAGAAAGACGGCGAGAAGCTGAAAATCCATTATCTCGGCACAAAGAGTAAGAACACGGATATCTTCATCGCGGTTGCGAAAGAAAACTTTGCGGCGCTGGGCGTCGAGTTTGAGCCTGAAGTATTCGCGGATTTCAATGCGCTGGTCTCCAAGGTAGAAGGCGGAGATTATGACATGGTATCCTTCTCGACTCCGCTTTTGACCGATCCGGCTGACGGTTTGCTGCAATTCGTAGACGGCGAGATTAAAGGCTACGATAATCCGAAGTTCAAGGAGCTGTACGAGAAAGGACTTGCTACAACCGACATGGAAGAACGCAAGGCGATCTATAAAGAAATCTTCCAGCTGCTTAATGATGACTTGCCGGTAATCTTTACAAACTATAAGAAGAGTGTCTTTGCTTATAACGCAAGAATCGAGAATTTGTCGATCAGTCCATTCTACGGGCTGGCGTTAAGCCTGCCGAATTGGAACCTGAAGTAAAAATAATGTCCCCTGCCCGGGCCTAAGCCGTGCAGGGGGTGTGAGATTAAGGAGCCGATATGAGCACTTATTTCGTGAAGAGATTTACCTACATGGCTATTATATTGCTCGCCGCTTCCTTTCTGATCTTTAGTTTGTACGCCTTGACGCCGGGCGATTTCATCACCGGCAATATTAAATTAACCCCGGAACGCAAGGCAGAGCTGCGGGAAATTTACGGGCTTAACAAGCCATTGATCGAGCGGTATCTCACTTGGATGAAGAATGCTATACATGGAGACTTCGGCTATTCGCTTGCCCAGCAGAAGCCGGTACTCACCTTGTTCAATCAATACATCTGGAACTCATTCCTTCTTGCGGCTATCTCCACCTTCTTTACCTGGCTGATTGCCGTCGTGATTGGGGTCATTGCGGCGTATAAACAATATTCCTGGTTTGATACGCTGGTGATGGTGCTTATTTTTGCCGCGATGTCTATCCCATCCTTCTTCATCGGGCTGTTCCTGATTAAGGTGCTTGCCGTTGATTTGAAGTGGCTGCCTCCAGGAGGAATGATTACGACGGGCAGCAACGCCCAAGGATTTGCCTATGTGAAGGAAGTGATTCATCATATGACGCTTCCGGTAATTGTTATGACGCTGCTGGGCGTTGGTTCGCTGACGCGTTACTTCCGCAGCAACATGATTGACGTCATTAAACAGGACTATATACGAACTGCCCGGGCGAAAGGGTTGACGGAACGCAAGGTATTGTTCACCCATGCGCTTCGCAATGCCTTGCTGCCTGCCATCACGCTGGTTGGCTTCGAGCTTCCGGCCTTGTTCGGAGGATCTCTTATTATTGAGAAGATTTTTAACTGGCCGGGTATCGGACAACTGTATATGCAGTCCTTCGGACTGCGCGATTATCCGCTGCTCATGGGCTTTACGATGTTTATCGCCGTGCTGACGGTAATCGGTACGCTTATGTCCGACATTCTGTATCATCTCGCGGATCCGCGGGTGAAGCTGTAGGAAGGGGGGCTTATAGATGACGATTGCCAGTGGTGAAATGGCTCAGGGAGTAAAGGTCAATAAGAATCAATCGCATGCCCGTTCTTCGTTATGGCAGCAATCCTTCCGGAGACTTGTACGCAACAAATTGGCGGTAACGGGTTTTGCCGTTGTCATTATTATGTTTTTGTCTTGTTTTATCGGACCGTTCTTCTCGCCTTACGCCGATAACAAAATCAATATGGCGTTAATGAATCACGCGCCGAATGCCAAGCACTGGCTTGGTACAGACACGCTTGGACGGGATGTGCTGACCCGCGTGCTTCAGGCGGGGAGAATCTCGCTTACGGTCGGACTCGCTTCGATGGTATTGTCCGTCTTCATCGGTACTTTGCTTGGCATTATTGCCGGTTATTATCGCGGTGTTGCCGATCAGCTCATTATGAGGCTGGCGGACTTGCTGCTGACGATACCTAGCCTTCCGCTCCTGTTTATTATCGGTGCGCTGCTATCGGAGTGGAAAGTGCCTCCGGACTACCGGATGTATATTGTAATGCTGATGCTTAGCATCGTCAGCTGGCCGGGATTAGCCCGGATGATTAGGGGGCAGATGTTGTCCTTGCGCGAGCGGGAGTTCATGCAGGCGACGATCGTGCTTGGCCTCAGCGATAGACGCAAACTGTTCCGGCATCTGCTTCCGAATCTTGTGCCGCTTATTATCGTTATTGCAACGCTGAATATCGGCGGCGCGATACTGAGCGAATCGGTGCTTAGCTTCTTCGGATTGGGCGTTATGCCTCCGACGCCGACATGGGGAAATATGATTGATGCCGCGAATAACATGATTGATTTCCAGGAGCGGCCATGGCTGTGGATTCCGCCGGGCTTGTCCATTTTTGCGACTGTCATTGCCATCAATATATTTGGCGACGGTCTGCGCGATGTGCTGGATCCGAAACAGAAAAGGTAGGTGAGCTTCTATCATGAAGGATTTGCTAACAATTGATCATCTCCAGACCTTCTTCAAGACGGAAGCCGGAACTGTCCGTGCCGTGGACGATGTCAGCCTGCGGATCAAGCCGGGCGAAACGGTCTGTATCGTAGGGGAATCCGGCAGCGGAAAAAGCATCACCGCCATGTCGGTAATGGGGCTTATTGGAAATGCGGGCGGCAAGGTAGAGGGCGGCAGTATCCAGTTTCAGGACCGCGATCTGCTCAAGCTGTCCCGTAACGAGCTTCGTACGATACGCGGCCATGAAATCGCGATGATCTTCCAAGAGCCGATGTCTTCGCTTAATCCCGTTCTGAAGATCGGCGAGCAAGTGATAGAACCGCTGATGGAACATCTGAAGCTGAGCAGGAAGGCGGCGCGCAAGCGTGCAATCGAGCTCATTAAGCAAGTGGGCATTTCCAGGGCGGAACAGATTGTCGATGCGTATCCGCATGAATTAAGCGGCGGCATGCTGCAGCGGGTTATGATCGCAATGGCCATCTCTTGCGGGCCTAAGCTCCTTATTGCCGACGAACCAACTACAGCGCTCGACGTGACCATTCAAGCGCAAATTCTCGATCTGCTGCGCAGCCTGAAGGAAGAGAGCGGGATGTCGATTCTGCTCATTACCCATGATCTTGGCGTAGTGGCGGAAATGGCCGATTATGTAGCCGTCATGTACGCCGGTAAAATCGTGGAGCAGGGGGAAGTGGAGGCGATCTTTGCGAATCCGAAGCATCCTTATACAAAGGGACTGCTGCGTTCGAAGCCGATCATGAATCAACTGCAGGATGAGCTTTATTCCATTCCCGGACAAGTACCAAATCCGCTTGAGCTCACGGAGTCGTGCTACTTCCATGACCGTTGCGAGCAATGTATGGCCATCTGCCGGACCAAGCAGCCCGAGCTCACCCCGGTAGGCGATCTGCAGCAAGCGGCTTGCTGGCTGTATGAGGAGGAGAAACGGTATGCCTGAAGCGTTGCTGGAAGTGCGCAATCTGAAAAAATATTTCCCCATCCAGTCGGGACTTCTGAATCGGACGGTTGGTCATGTGAAGGCCGTTGATGACCTTAGCTTCACGATCCGCAAAGGCGAAACCTTTGGTCTCGTGGGCGAGTCGGGCAGCGGCAAAAGCACCGTCGGCCGTTCGATTGCCCGCTTGACCGAGAAGACATCGGGCGACGTTCTGTTCAAAGGAACGGATATCTATTCGCTTCCGAAGGATGAGCTTCGGCAATTGCGGCCTGCTCTGCAGCTGATCTTCCAGGATCCGTACAGCTCTTTGAATCCGCGGGTGCGTGTGGGCGATGCGATAGGAGAGGCGCTGCTTGATCATCAATTGGCCGACAAGTCGGAGATTCGCAGCAAGGTGCTGGAGGTGCTGGAGTTATGCGGTTTGTCTGACTATCATATTGACCGTCTTCCGCATGAATTCTCGGGCGGCCAGCGTCAGCGGATTGGCATAGCACGGGCGCTTGCGCTTAATCCCGAGCTTATCATTGCCGATGAGCCGATGTCCGCGCTGGATGTATCGATTCAAGCACAGATCATCAATCTATTCCGTAAGCTGCAGGAAACAAACGGATTATCTTATTTGTTCATCTCTCATGATCTAAGCGTTGTGGAGCACCTGTGCAACCGGATCGGCGTTATGTATCTCGGCTCCATGGTGGAGACGGGTTCGAGGGAGGACTTGTTCCTGCGTCCGCAGCATCCTTATACGAAGGCACTGCTGTCAGCCGTTCCGATCCCGATTCCCAAGCTGAAGCGGGAACGAATTGTATTGAGCGGCGATATCCCTAGCCCGGCTAATCCGCCATCCGGTTGCAAGTTCCATACCCGCTGTCCCTATGCGACAGAGCGCTGTAAGGAAGAGGTGCCGGCTCTTCGGACCATTGGCACCGATCATCTGGTTGCTTGCCATCTGGTTTAATAGAAAATATAAAAGGACTCTCTCGACCGTTATTGACGTTGAGAGGGTCCTTTTCCATATCGAAGAAGACTGCCAGTGAATCGCTCAAACGAAGCGTACTGCCGGCTACGTTACGTTGGATTTCGTCCAGCATAATAGTGCATGAAAGCAGCTACCGGCTGCTACGTTGGATTTCGTCCAGCATAATTCTCGAAATAAGTCTTGGCAGCTAGAAATTCGGCGAAAATACTGGATAAATTCCAATCTAGTCAAGGGAAGCGGCCTATCCACGAGAAATGCACTGGATCAAATCCAACGTAGGGGTGCGCCGTCGGAATCCCGGAGTAGCATCATTTGATCCGAGGCAACTGGAAAGGCTTTATCTAAGCTCCGTTCGATTGCAGCAGCCTCCTAGGGGCACACTGCTCTTTACGCCTTTGCGTTCTTAATGATTTTGCCGGAATTCGCTCGGCGAGACTTGGAAGTGCTTTTTAAACACGCTCGAGAAATAGGTCGAGTCGTCGAAGCCGACGGTCTGGCAAATCTCTGATATTTTCATATCGGTATTACGCAGCAGCACCTGTGCCTTCTGAAGCTTCAGCTTGGTGACATAACCCGTGAACGTCTCGCCGGTTTCTTTCTTGAACAACGTACTTAAGTAACTAGGGTTCAGATGGATACATTCGGCTACCTGCTTAATCGACAGGTCGCTGTCTAAATAATGCTCTTCAATATAGTCAATCGCTTGCTGAATGCTGTTCACATAAGGATTGGCCTGCTGCTTCCACCGCTCGAGCCGGACTGTGAAATCGCGACAGGTATCCTTGAACCAGCAGCGCAGCTCATTGTTATTATGAAGCTGATCGATCATCTGAAGCAGAACTTCCACCGGTTTACTTTGATTCGAGAATAGCCCGAGTACCTCAGAGATTTGATCTAGCGCTAGGGTATGGTTAATCACGTTAAGTTTACCTTCAGTAAGCTGAAGTACACCTACGTGCTGGCCCACTTTCTCAAAGTAATCCTGCAGCGCAAGATGATCGCCGGAGATGATTAATGACATTACTTCATTTTTCACAGCTTCAACGGCTTGATGTTTGCTGCTCTTACCCTCAGGCTGCGGAATCCCTGCCGGTTGTGTGCGATGCTCGCAATAGTCCGTGTACGCAGACATCAATTGAGGGATATCCGAGCTTGGTCCAAGCAGAGTACTATCGATCTCAATTCCGAGATACTCGCGAACAGCAATCGCTGCATTTTCACGCCAAGATTCGGTTGTATGCTCTGAGGACGGCAGCGACAGGATAAACTGATCCTCCTTCAAAATGAGCAGCTTGGCATCCGCATCCTCGCTCAATGCCAGTTCCAAAATGATATTATAGATCCCGTATTGCAGCACATACAGATCGTCGGCCCGGTAGTTTTTCGCTGAAGGGAAGTAATCCGTTATCGTAATCAGCCACAACTGGCTGCTCTGGAACAGATGGATGAAATGAGATGCCAGCTCCTGATTCCTCTGATACTTGAGCAAGATGGAACGAAGCAGATGCTCCTTGGTGGCCTGCTGCTCCTTGCGTTTCACTCTCAACCTCTTGAATGCACTGTCCAGAATGCCCGAAATATCTTCATCTGAGCAGGGTTTTAACAAGAAGTCCATTGCACCGTAGCGAATAGCAGACTGCGCATATTGAAAGTCTTGAAAGCCAGTGATGATAATGAACAGAATATCGAGGTTATGTTTGTGAATACGCTCCGCGAGCTCAATTCCGTTCATAACCGGCATATGAATATCCATCAGAATAAGGTCAGGCTTTAGCTCCACGGCTTTATTCCAGCCTTCTTCTCCGGTCTCGGCTTCTCCAATCACGGTCCAGTTCGCCATACTTTGGCTGATAAAAAACTTCAGTCCCTCACGAAAATTAGGCTGATCCTCGACGATTAAGACAGTTCCCTTCATATGAATCCCCCCTTACTACTGATCGGTAAAATGTAACTAACAGTTGTTCCGCTATCCACCTTACTTATGAACTGCAAGCCGTAAGGTGCCCCGTACACAAGCAGAATCCGCCGCACCGCGTTATGAATGCCGAGATGATTGCCGAGGATGTCCCGTTCACTGGCCGATAATTTGCGCAGCATCTCGGGTTCAATACCTCTGCCGTTATCCGTTATATCTACTCTCAGATGATCCTGCTCCTGATAAGCATGGATTCGCAGCAGCTTCTTGTCCGCTTTTGTCTTATTGGCAAAAGCGTGGACAAAGACATTTTCTACCGCTGGCTGCAGAACCAGTCTTTGAATTTCCGTCGACAGCAGATGCTCGTCCGTCTGAATATCCAGCTCCAGCTCGGGATGGAACAGCTCCATCTGAATCTTTATATAGCTCCGAAGCTGCTCGAGCTCTTCCCTTAATGTGCTTGTCTGCTCGATAGGCTTCAAGGAATATTGCAGGATTTTGGACAGCGACTGGATGATGGCAGCTGTGTCCTTCACATTCTGGAGATAAAGCTTCCAGTAGATTTCGTTCAATATATTATATAGAAAATGCGGATTCAACTGCGCCTGAATTGCCCTCAGCTCAGCTTCCTTCTCCCGCAGCTGCTTCAGCAGCACCTCATCAATCAGCTTCTGAATATGGTCGGCCATATCGTTAAACGACTCTCCGAGAAAGGCGAGTTCATCCTTGGAGCGAACTTCGACACGGGCATTCATGTGACCCGAACGGAGCCGCCTCATCCCGGATACCAGGTTGCCCAGAGGCCGAAGCAGTCTAGTGCTGGTGAGCGTTAGAAGCAGACCCGTCAGCAGGATACTGGACAGGCCGGATATAGCGATTGTCTTCAATATATCTGCGTTCCGCTTGTCCAGCGCATCGAGCCCTAAGCCGCTGATCAGCTTGAAGATACCGGAATCGGAAATGTTTTTTACAAACAGATAGTTGCCCTGCTCGGTAGCTTGGACAACAGACGCCTGCTCATCCTCGTCGTGCTGCAGCGGAATGACTTCGGGCTTCGGCTCGGCGTCAGTATCGTCCTGATTCTGCTCGCTAAACAAAAGGCGGTCCTTGCGGTCAAGCAGATAGACAATGCTGTCATCTTGTCCAATATCGTCGATCACCTCCGAGAAAAAGCCTTCATCCAGCACCAGCACAAGTGTTCCGTACGTTTGCTGGAAGGTGCTCTTCATTTGGCGTGCCGCTATAATCATGTTCCTGTAACCGCTTGGATCCGCTGTGCTCGGAAGCTTCAACCTGAACCAGGTCAACGCCCCGTTCGTCCCAGCCAGCTCTTGATTAATGAGGCTGCGAGTAGGCTGATCCAGCATCGAGACAGCTCCGAAATTCGCATTATAATAGCTTTCGCCGCGCAGATTGTAGATGAACATTGCCTTGACATGAGGGGCATCCAGCTTGGCCTGCGAGACCATCTCATACATAAGCTGAAGCTGTTCGACTTTATCTTCGTTTTTCAAGGAATTCGTCAGGATGGACACAACAGTAGGGTGGAAGACGATGGACTGCGAGACACGCTCCACCTCGTGAATATTCTGATTGATCCGCTGAAGCGCCTGCTTGTTATTTTGCAGAAATTGGCTTCGGATTTCCTCGCGGAACATCTTCTGATTGGACCGGTACACGATAATCCCGGTAATAGAGGAAGTGAGAATAACGATGAGCGACAAGCTGAGAATAAGCTTTACGACAAGACTTCGGGTTTGAAAGGGTAAGTTGAACATAGCTGCCGTCCTCCGTTAACACAAGATCTAATTTAAACAAAGGTTCCTCTAACTAAAGTTAAAGAAGTACATTTTGTAACCGGATACACTAGTTACAGGTCAAAGGTTAACAGAAACTCGAAAGGAGGGAAAACATGAAATCAGCATCTAAGTTCAAAAAAAATGTGCCTCTTCTGTTGATGTTCGCTCCGGCACTTGCATATTACTTGATTTTTAGATACTTGCCAATAGGAGGGCTGATCATCTCCTTTGAGAACTACAACTTCTTTGATGGGGTGTTCCACAGTCCCTGGGTAGGCTTTAAAAACTTCGAAATGCTATTCAGCAATGATAAAACGCTTCGGATTATATGGAATACACTTTGGCTGAGCGTGCTCAATCTGGTGGTAGGGTTTCCGGTACCGATTGTCCTGGCACTCATGATTAATAGCGTTAGACGTACATGGTATAAAAAATTCGTCCAGACAGTCGTTTATCTGCCCCATTTCTTCTCCTGGGTTATCGTAGGCGGCATGGTCATCACACTGTTCTCGATGGAATCCAGCTTCCTGAACCATTGGATTGAAGACAAATACGGCGAACCGTATCCGTTCCTGTACAAAACCCTCTCCTGGGTCACGATCTTTGTAGGCTCCGGCGTGTGGAAGGAGATGGGCTTCAGCACCATTATTTATCTGGCAGCTCTTACATCAATTTCTCCAGCACTTTATGAAGCGGCTTCGATTGACGGGGCAAGCAAATGGAAACAAACCTGGAATGTTACGCTGCCAGGAATTAGAGGCACAATCATCTTAGTGCTAATTCTCTCCATGGGACGAGTCTTAGAGGTTGGTTTCGATCAAATCTACAACCTTCGTAACGCAATGGTATCCGATATTTCGGAGGTTATTAGTACTTATATTTATACACTTGGTATTCAGGGTGGACAATTCAGCCTGACAACGGCGCTAGGTCTGTTCGAATCTGTTGTAGCCTTTATTCTTATTCTGGCCGCAAATCTGTTGGCTAAGAAGTTCGATAACAATTTGTTCTGAGGTGAGCGAGGATGAGAGAATCTACTGGAGATAAAATAACAAGAATAGGGATTTCGGTTCTCCTGCTGCTCATTTCGATCTCGTGTCTAGCACCGGTGATCAACATTCTGTCCATTTCCTTCAGCGGCAAGCAGGCCGTTGAGTCAGGCAAAGTATTACTCTGGCCCATCGATGTCACGTTGCAGAGCTATTCAGCTCTATTTGAAGGAACGCGGGTGCTGGCCTCACTTTGGAACGGGGTTGTTATGACAGTAGGCGGCGTAATCATATCGATGGTCTTTACCATCTGTGCGGCTTATCCGCTGTCGAAGGGCTATTTCTACGGCAGAAGAACCTTTACGCTGATGTTACTATTCACGATGGTCTTCACCGGCGGATTAATTCCTACTTATCTGGTTGTGAAGAGCCTGGGTCTGATAGACTCGTATTGGTCGATTTGGATGCCAGGGGCGGTCAGCACGTATAATATGCTCATTATGCGTTCTTACTTTGAAGGCATTGAACCGGAGATTGAAGAGGCGGCACGAATTGATGGCTGCAAGGAAATGACTTTGCTGTTCAGGATTATTCTTCCTTTATCCATGCCGGTCATTGCAACACTAGTCCTGTTCTATGGCGTAGGCTATTGGAACAATTTCATGAACGTACTCATTTATATCAACTCGACCGAAAAATATACAATTACCGTTCTTATTCAGCAGATGATTGCAAGTCAGTCTTTGCTGACTGAATCGCTTGCGAATGATACGACTGCTCTGGAACTTGTGCCTGAAGGAATCAAGTCGGCCGGTATCATTGTACTGATTCTGCCAATGGTTCTAATCTATCCGTTCTTGCAGAAGTATTTTGTCAAAGGTGTCATGCTTGGGTCTGTGAAAGGTTAACTTTACATTATGGCGATGGGGGAATAGATATATGGTAAAGATGACGAAGAGAAATGCTTTAATAGCAGGTGCATCGTTAACACTGCTTGCAGTTCTGGCGGCTTGCGGAAATAATGACAATGCGAATAACAGTGCACAGTCCGGCGACAGTGGCAGCGGTAAAAAGTCGACGATCAGCGCGACGGTATACGACCGTGGATTGATTGCAGCTTCCGAAGGCACGATGGAGAAAAACCGTTGGACTAAGTGGATTAACGAGAACGGTCCAACGAATGTGAAATTTACGGCTGTTCCACGGACAGAGTCAAAGCAAAAGCTGAATACGCTGTTCGCATCCGGCAGTGCGCCGGATCTGATCTTCGAATTCGACCCAAATATCAAGAACCCGCTATATGATCAGAAGCAGCTGATGCCGCTGGACGATATGATCAACCAATACAGCACGACTTACAAGAAGCTTCTAAAGGACAATCCGGCTCTGAAATCAGCAGCTACCAAGGCGGACGGGAAGATGTATGAGTTCGGCAAGTTAAACGAAGCGATTCCGCAGAATGTTATCGTTATTCGCCAGGACTGGCTGGACAAGCTCAAATTAACAACTCCGAAAACAACCGAGGAGCTGTATCAGGTGGCGAAGGCATTCGCCGAGCAGGACCCGGATGGCAATGGTAAGAAGGATACCTATGGATTAAATATCGGCCCAGGTATTACGGATATTTTCGGCGGAACCGGCTTGAATAACTCCTATGTGGATGAAAACGGTAAGCTGGTGCGTACATGGGATAACTTCGAGCAATACATTGCTTTCGCTAAACAACTGTATGATGAAGGAATTATTGATAAAGACTTTATTACCGACAACAACGGAGCAAAGGCTCGTCAGGACTTCCTGAACGGGAAGACAGGCATCTATTTCGTACAGGCAAACACGAATATGTGGAACCGTCTGTGGATTACGGATTATGCGACGTTGAAGGCAAATGTACCAGGAGCAGATCTTGAGATTGTACCAAATCCAAAATCTCCGCTTGGCCAGTACACAGTCTGGATTAACAATCCGGTGCAGCTGACAGCGGTTGTGAACCGCAATGCCAAGGATCCAAAAGCGATTATGGAATATGTAGACTTCCTGTCAACACCAGAGACTGGCAGAACACTGACAAACGGTATTGAGGGTGAGCATTGGCAAGCAGGGGCAACCGGCTGTCCGAATCCAATTGATCAAGAGAAGAACAAGACGGAGCTGGGCTACCTAGGTCAAGACTATAATATGATCTTCTCGGTTGTAAGCGGCGGCAAATGTTCGTTCATCGCAAGCAGCTTTAATCCGGATAAGCCGGATGAGAAGCTCGCGAAGGATAAGTTCAAGGAAAACATGGAAATTCTCTATAACATGATTGATCAAGGTGCCCAGTTCCCTGGCCTGACACACGTAGAGCATTTGCCTACTGTTCCGCAAGACCTGCTGGTGGACCAACAGAATGCGACTACTGAGATTGGCAACCTCACCACGAAAGCAATTGTAAGCGGCGCAAGCTATACACCTGAAAAGGCTATAACAGAGATGCAAGGCCTTTGGAAGAAGTATAATGGTGAGAAGATTGATGCGTTCTACCAAGAATGGTATACCGCGAACAAAGATACCGTGCTGATGCCGGATGATATTTTCCAGATCGTGAAGGATCAGAAGACAATTCAAGAGGATATTTTGAAATAGGAAAGTGTGAAAACAAACAGCCCCCGGGGAGCGTGATGCTCTCCGGGGGCTTATTTGGTTATGGTGTTGCCGGTCGAAAACTTACTGCACATAATCCAATGTAGCGGCATTGTGAAACCATTATAGCCTCGCAAGAAGCATGCGCTACTCTAAAAGCTGGTCTAACCGTAACCTCAATTGGTGTATCCTAGAACTTGCGGTTCTCCGGACGAAGCGCCCACGACGCGATATTCAGCAGAGTATAGAAGAGCGGAAGGATCACATTAAACCCGCCATCGCCATAATCGTGATCAAGCAGATGGGAGAATGCGGCGCCTGTCATCAAGAAGAAGATCCCGGCGTGGGTCCATTCCTTCAGCCGCGGAAATCGCGGTGCAAGAACGGCAATCACTCCAAGCAGCTTCCAAACCCCTAGAATTTGCATGATGTATAAGGGATACCCCAGATTCGTGACGAGATCCACATTTCCGCCTAATTTCATTAGCTGTCCGAGACCGCTTAACGTAAGAGCTGCGGCAAGCAGTAACGTGACGGACCAATAGGCCACCTTTTTCCCTTGAAGCTTAGTTCCAGCTTTTGCGGTTGTTACCGCGCCGATTGTATTGTTCATTTTTATTTCCTCCTCGAAAATGGTTTTAATTTGTATGCCAGCTGCGGATTGGCTAGTGTGACTGATTGTTTTATTGGACACCTTTAGGTGTCGGTTTGTTGTGTTTAGTATAGGACACCTTTTGGTGTCCTGTCAACGATGTTTTAAATAAAATTTGTAAAAAATATTGGAGCTATTATTCAAAAGTCTCAGGATACTTGGTTTATCTAATGGATGGAAGCGGAGGAAAGGAGATTAGAAAGGGTGGGGGAGCCGCCGATTTGCGGTTTATGTGGGAGTGAATTTCGATTCTGGAACAGAAGACTGCTTGGCAGGCAAACAAGCGCAAAAACCGGAAGGGAATTAGTTCCCCTCCGGTTCCAATGAAGATCCGAATTGCTATTTGCTGTATTCCCGGCGGACCAGGCTTACAGCTTATTAATTACTCCATAAAGCATTTGAGCGGCTTCCGCACGGGTCGAGGTGCCAAGCGGTACGAATTCGCCCTTCGCCCGTCCTTGAACGATGCCAAGCGATGCGGCCTTCTTGACGTTATCCAGCGCCCAAGCGGAGATGGAGTCTTCATCCTTGAAAGGCTCGGCTGTCACAGACGCAGGCTTGCCTTTCATTAAATCGTAGCCTCGCATCGCAAGTGTAACCATCTCCTGGCGGGTAATGTTGGCGCCGGGGGAGAACGTTGTGCTGCTTACGCCTTGCACGATACCGGCTTTGTATGCGGTGGCAACGTCGGCAGCATACCAGGCGTCTGCGGGAATGTCCGTGAAGGCAGGCTTTCCTTCCGCCTTCAGTCCAAGCGCCCTGACGAGCAGCGCGGTAAATTCGGCGCGGGTAATGCTGCGGTTCGGCTCGAAGGTGGATGCTGTCGTGCCGGTCACGATTTGCTTCGCGAAAAGCTCCTTGATTACGCCGGATGCCCAATAGCTGTCAGGGACATCGGAGAAATGCTTGTCGATCTCAAGTACCGCGTAAGAGCTGAAATGCGAGAGCTGTGCAACATATACGCCATTCTCGTACGTCCCGCCTACGAATTCGGGCGCTCCGCTATCCGGAAGATAGAAGATGGACGCCAGCTTCGGGTTGGTCGAAGCGTCGACCGGCAGACGAAGTGTCACGGGCTCGCTGAATTGATGCAGATCGTACGAAGTTCCGTCCGCCGCAATCCATTGCAGCTTCAGTTCGTAGATATGCCCGCTGAGCTTGGCATCTGTTCCGAATGCGGGTTTAGCTGTTCCTTCCACCGGTTTGACGGTCAGGGCAATCGATCCGCCCTGCAGCTGCGCGGCGGTTAGCGTTTTCTTCAGTTCAGTGAACGCGCTAGATGGAATATCCAGCGAGGCTTTGCTGGAGGTAGTGATGCTCAGCACGCCTTTTCCAAGCAGCTCGTCCGTATTGGCCGGCAGCTTGATCAAGGTGACGGATGCCGGCACCTCAATTGGTTTGCCGTTCTTCAATTGATCGGTCGTTACAGTCAACGTGCCCTCCGGCTCGACTGGCAAACTGCCCGAGGATCCGCCTGAACCGCCTGAACCACCCGATGATCCGATTTGAACGGAGGTGCCATAATGATTGTCAATTGTACTTGCGGTCAGTCCCGAATCGATCAGCCGGATCTTTCTGACCTCGATGTCGGCCTTTCCGTTAGCGGCTGCCGTGAAGGTGAAGGATGCCAGATCTAGATCGCCGCTGTCGCCTGGCGAGCTTCCCGACTTCGTGTGGGCGAACACGAGATGAGATTCGCCAGCGCCGTCCGCGGTAACTTTGGCCGGCGTGCTGAAGCCAACCAAGGTCGTTTTTTCGCTGCCTGTCTTGAACGTCAGCAGATCGGAGTCATAATACACATGCAATTCGTAGGCATATACATCCTGCAATTGGCTTCCTTTTACCGTTACGGTGACTTCGTCGCCGCTGTTCAGGGAGCTTTTGTCGGATGTCATGGAAAAGGAGGTCGGATCGGCCGCCGCCATTGTATATTGGGGTACAAGCATGGCTATTGCCAAGCAAATCGTCGTAAGCAAGGATAATCGTTTACGCGCCATAAGAGGTTCGTCCTTTCTCGTATAGTCAAACGCCGGCGAAAATGTAAAGGGAGAAGGAGTGGAAGGGGGGCTTATCTTCTCCGCCCCTCCGCTCTCTGTTCTCCGGTTACGTTCCCTGGAACTTATTCGCCGGGCAAAGCTGGAACCGATTTCGGCGTTTCGCGATGATGTGTCGCTTGTTCGTAAGCATAACCAAGCTTGATCAGCTCGCCTTCCTCGTAAGGGCGGCCGAGCAGCTCGATGCCAACCGGCAAGCCGCTGGACACGTAACCCGCCGGAACGCTAATGGCAGGGAAGCCGGAGAATGGGCTTAGTCGGTTTGCATTCCCGGAGCTGGAGCCCGCAGGTCCCGAGGTCGAAGGATACAAGATGGCGTCAAGGTTATTGTCAGCCATCAAGCGAAGCAGCGACTGTTGGGTCGTACGCGGCCGGAACAACACGATGTCCTTGTACTCCTGCGTATCAAGCGACTCGACGCTGTTCCGCGTGGTCAACGTGCTTTTGAGTACTGAGAGGAAGTCGGTGCCCGAATTGATGATATCCTGCAATGAATGATAGCGAACCACGGCCGGATCGACCATCCGCGGGTTGGACAGGTAATCGTTCAGGTTAAATTTGAATTCATAACCGCTGAGGCTTGGGTATTTCAAAATATCGGCGACATTCGGAATATTAACACCTACTACCGTCGCACCTTGATCCCGCATATCTTGGGCAGCTTGATTCAGCAGAGCAAGCACTTCCTGATTGTTGCCTACAACGCTGCTGTCCAAGACGAGGCCGATACGGGCGCCTTTAAGTCCGTTCTTGTCCAAAAATTTTGTGTAGCTGACTGGCTTCCTGCCGAAGCTGCCGGCTGTGGCGATATCGTTCGGGTCGTAGCCGCTGACCGCGTCAAGCAGGATGGCCGCATCGGATACGTTTCTCGCCATTGGTCCGCCTACGTCCTGGGACAACGCGAGCGGAATGATGCCGTCGCGGCTTGTCAGGCCAATTGTTGGACGGATGCCGACAATGCTGTTCCATGACGAAGGGATGCGGATCGAACCGCCTGTATCGGTGCCGAGACCGGCTACGCCAAAGTTGGAAGCAAGCGATGCGCCTGTACCGCCGCTGGAGCCGCCCGGATTTTTGGTCAAATCGTAAGGATTCCACGTTTGTCCGCCCAACGAACTGTTCGTGTCCGTGTTAATCGCGAATTCGCTCAGGTTGGCCTTGGCCAGGATGATCGCTCCGGCATCCTTCAGCTTCTTGATCATGAAGGCATCGCTGACCGTCTGGTTATCCTTCAAGCAGGTACAACCGGCGCTCGTTGGCATGCCAAGGGTGTCGTAGTTATCCTTAACGATGATAGGGATGCCGTGCATGAGACCGCGCGGACCTTGCTCCTTGCGCTCTTCGTCCAGTGCCTTGGCGATCGTCAGCGCATCTGGATTGACCGTAATAAGCGAATTGATTTCATCGTCGTATTCATTGATCCGGTCCATGTACATCTGAACGAGCTGCTCAGACGTCAATTTACCGGCTGCCATAGCATTCTGAATGCTCATGATATCGGTCTCCATCAGTTGGAACGGCTGGCCGTTGTCGTAGAGCACCTTTTTGCCTAGGGAGGCGAGATCCTGGAGATCGATTGTGTTGCTCTTGTTGAAATCGCCGTTTACAACCTTCGTCCAGTTCGGGTCGTCTGAGGCAATACCGAAGTATTTGATCAAGACGGAGAGATCGCCAACATCGATTACATTGTTATTGTTCAGATCGCCCTCGGCTGCGCCTGTAATCTGGACGGCCAGCGATTCCTCAGGTGTTTGAACCGTACTGCCGTCGTCGATCCCAAGCTCAACCGTGCCGCTGATTCCGCTCAGGTCCGTAGCTGCGTTAGCTTTGAAGGTCAAAGTGAGGAGGGAGCCTGCCGTTGTAAGGCTGCCCGTTGTATCCATCGTTACGATAGTCACCTTGCCGGACTCGGCGTTTACGCCGGCAATGCTGACGGCTGAATTTGCTGACGTCGCGGATATGTACTCAAACTGAGTCGGGTCATATTCGAAAATGAATTTCCCCGCCGTCGCATCGCTGGTTGCGCCCGTTAACGATACGGTTACGGCGAAGGAATCGCCGACCGAAGTGAGGGTAGGGCCGGAGAGTTGAACCATGGCCTTCGGTGCCTGATCCTGGGACTGCTCCTGAGCGACAGATGTGCCCGAACCACTGGCGTAAGCGCTGGTGTCCAGGATAGGAGTGAAGAGAAGCGAGGTGCTCAGCATTACAAGGCTGGCTAGTTTATAAATCGGTTTAATCATGGCGTCCTCCTTGGGTTGGCCTAAGCCAGTCTATTAATGTCAAATATAATAACCTAGTAGACAAAAGTGACAGAGGAATTTCGGATATATCTGACGTATACATTACATAAAAGGCTCCTCCCTCGAATCTCTCTATCAGTCTATGGCTTATAATAGTTAAGTTAATTAAGTAAATCAAACAAGAAAAAAGTCGAAGAAACCGCTTAAATACCCTATTTTTTAAGTTTTAATCGCTATTTCGGGATGAATCTCTTTAGAGTGCAAAACCTGTAATATAAATGTTAAGTTTTATAACATTAATATTTAGGGGCTTCAATGAAATTAATAGAATGGGGCTGGAACGCTATTGATTGGGTTTTTACTAGGTGAAAGCCGACGTAAGGTGGGGAAGAGGTCAAACTGGACTTAAACTAAAAAGTAGACACTTCGTTATTGGAAACTTGTATACGCAAGTACAACTAGCAATCGATGAGGTGTAGATATGGAGCAAAAACGTAAACGCTAGAGTGAGGAATTCCGCCGTAAAACGATCGAGCATCTAGTAGAACCCTATTATCACGCGAATTAGATATTGGGGTAACTACACTAAGTAACTGGAAGCAAGCCTACAGTGAACAGAAGAAAGATAAGAGTACGCAGCCGCTAATTATGAGAAGCTGGCGCCAGATGTGACCAGCTATTATTATGATGCCTTGCTGACAGAGTGGGGAGACATTACTCCAAAGTACGAATTATTCAAGCAAGTCATTAGCCAGCATACGGATATTCCTAATTTTCCATTGTCAACGGAGATCAAAAAAGCAGCTAATGGTGAGCTAAAGGTTACGGAAAGAGTGTCTTTGTTCAGCACGTTAAATACCATAAGTACAGGAGTTCATTCTGCTTACCCTCTAACGATGGAGGAGCTGAATCAGGGCACGGGCTACATTTATTATCGCAGTAACATTGGTCCAGCTCGTAAGATTGAGGACTTCCGTCTAATTACGTGTATGGACCGGGCTCATATCTTCATTAACAATGAGCAGAAGATGATCCAGTATGATCATGAAATTGGTGTTAAGCAAGAGATGGAGCTTACAGCACCTGAGAATGAGCTTGGGATTCTTGTGAGTGGGATATAGTTGATTTCTCGAAGGATTACCACGAAGGACAGCTAAGCTTCTCCAGCTTTACATTTGAGGTAGAGGAAGCTGTAGATACATTTGTTGATGTGACTGGCCGGGGGAAAGGCTTCGTAGTTATTAATGGCTTTAATATTGGACGTTTCTGGGACATTGGACCACAACAACGTTTGTATGTGCCAGCTCCGATCTTAAAGGCAGGCAGGAATGAAATCATCGTGTTCGAAGCAGATGGCAAAGCTGCGGATTCGATCATCCTCACGGATGAGCCGAAGCTCGGTTAAATCATTAAGATCGTGAAGCCCCCGGGGAGCGTGATGCTCTCCGAGGGCTTTTTGTTTCACAGCAATGTCATCGCCTCTTTAAATCTTGCGGTTTGACAGACGCAGCGCCCAACCCTAGAATCTGCATGATGTTCTACTACTCATTCCATGGGGAATGAAGAACGCTATGACAGAAGTTAGGGCGTTTAAATCCCGGAAGCAGCATCTCGCACACGTCGGCGTTAATCGTGCCGAAAGTGGTTTCCGGTTTGTGCTTGAAGCCTTCCAAGAAGGCATGCAGGATCCCATGTTTGAAATTGTCGCGAGGAAAATGTTTGACAACTTGCTCCCGTGCTTCTGTTGAGATGAGATCGAAGTTCTTCCCTACGACATCGTATCCAACGCCAAAATTCATAAGCGCAACTTCGGCTTCCTTATATTCGACTATCCCTATTGTGCTATGAAGAGCTACAGCATCCCATGCCAGCCGAATAAACTCTCCCGGAACACCGCGGCTTTTAAGAAAATCACGGACAGCATTAGCTCCATCGACCTCAAAGCGTTTGTCATCGCTCCGGAATTTAGGGGTAAGTCCGATATCATGAAAAAGCGAACTAATATAAAGCAACTCAGGATCATATTTGATTTGATTAAGATTACCCTTCATAGCCGCAAACAAAAATACCCGATTCGAATGGTTCCACAATAGATCGTCGCCATGCTCCCGCAATAACTCAGCTGCTTCAACGGCTAGCTTACTGTCGGGAATCTTGATATCTGCAATAAAATTGGACATGGATTATTCCCCTCTCTTCCAAATCATTCACTTCAAGCAACTACTTTATTTGCTAGACGTACTGCTGCTTCATGGGCCTCTTTTTTTGCTTTATCCAGAACTTCCGTTTTGTTCAGCACGTTTGTACCTTGCGCGCGGATAATCTGGTAATCCTCGACGCCGAGGAAGTTAAACATCGATTTAAGGTACTTGTGCGAGAATTCGATTTCCGTGTACCAGTCGTTATTCGTGTAGATGCCGCCGCTTCCTTGAATCACGAGTAAACTCCGGCCGTCAGTCAATAAGCCTACGCTGCCGTTTTCCGTATATTTGAAGGTCTCGCGAGCGATTAAGATGTTATCCATGTAATTCTTCAGACGGGAAGGGATATTGAAGTTGTGAAGCGGCATGATAATGACATATTTCTTTGCACTTTTGAACTGCTGCAAAATGTCATTCATCTTGCCGGTGACGCGTTTCTCTTCGTCCGTTAACTCTCTGCCGGAGGCTAATTTATCCCAAGCGCTTAACACGGTACTGTTTAATTCCGGGATTTCTTCACTATAGAGATCGATTTGCTCGATCGAATCGTTGGGATTCATCTTGCGGTAATTCTCAATAAAATGATTGCCGACTTGAAGGCTGACAGAAGCAGGGGAATCCACAGCAGGATGTGCATTGATAACAAGCAGCTTTTCCATTATGCCACTCCTAAACGATATATATTATCAAATTGGCGATAATATTAATCGCCGATTAGATTTGACTATAATATACGACCTCATGTCCGCGAAGTCAAATCCATTTTTATGGCAATCCAAAGGTTGACAATGGGCGCGGTTATCATTAAATTTATAGTATTTGACCCATGCAATAATGGGAGGAGTTATTATGCAGTATAGCGTCGGAGTAGAATATGCCTTGCATTGCCTAGTTTACTTAATTCCAAACGAATCAACGATTGGCATCAAGGAGCTTGCCTTTTTTCAAGGTATTCCAGAGACTTACCTGTCCAAAATTTTTACAAAACTTACCAAGGTGGGCATTGTTTCGTCGGTGCCTGGCGTCAAGGGCGGATTTAAGCTTGCGCGCGATCCGGACGACATTTCCTTCTGGGATGTAGTCGAAGCCGTGGAAGGAAAGAAGCCGATTTTCCAGTGCCAGAACATAAAGGATAAGGGCTATCTCTATCGCGACCGCGATTGTTCGGACTGTGCAGTACCCACGAGTTTCTGCTCGATAAATTTAGTCATGCTCGAAGCCGAAGAGACCATGCAGAATTACCTGCGAAGCAAGAAGTTGTCTTGGCTGGAGGAAGAGTTGGATCGAGTTTTGCCTGCGCAGACACGCAAGGATACGCGGGCTTTCTTTGCGAAGGACACTTCCATAAACGCAAGCGAATAGAGGATCATGCAAGCGGACTAAATATAAAAACAAAAATCAGCGTTGCCATATTAGAATGGCAACGCTGATTTTTGTTGTTTTCATATATTCTCAAGAGAATTTTTCAGCCGCTCCAGCTGCAAGAAGTGATGCCTGTAGTGCATCTCGACTAGCAAAAACCACTCAACAGCGTTTAATGCTCCGAAATTAGGATGGGGGACTGTATTTTCTAGAGGTGCTCGGATCAAGGTTGGTTCCGTACGTTTCATTCGTTCCACAACGTCTTGAAGTCCTTCGATCAGCTGTTCCTTATTGTCCGGCTGCTGAGGCGAGTAATGCGGGGAGGCCGGGACCCGAATCCGAATGGGTGGAAAATTTCCAAGCTCAAAGACTTTCTTGCCGTTCTCCGTTTTTTCTCCTGTACCCTCCGATACCGCACCGCTTCCCGCGATACATTGATCTACGTTGCGCAGATGCATGTTTTGAGCAGATCGGATCAAATGGACAACCATTTGGCCGATCGACCAATCTTCTTCATTCGGTTTTGTAAGTAATTGTTCCATACTGAAGTTACTCAGTTCATCTATATAGCGTCCAACCGCTTTTTCAAACGCCTGCAAGGTCTCCGTTGTGTTTCTCATCTTAACAACACTCCTTCTATAATCGGGTTACTCCCAATATAAAAGAACGCTACTGACAACAGTCTGTCAGTAGCGTTTTAAAATTTTTTCGGCTACTTCCCGAATCCGGTGGCGTAGAGATTCCGGTTCCAACACTTCAACATCTCCGCCCCAGCTAAGGATAAGGTGAAGAATTTCTTCCGGTGCCCGAACGCGTAAATGTACCCAGAGACCATCGCTGCGCTCCTCGGCTGATTCGATATAAAAGTTGCCGATCTCGGCGATTTTGTCGGCAATCTCAAGGTTGGCCCGAATCCATACATGCTCATTGCGGTCATCCTGCGGACGGTAAAGGCTTAGGTTGAACCCATGCGGCATGGCAAACGTCGTGTCGAGCACGACAAGCTCCGTCATTCGCGACAACCGGAAATGGCGAATATCCTTGCGCATCTCGCAATACCCAATCAGCATCCAGTTACCCTGAGCAAAGACCAATCCGTACGGGGCCACCTCACGGGTACTCTTTCGGTTTCCATCCGCTTCCGGCGTCTTTTTCTTATAGGAAAAGCTTATTTTACGACGCTCCAGAATGGCTCGCCGCACAGTTCCGAGAATGTCTTTTTCCTTTAAGCCGGTTCTTGGCTCTCCGGCATTCAGAAGCCGCATCGTTTCCCGGACGCGTGCCGACTCATCCCGCACGGTCTCCGGCAGGATCGCTTCAATCTTGCTTTTCGCAGCCTTTGCTACTTTTCTGTAATCCCCATCCAGCCTTTGCTCGATAAAGTCAGCGCCCATCAGCAGGGCTACCGCTTCTTCAGCCGAAAACCCGATTGGCGGTAGAAAATAGCCTTCCATTAAGGAATAGCCGTGACCCGGAGCGCCAAAGACAGGAACGCCCATCTCGCTCAGGGCTTGAATATCTCGGTAGATGGTCCGTACGCTTGTCTCAAACAGAGAGGCCAAATCTTCCGCTCTTATTATTTTGCTCCGCTGTAGTTCAAGCATGATAGCGAGCTGCCGATCGGTTTTGTTCATTTTGATTTCCCCCGGACATCCATCATTGAAGTCTATTATATCTAATATTCAAGCTGGACGTCAGCACGCATAAGGTATTCCAGTGATTCACTCAAAATGAAGAAAAACTTTCATAACGTGAAAAATAATAGTTTTTTACTAAAAATCCACATAGCCGTAACATGCCTCTTACAATCGGGCTCTATTATCTTCCTTGAGAGAACAAACATACGAGGATGAGGCCATAACCATAGAGAGCCCATCTATCTAGGAGGAAGTTATCCTTATGTTCAAGTCGAAGAAGAAGCCAGCTCTGGTCCTGCTTACGGTCATATCCGCTATGACGATCATGTCCGCTTGTGGGGACAACAAAAGCTCGAACACGTTATCAAACGCAGTTCCAGCTAACACAGCAAACAGCACCAATGCGAATGCCTCGGCGGCACCAGCCCAGCAGTCCGCTGCTCCAGCAGCAGAATCGCTTGATGAACTATATGCGAAGGCGAAGGAAGAAGGCAAAGTAATTGTCTACTCCACCTCAGGTCGTGCGAACGACGCAGCCGAGACCTTCATAAAGCAATACCCCGAGATCAAAGTGGAAGTAAGTAAGGTTAAGTCCGACGAGATGATGGACAAGGTGACGAAGGAGCAGGACGCAGGGCAGTTTAACCCGGACGTTATTATCACGAAGGAAGTAAGCGGAGCGGTGGAAGAGGAGATGGTTATGCAAGGCCGCTACCTCAAATACCTGCCGGAAGAGATCGCACCAATGGTGGATGAGCCTTACCGCACACAAGCTGAAGCTTACGCCAACTATGTGGAATTCCGTACGCTTTTCTATAACGCATCTACATACTCGGCACCTCCTGTTACGAACTGGTGGGATCTGACGACGCCAGAGTTCAAAGGCAAAGTGTACACAGCTGATCCGCTCAGCTCCCCAGCTTTTATGGACCTGTTCACGACGATGGTCATCAACAGTGACGACATGGCAGCAGCTTACAAAGAGAAGTTCGGTAAAGACATTGTCCTGAATGGGACGGAAAATGCCGGCTATGAGTTCATCCAAGAGCTGTTCGATAACGGTCTGATCGTACTTAAAGGCAGTGACGATGTACTTGATGCGATTGGCAAAACAAAAAGTGATGCCCTCGGCCTTGCCGTATCCGGCGACGTATCAAAGAACGAAGAGAACGGCTGGACGATCGCGCCGATCTACGATATTAAGCCAAAGACTTCCGTTCCGGACTCCGGCTACTTCTTTATCGCGAACAAAGCACCGCATGAAGCGGCTGCGAAGCTGTTCATCCGCTGGATGATGGGCGAGAAGGATGGCACTGGTGCAGGCCTTGATCCGTTCAACGAAGTAGGCTCATGGGTTCCGCGTTCTGACGTAAAGACGAAGAATGATATCTCCTTCGAAGACTTGAACCTGTGGCTGTTCGACGGCGATAAGCTGTACAACACCGCTCCGAAAGTACGTGACTTCTGGATTAAACAAAAATAATGGCAGCAAGGTGGAGAGAGAATTGGCGCAGCGAACACGATTCCATAACCAAGCCCGAAACTGGCTGGCGAATCCCGTTCATCTGATCGGGATCGCCGCCCTCCTCTTTTTGGCGTATACGATCGTATGGCCTGTCCTGAAAATCATGTATACGACCTTCATATGGAGACAGCAGGATGTCCGTCTGACGGGAGAAGCGAATCCGGGGCATTTCACGTTGTATCATTGGGAACGCGTTCTGGCCAGTGATATGAGCATGAACTTGTTTTACAAGCCGATCTTGAATTCGCTTGCCGTTGGCTTCGCCGTCTCTGCGCTCTCCATGCTGATTGGATGCGGGCTTGCGTGGCTGGTGGTCAGAACGAATATCCCTTGGAAAAAGACGATCTCTTTCCTCGCGGTCATTCCGTATCTGCTGCCTTCGTGGATTATTTCGCAAGCGTGGCTCACCTTCTTCAAAAATGGCAAAATCGGCGGGACACCCGGTATTCTTGAAGCACTTGTCCATGTGTCTCCGCCGGATTGGTTGTCTTACGGCTTTGTACCGATTGTTGTTTCCCTGTCGATTCACGACAGCGTGTTCTTCTTCCTGATCGTTGGGGCGGCGTTAAGCTCGATGAACAGTCAGTTGGAGGAAGCGGCTAACGTGTCCGGGGCGAAAAGGATGACAATCCTGCGTCGAATTGTTTTCCCGCTTGTGATGCCGTCGATCTTGTCGGGGTTCATCCTTATTTTCACCAAGGCGATCAGCTCCTACGGGGTTCCGGCGCTGCTTGGCACGCCAGTGAACTTCTATATGATCTCGACGATGCTGTATTCCAGCATACGTTCCCAGCTGACGACTGAAGCCAATGTGCTCAGCCTGACGCTAATGATCATCTCGATTCTGACGATTTATTTGAATCAGAAGGTGATTGGAAGGCGGCGCAGCTTCGTAACGGTCACGGGCAAAGACAGCGCAAGAACATTAACGTCCCTTGGACGCTGGCGTTACCCGGCGGCGAGCGCGACGACAATAGGGATGATCATCATCTCTGTTGTCCCGCTGCTTGTGCTGCTGATTCAATCCTTCATGCTGAAGGAAGGCAATTATTCACTGAGTAACCTGACGATGCACTACTGGTGGGGCGGCTCCGATCCGGATATTAATACGGGGGAAAAGGGAGTCCTGCAAAATCCAATTTTCATGCTTGCGCTGAAAAACTCTCTAAAAATCGCAGGAATAGCATCCATTATTGCTGCAGTTATTGGACTAATCTTAGGCTACGTGGTAGCGCGAGGCAGACAGACCTGGCTTGGGCGGGCGGTGGATCAATTATCCTTCCTGCCATATCTCATTCCGGGCATCTCGCTTGCAGCAATCTATATCTCGATGTTTGCAAAGCCTACGTTTATTATTCCAGCCCTGTACGGAACAGTTACGCTGCTGATCTTAATTACCGTCGTGAAGGAGCTGCCATTCACCGTGAAGGCGGGCAGCGCCTCGATGATGCAGATCGGCAAGGAACTGGAGGAAGCAGCGCAGATCAGCGGAGCTTCCTGGTTCACACGGTTCAGAAGGATTCTGCTACCGCTTAATCGCAAGAGCTTAGTGTCGGCTTTCCTGCTCGTCTTCATCGGTGCGATGAAGGAGATGGAGCTGATCATCATGCTTATCACACCACGGACAGAGACGCTGACGACGATTACCTTTTACTATGCCGAGAAAGGCTATGAGCAGCTGACGAACGTTATTCTGATGATCATCATCGCGATTGTCATTACGGTATATTTCCTCGCCGTGAAGTTCGGCAAGGCCGACCTGACGCAAGGGATTGGAGGACAATGAACATGAATGCAATTAAGCTGCAAGGCATCCGCGTTGCGCTGGATGGAAAGCAGGTTCTTCAAGATATTGATCTTACCATTAAGCAAGGGGATTTCATGACCTTCCTTGGTCCTTCCGGCTGCGGCAAAACAACGCTGCTCCGCACCATCGCTGGGCTCCAGCATGCGGATTCCGGGACAATTACGATCAGCGGTCGAGAGGTTGCAAATGGGGAGAAACGGTTCCATATGGAGCCGTCGGCTAGAAGGCTAAGTCTTGTTTTCCAAAGCTATGCGTTATGGCCGCATATGACCGTATTCGAGAACGTCGCGTTTGGCCTGCAGGTACGGAAGCTGGCGAAAGCCGAGATTCGGAAGAGTGTTGAAGCGGCACTGGATAAAATGCGAATCGCCGAGCTTGCCGCGCGTTACCCAAGCGAGCTGTCCGGTGGACAGCAGCAGCGGGTTGCTATTGCGAGGGCGATCGTGACAGAGCCAGATATTTTGCTGCTCGATGAGCCGTTATCCAACCTCGATGCCAAGCTGCGCGTAGAGATGCGCGCCGAGCTGAAGCGGCTACATCAGGAGCTGAACACCACGGTGATCTACGTGACGCATGACCAGCATGAGGCGATGACATTGTCGACGCAAGTCGCGGTATTTTTCGGCGGACGGGTCGTGCAATTAGATAAGCCGCGTGAATTGTATAAACACCCGAAGACGCTGCAGGTTGCCGAGTTCATCGGTAATGGAGGCATGCAGATGAACCAGCTGGAAGGGGTCATCCGGGCAGGAGGCGGAGTCTGGGGACGACACCGGCTAGAGACACCAATCGCCGTTATGCCGCTGGCGGAAGGTGATGGCGTGAACGAAGGACTTGAAGAAGGACAGGAAGTTGTCCTGACGATAAGGCCCGAAGATATCAAGCTGCATGAGACGAACCAGCCCGGAAGCCTTGGTGTAAGTGTATCGGCTGTATTCCCATCCGGAGCAGAGACATTAGTGCAGCTGGATGCCGGAGGCTGGCAGCTTATGGCCCGCGTAATTGGGGAGACCGAATACGAACCGGGAGATACTTTGTTCGCGGTGCTGCGTGAGCAGCAGATGAATGTATATGACAAGAAGACAGGCGTTCTAATGGCATTAAGCTACGCAACTACCAACAACCAACTGGGGGAATTAAGTCATGAAGATCGACTTTCATATTCACGTTAAACTTTCGAAAAAAACCAATTTCGAGATCGAGCATTTTAACAGCATGATTAATGAAGCAAAAGCTCACGGCCTCGACGCTATTACACTCACCGAGCACTTCAACACGCACCGCTTCGAGGACGTATACGGCACACTCGATCAGCTCTACCCTTGCAATAACCACTATTATAATGTAGACGGGTTTAAGCTCTTCACCGGTATGGAAGTCGACGTAGCCGAAGGCGGCCATATCCTCGTCAGCGGACCAAAGGATAAGCTGCTCGAAGTACATGCGGTTTTGAAGGAGCATCATCTGACAGCTGATCATTTTATCGGGCTGGAGCAATTGTTCGACCTTTGCCATCCTCGTGGCCTCATGGTCATCGGCGGCCATCCGTTCCGTGAATCGAACCACCTCTATCATATCGATAGAGAATTGTTGAAACGCTTCGATGCCTTCGACCTGAACGGCAAAGACCTTCATGAGATCGGCATCCAGGAAAATATAGCGAAAGTTCTGACACTCGGCGAAGAGCTTGGCGTACCTGTTATCGCGGGAAGTGACGCGCACCAAATGTTCCAAGTAGGCTGTGTGCATAACGAGTTTGCAGGAAACTTTGAGACGGTAGCAGAGCTGAAGGAAGCAATCCGTGCTGGCGGCTACAAGCGGGTAATCTCACCAAACCTCAATCTGCAAGTTCGCGCCGCGAACTATGTGAAGAAGCTTCTGAAGAAGAAAGTAGAAGTTGTAGTCTAACAGGGTGTGGATGGGGGAGAATTACATTGGCTATGATGCTATTTGATGAAACGAAGCTGACCCGCGGCCATCAACGGATCGCGGATTATATAAGTAAGAACATGGACGATGTGCCGTTCATGGTAGAAGAACATATCGCAGCAGCCTGCGGCGTAAGCATCTCCACCGTCTCTCGCTTCTGGGCAGAAGTAGGATCCAAGAACCTGAAAGAATTCAAGCAGCGCGTCAAGGACGAGGCGCTGCTTTCTCCTGCTCGGAAGCTGCAGTCTGCTTTTGATAAAGTAGGTGGAGAAAGTGGTGCGGCTGCTAATGTGCTGGGGGTTGCTGATTACCTCCAGCAGTCGGCAGACCGCCTCGATCAGGAGTCGTTCGATGCGGCCGTGGGATTATTGGCTGAAGCGGGAACTATTCATATTTATGGACCTGGTTCTGCGGAATGCTTAACTGCATTAATGGACTTTAGATTGTCTCGCTTCGGCGCTGATGTTCGCCGCTTAGATCGCGGTGGCCATGAGCTGTTCGAGAGCATGGTGCCAATCAAGCCGCAGGACGTCATCGTCATCTTCGGCTTCGTCTCCGAATCCCCGGAGATGGCGGTCCTTCTCGACTTCGCCCAAGACTGCGGCTGCCGCACCCTCCTCATCACCGACCTCGCAGTCAGCCCCATGCTCACCAAGGCTGATGTAACACTTTTCACCGCTCGCGGCCAGCTTTGGGAGTTCCACTCGATGGTGGCTCCGATCGCCGTAATTGAGGCGCTGATCGTCGCGGTGGGAAAAGAGAGGGAGCAAGCTGCGCTTGCTGGGAGTGAGGAGCTACATAGGTTGAGAAGGAAGTATGCGAAGGTTTTGCCGAAGCGGGTTTGAGGGGAATGGTTTTCAAAGCCTCTATTGCTAAGTTAAATCAATATTTAGAGCTTTATAATCAGGTTTTTTAAAAAATTCGATTTATTTTTCCTGTAGAGGAAAAATAAATCGAGTTTAGGTTCTAGTCTTCATTTAAGGCGCTATTAATCTCATCATCAGTTGCATTTTTTAGATACCATAAATTATTCATAACATCTTCATCGATGGGATTAAGGTTTGCTAGGCTATAAAAGTAATCTTTCAAAATATGATGATTGTATAAATATTGTAGTATGTCCATATATTCTCTAAATTGGTCTGTGTCTAGTCCGGAATGTCTACCATCATAAGTCATGTAAATCTTTTCATTATATACTGATGACTTATATACGATTAAAAAAACACCATTTAACCATCTGGTTACATGTCTGGTGTTACTTTCGGTGTATATCTCATAATTCCCATCATCGTTTACTCCCAAATCCTCGTAATATATCTCTGTGTCTTCTGTTAAATAAAATTCATCACCTGCTTCTCTTCGTTCTTCTTCCCAAGTTTTTATTGCATCAATTGCATCAGGGAAAATAGGATCCAGTTCATCAAACTCTAACCGGAAATAGCTAAATTCTGGGTCACTATTAGGACTCTCCCAAACTAGTCTCTTTAACTTAATAAGGTGGACTTGATTAAAGCCAAAGTCTAGTGCCAGTATGCCATTTTCGGTAATCCAATCTGGTTTATATATATCTAGTAAATCCATCCCACCGCCGTCGTGTATGAATGTATGGTTGAAGTTTAAAATAGCTAATTGTTTAACTATTCTTATGACTTCCTCCTCGTCTCTCCACATTACAGTACTTGGGTGATGTTGCTGAATAATCGATTCTTCGATGAAGGACCATAGACTTCTAGATGACTCATTTACGTTTTTTGTAATCATTTCCCATTCAATTAATCTCTCGATAAATTCATTTATTGAAGGTCTCTTAGAAGGATTCTCAAAGGTTGAGTCGTAGATTAATTTAAGTAGTTCCACAAAATGATGTTGTGGATATTTTAATTGAAGTTTATTATTCTCTACGTAATTAAACTGTCCGTCAAATGCAAATTCTTCTTTTGTAAGAACCATCCACAAGGTTTTTGCAAATGAATATACGTCGGCAGGGCGATGGTCTGTTATTTTTGTTGGAAGCCTCATTTCAGGTGCCATTGTCTTTCTATTACCTAGAGCTTCATCTGCTCTTGTCAATTCCACTTTTGTTGGAAAGTCAATTAAACCAAAATCTCCTAAACAGTACTCTCCGTTATAAAATAAAATATTATCAGGTTTAAGATCTCTATGTGAGATACCTTGATCATGAAGATCTATCAAAACCTTTCCTAGTTGTTTGAATATATCGATTAATGAATAAATATCTTCAATTTCTTTTATCTTTTCTTCTAAAGGTATAGCTAGGGGCATTACAAAAAAATACTTTCCAGATTTCTCACATGGTAAACGGAAGTCGAGAATAGGAATAATTCCTTTCTGATCGCTCTGTTGAAGCTCACTCACCTTAAGAACTTCAATTATAAACCTATCTAGCTTTTTGTCTTTGCTTTTTGGATTCATGTGTTTAGATACTTTTACAGCGACTTCTTCATTTAAGGGTGTTTTCATGAGGTACACCCAACCATTTCCTCCCTCGCCTAACTGTTTAACAAGTGTGAAGTCTTCATAATACATATAATTCTCCTTTACTAATTTGAAAAGTTAATATTTTGTATTTGTAATATTATAACAAATAAAATATTAATGCAAAGATGCTTTCTGTTCACTGTTACTGATAGGTTGATTAGTGATTATAGGGTATAATATTCCTGATTCTTGTTACTAAAGGGCTACTAAATTTTAAGTCTATCTATATAAAGGAGGTGCTCCCAATGAAACAAGGTCTCTACGAACAACTCATAAACAAAGTAACCTTACAGCAGCTAACTTCACTGGACACCTCGGCTTTTGACATAGGCAAAGAAGCCCTAGACCCTGAAGAAGCACGTAAGCTGCTTTCCAACTATATTGCTACCGTTACACGCCGAGCTTTGAAGGCCGTACGAGAGAGCTCCGACACCGACGAAGAAGCCGTACTCGCCCAGGTTCGTGCCTGTAATGGCATTATTTCCACTCTCAAAAATACACTAGACCAGCAAGACTATGAAGAGTTGCAGCTCGCTGAACAAGGAGAAGTATTGACCTATGTTTATGCGAAGCTCAACTCTATTCGTGCTGTTAAAGAAGAGAAGGTGCTCAGACCGACAACTCCGTTGTCCCAAAGTTCTCTCTTCACCGGTTCACATGCTGAACCAAACATGTTAAGCGAACTGAAGCATGAGATTCTAACTTCAGATCGCATTGATTTTCTAGTGTCCTTCATTAAGTGGAGTGGGCTCCGTTGTATGATCGAGCAACTCGAGCAGTTTACGTCTAGAGGAGGGAAGCTTCGGGTCATTACAACCACATATATGGAAGCGACAGATTATAAGGCAATTATGGAGCTGAGCAAACTACCGAATACGGAGATTAAAATCTCCTACGACTCAACTCGGACGAGGCTTCATGCAAAGGCTTATGCTTTCAAGCGGGATACCGGTTTTACAACGGCATATGTGGGTTCTTCGAATCTTTCCAACCCAGCTCTAACAAGTGGCCTGGAATGGAACTTGAAGGTGACGGAGAAGGATTCCTACGACGTTCTCAAAAAGATCGAAGCGACCTTCGAGAGTTATTGGAATGACCGAGAGTTTTCCGAATTCTCAGGAGACAACCCTGCCCATGAAGAAAAACTCAAACAGGCCCTCGGGAAAAATCACTCCAAAGACCAATCCCAAGACGCGATGTTCTTCAAGTTCAGCATCCAGCCTTATGATTATCAGAAGGAGATTCTTGAGAAGCTTGAGGCGGAGCGGACATTATATGGCAGACATAAAAACTTGCTTGTAGCAGCAACTGGCGTCGGAAAAACCGTCATTTCGGCTTTTGACTTTAGACGATTCGCGCAGCGTAACCCACAAAGTGCGCGACTCCTGTTCGTGGCTCATCGAGAGGAAATCCTAAAGCAGAGCTTGGACACATTCCGGTTTATCCTGAAGGATCTGAACTTTGGAGATCTGCATGTGGGCGGGAATCAAGCAAAGGCGCTTGATCATCTCTTTATAAGCATTCAGAGCTTAAACTCGATGAAGTTAACTGAGATTACGACACGGGATTACTACGATTTTATTATCGTCGATGAATTCCACCATGCGGCAGCACCTTCTTATCAGAAGCTTCTCGCGCATTATCAGCCTCAAATCCTATTAGGCTTAACGGCTACGCCGGAGCGGATGGATAACAAAGACATTCTACGCTATTTCGATGATACGATTGCTGCGGAGATCCGTCTGACGGATGCCATTGATCGGAAGCTGCTTTGTCCTTTTCAATATTTTGGCGTGAGTGATCATGTGGATCTCTCACAAGTGAAGTGGACGAGACGTGGGTATGACCAGGCGGAGCTTGAGAACCTGTTCACAAACAACAAAATCCGTGCGACCCAAATCCTTAACAGCTTGAAGAAGTATGTGACCGATCTGGATGAGGTAAAAGGGCTCGGTTTCTGCGTTGGCGTTGAGCACGCGCTTTATATGGCGAAGGTATTCAATGAAGCTGGTCTTCCTTCCATTGCTTTGCATGGTGGATCGAGTGATGAGGATCGGGATCAGGTAAAGGGCAGACTTGTTCGCGGCGAGATCAAAATGATCTTTGTCGTAGACCTCTACAACGAAGGGGTAGATATTCCGGAAGTGAACACCGTTCTGTTCCTTCGTCCTACGGAAAGCTTAACCGTATTCCTCCAGCAGCTAGGTCGGGGATTACGTCTAGCAGAAGGCAAAGAATGCTTAACGGTGTTGGATTTTATCGGACAAGCTCATAAGGAATATAACTTCAATGACAAGCTTCGAGCCTTACTCGGTAAGACGAAGCATTCTATTCAACACTATGTGGAGAATGGCTTCTCTAGCCTCCCAAGAGGCAGCTTTATTCAGTTGGAGAAGGTTGCTCGCGACTACATCCTGAAGAGCTTGAAGCAAGCGACTAATAACCGTCGAAGCTTGATTCATAAGATGAAGTATTTTGAAGGGGACACGGGGCAAAAGCTTTCTATCGCCAATTTCCTGCGTTATCACGGACTTAGCATTCAGGAGCTATACGGTGGCCGGTCAGGTAACCGTTCCTTCCGTGGTTTAATGATAGAAGCAGAGCTTATGGAGCCATTCGAATTCGAAAACAGTGAGTATTTAACGAAGCGAATTCCTGCCCTGTTAAGCTTGAATTCACGAGGATTATTGCGATTCCTCATTGCATATCTTTCTGGAGAAAAACAAACCGTTACCGAAGAAGAGCAGCTTATGTTGAACCTGTTCTATTATACGTTTTATCGCTCTGAGCCTAAGAAGCATGGCTTCGAGACAATAGAGCATGGTATTCGGTTCATTGTAGGCTGTCCGCAGTTCCGTGAGGAGATCATTGAGATTCTTCAATATAACGAATCGCATATTAGCTTCGTAGATGAGTCGAATGCTTTCCCATATGCTTGTCCGTTAGACGTGCATTGCAGCTATTCCACGGATCAGGTGCTGGCGGCGTTTGGTTATTGGAATGAGGAGAAGTCGCCAGCCTTTCGTGAGGGCGTTAAATATTTTGATGATAAAGAAACAGATATTTTCTTCATCACGTTAAATAAGTCGGATAAAGATTTTTCGCCGTCTACACTGTATGAGGACTATGCGATTAATGAGCGGTTGTTCCATTGGCAAACACAGAGCCGTACGTCTGAAGAGTCAAAAACCGCGCAAAGATATATTCATCATCGTCAGCTCGGGACTCGTATTGCTATGTTTGTTCGGGAATACAAGGAAGAGAATAACTATACTTCACCGTTTGTTTTCCTAGGCGAAGCGGAGTACGTTAGACATGAAGGCAATAAGCCAATGAGCTTCGTATGGAGGCTCAAGACAGAAATGCCGCCAGCCCTTGTGCCAGCGGCGAATAAAGCGATTGTTTAGGACGTGAAGGATATGATTGAGGTTGCTGCAGCGATTATAGAGAACGGACAAGGACAGATTTTGATCGCGAGAAGGAAGCAAGGGAAATCTCAAGCGGGCATGTGGGAATTCCCTGGCGGCAAGATTGAAGTGGGCGAAACGGCAGAAGAGTGTCTGAAGCGGGAGCTGCTTGAGGAGATGAACATCGAGATCAACCCTTACGCTTATTTCGGGGTCAATGATCATCACTATGGTTCAACGCATATCCGGCTCATTGCATATAAAGCGACCTTCGTTAGTGGTGAGATTGTGTTGATCGATCATGATGAGTACCGCTGGATCAATATCGCGGAGCTTAAGGAGTTTACTTTTGCCCCGGCAGATATTCCGTTCGTGGAGATGCTGGAAGAAGGGAAGTAGTATGGAGGTTAATGAGCTTAAGGACAAGATTGCGAACCTATCGATCTGGAGAAAGAACGGGCAGCGAGCTCCGCATAAGCCATTGTTAATCCTGTTAAGCTTAGCCCAGTTCCAACAGGAACATACAATTTTGCCTTATGAGATGGTTAGGGAGAAGCTGAAGAAGCTGCTTATCGAGTTTGGTCCGGCTAGAAAGTCTTATCATCCAGAAGAGCCTTTTGTCAGGCTTTCGACCGACGGGATATGGGAGCTTAGTCAGTCCGTAGATAAGAAGAGTTTTTCGGACAAGCTTCTGCTGTCTGAGCATGTATCTGGTGGTTTCAACAGCGAAGTGCTGAAGCTGCTTCACAATAATAGTACGCTTACCCAGGAGCTTGCGGAAATATTGTTAACGGAACATTTTCCGGATAGTATTCATCAGGATATTCTGGACGAGATAGGACTCGACTTCTCCATTAAGCGGAAAAGACCACGTGATCCGAACTTTAGAGATCGTATTCTGAGAGCTTACGAATATAGCTGCGCAGTGTGCGGGTTTAATGTGCGATTAGGTAATAACCTGGTCGCCATAGATGCTGCTCATATCCAATGGCATCAGGCCGGTGGGCCAGACATTGAGGATAATGGAATCGCGTTATGCTCTTTGCACCATAAGTTGTTCGACCGTGGCGTATTTACGATAACCGATGAGCGGGAGCTGCTCGTTGCGGAGCAGGCTCATGGAACCAATGGCTTTAATGAGTGGCTGATGAAATATCACGGTCACAAGGTTCGTGAACCAATTAACCCGGACTACAAGCCGAAGGATAACTTCGTTCATTGGCATTTTCGTGAGGTGTTTAGAGGTCCGGCGAGGTATAAAGTGTAGATAGTCTTACCCTATAAACAAGTTCAACCATTAGCTATTGACGGTTGAGCTTGTTTTCTTTTATGTCATATTCTTTATGTAAAATCTAGGTAATTAGTACTATAATAAGGTTAATAGTATAACTACGGGAGAGAGAAGCTATGGCCTTTACGGTACCTGAAGTGATCTCAAGGCGTGCAACCGCCGGGGAGAGATTGCTGTTCGAAACGCTCAGAGAGCATTTGCCAGATGATTATATCGTTTATTATGAGCCTGAAATCAGGGGGCGTAGACCGGATTTCGTCATTATTGGGCCTGACTTGGGGATCGTAATCCTGGAGGTTAAGGATTATACCAAGGGTACGTTGTATGAGCTTAACCATGATGAATGGACGCTACGCAATCAAGCGGGTGAGCTAGTAAAAACCAAGAATCCGTTCAAACAAGCCAGGGACAACGCACGTCTATTAACCGACCACTTGAAAAAGGACAAAAATCTAGTTCAAGAAGGAAGCTCGTTTTTAAAGTTTCCTTATGGCTTTGGAACAGTATTTACCCGATTGAAGCAAGAGGATTTTATTAAGAACAACCTTTATGAAATTATTGAGCCGCAGTTTGTATTATGCAGAGATGAGATTGATCCTGATGATGAGGGGTTTTCAGAAGAGATACTTCGAGAAAAGATTCAGGGGATGTTTACGGTATGGAGTCGGAGAAACACCATTCTGACTCATGAGGATATTCAAGCGATTCGGTTTCACCTATTCCCAGAGGTTCGAATCAGTGCTGAATTTAAGCCTCCTGTTCAACATCAGGATCAACTGCTGCTGTCCCTACATAATATTAAGACCATGGATCTCCATCAAGAAAACATGTCGAAGCAGCTAGGGGACAAGCATAGACTTATTCGAGGTGTCGCTGGTAGCGGGAAAACCTTAGTTTTGGCCAGTCGCGCCAAAATGCTTGCGAAAGAGCATCCGGAATGGAAAATACTCATCCTATGTTACGGGATTCCCTTGTCTAGAAGCCTAAAGCAAATGTTAGATCGAATGATGAGCGAGCCGGAGGATTTGTTTGATTTTATTCACGAGACTGATCATGTGCAGCAAAGGAATAGCAATGTGGAAGTGTACAACTTTCATGAATGGCTGCGTAACAGTCTTCGCATGAAAGATGAGGACATACCAGCGCTTCTCGGTAAAGTAGAACAGAAAGAAGCCATACTTCCTACCTACGATGCCCTTATGATTGATGAAGGGCAGGATTTCGAATCGGAATGGCTGAAGCTACTCAGCTATTGCTTGAATCCTGATACCCAATCCTTATTATTGGTTGAGGATCGGGCACAATCTATTTTCAAAAGAAAAGTCAGCCTTGCTCAAGACTTCGGACTGGATTTTCGTGGACGCTCTAAGATTTTATCAATTAATTATCGGAACACAGCTCAAATTGTGCAGTTCGCCTGGAATTTCTATCAGGAGCATTCTCAGCTGAAAAATAAAGTTAAGGATGCATCTGTTGATGGTGTGGAGATCATTCCGCCTCAATCTACGAAACGAAAAGGTCCAGAGCCTGAAATGAAAAGGTTTCATAGTATTCAAGAAGAGATGGACTTTGTCTCCAAGAATATGATCTCGTTGAACAGAGACAAGAAAATTCCATTACAAGATATGTGCATATTGTATCGGGTTAAGAGCAACTATCGGACATCCTACATTGATGAGATAAAGGAGAGCTTGAAAAAGCATAGTCTGCCTTACACTTGGATCACGGAGAATGCGGATTCGAAACGGAAATTTATTCGAGATGAAGATACCGTTAAGATCTCAACCATAGATAGTGCGAAGGGTCTTGATTTTCAGGTTGTATTTATTGTTAAAGTAGAAAACATGCCTTTTCCGTTAGAGGAAGTAGAGGAGCGTGAAGTCTCCTTGTTGTATATTGGCATGACAAGGGCTTTGGAATGGTTGTTCTTGACCTACAGCGGTGAATCTAAGTTTACGCAGTATTTAGATTCCGTGCAAAAGCAGAGTGAATCATCAAATTCTCAACAGATAAGTAGAACTTTTTAACATGCTAATGAATGGAGCGGGAAAATGGCTATGGATAAGTATATGAGGACTGCTTTTCAGGATTGGATGAAAAAACAAAAGAAATCTAATGGTGAACCGTATTCGCCAAACACAGTAACTGCATATGTTAACGCATTAAAAAATTCAACTGGCAAGCTTAAGTTGACTATACCAGTAAATAAAGATTTATTTCATTACAATAGTGTCGCGGCCTTTGAAGAAGCTCGTGACATCATTATAGCTGCTCCTAATTTTAATGAAGTGGATATCTCTGCCGGCAACAAGGCTTACTCGAATGGGATGGTTTTATTTGCTCGCTTCTTAAAAGAGGCAGAAGAACCCTCATGTTGGATATTCCAAGGGAACCCTAAATATTATGATGTTAAAAGCGCAGTTGATCAACTTAATGAAATCGTATGGGCAGTAAACCAATACGCCAAAAGAATTAAAAAAGGAGATAAGGCTTATATATGGATTTCGGGTTCTGGTGGAGGCATGGTTGCCAGCGGTACTATTATAGAAGATCCTGAAATGAAGGTGCCAGATTTTGATGATCCATATTCTAAAGAAACCCTGAAAGATGAGCTTTATTTAGGTGTTCTTATTCGGCTCGATTACAAATTTACGGAAAATCCAGTAAAGCGCACAATCTTGCTTTCTGATGAGCGGACAAGAAGGCTTGAGATCTTAACCTATCCAGGTGCTACAAACTTTAGCGTTACTAAAGAACAAGAAGAGGTCATTGAAAGTATTATTGCTGGAGAATATACTCATTTTCCTGCAGTAGTAAACCCTGAGACTGTTGAACCGAAAAGTAGAACAAAGTATTGGCTTTATGCTCCAGGAGAAGGCTCGTACAAATGGGATGAATTTTATGAAAGTAGCATCATGGGCATTGGTTGGGATGATATGGGGAACCTCAGAGAATATTTGTCTAAAGAAGCCATGAAGGAAAAAATGAAAGAATTATTTGGTGAGGATTTTTCATATAGAAATGATGCGCTTGCAACCTGGCAATTTACAAATGAAATGCAGGTTGGCGATATCGTTTATGCTAAGAAGGGTTTGACTAAGGTCATTGGTCGAGGTCTTGTTGAATCAGAGTATAAATACGATGAGGCTCGTAAGGAGTACAGGCATATTCGTAGAGTCCAGTGGACGCATTACGGTGAATGGACTCATCCAGGACAAGCTGCAATGAAAACTCTCACCGATATAACTTCTTACACGGATTATGTGCATAAGCTAGAAGCCCTATTTACTGATGGAGCATCTGGAATTGGGATAAAAGAAAAAGAAATTGATTATCCGGATTATACAGATAATGATTTTCTTGATGAAGTGTTTATGGACGCAGAACAATATAATTCTTTGGTGAATTTACTTAAAATCAAGAAAAACATCATTTTACAAGGTGCACCAGGTGTTGGTAAAACCTTTGCAGCTAAACGGTTGGCTTTCTCTATTATGGGTAAGAAAGATACCAGTCGAGTTATGATGGTGCAGTTCCATCAAAGCTACAGCTATGAGGATTTTATTATGGGTTATCGCCCTACTGAAACAGGCTTTGAGCTTAAAGTAGGCCCATTCTATGACTTTTGCAAAAAAGCGCAAGACGATAATGAAAGACCTTACTTCTTTATCATAGATGAAATAAATCGTGGTAATCTCAGCAAAATATTCGGTGAATTGTTTATGCTTGTGGAAAAAGACAAACGTGGTGAGGAATTGCAGCTTTTATATAATAATGAGTTGTTCTCTGTGCCTAATAACCTTCACATAATTGGAATGATGAATACCGCTGACCGCAGTCTCGCAATGATCGATTATGCGCTCCGCCGTCGGTTTGCGTTCTTCGAGCTAACACCGGCATTTGATTCAGAAGGATTTAATTCAATCTTGGATGAAGCTAGTAATTCCAAGTTTAATACGCTAATTGATCAAATCAAGCTACTCAACAGAGCAATTGGTAATGATGAAGCTTTGGGCGAGGGATTCAGAATTGGTCATAGTTACTTCTGTACAGATGAGGGTGTTACCGATGAGTGGTTAAATGTGGTCGTAAAATACGAGCTAATACCTATGCTTGCAGAATATTGGTTTGATGAACCCGCAAAAGTAACAGAATGGTCAAAAAAGCTACAGGGTGCTTTGCATGATTAGAATACAAAACATCTACTATATGCTTGCCTACGCATTTACAGTGCTCCATGAAGATGGCTACAAGAAGATCGCGACCGAGAAGTTTGAGCATTTAGCTGATTTACTAGCAGCAATTTTGGCAAAAGGCATTGCTGCTCAAATCAAACGAGGACTTGGCCGAGAGTATGTAAATGCTACCGAGGTGTTATCTTCACCAACAGGTAAGATAGATGTTACAGCTTCTATAAAACAATTAACTTATTTGAAAAAGCAACTTATTTGTAATTACGATGAATTTACAGAGAATATCTATTTAAATCAAATTCTTAAGACCACTATTAATGTGCTTGTTCGTTGTCCAGAAGTATCATCAGAGCAAAAAAGAGCTTTAAAGCGCGTGCGTATTTATTTTTCACATATGGATGATGTGAGCGCACATAGCATTAAATGGGATGCTGTCCGTTATCATCGAAATAATGCGACTTACAAGATGCTGATAAACATCTGTTATTTAGTAATAAGCGGAATGTTGATGACGGAGCAAGATGGTTCAAAGAAATTATCTAAATATATGGATGACAGTAAGATGCATAGGCTATTTGAGCAGTTCGTGTTGCGGTATTATCGCAAACATTACCCTGAAATCTCGGTATCCTCCGCAGAGATTAATTGGAATACAGATGATAATTACCTAGATCTTTTGCCAACAATGAAATCCGATATCACCATCGAATATGGTGGCAGAACACTCATAATAGACACAAAGTATTATTCGCGTACCATACAATCCCATAGTCTTTATAATAGCCAAACTATTCATTCGGGGAATTTATATCAGATTTTTACGTATGTGAAAAACAAGGATTTTAGCAACAAGGGAAATGTGAGTGGGGTATTGCTTTATGCAAAAACGGATGAGGATATAACACCGGATAATGATTACAATATGAGTGGCAATAGAATAAGTGTAAAAACACTTGATTTGAATAAACCATTTGTTGAAATTGAAAAACAACTTAACCATTTACTAAATTATTTTTTAAAGTAACCGACTTGGCTATGTAATGATGATTTATGCTTCAAAGACTTTTCGATTAGGGCATCTTTGTAAAGGATCAGTTATAAATGCTCAAGCCTCAGTTTCTTAACTGGTGTGCTTGAGTTTTTTTTGTTTTTGGTTTGTATGCGTTTCATGGTTTAATCATTAAAGTTAGTATGTTATTATGTGGATATTAATTGCATATCTGTATACTAACTAGCCACTTTTGAAAGCGAATACAATTCATACTTATCCTTAATCAGTAGAAGGGGACTACGATCATGGAAAAGATTATTCGATTGCGGTGCGAGTATAATCACAATCCTATTGGCGTGCAAACAAGCGAGCCTCGCTTTAGTTGGGAACTCGAAACCACCAAACGTTATCGAAGGCAGGCTGCCTATCAAATTTTCGTATCTGAGAACGAAAAGGATACACTCGCTGGGATCGGCGAGCTATGGGATTCCGGAAAAGTCGATTCTGCGGAGACCTTTCACATTGCATATGCGGGCAAGCCGCTGGTAAGCGGTCAACGCTGTTACTGGACGGTCAGATGTTGGGATCAGGATGGTGAGCTATTCGAGGCTGAAGCACCCGCCTTTTTTGAAATGGGTATCCTTAACCTGAATGAATGGAGTGCACAATGGATTGGGGCAGATGAGAAGATCGCAGCTCCTTTATTTAGGAGTTCCTTTCTCATTGAGAAGGCAGTTAAGCAGGCTACCGTGTTCGTGTCTGGTCTTGGTTACTTTGAGTTTTATATGAACGGCAAACAGATGGGGGATTACGTCCTTGTTCCGAACTGGACGGATTATGATGAGCGCCAAATCGAGGGATTGCTGTATCCTTTCGATGATCGTACTTCCAAGCGGGTCAATTATATGCAATATGCTGTGACCGGCAATATCCAGCAGGGAGAGAATGCGATTGGAGTTATGCTGGGGAACGGTTTCTACAATCAGACGGAGAGAACGGTAGAAGGAACGATGAGCTATGGCGCTCCTAGGCTGATTTTGCAACTGGTTGTTACGTATGAGGATGGTACGGTGGACTGCATTCGCAGCGATGACAGCTGGAAAAGCAGCCCTGGGCCGATTGTGTTCAATAACGTTTTCTACGGAGAAAAGTATGATGCGAGGCTTGAACAGAATGGCTGGACTGGAATTGGTTTTGATGATTCTTCTTGGGACAATGCTCGCATTGTCCGTGCCCCTCGAGGACAGCTAACAGCTCAAATGTCTCCCCCGGATAAAAAAATCAGCACCATCGTACCGGTCTCCCGTATCGAAGTACAGCCTCATGTCTATGTTTTTGATTTCGGTCAAAACTTCTCCGGCTGGGTACGCATTCGCATGCAGCAAGGAAATGCCGGGCAGCAGATCACGCTGAGATTTGCAGAGAATTGCAGCGATAATGGCGCACTTGATACGTTAAGCTGTGGAGGAGACGACCAAGTTCAGGCTGATACCTACATAATGAATGGGCTAGGAATAGAGCAATACGAGCCTCGATTCGTCTGGCATGGGTTTCGTTATGTGGAGATCACTGGGTATCCCGGCATACCGGAGCTGACGGATCTTGATGGCGTAGTTGTGCATACCTCTGTCGAACCCATTGGCGAATTCATCTGCTCTGAACCATTACTGAATCAGGTGCAGAACGCTTATCGTTGGTCGCAGCTTACCAATATGCATGGGGGCGTGCCAAGCGATTGTCCACATCGTGAGCGGCTCGGATATACAGGTGACGGGCATTTAACCGCTGAAGCGGCCGGTTATAACTTTGATATGGCTGCCTTTTATACGAAGTGGATTGGAGACATTAGTGATTCGCAGAACAAGGAGACAGGATTTGTCCCACACACAGCTCCGTTCAATGGGGGCGGAGGTGGCGTAGCTTGGGGGTCCGCTTATGTCATCATGCCTTGGATGATGTACCGCACGTACGGAGATGAGCGCCTGCTAGCTGAACATTATGTAGGCATGAAAAGCTGGATCGAGTACTTGAGTACGCGCAATCGCGGGGGCTATCTGGTCGAGTTTGAAGAGCCCGACAGCTGGTTTTTGGGTGATTGGTGTATCCCTGGGGATAATCAGCTTCCCCCAACACTCGTGAGTACTTTCTATTATGCCTATACGGTGAACATCATGTCCAAGATTGCTGGGGTGCTGGGTCAGGAAGAAGATCAAGAGCAGTACGCGGAGCTGTTTGGTCACATATGCGCATCGTTTAATGAGGCGTTCTTTAATCCCGAAACGGCTTGCTATTCCATTGGGCGGCAGGGCGCCGATTTGTTCCCGTTTGTTCTGGGCTGTGTTCCTGTAGGTTATGAAGATAAAGTGTGGCAGCGGTTATTGAAGCATTACCGTGAAGATCTGAACGGGCATTTGGATACGGGTATATTCGGCACTTCCTTCTTGTTCGACCTGCTGAGTGAACGAGGGGAGACGGATTTAGCATTGGGAATGGTGCTGACTAGGGATTATCCCGGATACGGATATATGATCGAAAATGGTGCCACCACCCTATGGGAATCTTGGGATGGACACGACTCCCATAATCACCCGATGTTCGGGAGTGTCAGCGCTTGGTTTTACAAGCATTTGGCCGGATTAGCTCCGCATCCCGAAGCCCTCGCTTTCGATCAAGCTGTCTTCAAGCCGTTTCGGGCGGAAGGGTTAAGTCATGCATCTGCTTCGATCCATACGATTCGCGGGCTATACGAGGTGCATTGGTCCACGGAAAACAGCGGCAGCTGGGAATGCGAGATTCAGATACCGCCTAATTGCTCCGCAGAGGTCTATTTTTCACTAAAAAGCCGTGATGCCCTTATATCTTCGATTTTCGAGCAAGGAAGTGAGCAGACCATTTGGCCTCGACCTGATGATTCGGACAATATGGCCGATTCAATCCAATTGAGGCTGGATACGAACGATGTGGTTGTCGTTCTTGGTTCAGGCAGCTATAAGTTTCAAGTTTCAAGTGACCGTTAAGCCTAATTAAATCGTGCCTGAACCATCCTTTGGTTCAGGCCTTTTTTTGTGCGAACATTCCGGTAAATACAATTAATCCCGCCTACTGCAGCATGGTAGAAGCTATAATCAAATTAATGGAAATTAAAGTGAATTGAAGAAGGTGAAATGAAAACCATGCTAATACAAGTGATGGAAGAAAGCTTAAGTAAACTAATGACTAAGATACTAAGGCATACACCGCAGGATTTTGGTATTGTGCTGGATCCTGAGGACGGTTCATGTTCAATACGTACTTTATTTAGAAGCTATACAGGCTCAGCCCAAATGGGCGAGCATTATAGTAGATGATATTGAGCAGGTAGTACGTAACTCGGAAAAGCAGCGTTTTGCAATTGAGGGTGAGCGCATAAGGGCAAGGTATGGTCATAGTCATGAAAGAGTGCAATATGCGACCGGAGAACCTCCTGCCATTCTATATCACGGTACGAATAAGAAAGCTCTTGCCTCTATATTAATGGAAGGGCTGAATCCGATACACCGGCAGTATGTTCATTTGTCGGAGAGCACAAATTTTGCTACGCTCGCGGGAAGCCGTAGGGGAGAGTTAGTCTTATTAAAGATCGATACATTAAATGCGAAGCGATTGGGTATCGATTTTTATTTTGCTGGCAACGAAGTATGGCTGGCTGATCGAGTACCGCCCGAGTGTTGCTCGGTTATGCTATCCAACGATGAAGAGGAGCATACAAATCATGAGTGATTCAATTATAGATATCGGCGTTAATTTGATGCATCGTTCCTTTCATCAGGATCGTGATCAAGTCGTTGTAAGAGCATTAGAGAACAACGTTACACCATTTATCATTACAGGGACGAGCCTCAGAAACAGCATAGACGCAGCCAGCTATGCTAGGCAGAATTCCAAAAAGCTATACTCCACAGCAGGAGTGTATCCCCATGATGCGAAGAACTGTAATGAAGAAACAATCACGAAGTTACAGGAATTAGCGATGCAGCCGCAGGTTGTTTCGATTGGGGAATGTGGCTGGACTATAACCGAGATTTCTCGCCGAGAGATGTGCAGCGGAAGTGGTTTGGCGAACAAATTCGTTTGGCGCAGGATCTTGGTATGCCATTGTTTCTCCATGAACGGGAAGCGTTTGGAGATTTTATAGGGATGCTTAAGGATCATGCCGTGCAAAAAGCAGTCGTTCATTGTTTTACCGGTACTCAGTCTGAGTTGAAAGCCTATCTGGAGATGGGATACCATATTGGAATTACAGGATGGATTTGTGACGAACGGAGAGGCAAGCATCTCCGAGAGCTCGTACAAATGATTCCACTTGATCGGCTTATGATTGAGACGGATGCACCGTTCCTGACTCCTCGGGATCTGAAAACAAAACCAGCGGATGGACGGAATGAGCCTGCAATTCTGCCGCATATTTTGCAAGCGGTAGCTCATTGCATAGGTAAACCGGAGGAAGAGGTAGCTAAAGCCACAACGCAGACGGCAAAAGAGTTTTTCCGTATCTAATGAAAAAACACAAGCGCCGGGCTTCCCTTGACCGACGCTTGTGCTTATTTTCTTCTATATTGCTTTGCCCAGTCGTTGATGACTTCGGCTCGAGTCATAGCTTGATCGCGTGGGCAGTCGGATGTCTCCCATTCGAGAATGGCTTGTTGCTTGGTTTTGTAAAAACGGTAATCGCAAATATTCCAGGAACAATACAGCTTTCGATACCACTTGCCATTCTGAACGTCATCGGTAAAGCGGCGTACTGCTTTGGCTGCTATTCGTTTAGCCCAGATTGAATTTGGTGTAGTCTGTTCGGTCCATGCTGGTGATTTTTTAAAACTTTTGCTCATTGCTCTCTAACCTCCTTGGGGGAAGCTAGAGCCCGTCTAATATTTTCATTGTTCACCTCAATCTGAAGTTAGCTGTGCATATATAAACGCTGTCGATCGAAAAAGGTTTCTTCTATAGAAAGGTGGTTAATCCTATAAAATATTTTAAATCCAGTTTGTGGTCAGCGATAAATTCATCCCATCCAGAAGAGCAAGAGAGAGCGGAAGCAGAGTGGAGGGAGAACGATAAACAATACTGGGCAGAGTACTTGAAGCTGGAAGACAGGCTGGACAAAGGACTCTTTGAGTTCTTCCGTACATTCAGTTTCCATGATTATCATCTGAAGGAATACAAGCTCATGCAATCTGAGGTTCATTACGAGAAGCTCGTGGATTTGTATATCACGGTGTCAGGCGGTGCCCAAGATGAATGGACACTGATATACAACAATATCAGTAGAGTTGGCATCACTATTGAGCCACCTGATCTGCTGGATCGCAGGGGCTTTGACGATTGGGGCTACGATGAGCTGCTAATTGTAGGCGAAAAGACGCTCTCACACGAGATCCTCTTTGCTTCGGGGGCCGAATTACTTGTGCATTTTCCGGACAAAGGATTAACGGTGAAGCAGAATTAATTCTCTCTTTTTTGCTATACTGTGACTAACTTCCGAATACAAGGAGGAACCCTCATGAACTGCTCCTTTGATTTTCTGTATCATTTTGTCCGGGAGGCGGACAGCTTTATCGACTTCCATACGCATGCCAGTTATGAGGTGGTTTATTACATCAGTGGCAGCGGCACGACGCAAATCGGTAAATCCGTCTATGAATATGCACCGGGAACGTTTACGATCATCCCCCCTCACACGAAGCATAATGAATACCGCCATACCGAAAGCGAAGTGTTATTCGCCTGCTTCTCCTACGATAACGCCATGTTTAACCTCATTAACGGACTGTATTCCGACCATGACTGCAAGCTGGAGCAGCTGCTTCGGGCGATGCAGGAGGAGCTTGGCAGCAAGCGCAATTATTATCATCTCACGCTGCATGGCCTTCTTTGCCAGGCAATTGCGGAGATTGGCCGGTTGGTGGAACCGACGGACAGTGCTGGAACAACTAACGATAAAGTTAACTATGCTAAAAACTTTCTGGAGCAGTATGCCTCTGAATCCATTGATCTACAGGCGATCGCTCGCAGCTTGGGGTACAGCTATGACCATTTCCGTCATTTCTTCAAAAGGGAGACCGGCTATTCGCCTAACCAGTTTGTGATACGGAAGCGGGTGGAAAATGCTAAGGCGTTACTCCTTCACTCTGAGAAGTCGATGATTGAGATTGCGCATGAATGCGGGTTTAGCAATGCCCCGCAGTTCAGTATGTTGTTCAGCAAGCATACGGGACTATCTCCGCGAGCTTTTCGAATGGATAGCCAATTCGTATAAGAAACTAGCCGAATTCGGCTAGTTTCAACTAGCGTCTCTATTTATGATGAGGATAGATATCCTATTCTTAAGCAAAATGGAGTGAATGCCATGAACTATCCTGTCATTTCTGATTCCCTGCGTTTAAGCCGACTTGCGCCTCCAACAGGCCAAGTACGTGCTGTACTTGATACTGATACATTTAACGAGATTGATGATCAATTCGCCCTTGTCTATGCACTGCTCTCGCCCGAACGAATCCAGCTTGAGGCAATCTATGCAGCGCCTTTCTGGAATGATCTGTCCGAAGGTCCGAAGGACGGCATGGAGAAGAGCTATGAAGAGATAGGTAGAATTCTGAATCGGCTTGGCCATGAGGAAGACGACTTTGTATTCCGGGGCTCGGACAGCTATTTACCGGGAGCAGCATCACCGGTAGACAGTCCGGCAGCCCGTGATCTTGTCCAAAAGGCGCTTGCTGCGCCTGATGATGAGCCGCTCTATGTGATTGCGATTGGTGCAATAACGAACATCGCATCGGCGATTCTGCTGGAACCTTCGATCATCAGCAAAATCGTTGTCGTCTGGCTAGGCGGTCATCAGCTGTCCTGGAGAGATACGAAGGAATTCAATCTGGCTCAAGATATTTATGCCTCGCGGGTGATGTTCGACAGCGGAGTGCCGCTTGTTCTTGTTCCGTGTCATGGTGTTGCTTCACATCTGATTACGACGCTGCCAGAGATTAAACATTTTGTACAAGGCCAAGGAGAGATTGGTGCTTTCCTGGCGGAACGGTACGAAGGCTGCAGTGATGATCATTACGGTTATTCCCGCGTCATCTGGGATTTATCTGCAGTCGCTTATCTTGTAGATCCATCCCTGGTTCCTGCTGATCTCGTTCACAGTCCTGTGTTGACTGACCAGGTAACGTGGAGCGTGGATTCACGCAGGCATCTGATCCGCTGCGCAAGCGCAGTACACCGCGATGGCATCTTCAAAGATCTTTTCCGTAAGCTGGAGCATGCCGCCGCTGAAACGAAGCTGCAGGAAACGGGTGCATAGACGATGGAGCAAAATCGTGTTCTGAATGTTGGAGTAATTGGACTTGGAGAGGTGGCCCAAGTCGTTCATCTGCCTGTGCTGCAGTCGCTGCCCAATCATTACCGGATTGCGGCTTTATGCGATGTTTCGCCGAAGCTGCTTCAGCATCTTGGGGAGCAGTACCGTGTAGAACATCTGTACACCGATATGAATGATCTGGTGCAGCAAGAGGATATAGACGTCGTATTTGTCCTGAACAGCGATGAGTATCATGCGGACTGCGCCATTGCTGCTGCTAATCAGAAGAAGCATGTGTTGATCGAGAAGCCGATGTGTCTGACGTTCCCTGAAGCGGATGCCATTATTAAAGCGCGGGACCGCAATGAGGTTCAAATCATGGTTGGCTACATGCGCCGTTATGCACCTGCTTTCGTCCAGGCCGTGAAGGAGATTGGCGGCATTGAACACATCGGTTATGCTCGAATAAGGGACATTATTGGACCGAACAGCTTTTTCGTCCGTCAGAGCAGTCATACGGTGATGTTTAATGACATTCCGGAGCCAAACAAAGCTGATCGCAAGCTGCGCGCAGAACGGTTGGGACAAGAAGCAACCGGGCTAACGCCGGATGATCCCTTATTTGGTTTTTACCGATTCCTTGCGGGGCTTGGCAGTCATGATTTGTCCGCGATGCGGGAAGCGATTGGCATGCCGAAATCGGTTATCGGGGCGAAGCTGGCGATGCAGCCGGAGAGCATGTTTTTGAATGTGATTTTCGACTATGGGACTTTCTCGGTAACTTATGAGACCGGGAGCGACCAGCAAGGCCGATTTGATGCACATGTAGAAGTGTACGGCAGCCACAAGTCAGTGAAGGTGCAATACGATACGCCTTATATCCGTCACCTGCCGACGAAGCTTTATATAGAAGAGACGGATGGCGAAGCCTTCAAGGAGACGGTCATCCGACCAACTTATACCGACCCTTATACGCATGAACTCAAAGCCTTGCATGAGGTAATCGTGCATAACGGTCAGCTTAAGACAACACCGGAGGATGCAAGAGAGGACCTCGTATTATTTCAAATGATTATGGAAGCGCTACAGCGAACATAGGTAGATAAGAAGGACCGGCATGTCACTTTCATAAAAGGACAATGCCGGTCCTTTTCTGTTTGCAGCGGAAGGAATAGACAGGAGGGAAAGACGTGCGCGCCAAAAAATCTTACTCGCTCAAGAAGCGGGCGTATTTTTTTCTTATCTTAAGCTCGTTAATACCACTTTCCCTGATTGGCTATATTTCGTACATCTCACTCTATTCCCTTCACAACGAGAATATCGACGACGGCATACGCAGCAATGTGAAGCAGCTCCAGATCAGCATGAATAATGTGTTCAACAATTTGGAGGATGCGGCGCTTCAGCTTGCCATGTATAACGGCAAAGTGGCTGATGATATCGAAACCTTCATGAATACGGATGACTTTATGACCAAGTATGAGATGAAAAAGGCGGTTATCGACAACATCTCTCCGATTAACGCAGCCAAGCCGGATCTTGGCCTTATTTTCTTCTATTATGCGAATAAGAACCAGGTGCTGTTCGAGAACCAGAGCGTCAAGGAATCATTTAGTCCGAAGATCCTTCCTGAACTAGGGAGCGGCATTAATGCTGCGTATTATGGGCCGCATGAGACGGGGCGTGCCGCGGGAGATTCGATGGTATTCTCGATTGCACGGAAGGTGAATTTGATCGATGGGGCGGACATGTACGTCTATATGGAGACGAGCCTGAAGCTGTTCGAGGACTTGCTTCAGTCGCAGCAGTACAAGCTATCGGTCTCCAGTGTGCTTCTTAATCAGGAAGGGCGCGTCGTGTACAGTCAGCTTCAGGATCAGTTCCCGATCGGGCAGCAGATAGCAGTGAACAAGCTGAATGCAATGGGCAAGTCGGCGACGATCAAGCAAGGCTATTATGTCTACTCCCAGCAAGGAGAGCAAGGCTGGTACATCTTAGCGGCTGTGAATAAACAAGAATACAGCGCCGATGTGTACCAATGGATGAGCAAGTTCGTGCTGCTGTCGCTGCTGTCTATCTTGATTAGCCTGCTGCTTGGGTTCTCAATCTGGCGGATTGTGTACAAGCCGCTCCGAATGATTAATAAGGAAATTCTGCTCGTGACGCGCAGCAAATTTAATACAAAAACAAAAACAACGGGTATCGTCGAGTTCGACGGCGTGCTCGAGCAATTTTATATGATGAGGGGCAGACTGTCTGAACTGTTCAAGGAACTGGAGGAGAAGGAACGGAAGAAAAGAATTGTGGAAGTCGAGAAGCTGATGCATCAGATCAACCCGCATTTTTTGCATAACACCTTGAACACGGTGCAATGGCTGGCGCGAATGAACGGACAGGATGAAATCGACCGGCTGGTCGCTTTGTTCACCCGTGTACTGCATTATAATCTCGGCAAGGAAGGCGGAATCGTCCAACTGAGCGAGGAGATTGCCGTCCTCCAGGATTATATCGATCTGCAGCGTATTCGGTACGCCTATCATTTTGATGTACAGCTTCAAGTTGACCGGGATCTCTCGGGTGTTCAAGTTCCGCGCTTTATTATGCAGCCAATCGTGGAGAATGCCATCTATCATGGGCTGAAGGATGAGAGCGGCTGTATTCGTATCGACGTGTATCAAGAGGACGGCTTCCTCATGATCGTGGTGAAGGATAACGGGGAGGGAATGAGTGAAGAGGATATTAGGCGATTGCTCGCGGAGCAGTCAGATGCGCATAAGAAAGTTGGAATGGGTATTGGACTGAGCTATGTCAAACATATGCTCGATGTCTACTACGGCGATGTGGCTTCGATGAACATTATTGGCATGAAAGGAAGCGGCACAACATTTGAGCTGCGAATTCCAATATACCGACCTTTAAAAAAGGAGGCGCCTAATGATCCATACGTTAATTTTGGATGACGAGATATACGCTAGAAAAGGCTTAATTTCCGTTCTGCCCTGGGAAAAGCATGGATTCAAAGTCATTGGTGAAGCAAGCAGCGGGGAAAAGGCATTGGAATTCCTTCGGAATCATGCAACGGATGTTGTCTTTACCGATCTGACCATGCCTGGCATGTCGGGCTTTGAATTCATGAAGGAGGCGCTGAAGGAGCATCGCGATTTGAAGGCGGTTGTATTGACCTGCCATCAGGATTTCGGCTGTATTCAAGATGCATTACGTCTTGGCGCGATTGATTATATTGTGAAGACTCAGCTCGAGAAGGAGAAGCTGGAAGAGGTCATGGAGCGGATTGCAGCAAGAGTGAAGCATGGCAGCCGTCTAAGTCATCTTGACAGGCTCCCCGATCAGAGCAACGAAGCTCGCAAGAAATATTCGGACGAAGTGGTCGGAAGTATCCGTCAGTCGGTGAAGTTCATTAACGATCATCTGCTGGAGGGTATCCATCAGGAGGAGGCGGCCCGGGCGGCCAATATGAGCAGAGGCTACTTCAGCATCTGCTTCAAGGATATTGTCGGTACGCCGTTTGTTGATTATGTCCGCAGTCTTAAGATTACGAAAGCAGAGGAGCTGCTTCTTCAGACGACCAAACCCGTCTATTGGGTGGCCGACCAGCTTGGCTTCCAGGATGAGAAATACTTCAGCAAATTATTCCGCGAGCAGATCGGCATAACGCCGACTGAATATCGAGAGCGCGGAGGCAGGCCATGAATGAAGCTGGCGTAGCGGCGGGCAGGGGAGAATTTTATTCTGACATAGTAGGATAATTGTCATCTGTCTGATCGTTTTCGGCTATATTTTCCCCCGCATCCAATGATCGTTGTCTATCTCTTGCTAGAAATGTAAGCGCTTATAATTAGGGTGTGAAACGCCATAATGGTTCCAAAAGGGGGATTAAGGTGAAACGGACATTCAAAGCAGGAGTATCAACTTCGCTGCTCGTGGCACTGATGTTGTCTGCGGCTGCATGCAGCAACTCGGACAATCAGGGAAGCGGAGAGTCGCCCAAGAACACGGCAGCCAATAATGCAGCCGCGACGGCAACACCAGCACCAGCTGAGCAGCCGGATCCTTACAGTAAGATGCCGGAATTGGTTGAGTTTACGACTGGTAATACGGTATCGACAGAGGCGAACATGCCGGCAGGAGAGAGCTTTGAGAACAATGATGTGCAAAAATGGTTCTTAGACAATCTGAATGTGAAGCCGAAGCTGGCATGGACAACAAGTGACCAGAACTTTGCATTTGAGCAAAAAGTTAATCTGCTGATCGCTGCCAATACCATCCCCGACGTTCTGACGATTAGCGTAGAGCCAAATGGCCTGAACATTCTCAGCAAGCTGGTGAAAGCGGGCATGGTGGAGGACCTGACACAGGTCTATAACGATTATGCTTCACCTTATTTGAAAGAAAGTATGAAGCTGGGCGGCGACGATGTGTTTGATCCGGTAACCTTCGACGGTAAGATGTACGCCATCCCTTCCTTATCGGATATCGAAACGGCAATTCCAGTCGTATGGACGCGCAAAGACTGGCTGGATCAAGCAGGGCTACAGGAGCCGCAGACACTTGACGATGTGGAGAATGCGTTAAAAGCTTTCAAAGCGATGGGCAAGTCGGGCCAACTTCCAACCCAGCAAAATATCTACAATTCAGATACGGCTTCGTTCGACTTTGTATTTGGTGCTTATAACTCCTATCCTGGTCAATGGATAAAAGGGGATGACGGCAGTATCGTATACGGCTCGACTCAGCCTCAAGTGAAGGAAGCGCTGGCCCGACTGGCCAAATGGTACAGCGAAGGTCTTGTTGCGAAAGACTTCATGATGAACGATAGCAATAAAGCGGTTGAAGCTGTTGCGAAAGGATCGGCGGGGATTTTTGACGGCTCCTGGTGGGCACCGTGGTATCCTCTGCCGGATTCGGTGAAGAACGATCATAATGCGGTGTGGCAGTCTACCGTCCTGAAGGGCCAAGACGGAATCGCGCATGCAAGAGGCTATGGCAAGATCCGTTCGTTTGTCGTCATTAAGAAGGGCTTCAAGCATCCCGAAGCGATTATGAAAGTGCTTAATGTCGCGCAGGACGCCAACGCGAAGAAGCTCGATTGGTACAACAAGCTTACCTTCGACGCAGGCGGCAAATATACCGATGCGAAGATGGCGCTGCTTCCGGTATCGATAAGTGCGAAAGACCCGCATGAAATTTCGAATCGCTACAAAGACATTATGGCTGTATTAAATGGAGAGAAGGACGTCAGTACAGCTGAGCCGGAGACACAAGCACAGGTTAAGACAATTCAGACGTATCAAGCGGCAGCAGATCCATTCGCTGATATGGCACTCTGGAGCGGGGCAAATAATTTCTATGTAGGTGCTGCCGGACTCGCCAAAAATCCGGTTCAACAGACGCTGCCAGCGTTTATCGGAACAACCGATTTGATGCAGAAAAAGAAGACGTCCCTCGATGATATGGAGAAGCAGACCTTCCTCGAGATTATTACCGGCAAGAAGTCGATTGATGACTTCGATAGCTTCGTTACGAAGTGGAAGAGCATGGGCGGCGATGAGATTACGGCTGAAGTGAACACAATCGCCAGCAAATAATAGTCATTCAAACAGGTGCTGGGCGAATCGCTCATCATGCTCAGCACTTGTTTGGTACGAATAGAGGTGGAACCAATTGCCAAAGCCAACGCGCAATAAAGAAGTGATCCACTATCATATCATGCTGTTTCCCGTCATTGTGTTTCTGGTCGTATTCAGTATCTATCCGACGCTAGGCTCGGTTATGGCGTTCAAGAGCTTTGATCCGATTAAAGGAATCTGGGGCTCACCTTGGGTTGGGCTGGACAATTTCAAAAGCTTGTTCGAGATTCCAGACTTCAAACGTATAACCGTCAATACGATTACGATTTCGGTCGTGAAGATCGTATTAAACGTTTCCTGTGCGCTTGCGTTTGCCTTGCTGCTGAATGAGACGAGAGTGAGATGGTTCAAGCGTTCGGTACAGACCGTTGTCTACTTGCCTTTCTTCCTGTCGTGGGTCATCATGGCCGGTATTTTCAAAGACTTCTTCTCCGTAGAGGGCTTAATCAATGGACTCATTGGGCGTTTATCCGACAACGAGCCGATATTGTTCTTCACGAGCAAGTCATGGTTCATGATTATTATTTATTTAACCGACGTATGGAAAGGCTTCGGATTTAACGCGATCGTCTTTCTAGCGGCATTAACAAGTATTAACCCAAGTCTTTATGAAGCGGCCGAGGTAGATGGGGCAACCAGATGGAGCAAATTGACGCACATCACGCTGCCAAGTATAAGACCAACCATCGTCCTGATCTTAATCTTGAGTCTGCAGGGCATATTGAGCGGCGGCTTTGACCAGATCTTTAACCTTTATAATCCGCTCGTTTATTCGGTTTCGGATATTTACGATACGTATATTTATCGGATGGGATTCCAGAACAACCAATATGAATTTGCTACTGCTGTTGGGCTGTTCAGATCAGCAGTTGCCTTTATATTTATATTCTTCTCGCAATGGCTGGCAGAGAAATACGGCGATTATAAGGTGTTCTAGAAGGACGGGGTGAACGTTCATGCTGACAATCAAAAAAACGAAGCAGGATTATATAACAGATACCGTCATTTACTTGATCTTGATTCTACTGGCTGTCACGACACTAATCCCGCTGTTAAATATTTTCGCCGTATCGCTCAGTGACAGCGCGAAGGCTACAGCAGGGCTTGTGACGGTCTATCCTTTAGGCCTTAATATGACGACGTACACGACAATATTCAAAGATCATGCGATCTTGACCGCGATAGGTGTGTCGTTCAAACGGGTTGTACTTGCATTAATTGTAGATATGGTTCTGGTTGTGCTTGCGGCATACCCGTTATCCAGAAGCAGCAAAGCATTTCCTTTCCGCGGTGTCTACATGTGGATTGTAGTTGGAACGATGCTGTTTGGGCCAAGTATGATTCCGATGTTTTTCACGGTAAAAGATCTGCATCTGCTGGGGACCATATGGGCGCTTGTCCTTCCAGGTGCTGTCGGTCAGTTCTATATCATTCTCACGATCAACTATTTCCGGTCCCTTCCTTCCGAATTGGATGAATCGGCGAGCATTGATGGGGCGAGCCCTTGGCGCAGACTTCTGCAAATTTATATTCCGTTATCTAAGCCGATTATCGCGACTATAGCGTTGTTCGTTGTTGTTAACAACTGGAATGCGTATTACGACGGTCTTATTTACTCTATTAATACGGACGATTATCCGCTGCAGACGTATATTCAACAGCTGGTCGTCAACCTGGATATGTCGATTCGTGATGTGGATCAGGTGAAAAGCCTGCTTTCCGTATCCAATCGTAGCTTAACGGCAGCGAAGCTTGTCATTACGATGGTGCCGATTCTGCTGATCTATCCGTTCATGCAGAAATACTTTATCAGCGGCATTATGATCGGTTCGGTGAAAGAGTAACAGCTTCTTCTTTATATAGAAGGAATGTATCAAACATAAATGAATAAGGGAGTGCTTAACATGCCGAAAGTACTGACGAACGAGCAGGTCCAACATTTTAAAGAAAAGGGCTGGGTTAAGGTCGAGCAGGCTTATCCGAGGGAAGAAGCGCTTAAGGTACAGGATTTTCTGTGGAATGAGCTGCTGGTGAAGCATGATGTGAAACGCGATGACCCTAGAACCTGGACACAGCCTGTCATTCGTCTTGGTGATTACTACGATTCGGTAACGGATGGTTGCAATACGGATCGGTTGACGGGGGCAATTGAGGATTTGCTTGGCGAAGACAGGTGGCAGCTTGGCCGTACGAAGCATAAGGCGATGTGGGGCGGCTTCATTATTAACTTCGGACCGGAGGTGCCGGGCGGCTGGCATTATGACGGCAGTCACTTCCGCCATTATCTGGACAGCTGGGAGCAAGGACTCCTTCTTGTCTGCTTGTTTTCGGATGTGCGAAAAGGCGGCTCGGGCACATTAGTGGCAGAAGGCTCGCATCATATTGTAGCGAAGATGCTGGAGCAGCATCCGAAAGGCCTTGGTCTTGGAGAAGCGATTGGGGAATGCAACAAGCACCCATGGCTGGAAAAGCTTGTAGCAAGTCATAAGGCATCTGAGAACAAAGCTGGCGCCAGCTTGCAGGAGAAGAAGGAATACCTCACAGCGTTTATGGATTCTGCTTACGAAGATCCAGAAGGGTATTCACTTCGTGTCGTAGAAACGACAGGTGGACCAGGGGATATTGTCATCTGCCATCCGTTTCTGTATCACGCTCCTTCCAATAATGAGCTTGGGGTGCCGCGCTTTATGTGCAACCGGGTAGCTCCGACCAAGGAGCGAATGAAGCTGAACCGCGAGAATCCAGCTGATTATTCGGTCGTAGAGCAGATGATCCGTTCATCCCTTGGACTTAATGATGACGATGAATGCACTTGGGCGAGAAGGGAATTATAAAGATAAGCCGGGAGGGAGAGCAGGAGAGGAGTCTTGCTCTTCCTTTAAGGCTTTGGAAAATGCAGCTCAGAATGGGGTTCCAAGTGGATGATGTTCGCCATAAAAAAATTTTTTCCTAATGGGACCCATTGGTATTAGCTATTTCCATTTGGATGTGGTACAATGTGTTTATAAACGTGACCTGAATTCACATCTCGTAGAGGGTTATTTTTACGAAATGAAATAATCTTGTACGATATGTGAATTTTTTATTTGTTAGTTCAAAGAATAAGAATGTCATGTAAATCATATATAAGGTGGTAATTACAAATGGAACAAGGTACAGTAAAATGGTTTAACGCAGAAAAAGGTTTTGGCTTTATCGAAGTTGAAGGCGGCAACGATGTATTCGTACATTTCAGCGCTATTCAAGGCGACGGTTTCAAATCGTTGGACGAAGGTCAACGCGTTGAATTCAACATCGTTCAAGGCAACCGTGGTCCACAAGCAGAAAACGTTGTAAAACTGTAGTATTGCTGAAGAATGCCCCGAACTTCCGGTTTGGGGCTTTTTTTCATTGCCATTACAGATTAGAAGAAAAGAGGGATTATATTGTATTCTCGGAAAAAAACGGTCGAAGAACTGCCTACTGAGCTAACAGTGGTATGGTCATGCTCGAGTGAGCAATGCAAGGGATGGATGAGAGATAATTTCTCACTGTCCGAAGCTCCCGTATGCTTCCTGTGCCAATCCCCTATGATCAAAGAAGAAAGAATGCTGGCTGTTGTTGATAATACAAGCTACAGTCAACGCAAATAGATGCCCATTAGCAGGCTGAACAAGAGGAAGCATCTCCTATGAGGTGCTTTTTTTTGCGTTCTCATGTTCTTGCCGCACTTCTCCCTACCCCCACAACTATCCGAGCTAATCCATAAATCATCAAGTATCCCGTACTGATGATAAAAGTTGGCGATTCCAGCACGGAATGAATCTCTGTCATATACACAGTGTTGTCCATAATCGTCCGAGTTGCTGCTGTTGCTATGACAGTGGAAGCGAGGAAAATCGCGATTGCGGCCAGGCTGCTGAGCAATTTCCTGCCCGTCTCACTCCGATAACTGATCCAGCCGACAAGGATGGCAGCTATTGCGAGCCCTGCTCCAATGATAATACTCATCTCATTCACCTCTTCCTTACAGCTTTAGGCAAAAGTGTCTATCTTATGCGGATTAAATTGACAGTGAGTATGAGAATCTTTATCATATTAGAGGACTAAATACATAGAATAAATAGGTGTAATACGGGCCTAAGGTCCATGCGATAAATGAAATGGAGGTCGGAGACGTTGTTCGATTGGACGATCGTGAAGATGTATTACCATATTTCGCCTGAAGGGGCAGAGCATCCGATGTATGAGATTCCGGCAACGAGCTTCTTTGATCCGGCCATCCTGCAAGAGGCGCTTCGAATAAGTGGAGAGACAGTACAGGCAAACTCGAAAGCGCTGCCAGCTTCTTTTATCGGAACATCGGTATGTAAAGTGAGTATCGTTCAGCTGTTATTCGTTTCGATGTACAATCGCTTACTGGATATGTACCCGGATAATATCAACTACCAGGTGGAAATGCATGATGATCATGCCCATCTTGGTTATAAAATAAAAGAACTCCGCTCTGTGGCGGTTCCAACCGAACCGGATGAGCACAAGGCTTTCCTGCTCCAGCATTGGGAGGAGTATTTCACTAATTTTGTTACACCTGCGGTGGAGCTGATCGCTGCAGCTGGCGATTTGAAACCGGATGCGATCTGGCAGCAGTTCAGCGGTCATCTGAAGATGACGCAGGACTTCATCGCCGAGCACATGAATATGCCTCAGCTCACGGAGCAATTCTTGGCAGACGGCAAGCTGCTGACGGAATTCCTGGACCCAGCCTTGTTCAACCGCAGACGGAATCCTTATGTCCTGCAGAATCCCCGTTATGTGGAGAATCCGTATAAGCCGGAGGAGAAGTGGCTGATGCATTCCTCCTGCTGCATGTATGACCGCCGTGAGAACGGGACGAAATGCTACACCTGCCCGCGTATGACAAGCGAAGAGCGGGAAGAGCGGAAATGCGAAATTCTTGCGACTGCCGCCGTGCACTAATTCTCCATATACCAAATTAGCACGAAGAAGGAGTATCTCGATCATGAGATGCTCTTTTTATTTGCCGCTATCCTAGTTGTATCTTGAGCCGATTTATTCTTTGCCCTAACCCAGCCAAGCGGCACTGGGGAGTCTCCCGGGTGACGGATATTTATTATTCTAAAATCCTCGAGGTAAGGCTCATCACGGTTCATGAAGGTGAAGTCTACGCCTAATGTGATGGCCATCTCTTCGCGTAAGGCTTGTCTAACGGCAGAAGTATTATTGGTTGTAAACATGATATTCATTGGGCCGTATTGGTTGGCGAGACGATCGACGTACCAACTGATGTAGTCCTCCTTATAGAGGGCAAGCGGATAGCGCTGCAGATCCTCAGGGGTAATATATTCCCGCAAGGCGAGCGAACTGCTTTGGCTCACGCAGCAGAGCATAGACGTATCGACGACCTTCGTGAAGACGAAGTCGTAAACACGGGTTTCCAAATCCTCGTATAAAATAATCAGTCCCAGATCAATTTTATCCTGATGAATGCTGTTCAGCATATCGAGTGATTGGTCTCCTCGATCACTACCCTCACATTCGGATAGTTCTGCTTGAATGCGGCAATCGTCTTGACCAGCAGAGACATTGGTCCGGGTATTGTAGCGATACGAAGCTCACCGCTGATCGTATTGGTGAAGCTTTGTGCTTCCTCTCTCAGCTCTTTCACCTTCTCGATAATTACACTTATTTTATCAATAAGAATATTGCCTTCAGCAGTCGGGAAGGTGCCATGCCGGGAACGGGTGAACAGCTTTACACCAAGCTCACTCTCCAAATGCGTAATGGATTGGCTGATGGCAGGCAGTGTGACATGCAGATTGTTCGAAGCTGCAGAGATCGATTTAACCTTAGCGACCTCCAGGATATATTCCAGCTGATCAATATTCATTAGTGTTGTTCCTTCATTATTATATGAAGCATGTCATTCCGGTGATGCTGAAGCAGCAGAGAGGCTCCGTTATTAACGCCTCGTCTATCGTTGGTATTGGTGGTTCGCCGAGCCATGTACTGTATGCTGCAAGCAAGGGTGCAGTGCGGACGATGAGCAAGGATGCAGCGATGGAATTTGCCACTCAAGGAGTTCGTGTCAATTCCATTCATCCGGGGTACATTAATACGGCTATGGTCGATTATGCAGCGGCAGCAACGCACCGCAACAAAGAAGCGCTCGGACAAGCCGTATCACCAATGGGTCGTGTGGGAACGGTAGATGAGGTATCAAATCTCGTCTTATTCCTTGCGTCTGATGAATCGGCTTATATGACGGGGACAGAAATGGTTATCGATGGCGGGGCAATGGCTAGATAAGGTCTTATCTTTTATTTTAATAAGAGGTGGTTATCCTATGCGTTTTCAAAATAAAGTAGCAATTGTAACCGGCGGGGCAAGTGGTATTGGGGAAGCAACTGTTCGGGAATTCGCAGCAGAAGGTGCGAAAATCGTCATCGCAGATTTTTCAGACCGCGGAGCTGCAGTATCGGAAGAGCTGAACAAACAAGGTCATGATACCTTCTTCGTAAAGACGAATGTTGCTGACGAAGCCAATGTGAAGGCAATGGTTGCAGCCACCATTAAGAAATACGGCAAGCTTGACATACTTTTCGCGAATGCAGGCATCGGCGGGCAAGGTGTTACACATGAGCTGTCCACGAAGGATTGGCAGCGGATGATTGATATTAACCTGACAGGTGTATTCCTTTGTGATAAGTATGCGATTGAGCAGATGCTGAAGCAGGGCTCAGGGGGAGCGATCGTGAACTGTGGCTCGATTCACAGCCATGTGGCTCGTGGTCCGATTCCAGCTTACTCGGCTGCCAAGGGCGGCGTGAAACTGCTGACACAAAGCACTGCGATTGCTTATGCGCAGAAGGGTATTCGTGTAAATGCTATCTGCCCGGGTTATATCGAGACGCCTCTGATTGCTGGTAGCAGTGAAGAGGCACATCAATACCTCGAAAGTCTGCATCCGATGGGCCGTCTTGGCAAGCCGGAGGAGATCGCGAAGTCGGTCCTTTTCCTCGCAAGTGATGATGCGTCCTTCGTTACTGGAACAACGCTGACTGTCGATGGCGGATATACAGCGCAATAAGCAATTTTTTTGAATCTGCTCCCTGGAATGGTACAATGGTACAAACAGGTAATGGAGGGGCATAAGCAGATGAGTGAGCAGCAATTAAATGAGCAGGAATTAGTGAAATATCTCGCAGAGCGTTCGAAGGTGTCTGCGGAAACAATCAGCCTCGTGCTGAAGCATGAGGCTGCCTTTATTGATAAAGCGCAAAGCTCGGCGAAAGGGCAAGTTGTTGATATCGACAGCGATGAGCTGGTTGATTATGTACTGAAGCAGCGCGATGTGAAGCTTGATGAGATTACAATTGAGACGATCCTCGATATGGAAATGGATTATCTCGTTGAGCATGGCTTCGCCGATCAAGAGGACTAATAGGTAAAAGACGAAAAGCCATCTGCTCTTTTAGAGCGGATGGCTTTTTATTATGGCTTACATGGCCTTCTCCACATGGGGATGAGGGCTTTTTTGTCCGATATCTACAGCAGTCGTCTGCTTACGGGCAGCCATACGATCATAATACGGCATGAGCCGTGAAGACACGAAGGCCACAATTGGCGCGGTTAGAATAACGCCGATACTGCCAGTCATCCCTTGCAGGACCTCGATTGTGACGAGGTTCATATTAACAAGCTGATTAAACGGCACTTTGTAGGCATATAGGACAAGCAGTGACATGAGGGAGGAACCAGTGAAGGCAAGGATCAGTGTTGTTGCCATTGTTCCCATCATATCGCGGCCAACGTTCATGCCTGCCATAAATAGAGCCTTTGGACTAAGCTTACGGTTAGTGATATACACTTCATGGACAGCGGAGGCAATTGAAATACCAATATCCATGATTGCACCCAGCGCCGCAATCAGAACGCCAGCGAATAAGAGGCCTTGCACATGAAGTCCGGTATTATCCGCTACTAATAAGAGCGTCTCCGAGTCATTCGTATTAAATCCGTTAATGTGAAGAAGATATCCCGCCAAGGTGGCTACGCCTCCCGCTAGGATCACGCCAATCATTGTGCCGATAATGGCAGACAGCGATTTGGAGCTCCATCCGTCAAGTAATAGCAGCGTAACGATAATCGTTGTGGTGACGACAATAATGGCGGCGAGCATAGGTGAATAGCCGCGGTAGAGCATCGGCAGGAAGAGAAAGAAGATGCTCCCGAAGGTGAAGAGCAGGGCGACTGCGGACTTCAGCCCTTTTTTACCCCCGATTGCCCATAGAATCGCTAGAAAGATAGCAATCATGCCATAGAGGTAGGGAGCCCTATAGTAGTTGTAGACGGTAACGTTGTAATTAGACTCATTCGCTGTTGCGATATTGACCGTCAGCATGGTTCCGACCTTGGCATGAACGTTAAACATCGTGCTGAGGTAGTTCGTAACGGGTACTACTTCGCCTTTATGCTCGCCTGACAGAATTTTAAGCGACAGCTCCTGCGTGCCGCGGTATAGTCCATCAATATTAGGATCCTTCTCGAGTTGTTCCTTCGTAATATCGACCACGCGTGCTTTTTCATAGCGCTCATAGGCACTGCCTGTCTGTTCATTAAACGTGAACTCGTCCATAAGATTGAAACGGTAGACCGATGCTGCAAACACGATAAGTAAAAGGATGAATACACCTGCCCTGAATTTCGGCTGTGCCATCCTGCTCCACAATACGTTCACTTAAGACTCCCTCCGTGTTCCAAACAATCCGATTTGTCCTTATCATAATCATCGTTTGTTAATTAGGGATTAATTTACAATTACTTCAAGAAAGGAATACAACTCCATTAACAATTGACCTTTACGATAGGACAAGATTAGATATGTACTGGAGGTTGTTTATTCAATGAACCGCAAGTGGATTCGCCAGCTATTTGCTGCAAGTATGCTTGGATTATTGATGCTCATCGCTATTTTTGGCAACGGCACTTCCGCATCAGCCCACAGCGGCGATAGTGTTGCTTACTCCGACATACAGATGGAAGACGGATCAATCGCTTATGATCTGCGAATTGATATGTATGATCTGCGCCTCGCTGTCGCACCAAATGATCCGGATGTAGGTGACTTTTCCACCCCGGTCTTGCAGAAGTTTGTCGCGGAGCATAAGGCAGATGTAGAGACGTATCTACTTGATAAAATCAACCTGTATGCGGACAGCTTGCCGCTTGATGGAGCACTTTTGACGCTTGAAGCAACGGAGGCGCGTGACCAGCCTTATGCGGAAGCGAAGCTTCAATTTGATGTATCCTCCAAACCGGAACATTTTGTCTTGGATTACCAGCCGATCTATGAAGATGTGGACCAATGGCATATCAACTATGTCACGATGGCTCTCAAGCAGGATGGCAGTGATAAGCAAAGCTATGCCCTGAACTTTGACAACCGGGAAGTGGAACTGGGCAAGATTAGTCTGTTCCGTGCCGTGAAGCAGTTTTTTGTTCTCGGGATCGAGCATCTGATTACAGGTTATGACCATATTCTATTCGTGCTTAGTCTCTTAATTGGTGCTCGTTCCATCAAGCAGATTCTTGCGGTAGTTACCGCTTTTACTGCTGCTCATACGGTAACGCTCCTGTTGGCTGGTTTTGGGGTTATCAACTTGCCAGGTAAGCTCGTTGAATCGGTTATTGCGTTAAGTATTATCTATGTTGCTCTGAACAGCATTTTGAACAAAAATGCGAGCAAGCATAATATGTTCCTTGCCTTTGGCTTTGGTCTTATTCATGGCTGCGGGTTTGCTGCTACATTGTCGGAGATGAGACTGGACGGCGGCCAAATGGCAGCGTCGCTTCTGACGTTTAACGTGGGTATTGAATTCGGACAATTGATGATCGTACTGCTCATGTATCCGGTTGTTCATTACGCCCGTCGTATAAGGTGGACAATGCCGGCGATGTCAGCGGCGATCTCGGTATTTGGCCTGATTTGGCTCATTCAAAGAGCTTTTCTTTAATGCCGTGAGTGAATGGGGAATATGTTATTTTCATTAATCCCTTACATAATTTTACAAATAATTCACTACCAAGATAATATTGCCATTACATAATACCATTAAGGTTTTGATGATGCCTCAATAGACAAGCTCTAGGGCTGAGGGCAATCACAAAGTGGGAGGGTATTACATTGTTTAACGTTTTGAAGCAACACAAAGGCGTGCGCAAAGGAATGTATTCCGTACTTGTGGCAACCGTTCTGGCAACTTCGCTGACAGCGACGCTGGTTAATGCAGCGGATGAACCGGGCACAGGGATGACTACACAAGCAGTAGATCCTTATTCGGTGAGCAACATTTTGCTTAATCCGGGGGCTGATGAGTCGCAGGTGAACCTGACTTGGTACTCGGCAGCATCGCTGCCAGTTGGTACGGTTGTTCAGATCGCGAAGCAGACAGATGTTGTAGACGGTGTATTCCCAGCGGCTACGGCAGCCTCGTTCAACGGAACGGCGCAAGCTGCGGTAGCAGGCTTTTATTCCAACAAAGTAACGGTAACAGGGCTGAATGAGTCGACGGATTATGTGTACCGTGTAGGCGACGGCTTGGACGAGCACTGGAGCCAGGCATATGAATTCAGTACAAAGGACTCCCATGATTTTAGCGTCATGTTCGTAGGTGACCCGCAGATTGGTGCAGGTGGTAATGCAGCGACAGATGGAGCTGGCTGGGCGAATACCTTGAACAAAGCGACTCAAATGTTCCCGGATATGAGCTACATTATGTCTGCCGGTGACCAAGTCAACACCGCTTCCAGCGAGACAGAGTATAGCAAATTCCTGGAGCCAACGGAGCTGCGCAATCTGCCGGTTGCAACGGTTGTCGGCAACCATGACGGTGCAGTAAACTACCAGTATCATTACAACCAGCCGAATGAATCGACGCAATACGGTACAACGGTTGCCGGCGGCGACTATTACTATACGTACGGAGAAACTTTGTTCATGGTGCTTAACACCAACTCTACGAACAGCGCATCGCATGAAACGTTTATGCAAGATGCGATTGCGGCGAACCCTGACGCAAGATGGAAAATCGTAACGTTCCACCACTCGATCTACAGCGCGGCGTCCCATGCGACGGATACGGCAATTTTGAACCTGCGTAAAGTGTTGTTCCCGGTATTCGATAAGCTGGACATTGACCTAGTATTCATGGGCCATGACCACTCTTACGTGAAGACGTACCAAATGGAAGGCGACCAAGCGCTTAAAGGCCAATCGATGGATAACGGTGTATTTGCTAACCCGAAAGGCATCATGTACCTGACGGCGAATTCCGCTTCCGGCAGTAAATATTACGATTTGAAAACAACACTTGATGATTACTATTCTGATGTGAAGAGCCAGTTGAAAGTTCCTACGTTCTCGATGATCAATATTGATCACAACACTATCTCTGTTGATACGTACCGCACAGACACGATGGAGAAAGTGGATACGTACACGATGGTGCATACGGATATGACAGGTCTTGATGTAACAGCTCCAACGAAAAAGAACTACGCATTAGGCGAACTGCTTGATACAACAGGGCTTGCTGTAAGCAAAATCAACCTCGACGGTTCGAAAACACCGCTGTCGCTGAATGATGTAACGATCACTGGTTTTGATTCCGTAACAGAAGGTACGAAGCATGTAACGGTAACATACACGGTTGTAGGGGTTCCTTACACTGCGCAATTTGATGTAAAAGTCGGTAAGATGGTGAAGATTTACGCGAAGACGGATACGGTTATCCGCGAAGAAAGCCCTCAGGTGAATTTCTATGTAGCGGCAGGCAAATTGAATAATGTGAATACAATTGACGTAACGTTCAAATACGATGCGACCAAGTTCACTTTCGATGCGAAAACCGGCGCACAACTTCTGGATGAAACCAACGGTTTCCTACAGGCGAACGAAACCGTGCCTGGTACCGTTAGGATTATCGCAGGTTTCCAAGAGCAGCCACTTACACTTACCGATTTCACGGATTTGATCAAGCTGACATTCATGCCGATTGATCCGAATGTCGATAACGTTCAAGCGGACGTTCAACTCGATAATGTGGTGGTAAACAGCAGCTCGGAGAACTATGATTTCTCGGCTATTTTCAGCAACGAGCCATCCTCGATCCTTATTCGCTCGTACAAAGATATTACTGACTTGTACAAAGATGGAAAACTGACTTCCGCAGACTTATCAGTAGCGATTGATCATTACCGTGCAGCCTCGACGGATACGGACTGGTCACAAGCAAAACTGGCCGACGTGAACTTCGACGGAAAAGTTGATTTGACGGACTTCACCGTTATCATTCTTCATATTTTCCAAGGCAAATAAGAATTTTGATCCACAGCAGGGAAAGGCGTGAAACCGCCTTTTCCTGTATTTTATAAACCATGAGGAGTTCATGATGATGAAAATGAAATTGTTAGCAGGTCTTCTAATCATCTGCTGCCTGATTCTCCCGATAAGCGCCTTTGCGGCTGAATCTTCTACCGCTCAATTCTCGAAGCAAGCCATTGAAGTCGGCAAGAATGCCTCCTCCTTCTCAGTCGATCTTGTGCTAGGCTCGCAATCTCCCTTCAGTAGTGCTGAATTTGGCATCAAGACGGATAGCCATGTGAAGCTGAAATCGGTTACCTATTCGCAGGCGATCGGCAACGCATCCAAAGTTTCCATTAAGGAAAAAGACGGCATCAGTTATTTTGGTTTCTTTGATACAACGAATCATTTCACAGGCAGCTTTACGGCATGTACGCTTACTTTTGAATACACGGACAGCACGGCTTCTACTGTTACACTGGCTGAGACAAGTCTCACCAGGCTGAATGGCACAGGAGGGGCGACAAGTGAAGCCCTCACTCCAAACCAAACCTTGCAAATTACGCGTTCGACAAGCGATTCGACACCTGGCGGCGGTACGCCTGGGCCGGGCAATACAGATAATCCGGATAATTCGGGAGACAATTCAACTGATCTGTACTCCCAAGTTATTGACAATGTAGCAGCCCTTGAAGCTTTGGAGAAGGCGACTACGAATAGCCAGAATGTAAAGACAATTAAGTTCGAGGTTACAAGCTCGGAGATTGGTAATGCCAAGGAAATTGCGTATCAACTGCCTTACTCGCTGCTCAATGTAGATGAGAAACGTCAAGTTGAGATTAGCACACCGTTTGGAACGGTGACCATTCCGAATCATGTCATTCCTGCCGGACAGCTTGGCTCGGCTCAAAGCTTGACCCTTCATATTAAGCAAGTTGATAGAGCTTCCCTTTCGGCTGCTGCTCAGCAGCAAGTGGGCAGTCGTCCGGTGCTTGAGCTGCATTTTGAGCTGGATGGCAAGGTAATCGAGTGGAACAATGAGCAGGCTCCTGTAGAGGTGAGCGTTCCGTTCACATTGTCTGCTACAGAGAAGGTTGCGGCTGATCTGCTTGTTGCTGCCTATATCGATGGCAGTGGACAGCTGCATATTGTACCAACGGGACGTTTCCACGCGGAGGATGGCGTGATGAACTTCTCTACAACGCATTTCAGTTTGTATACGATTGTGAACCAGAGCAAGACTTTCACGGATACGACATCTTCGTGGGCACGTCAGGATATTGAAGCGCTCGCGATTCGCGGTATCATTAACGGCACAACGGCAAATACGTTCTCGCCAAATGCTAATATAACGAGAGCGGACTTTACAAAGCTGCTTATTGGTGTACTTGGCAAGCATGCAGAGTCGGCAGGAGCTGGCTTCAAGGACGTATCGTCCAAAGCTTATTACTATGAGTCGGTGATGACTGCGCAGGCACTTGGTCTTGCGAGTGGTTCGGGCGACGGCAAGTTTAATCCAAGCGCGTCCATTTCGCGGCAGGATATGATGGTATTGCTGGACCGTGCCTTCACAGCTGCTGGTCATCCGCTTACGGAGTCCGCATCACTGTCTGGCTTCAAGGATGCAGGTAAGGTAGCGGGTTACGCACAGCCGAGCGTAGCGAAGCTGATTGCGTCGGGCATCATTAACGGCAGCAATGGTAACCTGACTCCACAGAACAACCTGACCCGCGCAGAAGCGGCAAAGGTGCTTCATTTGTTGTTTAACGAACTATATTAAACGCAAACCCAACTGAGTGTAGTTCTCGGTTGGGTTTGTCGTTGACCGACTGGGTTCATAGAAAATCGAGCAGGTACCGCTATATTTGAAAAGATAAGGTCCCCAAGGGGCCTTATCTTACTGTGCGAAGGCAAAAATAAAGCACTTAAGGTCCTCAAAGGGTCTTAAGTGCTTTTTGAACGTCGGGAAACCGAGCATATTTGGCTATATTCGAGAAGTTAAGGTCCCTAAGGGTCTTTAACTTGCTATATGAGAGGGAGAATGTGGTGTTTAAGGTCTCTTAAGGGTCTTAAACGATTTTGAATTTGAACTATCCGCGAATGACAACAGAGTCGTCTGCCGATTTTTCATTTACTTGAAGCTTAAGAATGTCGCCGAAGAATTCAACCGGCACGTACAAGGAGCCTTTGATCAGGCTTGGTGCTGTGCCTAATTTAATCGGAGCCATTTTATTAATAAAGTAGCTGTTCTTGCCGGCTGTAACGGATGTCCATTGTGCATCACGGGACACTTCTGCACTTTGCGACTTATTGCTCCAGGTTACTTTGTAGCCAAGGGCTTCAGCTGTTTTACGCAGTGGGACGAGTTGCGTGTTGTTCGGGCCAGTAGTCAGCTCTTTGTTGGACAAGGTAAGGGAAGGACCTGTCGTTGTTGTTTCGTCTACCGGAATGTTGATAATCCCTCCGGCATAAGGTGCGATTTCGTATTGTTGGAAGACCAGGTTAACGATCCCTTTACCATCCACGAAGAAAGAATGATCGGCATCAATTTTGAAGGTAGTAATTGCATCCCAGAAGAAGTTTTCTGGATTTTTGTTGATGGTATAACGGACCGCGTTGTTTGCAGCTGCGATACCGCCTTCGCCAAGCGCTTGCTCAAGCGTAAGCTCGGAAGCTTCCTTACCATTTAAGATATTGAAGCCTTCAACGGCAGTACCGCCATGAGCGCCGCCCGTAAACTCGTAGGTAGCAACGGTGAACGAAAGAATGCCATTAGCGGATGAGCTGCCATCGGCTTTCAACTCGTAGGATACGTTCAATTCATAAGCGTGAAAAGGGTAATCATTTTGTTCCGCATCCTTTTTATCTTCGGCAGCTAAAGCTTTCAGCCGGTCGAGTTCTTTGGTTGCGTTCTCTTTAATAGTTGTATTGAGTTTATCTTGATAGGCGGTATCCAGCATACCGCTTATAACAGGTACGGAAATTTTTACGGTAAGCAGATCGGAAGTTTCCTCAATAACATTGGATGTAACTTTAACGGCTTGTGTATCTGGAAGCGTTGCGCTGATTGGCACGGCTGTAACCGGTCCGGATGTAGCAACGATAGGTACGACAGTTGTTTCCTGCGCCATAGCAAGTGCAGGAGTGAAAGCGAGCAGGCAAGATCCTGCTACAGCAATTGTAAGCATTTTGAAAGGTTTTTTCATGGCGAGTGGCCTCCTAAGGTATGTTCGAAGAATGAAGACACCAAGTAGACGGGAGAGAAGCTGGAAAAGTTTCAAGGTTAATTATTATTCCGACTTTGTGCTTATACCGCCGCCAAAAGCAATACGGTAACCGTCAGCATCTTTAATCGTAAACTCGCTCCACTGATCCGAATAATGGGGCCCATTAACGATTTCTACGGCTTTGGTTCGGCACTCTTCCACGAGCAGATCGACGGCGTCTGTATACGCAAATACATCAAAGTATAAGCCGCCAGCTGCTGCAGATGAGGGTCTTACATCCTCTTTGTTTAGGGAAGGGTGCAAAATAAAAGTAACGTTACCTCTTGATACATGGACATGTCCGCCAATCTCTTCATAAGTAAATCCCAAATTCTTGTAGAACTCAGAAGCCGTATGTATATCTTTAACCAATAAAACGATAGATGAACCCGATAAATTGGCTATTACTGCAGCATCACTCATAAACACATCTCCTCTAGAAATTGGCATATTAATACAATAACAACCAAGATCATACAATAGAGCGGTTGTTTCAGCAATAAGACGATTCTGGTTGAAGTGAAGTGGATAGTGGACATGCTGGTGGGAGTGAAAATAGGGAGCTTAATTGTTAATACGATGTAGGATTCAGTTGATGAGGTAAGCAGTAGAGTGTGGAGAAAGAAACCAGGTCGGAAGGTGGTCAACTGTAGGGCGGAGCAATCTATGTTGTATTTTGTGCAGTGTATTTACCTGAAGGACTGCTATGTCAGAGCTATGTTGTATTCCATCCAGCAAAATGGATGCGTGAATGCTCAAATGGAGCTGCTACCAGCAAATATCCTGTATAAAATACAGTCTAGCTCGCGCGAACAACGTGATAGAGGGATTTATGTTGTACAAATTCCAGTGTAGATGGGTCTCCATTGTAGGTGCAGGGAGAGTGTGGATATAGGGTATTGTTGGTTTGCAGCGGAGCAAGGTTATGTTCAGCTCGAGCGGATCAGGCGAAAGCGATATTTTACTGTATTAATTACAGGCTTTTCGTTTTGGTTTTTGCAGCGGTGCTTGTGTGGCTGCGAGGGGGATCGAAGCGGAGCAAGAGACATGCTCTTGAGAAGCGGAGCGCTCGCCTTTGTGCTCTGGATTTCTACCGCCGAAGCGGTATAGTTCAAAGAAATCCGGGGCACAACAGCGATCGAAAGAGTATGTCTCTTGCGCAGCAGAGCTATCCCCGAGCAAACCCTATCGCCCGGTCCTCCGCGGCAACTCCCCAAACAACAAAGCCGCCCCCGGCATGAAACGAGCAGCCCCCGCTACAATCAGCCAACTAACGCCAAGCGCTAGGCAAAAGCCTGCCGCATACCACAGATGATAATACACGGAGATGCCGCTCTCAGGCGGGAACTTCCGATAGTAGAACAGCAGCAACGGATGAATCAGATAGATGCCAAACGAAAATACCGCGATTGAATCGAAGATACGGAGCTCCTTTTTCGGCAGGAATCGATGCAAGCTTGGCGCGATATGCAGCAGCATAATGGCGCTGGTAATCGAATAGAACATTTTCAGCACATCAAGCATGAGTGGCGAATAGACAGTCCCGTTCATCCGGATATCGTAGAAGACGATGAGCATCGCGATCAAGCTGCCGAGCCATACGCCAAAAGAGGCCAGCCACGCGGATACACGCTTAGGCGTCGCTCCTTCCTTCGACCATTGAAGCCATCCCCGCAGCTGCGGATAGTAGATGCCGAGTATAGCCCCGAGCAAATATTGCATGGCATACGAAGGTGCCCAGCTCATCAGATTAGTTAGATGCAGAAATTGCTCATTCCATGTAAAGAAGGCAAGTTGGATAACGAGCCCCAAGGGGACAGCCCACTTAATCAGCTTAGGGAAACGCCGGAACACAACTAACAGCAGCGGGAACAATACATACAGCTGAGCCATAATAAAGACGTAATAAAGATGCGTATATGCCTTGCCGGTTGCCAGCTTGATCAAGAAGCTTCGGAAGGTCTCGTCTGCAGGCATATTTGGCGTGTAAGTATTGTAATACAAAATAAAATAAATGATCGAAAACAGCACATAGGGAATGATGACGTAAGTGATTCGTTTTCGATAAAAACTGCTGATCAGCGCACCGTTAAGCGGACGCGGATAGTAGCTGTAGAACAGAACAAAGCTGCTTAAAAATACGAATGCTGGTGTTGCAAACGACATTGATATATTCAAGAAATGATAAACGAAATAATAGTCCGATTCCTTCATCTTCAAAGTGGCGAAGGAGGTGGAGTGGATCATAATGACGGCGATAATGAGAAGCGCGCGGACAAGCTGAATTTCGGGCAAGCGGCTTCTTTTTTCATCCTCTTTTGTAACGGAATTAATCACAATATTACTCCAATCTGGTTGACTTTCTTGTAGGAGCAAGGCATTACCAAAGGTTAGTGGTAAGATGCCCTATTTGTCAATAGTTGTTGTATGCAGCCAGATTGTTGATGTTTTCGGCTACAATCGCTATGTTGCTCCATATTGGCAATCGATATAATGGTGAAAGAAGCAGAAAAGATCCTATTGGAGGCTATCCACGTGACCAAGATTACGGCATTACTCGAGCAAATGACGCTGGAAGAAAAGATTTTTCAACTGATGCAGCTGACCCCGAATTTCCTAAGTGAAGAGGATGCGAATCTGACTGGCCCGCTGGCTTGGATGGGTGTAACGGAGAGCATGGTGAATAATGTTGGCTCCGTGCTTAGCGCCGTTGGTGCCAAAGAAACGATTGCCCTGCAGAAAAAATATATGGAGAACAGCCGTCTTGGTATTCCACTTCTTTTAATGGCTGATATTATCCATGGCTATCGCACGATTTTTCCGGTTACACTGGCGATTGCTAGTACTTGGGATATGGAGCTGGCTGAACGAAGCGCTGCTATCGCTGCAAAAGAATCAGCTGTTACCGGCATTCATGTGACGTTCGCGCCAATGGTGGACTTGGTCCGCGATCCGCGTTGGGGCCGCGTGATGGAGTCGACTGGTGAAGATCCGTTCCTCAACAGCGAATATGCACGGGCATTTGTCCGCGGCTTCCAAGGTGAGGATCTCGCTGGTGATATGGACCGGGTTGCTGCTTGCGTGAAGCACTTTGCAGCCTACGGTGCTGCCGAAGGCGGACGTGATTACAACACAGTAAACATGTCGGAAAGACAGCTTCGCGAGTCCTATCTTCCAGCCTATAAGGCGGCTCTTGATGAAGGCTGCGAGATGTTTATGACAGCTTTTAATACGGTGGATGGCATTCCGGCGACCGGCAACAAATGGCTGATGCGCAGCTTGCTTCGTGATGAGTGGGGCTTTGACGGCATGCTGATCTCCGACTGGGGCGCAGTGAGCGAGATGATCCCACATGGTGTTGCTGCGGATGGTGCGGAAGCTGCACAGAAGGCGATTGAAGCTGGCGTTGATATGGAAATGATGACGTCTAACTACGCAAATCATCTGAAAGAGCTCGTGGAAGCGGGAAAAGTAGACATCTCGCAAATCGACGAATGTGTCCTTCGTGTCTTGAAGCTGAAGGACAAGTTGGGTCTATTCGAAAACCCTTACCGCGCAGCTAGCGAAGAACGGGAAAAAGAAGTGCTGCTCTGCGATGAGCATCGTGCTGCTGCACGTGAGATTGCGGCGAAATCCTGTGTCCTGCTGAAGAATGAGCGGGCTCTGCCACTCCACAGCGGGCAAAAACTCGCGCTCATTGGACCTTTCGCAGAGAGTGGCGATATTCTTGGACCTTGGTCGATTTGGGGTAAGCAAGAGGAAGTGGTTCAGCTTCATGCTGGTATATCCGCACGTACCGATCTAATTGCTACAGCCAAAGGCTGCGACATCGACTCGGGTTCGGAAGAGCAGCTGCAGGAAGCAGTCAACGCTGCATCAGATGCAGACATTATCGTTCTGGCACTTGGTGAAAGCTCTGAGATGAGCGGCGAAGCGGGAAGCCGCGGAGATATTCGTTTGCCGCAGGCCCAGCTCAAGCTAATCCAGAAGCTGAAGCTGCTTGGTAAGCCAATCGTTGTTGTGTTGTTCAACGGCAGACCGCTGGACCTTCATGGTGTTATCGAGGAGGCGGATGCGCTTCTTGAAGCTTGGTTCCCAGGTACAGAAGGCGGCAATGCCATTGCCGATGTGCTGTTTGGAGACGTGAATCCATCCGGACGCCTGACGATGTCATTTCCGTACTCGGTTGGTCAAGTTCCTGTCTACTACAACAACTACAATACGGGTCGGCCACTCACACCGCAGAACGCGAATGAGCGATATGTTTCCAAGTATCTGGACATGCCAAATGCGCCGCTTCTGTCATTTGGTTACGGCCTCAGTTACACAAGCTTCTCGTACGGCGAAGTGAGTCTGTCGACAGATGAAATGCATGCTGAAGACACGCTTGAAGTATCGGTTGAAGTGACTAATACTGGCGTGGTTGCTGGGGAAGAGGTTGTCCAGCTGTACGTGCGTGATATTGCTGGAGAAGTCGTTCGCCCACTTAAGGAGCTGAAGGGCTTCCGTAAGCTGCAGCTGCAGCCTGGTGAGACGGAGAAGGTAACGTTCTCAATTACCGAAGAGCAGCTTCGTTATTACCACATGGATCTGCAGTTTAAGAGCGATGCTGGCGAGTTCCATGTCTTTGTTGGTCCTAACAGCCGTGACCTAGAAGCAAAGCCTTTCCGTCTCGTGAAATAAAAGATTTTCGAAAAAACAACGAATCAGCCGGACGGCTGGTTCGTTGTTTTTTGCGGCTTAATGACCTTATAGGATCATGTCATCTGTATAATAGCTGATCTCCTCCCTTATTTAGGGAATTATCTCCTTGGAACAGGGTAAAAGACAGCATGGCTGGCTTTTTAGGACATTCTGCAAGCGATTCAAGAATGTATACGCATTCATGGCGGTTAAACCCTGATTTCTGCGTTTATTTGAATTATTATCACGGTTTACAGATAAGGGAGAGAGGACTATGATCAATTAGCAAACTTCATATGTTCATATTCGCTGAGTTTCCGAAAGTCGGAAAGCAGGGGAACCAATTGCGATAACTGCCATTATAGTTACCGCCGGGGTGAATCAGCATAACTGCCGTTCAGGCAGAGAGCTGTAGGGCGATTCTCTAGACGCCCGAATCCGTCAGCTAACCTTGTAAGCGTTGATAGAGAGGGTGAACTTCGGTTTTTTATGACCGCGGGAGGATACTCTGCGGTCTTTTTTTCGTGTAAAAAAAAGCAAACATGGTTACATTACCACTGATAAGTGATGAGTAGCCCAAGTATCCAAGCGTATGTTGTTTAACTTCATTGTTGGCGGTGACCTGTGTGTTTACTCTTATCAAAAGATTACTGATCGGGCGTCCCTTAAAGTCCGCGGAATTAGGGGAACAGAAACTCATTAAGACAAAGGCCCTTGCGATCCTGTCTTCGGATGCTTTATCGTCCGTTGCTTATGGTCCTGAGCAAATCTTGTTAGTCTTGATGACCGTGAGCGCTGCGGCGTTTTGGTATTCCATTCCGATTGGTATCGGGGTGCTTGTCTTATTAACGGCACTTATTTTGTCTTACCGGCAAATTATATTTGCCTATCCGCATGGCGGCGGAGCTTATGTGGTATCGAAGGAAAATCTCGGGATATTCCCAGGACTTGTATCTGGCGGCGCCTTGCTGGTCGATTATATTCTGACGGTAGCGGTAAGTGTATCGGCGGGTACGGATGCGATTACTTCAGCTTTTCCAAGCCTGCATACCCATACCGTGTTGATTGCCGTATTTTTCGTCCTTTGTATCACCATATTAAATCTGCGAGGCGTAACCGAGTCAGCATCGATCCTCGCCTATCCTGTTTATTTATTCGTGCTGGCGGTATTCATTATGATTGGCGTCGGTGTATATAAAATCGCTACAGGCGATGTATCGCCTGCACTGCATACGTCGCTTGGCACACCGGTAGCGGGCATCAGCTTGTTCCTGCTGCTTCGGGCCTTCGCTTCGGGCAGCTCGGCTTTGACCGGGGTGGAAGCGATCTCGAATGCGATTCCTAACTTCAAGGATCCAGCGCCAAACAACGCTGCGAAAACCTTGATGGCTATGGGCGCACTGCTGTCGGTTCTGTTTGCGGGGATCGTCTTCCTTGCTTACTACTACGGTGTTGCACCAAGGGAAGACGTAACGGTTACTTCGCAAATTGCAGAGAGTATTTTTGGACGTAACTTTATGTATTATTTTATCCAGGGCACAACGGCCTTGATCTTGATTCTGGCAGCGAATACCGGCTATTCGGCATTCCCGCTGCTTGCGGTTAACCTCGCGAAGGATAAGTTCATTCCAAGAATGTTTACGGTCCGCGGTGACCGTCTTGGTTACTCGAACGGCATTATCAGCCTTGGTATCTTGTCCATCATTCTGATTATAGCTTTCCAAGGAAAGACGGAGCACTTGATTCCGCTGTATGCGGTTGGTGTATTCGTACCGTTCACTTTGTCGCAGACGGGCATGCTTGTAAAATGGATCCGTCAGCGGCCAAAGGGCTGGGTTCCCAAGTTTATTATTAACTCGATTGGCGCACTGATTAGCTTTATCGTATCGATGATGTTCTTCTTGACCAAGTTCGAGCAGGTATGGTCGATTCTGATTTTCCTGCCGCTGATTATCTTCGTCTTCCACCGGATTAAGAAGCATTACGAGGCTGTTGGAGAACAGCTGCGATTGGCGACCTGCGAGCCTGTAGTCCCAATTGAAGGTAATGTGATGATATTGCCGGTGGCTGGCATCACGCATGTCGTAGAGCATTCGATTCTATATGCGAAGTCCTTGAAGGCCGAGCAGATTATTGCCGTATACGTCCCGTTCGAGAAAGAGGATGAGACGATCTTCGAGGAGAAGTGGAAGAAGTTCCAGCCGGACGTCAGACTGGTGACGCTGCATTCGCCGTATCGTTCGATTACGAGTCCACTCTTTAAGTTTATTGATACGGTGCAGCGTAAGGCGAGCGAGAACAATTACCAGGTAACGGTCATTATTCCGCAGTTTATTCCGAAGAAGGGCTGGCAGAACATTTTGCATAACCAAACAAGCTTAATGCTCCGCACTCAGCTTCTTTACCGCAAGGATGTCGTGATCACGACCGTGCCGTACCATTTGAAAAAATAACAAAAAGCCTTAGCTTCCGGATTTCCGGAGCTAAGGCTTTTTTCATGCTACTAGTAATAAAGCTGGCCGGGTTAATTCTTTTCCTTAACCTTTCCAGCTGTTCCTTGTTTCGAAGGCCAGAATACCCATTTGCCGATCCACACCGTCAAGGCTGGTACGAGGAAGGAGCGGACGATAAAGGTATCAAGCAGCACGCCGATTGCGGTTACTGTGCCGAACTGAACGAGTACTTGAATCGGCAGAGTGGCAAGGACGGCGAAGGTGCCTGCCAGAATGAGTCCAGCTGAAGTGATAACGCTGCCTGTCTGTGCAACACCTTCAGTAATCGCTTGGTTAAGCGGCATCGACTTGCTCTTTTTCCAGATGCTCGACACCATAAAGATGTTGTAGTCCTCACCAAGCGCGACAAGGAAGACGAAGGCATACAACGGAATGAGACCTTGAATGGCATCTGCGCCAAAGAAATAATGAAGAACGAGCCAGCCAATTCCAAGTGCACTGAAGTAGGAGAGAAGCACCGTTCCCATCAGGTACAGCATCGCTACAAATGAACGTAGGTAGACGAGCAGGAGCAGAGCGATCATCCCGATAATAACAGGAATAATTCGGTAAGCATCATCGCCAGTCACCTGACGTGTATCATACTGCTCAGCCGTTGCACCTGCGATCCACACTTTATCGGATGCATCCGTGATGCCTGCCTCTTCAAGGGTTTGTTCAGCAGCAACGCGGATCGTTGGAATCATATCCAGCGCTTCAATAGAGTATGGGTTCATCGCAAGCTCAACATTATAGGAAACGATATTAGCATCACGCGTATTCTGAACAGGTTCAGATACATTGCTGATATTCGCCAGTTTCCCAAGCTTCTGATTAAGCGGCAGCTCCTTGCCGTCTGCTTGAACGAGTACTTGAACCTTCGCAAGGCTGCCCTCCGAGAAATGATCACCAATCAACGTAAACCCTTCACGTGATGGCATATCTTCTGGGAAAGTGGATAACGTATCGTACGTAAATTTAATTTGAGTCGAAAAAGCTGCCGTTATTCCGAGTACGATTAGCGTGGAGATTGCGATCGTTTTTGGCCGCTTCACAATGGCTTCGCCTAAGCGCATACCAAAGCTGGATTTTGTTTTGGCCGCAGGAAGCGGCTTGTGTTTCTGTGCGGCACGGGCAGCCTGCATCTCCGGTGTACGTGGTACAAACGGGTAGAAGGAGGCACGGCCAAGAATAGCAAGCAGAGCCGGAACAAGCGTAACGCTTGCGATCATCATGATCAGAATCGACAAGCTGAATGGCACAGCAAAGCGGTGAATTGCACCGTATTGCGCCAACAGTAGAGCAAGCAGGGACATTACAACCGTCAGACCACTCATCGTAATCGCGCCGCCGGAATCGCTAAGTGCTTTGAGCAATGCTTTCTTTTTATCAGACTCTGTTGTTAATACGCTGCGGAAGCGGGCAATAAGGAAGAGGCAGTAGTCTGTTCCTGCGCCGAAGAGCAGCACGGTCATAATGGATAAGCCTTGTGAGTCATAAGATATCCAGCCTTCATCGGCCATCCAGCCGAGAATAGGTCCAGTTAAACCATAAGCGAAGCCAACGGCCACAAGAGGGATAAGAGCAAGAATAGGAGAACGGTAGATCAATAATAGAATGATTAGGACAAGTAAAGTTGTTGCGATCAACAGGGATACGTCAGCACCTTTGAACAAAGAGGTCGCGTCTACGCCAATCCCGGCAGGTCCGGTGATGCGGCCGACAAGTCCTTCTTCCTCCAAGTCCGTATCAAACGGTTTGGTCGTAAAAAGGGTGTTCGCGTCAGCCTCAAGCTGCTCCAAGCTGATCTTTAAGTCATCGGATGAAGCATTTTTGTCGAAAACAACCGTTTGAAGCATCGTTGTACCATCTTCAGACACCATCGCTTTCAGAGCAGGCCGCGGCATCTCATGAAGAGGTGGGAGCTCCGTCTGATAAGGCAGCGGTTCATCAGCAAGCTTCTTCGATAAAGCCTGAATCTGCGAGATATCTTCATCAGTCAGGCCTGCAGCTCGGTGCCAGGCTATAATAGCCGGAATTCCGTTATGTTCATTCAGGGCATCAGCCTGAACGGATGGGACGCTGCTCTCCAGATTGGGTGCAGCATCGTTCTTGTGATCACTTGATGACGGCAGGAAAGCATTCGCGAGACCCACGATTACGATCCATAATACGAGCGTAATCCATCGTCCGCGTTTGCCGCTGACACCGTCAGCGATACGTTTTAATCCATTCATCGTTTCTCATCTCCCTATAGCTATAAATTAGTTTCTCTCTTGTCTTCCTTCTTCTGAAGCGAGCCCGAATAGTAGAATATCGACCGTCTTTGCAGCCAATGCCTCTATCGGAACAGGACTGACGCTGCCTTTTGGAACAGGATTGTTGCTGCCTCCCGGTTTGCGTTGAATGACGCTAAGCAGGAAGAAAGCAGATGGAATCGGGTCGAGTCCAAAACTCTTGCTGCCCCGGAGACTACCGTTTTTTTGTCCTTCTTCAAACAAAGCAGCAATCGGCAGCAGATAGCTTTCCTGCCACCACTTTGTAATAAGCTGCTGCGTTTCCGGACGAAGCTCATTGCGGATATCTCTTTCCATCTGGCTTAGATCATCAGGCATGTATTGCAGAATGTAGGCAACAATCTTGATTAATCGATCCCGCACGGTCCCTTCTCCGGTAATGATTTCATTCATTGCTGCTTTCGTTTCTTCCGTAACGGTACGCAATACTTCGGTATAAAGCGCTTCTTTGTCCGCAAAATAATGGTACATCGCTGGTTGTGTTAAGCCGCAGGCTTCGGCGATCTGGCGGGTCGTTACCGATCGGTAGCCATGCTCCATAAACAGGTCATGTGCTGTCTTGATGATCATGGAGCGGGTTGCTTCATCAAGCGGCTGTTTTTTTCTTCGTGCCATAACAGGATTCCCTTCTGTCAGAAATACTTTAGTAGTTAATTTATCGTTTGATAAATTAAAGTTGTTGAATAGATCTTATCAATTGATAAATTAAAAAGCAAGCAAATAGCGGCGAGTTCAAGTATTAGCCACATATAGCTTCTAAATCGTAATGGGATTCCATTCTAACGAACCGTAGAATGCTTATTTCATTTAAATAAAGCCTCGCGGAATTCTAACGAACCGTAGACACGCTATTCCTTGATAGTGTGAACCAAAACAGCCTGATCTGGCCAAATAACGATACTGTGGTTCGTTAGATTTTAGAAGCAGCCTTAATGAGGCAAATAAGCATACTACGATTCGTTAGCGTGTAGAGGACTGGCAATCTGGCGGGAAGGGAACATAGTCGGTGAGACTATGCGAGGTGCAGAGGGGCGATAAGTGTGCCGGGGATATTTGCACGGCGAGAGGTGCGAGGTACAGGGGAAGGGGGAGGGCAATCTGGCAGGGAGGGGGAGATAATCGGCGAGAGGTGCGAAGTGGAGAAAACGAGCAAATGGTGAATAAGACAAAATGCAGGTATGTAGAGCAGGAAATGCGGAGGACTTACGCTGGCGCATGAAAAAAGGGGTTGTCCCCAAAGCCATTGGCTTGGGACAACCCCTACTTCTCAAATATTAGAAATCAAAGTTGTCCGGATCCGGACCAACACGTTTGTCTTCGTTCAATGCGTCGATCTGAGCGATCTCGTCAGCCGACAGCTCGAAATCAAATACGCTGCCGTTCTCGATGATACGAGCTTCTTTGATCGACTTCGGAATCGTAACGACACCGTTCTGCAGATCCCAGCGCAGAATCACTTGTGCAACGGACTTGCCGTGGCGATCAGCGATTTCCGTCAATACGGGATGGTCAAGCAAACCACCCTGCATCAGCGGAGACCATGCTTCAAGCTGAATGTTGTTCTCACGAGTGAAGGCACGGAGGTCATTTTGCGCCAGCAGCGGATGATATTCCACTTGGTCGACCATCGGTACAATCTCAGCGTCCTTCATCAGATCCTGCAGGTGATGGACATGGAAGTTGCTGACGCCAATCGCTTTAACGCGGCCTTGCTTGTAGAGAGTCTCAAGTGCACGCCATGCTTCTTTGTATTTACCTACAACTGGCCAGTGGATGAGGTATAGATCCAGATAATTCAGACCAAGCTTGTTCAGGCTTGTCTCAAAAGCAGCCAGCGTTGACTCGTAGCCCAGATCGGCGTTCCATACCTTCGATGTAACGAACAGATCTTCACGAGCCACTCCGTACTCGGCCATTGCCTCGCTGATGCCTTGACCTACGCCTGTTTCATTATCATAAATAGCAGCTGTATCGATGCTGCGGTATCCGTTCTTGATCGCATCTTTAACGGAGTTAACAACTACGCTGCCATCCTCTACTTTGAATACGCCAAGACCAAGCCAAGGCATAGCTACACCGTTGTGAAGAACTACTTTATCGTTTAAATGTTGTGCTGTTGTCATGAGAGATCCTCCTAAAATGAATTGTTATACTAATGGCCTGAATAATGGCCAGGGTAACGATTCATACTTCGTAAGCTAAAATGAATTATCACACCAATGGCCGTGTTTAGGCCACTTGAGATGATTCATACTTCGAAAGCATAATTGTTGTGCTTCACCTCATTAAGAAGCGGAAGCTTGAAGCTGTTGTTCACCTTCTGTTTCTTTCTTTTCCATCGAACGGCTCCAGGCCGTCAGAATAACGGCGCCGAGCACCATGATTGCGCCGATCCAAGGAGTATGGATAAGGCCAAGCTCATCGGTAATGATACCTCCGATATAAGCTCCGATGGCAATACCAGCGTTGAAGGCCGAGATGTTAAGGGCAGAGACGACATCAATGGATTTTGGCATATAGCGTTCTGCGAGCAGAACGACATACATTTGAAGACCAGGGACATTCATGAAGGCTAGTAAGCCCATCAGTGTAATCGTTACTAATGCAGCAGCGGCATACGGTGCAGTGAACGTTAGAATGAGCAGGATAACAGCCTGCAGGGCAAACATAATAAGCAGTGCCGTAAGGGGCTTGCGATTGGCTGCCTTGCCGCCGATCAGATTGCCAATGGCAATCGCAATACCGTACAGGACCAGAATACCCGCAATCGTACTATCTTTAAACCCAGTGACATCATGGAGCAGCGGTGACAGATAAGTAAATACAACAAATGTGCCGCCGTATCCAAGCATAGTAATGGCAAAGGCCAGCAGCAGCCTGCCATTCTTCAGCACCTTAAACGGCTCGCTTAGCTTCGTCCGGTTTCCTTTGCGCAAATTGGATGGGACAAGCAGCATATTCGATATTAAGGCGATTACGCCAATTGCCGCAATAGCGATAAAAGCAGTCCGCCATCCCATATGCTGGCCAAGCAGTGTGCCAAGCGGTACCCCGGTAACGGTAGCGACCGTCAGACCCGAGAACATCATCGCAATAGCGCTCGCCCGGCGATCCTCCGAGACCAGCTCGGCGGCAATGGTAGAACCAATTGACATAAACACACCATGCGAGAAGGAAGAGATAACGCGGGCAATAAGCAGCAACGTAATGCTATTCGCGCTGGCCGCTAGTCCATTACCAAGGATGAAGACGATCATTATGGCGATTAGCAGCGTCTTGCGCGGTACCCTCGAAGTAAGGGCCGTAAGCAGCGGAGCCCCTACGGTTACGCCAACTGCATATAAAGTAACGGATAAACCCGCTGTTGTAACGGATATGTCCAGATCTTCCGAAATTAGTGGCAATAGACCAACACTGATAAACTCCGTTGTTCCAATTGCAAATGAGCTGATGGCAAGCGCGAGAAGCGCCAGCGCTGTGCGGCTCTGTGCGGTAACCATGTGTGCACTCTCCGTTTTCATATTGTTGTATTGACCGGCCGGTAAGTGCTATTATGGAGGCAATGCATCGGTATGACTAGTACGCACTATTTTGTAATATAGATACCAAAAAGTAATATAGGTACTTAAAAGTGCCTATTGAATAGGAGAGACAGCAATGGGAGAGAAAAAATACAATATCTCTGTAGAAGCCACGCTTGATGTCATCGGAGGTAAGTGGAAATGTGTGATCCTGTGCCATCTGACACATGGGAAGAAGAGAACCAGTGATTTCAAACGACTGATGCCTTCCATTACACAAAAGATGCTGACACAGCAATTACGAGAGCTGGAGCAGGACGGCATCGTGAATCGGATTGTCTATAATCAGGTTCCGCCAAAAGTGGAATACGAACTGACGGCATATGGAGATAGTCTTCGCCCGATTCTGGATTCCTTATGCAATTGGGGCGAGCATCATATTATTAAGGAATATGGCAGTAAGGCAGCTATGTTAGAAGATAATGTGCTTAATAATTTAAATGATTAATAATAAAAGGACGAAGCGGCATGTAACAGGCTGCTTCGTCCTTTTGCAGTATGAAAGTTATTCCTCGTGATCGAAGATCAGAACGGTAACCGGATCGGATTGGACCGTGCCTGGAATGAGCGCGCCGCTCGGTGAGACGTAATTGAAGGCAAGACTTGCTCTGTTCACCGTCAGCGGATTCTCTGGTTCAAATACCGCTTGAGCCGCAAAGGTAACGCGGATCGTCTGGAAGCCTCCGATTGATCCAAGCAGAATGCCTATTGCCGGATTAGCTGAAGGTGAGCCTACTCCATCAATGGTGACACTACCCGGGATGAAAGATAAGCCTACAGGCACGATATCCTGGAGCACCGCATTACTTAGCGTCGTAAATTCAGGGTTGTTAACGACAAGCGTGAAGATGACCGAATCACCAACAAATACTTCGCTGACATTGACGGATTTTGTAACGGTTGGCAGTCTCAACACGGTGACGGTAACGGGATTTGTGAGTATGGTTTGGTCCAGAAGCTGACCGTTCGGCAGTTCGAATTGCAATAAAATATCGCCTCGATTCACAAGCACGCCGGTTGGCGGATAAGACTCAACTTTCAGTATAAAAGTCACGATATTCGTTATCCCAGCGATCATTGTTCCGAGAAACAGCCCTTTATAATGGTCGGCTCCTGGTACGGAGAACCCGTTCACCGTTAAGCTGTTTGCTACGAAGGATGAGCCCGGTGGCAAAGTATCAAACCAAGTAGCCAGGGCATTATAGGAACCGGCATTTTCTAGTTCGATCGTATAGTTGATGGTTTCTCCCATAAAGGCGGTAGACTGAAGTGCGTTTTTTCCTAGCTGTAGTGACCGGCTGTGTAACCCCAATTGAAACCGTATTGGATACCGCTGGGGTGCCGTCGACATCATCTTCCTCAAATCGGACTATAGCGACATCGTCGATGCTTGGGAAAGGTACAGGAATCGAGGTGACCTGGGATTGGAAGGTAACCGTTGAAGTCGCTCCCGGTGCGAGCGTACCGATATTTACGCCTGCAGTAAGATCCCCAACGGCAGGGACACCGTTTACCCTAATGGATCCTGGAACTACTGACGTCCCCGAAGTAACACTGTCTGTCACAATAACATTGGTGGCGGGAATAGCTCCGTTATTCGTGACATCAATCTTGTAAAAAATAATTTGACCTACGATGGCTGTTGCGACATCGGCAGACTTCACTACATCAAGCGTATACAGTGGATTTTCTATGAGTACAACATTGGAAGTACCCGTTCCTGCGAGCGGTGTTCGGCCTGGCGGCGTATAGGTGAACGTCGCATTCGCTTGGTTGACATAAAATTGGGTTGGAGGCACGGCTATTAGAATGACGTTATAGGAGACAACAACAGCTTCGCCAGGTGCAACAGGTCCAACAGGGATACCCGTAATTGGGCTGACAGCCGGAAGCGAAATACCGTCAATCCATACTGACCCTGCTACAAAGGAGCTGAATGCGTTAAGTGGATCAAACAGGACCGGAACGATTTCAATATTGCCTGTATTCGTTACGGTGACCGAGTAATTGACGATATCTCCCACATTTGCTTCCGCGGCCCCTGCCCGCTTGACTAGTGAAATGCCAGGTAGAACGACCGGTTCCGTGACTTCATTGGAGTAGGAGGTGCCTATAAAGGAGCCTGCAGTGAAGTTTTCCACAGCCTGATTAACAAGAACGGGTGGATTAGGTAAGAAATCAACCCTCACTTGGAATGTCTGAACGATGCTTGTATTGGCAGGCAGAACAGCAACGGCAATACCGGTAATTGGACTGGCGTTAGGGAATGGTATACCATCAATTGTTACACTTCCCGGTATAAAGGAACTGCCAACAGGTATATTGTCCGTTAACATAACGTTGGTCAAAGGAGTCGCGTTATTGTTGGTCGCGGTAACCGTATACGTAAGGATATCACCAACTACAACACTGGGAAGATTGGCTGTTTTGACCGTCGTCAGCATTGGAGAACTGACCGGAATATTAACATGGTTTGATGGCTTTACACCACAGATCGTGCGGCCGTCAGGCAGGGTAACAAGATAGGCCGTCTCAAATAGATTGGAAATGAGGTTATTAGGCGGAATGGTATCCACAAGAAGCTGATACGTAATAGTAACGACTTGGATAATATCAAGGACGCCGATATCAATGCCGATATTCGGATTATCACTAGGCACATTTATACCGTCTACAAATACGCTGCCGCTTACAAAGCTAGTTCCTACGGGAAGTGGATCGGTGACAACACCGGCAAATGGAATATTGCCAACATTGGTGATCGTCAAGGTGTACGTAATAATATCGCCCACTAAAGCAGCTGCCAAGTCAGCTTCTTTTTCCAACAGAAGAAGGGGAAGGAAGACAGGGATATTTACGAAATCGGAAGGTACAACCGTCGAGATTGGGGGGCATCCGGCGTCGCTTGGAATGTATAAGCAACCGTTGCCTGATCCCTCAGAACCGGCGGAGTAGGCAAGGAGACAACCAGCACCTTGAACTTAACGGTAACGATTTGTCCTGCCGTAAGGGTACCAAGCGGTACACCAAGTACAGGATCTTCATCGACTACCATCCCATTTACCGTTACGCTTCCCGGTACTAGCTCCGTATTGGCAATCGCTGTATCAAACATGACGACTGCGGTCGTATTGACCATTCCAGCCTCCAAATCGATATTCAGCAGCCTCAGATTACCGTTGTTAAGACGGCGGATTCCATAGCTACTGTCGTTGGCGATGTCGTGGAGTATACCGTGGTTATCACGAATAGGCCGACAGAATCAACGAGATAACCGTCCCCACTTGTTGTTAGCCGAAATACGGCGGAGGTCTGGGCGTTTAGTAGTGTAGAGGACACCGTCACATTCGTAATATCCCAGCCTTGCCGCCCTCCTATAATATTGGAGCCTGGGGAGCCGTTCACCTGGTTACGTGTGCCGAAGGTTCCAGTCGTATCAAGCGTACCGTCGTTTTTATTGATTTGTGATGCGAAAAAGTTGTTGGCAAAGTTGTTTGGCCCGGATAGGACCACTAAACTGCCGGCTGTAGGTCCAAATAGCATTCGATCACCGGACTTGTTCGCATCTCCTTCTTGTGCCCCAACCAAAGCTCTGCCATTCAGAGCCCCTGCAAATGGAGTTGCAAAGCCGGTAATGACAGTATCGACCGGTCCTTGTGAAGCTTGAATGACGGTTGCTCCAACCCGTAAAGAGAGATTTCTCAGCGGCTGAGTCGCATCCTGATAGAAGACTGCTAAGGTCCATCCCGCATGGTTGGAAGTGGGATCAGGTATAACAATCGTTCCAACCACGCCACCTGTCGTATACGTTCCTGCGCCTCCAGCGGATACAAGCGATGTGACATCCGCTGAACGGACATAGGCATTTGTTCCCACACTAAGCACAACCTCTTGAGCTGTAGCCGGATCAGGGCTGATGCTGAACGTTCCGGCAGGGGTCGTCAAGCTGACGGCATTATTAATGAATGCACTCAGATCAACGCCGTTGTTCAGATACGTTCCGCCCCAGATCAGTTCGGCATACAGCACGGTTGACCCTGGTGGCAGGATCAATATGGCTGACGAACTGTCTAGTAGAAAGTTTCCCGTAGTCCCAGCAGGATAAGTACCGAAGGTGAGCCCCGTATTCGTCGTTACAAAAGCCCCTATACTATCCACCGTCCCCGGTGCTCCAACCGTCTCCGATCGGCTTAAACCTAAGGTGTTTCCTGTAAAAGTTGCGGCTCCTGTCCGATTAAGAAAAAAGCGATTCACAAAAGGCATCTTGGCTAGGCCTCCTTTATACCATGTACGCAATGTACGCAAATACTGATAACTATGATCAGTTAGACCAAATAGAATAGTTGCTGCTTGACCATGGTTGTACGTTTTTTTGTAAAAGAAAGTTCAACTCCATTTGCAGCTTATTCTTCCACTATATAGAAGGGTTTGAGTTTGCTTATAGATCTCACTGCGCTGAAAATGCATGCAGGTACAAGTCTCGTTCGAGATGTACATCATTTGACGATGGTAAGACGGGTACAGTATAATCAATTTACTAATTTAGTAATTCAGTAAATGACATAAATGAGAACAATAGATGGAGGAATAAAGATGAAGATCCCTACAACTTTAAAACATAAGCCAGTTATCGTATCCGAAAATTACGAGAAGGTCGATGGCAGGTATGCCGAAAATACCGATGCGAAGGGGCTGTCCCTTGGTCTTGCCCAGTGGAATGATAGAGGAAAGGTAGAGATCTCGGCCAAAGTATGGCGTTATACGGGGGAGAAATGGTCACGCCAATCCGAAGAACTGCCGCTTCATCGCGTCCTTGATCTTGCGATCCTCGTCACACGTTCGATGCAGCATTTCCGTGAGGACTCGTATCGGTACGAGAATCTATACGATCCGAACAACCCAACACTAGACCGGATTGGCCTGCAGGGAGACGCGATGACCGTAGAGGTATGTACGGATAATGAGAAAATTAATCAGGATATTAAGCTGTTCAGCCAGGCACTTAGTGATGATGATGAGTTGAACGGTGAGCGGCTGCGCACGTTGTCTCGCATTTTGAAAGAGCTTGGCTATTAACAGATGTTCGTCCTTCTGACGAAGGATGTTAATCTTCTTCCACTTAATGCTTCATGAGAATGTTAGTCATGGCGCGGAATGTCATTTCATAGAATATGGCATACCGTTAAAGGAAGTGAAGCCATGAGGAGTTATCAGTGGATCAAGTGGCGTAGATTCCTCCTCAGGCTCGTAGTCCTCGTCATCTTGGTTTCGCTTATTTGGGCTGGAGGACCGCCGGTTTGGGGAGTCACGCTTAGCATTGCAGGCTTTGTGCTCAGTATGCTGTATGCCGTTTTCTTCATGATCATCCAGTTCGTCGCTTTATTCTGGTTTCTTGCGAGAGGGCGGACATACTGGATCTTACCAGGGGAGACCGGCGCCACTTGGGATGATTACCGGGGCAACCCGGAGATCGTGGAGAATGCCAAGCGGATTGTCAGCCTGCTGAAAGGCGTGAAGGATTTCAAGAAGATGGGCGGCGAAGCCATTCGAGGCCTCTTGCTCTGCGGACCGCCAGGAACGGGGAAATCTTATTTGGCGCAAGTGATTGCCAACGAGGCACAGGTACCGTTCGCTTACGCTTCAGCTCCCAGCTTTCAGAACATGTTTTTTGGCGTCGGCAACATGAAGGTCATGCGCATCTACAAAAAAGCCCGTAAGCTTGCCACTATGTACGGGGCGTGTATTATTTTTATCGATGAAGTGGATGCCATTGGCATGAGCCGGCAAGGCGGCGGTGGCGGCGGTATGGGGATGCTTGGTATGGGCGGCGGAACAGGACTCCTCAACGAGCTGCTTCTTCAGATGGACCCTCCGAACCTCGACAGCTCGAAGTTCAAGAAATTTCTTCGGCAGCTCGGCTTGCTGCGGAAGAAGGCTGAACGCCCGCCTGTCCTTACTATTGCGGCAACAAACCTGCCCGATGTGCTCGATCAGGCTTTGCTGCGCCCGGGACGCTTCGACCGTCAGCTATGGGTGGACTCGCCGGATTATGATGGACGTGTAGACGTATTTGGCTACTATCTCAAGAAGGTGAAATGCGATCCGACGCTTACACCAGAAAAAGCCGCGCTTGATACGATCGGATACAGTCCGGCGCAGATCAAGCATATTGTTAATGAAGCAGTCGTTATTGCGCATCAGCGGGGTGCGCAGGAAGCGGGCTATGAAGATTTCCGTGCTGCGATGGAGACCTATGAATGGGGTCTCAAGCAGCCGCTTCGCTCGATGAAGGATGATGAGAAGCGGAACGTCGCTTATCATGAAGCGGGGCATGCCGTCGCCCAGTTTCTGCTTAAGCCTCATGACCGGGTATGGAAGGTTACCATCATCCGCCGGGGCGGATCGCTTGGGCTCGCGGCTACGAAGCCAATGCATGAGCGGTATAACCGGAGTGACAGTGAGATTCTTGCCCATATCCAGGTCTGTCTTGCTGCCCGTGCAGTAGAGGAAGAGTTTCTCGGGAAGAAGCTGAACGGAGTTACCTCCGATCTCAGGCAGGCAACGGAGAGTGCGGGGGCTTATCTTGGTATGGTCGGGATGGGCGATGAGCTGTACAGCTTCCTCGCAGCCGGATCAAGATTGGATGCGCTCAAGGCTCTCCGTCCTCAAATCAATGAGCTGCTCAAGGATCAGATGCAGCAGGTTAAGAAGCTGGTCAAGGATCACGCCGACTTTGTTCATCGCATTGCCGAGGATCTGCTGCGGTATGGTGATTTGACGGGGGAAGAGATCGAGCAGATCTATAAGGATTTGTACGGCAGAGCCCGTCCGGAGCCGTCGGAGGTCAAGTTGACCGTCACAGCTTCGGTCAAGGAAGCTCAACCATCACCTGCTCACCTGATTGAGGAAGAAGAAGCCGAAGAGGAGAAGGAAGCTCCAGATTCCGAGCCTGAACACCGGGAGCCTGAATCGTAAGTGATAAGAAGACCCAGCTCACGCGGCTGGGTCTTTTGCTGCTCCGATGTTACAATAAGGGACATAGCAAGAGAGGGGCGGTTGTAACTTGATAAAAGGTGTATTTTTTGATGTAGACGATACGTTGTACGATCATTTATCCCCCTTCCGTCAAGCCGTAATGGCGATTGTCGGCGAGCGGGAAGGATTCCCCTATGAAGAGGCTTATCATCGGATGCGCTATTACAGTGATATTCTGTCACTGGAGATGGGCGGAGCAGGCGTCATGGAGAGCGGAGCAAGCACGGAGCTGATGCGCCGCCGCAGATTCGAATTATCCCTTGCGGAATTTGGAATTACGCTGAGCGAAGAGCAAGCCTCTGCCATGCAGGCTGCTTATATCGCCTGTCAGTTTAACATTACGATGTTCGAAGGTGCCAAGGAGCTGATCGAACGGCTGGTGAAGGCCGGTTATGTAGTAGGTTTGCTGACTAATGGTGCAGAGAATCATCAGTTGAAGAAGATTCGAGCTATGGAGCTGGATCATCTTATCCCGCCGGAGCGGCAGTTCATCTCTGGCAAGGTTGGATGGGACAAGCCGGATAAGCGGGTATTTGACCATGTTAATGAAATGACGGGGACGAAGCCGGAGGACAGCATCTATATCGGTGATTCCTGGCGTAATGATGTTATCGGCGCATTGGAAGCGGGCTGGTCAGTCATCTGGTACAACCATCGCGGAGCAAATCCGGAATCGATGGAGCATGCTCCAACCCATACAGCGGTCAGTTACGAACAATTAGCCCAGCTGCTTCTATAGAAAGAAGACCCGGATCGGAGGTTCCGGGTCTCTTTGCTTACTTGTAGTGTTTTTTGTGAGCTTTTTTAACCGTTTTGTGCAGTTCAGCTTGTGTGAAGCGCTGAGCAGCCACCAGGTTGCCTTCAGCGTCCTTGCCCCAAGCGGATACAAGAACTTTTTTGCTGAACGTTACGAAACGAACTTCGTATTGTACAAGTTCGGCTACATCAAGAACGGCAAAGCCTGAAGAAAGAGGAGCAAGGCTTAATGTTCTTGTTGCAATAAGTTGTTTATGGCCGTTCAGACGATACAGACGAATGATGACTCTAGCGCGTTTGCAGTTGCTGTTGTTTAGCGCTTTAGCATACACCGTCTCAGAAGCGCCAGGTGTGGCGCCGCCGCCAATTGTGTTTTCAACTGGACCAGTAGAATATACATAGATGAATCCCATTATTTTATCACTACCTTTCATTTGAAGATTAATAGCCTCCATCATCCGCGAATAATCGAAAATCTGATTGCCGGCCTATCATTAATCCCCTTTATTAGACAGGAAAATGGATTCTACTATGCTATTAGGTTATGCTGAGCGGGGAAAAAGTTACTAGATTCGAGACCACTAATCTATGAAATGGACGTTTTACCCAGCCCGTTTATAAGGGAGAAGGGGTTCAATTGCTATTTTCCATATGCTGTGGTATAGTCGCCGCAATTAAGAAGAAGGAAGGGATCAGCTGTGAGCAGACCAAAGCTTGTCGTCATAGGCAGCTTGAATATGGATATTGTTGTGGAGACCAAGGCTTACCCACAGGTAGGCGAGACGATCACTGGAGAGCGTGTCCGCTTTATTCCGGGCGGCAAGGGAGCGAATCAGGCGGTTGCGGGAGCACGTCTCGGCGCTCATACGGCGATGATTGGAGCAGTAGGAGATGATGCTTTTGGTGATGAGCTGCTTGCGAGCCTTCAGAAGGACGGTGTAGATATTGCCGGTGTGCGGCGGATTCCCGGCACAGCGTCAGGTATTGCATCGATTTATGTGGCAGAGGGCGACAACAGTATTGTTGTGGTTCCTGGGGCAAATGGACTTGTGGAACCGGCAGATATCGACCGCTGTGAGGACAAGCTGAAGGAAGCGGATATCGTGCTGCTGCAGCTCGAAATTCCGGTGGAGACGGTGCTGTATGCAGCACGCAAAGCGAAGTCGCTTGGCAAGCTTGTTGTTCTTAATCCTGCACCTGCACAGGAGCTGCCGGAGGAGCTGTTTGGTCTGGTCGATTACTTTACGCCAAACCGGACGGAGCTTAGCGGATATACTGCAATGAGTGCGGATGGAGATTCGCTTGGGCCGGCCATTCATAAGATGATGGAGCTTGGCGCTGCACATGTCGTAACCACGCTTGGTGCTAGCGGCTCTGCTTACCTGGATGAAACCGAGGGGCAGCTTGTACGGGTTGAAGGCTATCGGATGCCGGTTGTCGATACAACTGGAGCAGGAGATTGCTATAATGCAGCATTAGCCGTAGCATTGGCTTCCGGCAGAACACTCATGGATGCTGTGGATTATGCATCTATGGCATCGGCGCTGGCGGTTACCAAATTCGGCGCGCAGACCGGTATGCCAACAGAGGACGAAGTTGCTCGCTTTGCAAAGGAACAAGGAAAATAATCGCGTGAAGTAGTTTCTCCGGATAGGGATATGGCGGCACAATTGCGGAATAATACCTGTGATGCCATCCTAAGGAGGAGTAACGCTATTGCTATGAAACGACTCGTATTGGGTGCGGCGTTAACGGCGCTGTTATGCGGTTTTACTGCCCCGGAAGTGACCAAGGACAGAGCTTACTATGAACGCCGCGGCGAGATTATTTGGGAAGTTCCAGGTGAGAATAAGAGGATCGCACTTACGTTTGATGACGGTCCATACCCGGAAACAACGGAGCCGATCCTGGATCTGCTGAAGGAATATCATGCGAAGGCTACTTTCTTCGTTGTGGGTACTCGGGTCGAAAGTTTCCCGGAGACCGTGAAGAGGGAAGTTGCTGAGGGGCATGAGGTCGCCAACCATACGTTTAACCATGTGTATTTCCTGCAGAAAAAGAACACCGAAACGATGCAAAGTGAAATCGTCAGGACAGAGCAGGCTTTAGAGCAGTTGACCGGCAAGAAGCCCTTATTGTTCCGCCCGCCGGGCGGTTTTTATAATGAGCAGATGATTGCCATCGCCAAGAAGTACGGCTATACCACAGTGTTATGGTCATGGCATCAGGATACGAATGACTGGCGCGCTCCCGGCGTGCAAAAAATCGTAAACAAAGTGCTGAACAATGCCCGTAACGGAGACATTATTCTGCTCCACGACTATGTTCCGCGCTCGATGCAGACCGTGGAAGCCTTGAAGCTGATTCTGCCGGAGCTGCAGAAGCGAGGGTTCGAGATGGTCACGGTGTCGGACCTGATTCATAATCGAGATAGTGTATTGAATCCTTATTAAACCGCAGGTAAAATGAAAGGGAAAGGTCGAACCTTTCCCTGCTTAGAGGCATAGTTTGAACGGGGAGCCATACAATATTGTAAGCGCTATCAGTTTTTGTGGAGGATGCCAAAATACTCGGGAAAAGGTGGTATTGCGATGGGAACTCGTCTTTGGTGGGAACAATCAGTTAGACAACGTTTTCCGCATATTCGATATGTCACCATTCGCAGCTGTGGTCATCATAAAGCGATCATTTACGCATGGGACGACCAGCTTGCGTTGTCCGAAGAAGATGCGGCTAAGCTGCACCGTTATGCAAGCGAGTGGATGTCGCCTGATATTTGCGTAATGGTAAAGCCCTATGACGAAGCGGCGAAGGATCAAGTGCCCAGCGATTCACCTGATGAGGATCTCCGAAAGACTGCGCTGCGGGGCAAATTGGACCAGTCGGCCGTGTTTAAGGTTTTGAACAATTTGTTCGCAGGGGTTGTTGTGTCCTTCAACCGGTATGATGTTCGTACAGGAACCGTGCATTTGGCAGCTTACAGCCACTCTCCTTTCACAGATAATGCGAAGAGCAAAATCCGTTATTATGCCGAAGAATTGATGCCGATTGGTTCAACAGTGGATGTAACCTATTACGGGTGATTAATAGGGGATGGCAGGCCGAAGTCCGGCTGACATTCCATTTGGAAGGGGACCGGCAGCGGTCCTTTTTTTCTGTCGCGGGAAGATTCCATATCCTGTATAATCTTTGGTACATGCTTGTGGAAGTGGAAACTTTGGCAAGGGGGATTTGATCGCGGGATGAGACTGAAACGGTGGCGGACCATCAAATACGCTGCAACAGCCGCATATCTTGTTTTGATCATATTAGGCGTAACGGGGAATATTCCGAGCCGTGTATCGACTAGTCTGGTTGTGATCTTGTTAGGCATTGTCCTGTTTATTCAAGGTTATGAGGACGCCAAGCGGGGAAGAGTTGGCAGCATGCTGTTTTCCATAATTGGCGGAATTATTTGTATATCGGCTCTCACACTTATCTTGATTCTGACGGAGTTTAGTTAGCGGCAGGCTGGATATGGGCGAAAAGCAGCAGGGCGGACGAGCTTTACGCTCTCGCGCATCGTTAAGGTAGCTAATTAGTGGGTTTGAGAGGGGCTTAACGATGCGCGGCATCGTTAAGGGGTGCTCGAACGGGTGGATATGGGCGAAAAGTAGCTGGTTGGCGGAGCTTAGCGCTCTGGCGTATCGTTAAGGGCTGCTCGAACTGGCGCAAGATCGCACCAAAGTGAGAACTCCCCTCCAGCCTCTCGAGAACCAAAAAAATTTAGGTCTTTACTTGTATACAAGAATACAAGTAAAGTAGAAGATAGGAAACATGCAGGAAAGGAGGCGGCATAGATGACGTTATTATCGCCGCTGCAGCCGCAGAAGCATCGCAAGACGCTAGGCGACCAGATCTATGAATCGATCCGGGAGAGCATCGTTTCGTTCCGGCTGGCACCGGGCACGATGATTTACGAGAATGAGCTGGCCGATTCGATGAAGGTAAGCCGCACACCGGTGCGGGAAGCCATCCGGCTGCTCGTCAGCGAACAGCTGCTGGAGGTGCTGCCGCAGCGGGGGACGCGAATCGCGCTTATCTCGGCGCGTAAGGTTAGCGAGGCCCGTTTTATCCGCGAACAACTTGAACTTGGAGCTTTCAAACTTGCAGCTGCCAAATGGGGCGAACGTGACCGAACCGTTGAAAGCGCTTCGATCGAAACGCTGATGAAGCAGCAGCAGGCTGCATCAGATGCGAAAGATATTGCACAGTTTCTGCAGCTGGACGAGGCTTTTCACCGCGCTATCCTTGAGATTGCCGGAAACGATACACTGCTGCAGATGATCTATTACATGCGTGGGCATCTCAATCGGGCAAGGTATCTGGCTATGGACCAATTTGGCCACACCGATCGTGTAATAGAAGAGCACCGTCTCTTGTTTGAGGCGATTCGCGAGGGAAGCGAGCAGCTAGTGGCTGAACGGCTTGCGCAGCATATCCGTAAGCTGGACAACGAGCTGCCGCAATTGCGGGAAGCTCATCCGGATTATTTTATGGACTAACAATAACGAACGATCTTGGGGAGGATGAATGGACATGAAAATGACATTTCGTTGGTATGGGGAAGGTAATGACTCCGTCTCACTTAAGCAAATTAAACAAATTCCAGGCGTTGAGGGCCTCGTATGGGCACTGCATGACGTTCCGGCAGGCGAAGAATGGCCAATGGACAAAATCATGGCATACAAGAAGCTTGCTGACGAGAATGGCTTCCATCTGGAAGTAGTCGAAAGCGTAAACGTACACGAGGACATTAAGCTTGGCCTGCCTACAAGAGACAAATATATTGAGAACTACAAACGTACGATTGAGAAGCTGGCGACAGTTGGCGTTAAAGTGATCTGTTACAACTTCATGCCGATCTTCGATTGGATGCGGACGGATCTGTTTAAAGAGATGGAGGACGGCTCTACTGCGCTCTTCTTCGACAAAGCCAAAGTTCTGAGCATGAGTGCAGAGGAGCTGGTTGAGAACATCGCTGGCAATTCCGCCTACTCGATGCCGGGCTGGGAGCCGGAGCGTCTGAAGCATCTGGCACCGCTGTTCGAAGCCTATAAAGACGTAACGGAAGAGGACCTATTCAACAACCTGCAATACTTCCTGGAGCAGGTCGTTCCTGTAGCCGAGAAGCATGATATCAAGATGGCCATCCACCCGGATGATCCTCCTTACTCGGTATTTGGTCTTCCGCGCATCGTGACGAACCGCGATAATCTGGCGAGACTGCTGAAGCTGGTGGACAGCCCTTCTAACGGCTTGACGCTGTGCAGCGGTTCGCTTGGCGCGAATCCTGATAATGATATTCCAGCGCTCGTACGTGAATTTGCGGACCGGATTCCTTTTGCCCATATTCGTAACGTACGTGTGTATGAGAATGGTGATTTTATCGAGACTTCCCACAAATCAAGCGACGGTACTGTCGATATTGCCGAAGTCGTAAGAGCGTACCACGAGAGCGGATTCCAAGGTTATGTGCGTCCTGACCACGGCCGTCATATTTGGGATGAAGAGTGCCGCCCAGGCTATGGTCTATATGACCGCGCGCTTGGCATCATGTATCTGTGGGGCGTATGGGATGGACTCGATCGGAATAGAAAGGGGAATGCCTAACATGGTACCTAATCATGAGAATTTAGCTGGAAAAGTTGCAGTCATTACTGGAGGAAGCGGCGTGCTCTGCGCGGAGATGGCTAAAGAGCTTGGACGCCAGGGCGTGAAGGTTGCGATCCTGAACCGTACCGCGGAAAAAGGCGAGGCCGTAGCACGTGATATTCGCGAAGCAGGCGGAACAGCGATTGCTGTTGCCTGTAACGTGGTGGATGCGGAGAGTGTGAAGCAGGCAAGTGCGATTGTACTTGAGTCTCTTGGCAGCTGCGATATTCTGATCAACGGTGCCGGCGGCAACCATCCGGACGGCATTACGACGAAGGAAACTTTCCATCCAGACGATCTGGAGAACCCGGATGTTACGACCTTTTTTGATCTGAAAAAAGAGGGCTTTGGTTTCGTATTCGACCTGAACCTTCTAGGCACACTTATTCCGACGCAAGTATTTGCGAAGCAAATGATCAATAAGCCAGGTGCAACGGTGATTAATATGTCCTCGATGAGCGCACCAAGCCCAATGACGAAGGTGCCTGCATACAGCGCAGCAAAAGCTGCTATCAATAACTTCACGCAATGGCTTGCCGTTCATATGGCGGATGTTGGCATTCGTGTGAACGCGATCGCTCCGGGCTTTTTCCTGACGGAACAAAACCGCAAGCTGCTCACCAATGAAGACGGCTCTTTGACAGATCGTTCGAATAAAATCATTACGCACACGCCGATGCGCCGTTTCGGCAAACCGGAAGATCTGCTTGGCACTTTGGTGTGGCTGGCTGATGACAGTGTATCCGGCTTTGTAACGGGTATTACGGTTCCGGTCGACGGCGGCTTTATGGCTTACTCTGGCGTGTAATGCTATGATAAAGGATGCAGTTTAGTGAAAATTGGAAGGAGTGGCGATTGTGAAATACCGGAGACTCGGAAGTACAGATCTTAACGTATCTGTCATTGGTATCGGAACATGGCAGTTCGGAGGAGAATGGGGACGTGAATATACGCAAGGTGAAGCGGATGCGATCCTCGACAAAGGGCATGAGCTTGGCATCAACCTGATTGACACAGCAGAATGTTACGGCGATCATCTCTCAGAATCTCTTATTGGCGACTATATCAGCCGCCGCAATCGTGAAGACTGGATACTTGCAACGAAGTTCGGTCATCACTTCCATGAACGGTTTACTCGTACGGATGTATTTGACCCGGCGGGTGTAATCGAGCAGCTGGATGCATCATTAAAGGCATTAAAAACAGACTACATTGATCTTTATCAGTTCCATTCCGGACCTGATCATCTCTTCGATAACGATGAATTGTGGACGACACTGGACAAGCAGGTGCAGGCGGGAAAAATCCGCTTCCTTGGTACCTCGATTGGCAGCAACGCGAACATTCATCAGACGGAAGCTTCTTCGAAAGTAGGCTCCCGTGCGATTCAAGTCGTGTACAACCGTCTTGACCGTGTGCCGGAAGAGCAGGTATTCCCTTCCTGTCAGCGTCAGGACCTTGGCGTACTTGCGCGTGTTCCGCTCGCCAGCGGTTACTTGAGCGGCAAGTACAAGCCGGGAGCGGTGTTCAGCAGTACCGACGTGCGTCATCGGCATGATGCCGAGAGTACGCAGGAGAAGCTGCGGGAGGTTGAGCGTATTCAGCGCGAAGAATTGCCGCAAGGCATGGATATGGCAAGCTGGGCTCTGGCTTGGTGCCTCAAGCATCCAGCCGTTACAGCAGTTATCCCAGGCTGCAAAGATCCGGAGCAGGTAGCGTCCAACGCGCTTGCTGCACAGCTTGCAAGTGAGCCGCATCCACAAGACGTGAAGCTGACGAAGTAATAAATAGGGCCGGCCCATCATTGGTGAACGGCGCCTCTTGTTAGATACCATCTGACAAGAGGCGCTGCTCGGGGGCTGGCTCTTTTCTATTTTTTGCTGAGGGAGAGATATACACATGGTTAAAGTGTGGATAGTCGCATGCTTAATGGTTGTGATGCTTGCAGGCTGCAGTCAGAGTAAGGAAGAGACTTCGGCAGCGCCGGATTATACGCCGTTTCTGACGGCAGATGAAGGGGAATTGCAGGTTGTCGTCTTAGTGAAGGAGAAAGTGCAGGAAGAAACAAAGGCCGTTAATGATATGGTGGCAGCCATGGCCGGTCGGTTCACGCCAGTAATCTACGATGTGCAGACGGAGGTAGGGGAAAAGGCTGTGCAGCAGCTGCAGACTGACATGAGTTATCCCGCTTATTATCTGTTCAATAATCAGCAGCTATTGGCACAGGGACATGACTTAGCGCAGATCGCCCAGGCTGCGATGGACTACTCTGATCGATTTTCGATTGGGGGAAGTGGCGGCTAACTGATTATACCTCTGTCGCTGTAAGGCCGGAATCAGTCTTACAGCCAAATAATAGCAGGGATTAGGCTTAATTGAGGCATTGTAAGACCGAAATTCGCCGTACAGAGGCAAAAAGTCACCGCGTGCTAAGCTGTAAGGCTGAAAACAGTCTTACAGCAGGCCATCGAGCAGAATGGACAAATAGAGAGGCCAAAAAGGACCTAACCGGGCTTCACTCGGCCTGACTTCCGCAGGATGGATGCGGAGAAACAGCGAGAGTGGAGGGAGTTAGGTCCTTTGTTTTACCCGTTTCAGAAGAAAAAGAACGAGCGGAAGCCGCGTTTTTTGCGTTTGCCCTCTGCCTCAGTGGATTGTGCAATCTCAAAGGCGGCACTCGGCTGCTCTGGGTTGCGGATCGCTTCGATACTAGCGGCCAGCTCAGTCAGTGACTTGCGAAGCTCCTCTAATTCTTTGCGATGATGGAGCAGCTGGACGGTAACGACTTCATCGGCCTTTTGGGACAAGGCGTTCTCTATGGCATTAAGACGCTCGAGCATCGGATCTGGTTCATCGAATAGGTGAGATGAGGGACGGTTAGGGGCAGTAGGGACGGTTACTTGCGAAGCTTCATGCGATTGAACAGTATCGCTTGCTTGTGGGGCAAGAGTCAAAAGGCTATTCCCTCCAGCACCTGCTGCAGCATGCTCAATACCTGTAGTAATCTCTGCTGTTGCTAGATCAACTTCACCAGGACCAGCATTACGAACGTTACCTGCACGATCAACGACGAGTACACTAGAGTTAGCATTACGACCTAAAGCAACGGCACGCTCAACAGTAGAACCAGCGTTACCACCGCCATTACTACCAGCACCATCAGCCATCGAGTTATCTCCATTTGCACCAGCTTGAACTGGAGCCCCACCTCCAACCACTTCTGCTGCTAATGCAGCCAATGCTTCTTCTTCCGCCAGCGTAGGGAGCTTAATGTCATATAACGCTGTGCCGGCATCGAGCTGGCCTTTTACCTGCCGAAGCTTGTTCATCGCGGGAGCATCAAAGATGTAGTGTCCGAACATGTCCTTCCGGAAGGATGCAGGGAAGGTGGACACCCAACGTCTAATGGTTGTTTCGCTGACGACGAGCTGCTGGGCAGCCTCTTTTGTTTTGAGTAACGTCATTTCATCACCTCATTCATTTGTCACTAGTGAGACTTATTCGTCCCCGCGAGCCAACTCCCTGCCAGCCTGACAAAGGTAGTGGTATATCGCTAAAAGAAGTGCTGATCCGATTGAATTCGCCTAAACGGGGACGATTCGTCAGCCGCTGAGGAGTGTGGAGCTGGAAGTTCGACGATTTGTCAGGAAGGCGAACATTTTCGACTCCACTAATCCAATAGTTCGTGAATAGACGACAAATTTCGCGAAAAAGGATTGACACCGTCTGCCCACTCCTTTAATCTTATGAAGGTTAATTGAACAACTCTAATCAGCTACATTCGTATATCCTCATCAATATGGCGTGAGGGTCTCTACAAGGAGCCAAAAATCCTAACTACGAATAAGGGATACGTGTATCTACTATCCTGAATTCGCGGCGTAGGATTTTTTTTGTTTTCCCATATTTACTAATTCGCCGCCAACAAGGAGACAATAGGTAAAAAGCGTACCCAGACATTACGAACAACTCGGAGGGAACAAGCAATGGAACGCCTGTTTAAATTGAAGGAGCGGGGCACGTCGGTAACGACGGAATTGCTCGCGGGAGTAACGACTTTTCTAACGATGGTCTATATCGTAATCGTCAATCCCGGCGTATTAAGTGAAGCGGGAATGGACTTCCACGGCGTCTTTATCGCAACGGTTCTTGCAAGTATCGTAGCAACGCTTATTATGGGACTTTTCTCGAACTATCCAATCGCACTGGCACCTGGTATGGGCCTTAACGCGTATTTTGCTTTTACCGTAGTAGGAGGAGAAGGTGTATCGTGGCAGACAGCGCTTGGCGCCGTGTTTGTTGCGGGGGTTATATTCATTCTGCTGTCGCTGACATCCTTCCGCTATATGCTGCTGGATGCCATCCCAACAAGCCTGAAGCATGCGATTACAGCGGGGATTGGCTTATTTATTACGTTTATTGGTCTTCAAAATGCAAAAATCGTTGTCGCTTCGCCAGCAACGCTCATTACGATGGGTGATCTGTCGCAGCCGATGACACTGCTTACGATTGTTGGCCTTATCATTTCGCTTGTCCTGATGGCCTACCGGGTCAAAGGCTTCCTGTTCATCGGCATGATCATTACCGCAATTATCGCGGCGATCACCGGTGAGATGCATCTGCCGGATACCTGGGCTTCACTTCCTACGGGACTTAATGCGACATTTTTCCAACTGGATATTGGAGGCGTGTTTGAAAATGGCCTTTATGCCGTTATCTTCACGTTCCTGCTTATTACCCTGTTTGACACGACAGGTACGATGCTTGGCGTAGCCGAGCAGGCTGGCCTGCTGAAAGATAATAAATTCCCGCGTTCGCGCGGTGCTTTGCTCGCTGATGCGATCGGAACAACAACAGGTGCCCTTCTGGGTACTAGCCCAACATCCGCTTATGTCGAGTCCAGCTCAGGTGTTGCCGTTGGCGGCAGAACGGGGCTTACAGCGATTACGGTCTGTGTACTGCTCGCGCTGACGCTCTTCTTCTCCCCTACGGTAGCCGTGTTGGCAGGCATTCCGGCTATCACCGCTCCGGCACTAATTATCGTAGGCTTCCTGATGATCAACGTGCTGCGCAAGATCGAGTGGAATGACATCGAAGAGGCATTCCCCGCGTTCCTGATCGTTGTTCTTATGCCACTTACGTATAGCATTGCAACGGGGATTGGCGTTGGCTTTATCGTGTATCCGATTCTAAAGCTGATCCGTGGCAAAGGCAAAGATGTTCATCCGATTTTTTACGTATTTGCGGTATTATTCTTCATCCAGCTAGCATTCTTTAGCCACTAAGCAGCAAGCGGCGGCAGAGCACCAATCTACCCCCTCACACGTACAATAACCCATGGCATGATCATGGGAGGGGTAATACAATGCTTCTGATTTCGGGCAGTGACGCCGGACAGATTAACCCGTTTGCGTTAACGCCGGTGGAGCGTGAAGTGCTGCAGGATAAGCAAAACAGTCCAGTTGTCTATCGCTATGCTTCAATGGATGAGCTTTATTTCGAGCTGCGCTTAAGGGATCGTATCGTGAATGCATCCAGAATGCTGCAGGACAGCCGGGCCGACTTTGCGGTATTCCGTAATTCGAGAAGTAATCCGCAATACTGGACGCGTACAGACAATGGCGGATTTCAGATGAATCCAGACGTTCGGCCGTCCGATGCGATTAATGATATTTTTCAAAATGGTGAGGAATATGGGTTCGAGTGCGCTACGGCAATCGTGATCATATTGTATAAAGGTGTGCTGGATACGATCGGGGAGCAGATGTTCAACTCGCTGTTCAACCCTTTATATTTGCGGGACTGGAATCACGACAGCGATCTGTGGTTCATTACAACACATAACAAGAATGAAGCATTGCCAGGTGATGTGATGTACTTCCGTAATCCGGACTTTGACCGAGATACACCGGAATGGCAAGGGGAAAATGTCGTAAAGCTGTCAGAAAATCTCTTCTTCGGCCATGGCATCGGGATCGAGTCGGGCGAGGAGATTATTGCTGCCCTTAATAAAATGCGTGAGCCAGGCAGCATGGAGTCTGCCTATCTGGAGGATATGGTCGTTCATCCAAACTTCAAGCATCTGCAGACCATTACGTCCCGTCAAAGCCGCTTTGCGCTGAGACTTGGTAATTTGTAAGGGAATCAGCGTACCGAGCGCATGTTTTTGCGGAAAAGCTGAGGCGCTTCACCGGTAATTTTCTTGAACAGCCGCGAAAAATAAAATACATCGCTGTAGCCAAGCGCTCCCGCGATTTCCTTAACCGTCTGCTCCGTATTGAGCAGGCGGTTTTTGGCTTCCGCCATCTTGAGGCGATGGACGTATTCATGCAGGGCGAAGCCCGTGTATTCGCTGACAGTACGGCGAAGTGTCGACAATGCCCAGTGATGGCGCTCTGCAAAAGCTGCAGCGTCGAATGGCTCATGCAGCGTAGCGGACAAGGCTTCTAACAGCGGGGCAAGCCTTGCTGATTTGCTCCCGGAAGGAGAAGCTTGGCAGAGCTGCACCCATTCATAGACGAGTGATTCAAGCAGCAGGGAAGCACGGTCAGCATTGGCGGGTGTACCACTTTCCATCAACGCGAAGATCCGGTCGATTCGGTTCTGCGACGAGGCATCCTCACCTGGATGCATGACCGTATTCGGCTGAATTGGCCAATGGTCCAGCCATTCCTGCAATCTTGTTCCTTCAATTGTAAAATAGTACTCATCCCAAAAACCGTCTGGGTCCGGACCATAATCATAGTGGACACCAGGCTGGAACAAGAAGAGGCTGCCCACTGTCACGCGCTGCGGTTCTCCATGGTTCACCCGATAGGTGCCAGATCCTCCTGCAATATAAACGATCGCCCAATGGGTGAAAACAGCCCCTTGCCGGTAATGAGTCCGGCCTGGCAGATAGCCTGCATTCCGAATGACGAGAGAACGAACGGACAGCTTGGCGGGATCAAGCGTCAAATCGACAACGCGGAGGGGCTTTGGACTGATCATATAATCCATGAATTGAGCCATGCTGTTCATTCCTCTCTTTTTAATCTCATGATAAATTGAACATAGATCTGATTGCAACTGATTATAGGAAACATGGAGGAGATGCTGGCAATGGCGAAATTAAAGGTTGGAGTTATTGGAGCAGGGTCAATATCGAGTTCACATTTGCATGCTTATTCGGTTCATTCTGAGGTGGAGCTTACAGCAATTGCTGATATGAACGGAGAACGTGCGCAGGAGAAGGCTGCAGCTTATGGCATCCCTCATGTTTATGATAACTATATAGAACTGCTGGCTAATCCGGATATTGATGCGGTAAGCATCTGCACCTGGAACAATAGTCATGCCGAAATTGCTGTTGCTGCTTTGCTCGCTGGCAAGCATGTGCTATGTGAAAAGCCGCTTGCTCAGACCGTGGAACAAGCACTAACTGTACAGGAAGCGGTGAAGCGTTCCGGTAAAATGCTGCTTGTCGGCTTTGTCCGCCGTTATGCTGATCAGGCACAGTTAGTGAAGCAGTATGCGGAGAGTGGACAGCTCGGCGAGATCTATTATGCCAAAGCATCCGCTATTCGCCGTCTTGGCAATCCTGGCGGGTGGTTCTCGGATGCCACGCGTTCGGGCGGCGGCCCGCTGATTGATATCGGAGTACATATGATTGATTTGTGCTGGTATCTGATGGGCAAGCCAAAGCCGGTCTCGGTGAGCGGGAATACGTACCGGAAGCTGGGCAACCGGTCGCATATTGAAGGTTTAAGCTTTTATAAAGCAGCGGATTACAATGCTTCGCTTAACGATGTAGAGGATATGGCCAATGCGCTGATCCGCTTCGAGAACGGTGCTTCGCTGTACGTGGATATCAGCTATACGCTGCATGCCGCGCAGAACGAGATGAGCAGCAAAATTTACGGAACCAAAGGCGGAGCGGAGCTTGATCCGAAGCTGGTGATCGTAACCGAGCAGTTCAACAAAATCGTGAATATCGAGCCGCAGCTGGATCATCTGGACTTCCAGTTCCAGGACAGCTTTAATCAGGAGATTGCGCATTTTGTAGATTGCTGCTTTGGGAAAGCAGAGCCAATCAGCCCGGTTGAGGATGGCGTTGAGCTGATGCGGATGCTGGAGGCGGTCTATCAGTCGGCGGCGCTTGGGGCAGAAGTTACATTGGAATCAGATGCAGTGGTTGAAGTGGCAGCTGCGACGAAGGAGGGTGTATAAACGATGACGGATCTGGTGAGAACAAAGATTAGCAATCCAATCGGCGTTATTGTCGAGAGCTTCGGAATTGGCCTGCAAGAAGGTTTAAAGAAGGCAGTGGAGGTTGGTGCAGAAGGCGTACAGATCTACGCGGTCAGCGGCGAGACCGATCCTGCAAACTTGTCGGCTTCGGCACGGCGTGAGCTGAAGGATCAGATTGATTCGCTCGGATTAACCATATCCGCCTTGTGCGGTGATCTTGGCGGCCATGGTTTTCAGGATGCAGCCGCTAATCCGGCTAAGATCGAGAAGTCGAAGCGTATTCTGGAGCTGGCGCTTGACCTTGGAACGAATATCGTGACTACACATATTGGCATTGTACCTGAGGATACAGAATCGGCGATTTATGCTGCGATGCAGAGCTCATGTGAAGAGCTGAGCAGCTATGCGAGCAGCATGGGGGCGTATTTTGCAATCGAAACAGGACCAGAGCCTGCTGCACGATTGAAGGCGTTCCTCGATTCTTTATCGACAAACGGCGTGTCGGTCAATTTTGACCCTGCGAATATGGTGATGGTAACGGGAGATGATCCGGTCCAAGGCGTGTATCTGCTGAAGGATTACATCGTGCATACCCATGCGAAGGATGGGCTGAAGCTGGCGGCTGAAGTGGATCCTCGTCAGGTGTACGGCTACTTGGGTTATAACAAGATGGACCATAATGTGATCGCCGATATGGTAACGGACGGGGCTTTGTTCCGTGAAGTGCCGCTTGGCGAAGGCAGTGTTCCTTTTGACCGTTACTTGAAGGCGCTTCAGGATATCGGGTTCAACGGCTATTTGACGATTGAGCGCGAGGTAGGGCAGCAGCCGGAAGAGGATATCCGTAAGGCTGTGCAGTTCCTGCGGGCTTTTCGCTAGAGACAAAGCGTGAGTGGTCACAAGGTAGCATGTCTTGATATGACGCTCACTATGCCCATAGTTGGCAGATTTCAGTGAAAACCGTTGCAAAATGTTAATATTTACGCCGCATACAACCCCCTATTGTCCGTTAATATAGAAGTAATAGCGAGAAGGGGGTAGTTACAGATGAACGTTCCTGTTGGAGTATGGATTTTTGCCGGCATCATCGTTGTTTTGCTCACCTGGATGACCCTTTGGGTCACAAAGAAAGCATATTCGAAAAAATGGGACGACTCCGACGTCTAGTCGGACCGCACTGTTATAAATAAGAGCTGCCTGAAGTGAACATAGTTCACTGGGGCGGCTCTTTTTCGTTGTAGAATGGAGAGCTTGGCGATGCGGCGTGGAAAAGGCAGATTGGGAGAGAGCTATACGATGCGGCACATCGTTAAGGTAGGCGGAAACGTGCGAAAGTGGCTTAAAAGTAGCTGGTTAGTTGGGTTAAACGATGTGCAGCATCGTTAGGCGTGGGAACGTTAAATTCATTTTAGAAATGACTGGAAGATGTTATGATATTTGAGCACTCACTAATTCTGGTTAAGCTGAGGTGATCCTTCTGACTCCGCTGTTACTCTATTTTTTCGCATTCATTATTTTTGTAATCCTTCTGCCCACCACTATTATGGCTTTATGGGACAAGAAAGACTGGATGGTTGGCCTTTTAGCCTTGCAAATAACCGCTGTAGGGATTGGTATTGTTCTCAAATACAATGCTACTACGGCATTAGTAATGGGCTATTTTCTCATGACGTTTGGCATAATGCTTACCATAAGCTTATTTTTCAGAAAAGAGAACTCAAACTAAAAGGGAGTCCCTGCGCCTTACGGCAATGAGGGACTCCCTTTCTTAGTTAACCCTTGAACTCAAGCAGAGCCGGGTCGAAGGCAGGAACAAGGCCTTCTTCGGCTGCACGGGTGAGCAGGGAAGTGATAGCGGCGTAACCGCTGCTGCCGAGGTTGCCGGTGAAGTCGTTCACATACAGGTTAATGTGCTGCTGGGCAACGGACGGGTCCATTTCCTGTGCATGCTGCATGACATAGTCCTTTGACGCTTCGGGATGCTTCCAGGCATACTCGACGGATTGCTCGATCCAGCTCGAGATGGATGCCAGATCCAACGATCGGCGGGCGATAATGGCACCAAGCGGGATCGGCAGTCCGGTATCGGACTCCCACCAGCTGCCGAGATCAACCAGCATGGACAAGTCATAGTTCTGGTAAGTGAAGCGTGCTTCATGAATCACAAGCCCCGCATCAATCTTGCCACCCTGTACAGCAGGCATAATCTCGTGGAACGGCATAACGATAATCTCGCCTACACCGCCAGGCACGTTTTGAGCGGCCCATAGACGGAACAGCAGATAAGCAGTCGAACGCTCACTTGGCACGGCAACCTTTTTACCGCTTAAAGTAGACGGATCTTCAAGCTTCTCCTTCGTCAGGACAAGTGGGCCGCAGCCTCGGCCAAGTGCACCGCCGCATGGCAAAAGCGCATAATCTTTGAGCACCCATGGCAATGCAGCGTAGGAGATTTTGAGTACATCCAGATCACTGTCGCCGCTGGCTGCCAGGTTGTTCGTAATGTCGATATCAGCATATGTCACTTCAAATTCCGGCGCGCCGGGAATCAGTCCATGCGTCAAGGCATGGAACACAAACGTGTCATTAGGACACGGGGAAAAAGCAATTTTCATTCGATAACCTCCCGTAATACGGAGCTTGCAGCTTCAAGAGACTGCAGAGCGTCCTTGATCCGCCAAGCGCTGCGGTCACGCGGGCCAACCGGATTCGAGATGGCGCGAAGCTCCAGCACTGGAAGACCAGCCCGGCGAGCAGCAGCGGCAACACCAAAGCCTTCCATCGCTTCCGCGGCAGCACCAGAAATACGCTCGGTGAGCGAAGCAGCCGTTTCGGCTGATCCTGTTACTGTAGATAAAGTAAGGACTGGGCCTAATGTTGTCTGTAACCCGGCAGCTTGAAGCGCCGAAGTTAAACGCTCAGCGAGTGTCACATCTACCTCAATAACTGCGGAGCCAAATCCAAGCTTGTCCACGCTGTGGAAGCCTTCTGGTGTTTCAGCACCAAGATCGGCAGCGATTATCGTATTCGAGACGACAAGCGAGCCAACCTCGGCACGCTCCTTGAATCCACCGGCAATACCTGCGGAAATAACAAGGCGATAAGCGCCAGTGCCTGCCAGTGCAAGCACCGTAGCAGTGCTGACGGCCGCTTCAACTGGGCCAACACCTGCTTCCATCACCTCAAAGCGGTTGTCCCCGTGAAGACCGCGCAGGACGGCATCTCGTTCAACCGCGACTGCGGTCATGACGAGTATTTTTCCATTTTCGCTCATGCTGCAAACTCCTTTGATAATGAACCGCGTCGCCAAAGTTCGGCGAAACATTTCACTTTGGCGATAAAATCTACCTTATAACGCGGTCGCTCATCTTCGATAAGCTTCAATAAAGATTTTCTCACTACTAAAGTAATTATAGACCTCTTAGAAGGCTGTTGTCATTTTTTCGAACGGCCGTTATCGCTTGCGAACCTCAAAAAACTCGCATTCCTGCCTGGTGTAGTAGACAAGATCGCTTACGCTGGACTGAATGACAACGATGTTGTCGTCGAATCGGACCACGGAGCCGCCGCTGTTCACAATATAATCATCCTTAAAGACGCGTACCGGATATTGCAGTTTAACGGCTTCTTCGAAGTCCGGATCGGTAAACAATTTACGGTTCATGGCCACTTTTCTTTTCTCCCCTTTCGCGATTAGTGAGTTCGTTAAAAACAGTGTAGGCTTAAATGAGCCCGTTGTCCATGCGGAGCACAAAGCTTGGTTTATGTATCTTAAGAGGGTACAATATAGAGAGCATTTTATAGAAGCAGGAGGAAATAATTCATGACCTTACATAATGAAAAACTTACTGTATTTATCGGATCTTACGCAGAGGCTTCGGCCAGCGGTGTGTACCGGTATGAATTTGATACGACGGAAGGGACACTTACGCTATTGGATCAAGCATCGGGGCTGAAAAACCCAACCTTCCTTAATGTAGACGTGACTAACCGCAGACTATACGCGATCGCAGAAGGCGTGGACGCGGAAGGGACGAAGGTTGGCGATGGTGTTTCTTTTTCGATCGAGGGAAGCGGACTTGCTGAATTAAACCGGAAGCTTGCGATTACAGCACCTTCCTGCCATATTCAGCGTGATGCAACCAGTGAATTTGTGCTGCTCTGCAGCTACCATGGAGGCCGGATCAGCCTAGTTTCCTTGACGGAAAATGGTGAGATCGGTGATCTTCTCGACATTCAGCAACATGAAGGAACTGGTCCGCATCCGAACCAAAATCAGCCGCATCCGCATAGCACGAATTTCAGCCCGGATGGTAAATATATTTTTGTGCCGGATCTTGGTATTGACCGAATTGTGGCTTACACCCTGGATAAAGAAAACCGCAAGCTGGTCCGCCATGGCGAGACTGTTGTGCATCCTGGCGCAGGCCCGCGTCATATGACGTTCCATCCGAACGGTCTGTTTGCTTTTGTCATTAACGAGCTGGACTCGACAATCATTGCTTACCGTTACGATGCGGAAAAGGGTGCCCTGGAAACGCTGCAGACGGTATCCACTTTGCCTGAGGGTTATACGGAAGCGAATGGCTGCGCAGAAATCGCGATTTCGGAGGATGGTCGTTTCTTGTACGGCTCTAACCGTGGTCACGACAGCCTTGTTGTTTTTGCAGTTGATGGGGACAGCGGTCAGCTTACACTGGTTGGACATGTGTCGACGGAAGGCAAACATCCACGGCATTTTGCGCTGGTACCAGGTGGTCAATTTGCGATTACGGTGAACAAGGATACGAATAATGCTGCGGTGTTCCGTATTGCGGAGTCAGGTATGCCGGTATATACGGGTTATTCGATCGAGATCGCTGGGCCGGTGTGCGTCATTCCAGTTCAGCTTTAATATTGGTGCGTAGGGGGTAGTTATGCAGATTCCTGAGCATTTGAGCGAGACGATTACATCCGTTCATGGCGAGAAAGGCGAGCTGTGGCTGGCGGATTTCGATCAGCTTTTGCTTCATTGTGAAGAGCAGTGGGGGATGACGGTAGAGCTGCCGTCTCCTTTTACGTTATCGTTTAATTTTGTAGCCCCGGCATTGCTCCCGGATGGGACAGCTGCAGTGCTGAAGCTTGGCGTGCCTTGCCGGGAGTTCCGTACGGAGCTTGCGGCGCTGCGATTATATGATGGCCGAGGCGCGGTGCGTGTGCTGGCCGCGGATGAGGAGCGGGGCGCGCTATTGATTGAGCGCGTGAGCCCGGGTATGATGCTCGCGGAGTCGGAGCTTGGTGACGACGACAGGACGTTGGCAGCCGCCGAGGTGATGCGGCGGATCTTTGTTTCCGCGCCGGACGGGGGAGAATTCCCTTCCGTAGCGGATTGGGCCGCGGGCCTTGGCCGGCTGCGTCAGCGGCATGGCGGCGGCACGGGGCCGTTGCCGGAGCGCGTGGTCAGCCGCGCGGAGGCAGTGTTTGATCGGCTGCTCGGAGAGCGCAGCCGGATGCAGTTGCTGCTCCATGGTGACTTGCACCATGGGAATATTTTGTCTTCGGGAGATGGGCAGCCGGGATGGCTGGCTATTGACCCGAAGGGTGTGGTTGGAGAGGCGGAATACGGAACGATTCCGCTGCTCTTGAACCAGCTGCCGCCGAAGGGGCAGCGGGATGTGATTCGGCGCCGCGTGGAGCTATTATGCGGCGCGCTTGGTCTTGACCACGCCAGGTTACTGGCGTGGGGGTTCGCCCATGCGGTGCTGTCAGCCGCATGGTGCGATGAAGACGGCGTCGGCGATATCGACAGCACGTTGAAAGTAGCATACTGGTTCGAAGAGCTGCTCGCTGAATTGCCAGCTAGCTAACCCCACGGCACACATCGAGCCAAATAAGTCGGAAAACCATTTAACAGGCGGGAAACGAGTGATCTAGTTAGCGCATCGAGCCTAATAAGTCGGAAAATCGTACTACAGGCGGGAACGAGCGGTCTAGAGGGCAAGTTGAGTCCAATAAGTCGGATAACCCGAGCAGTTTACATACAACGCGATACCCTAAAGCCGACCTCGCGTCGGCTTTTTTCAATCCAAATAAAAATCCGCGTGGAAGTAGTTGACATTTCCAGAAAAATGGATTAATTTATTGATAAATAAATAAACGAGGTAGCCTATGACGCCAAGAGAAAAAGACTTCACTGCTATATCGAACCGGAAAGATCAGATCCTGGATGCTGCCGCCTCGCTGTTTGCGAACAATGGATTTTATAAGACGACAACGGCTATGGTAGCTGCAGAGGTAGGGGTGACCCAGCCTTATGTGTTCCACTTCTTCAAGACGAAGGAAGGGTTATACCTCGCCGTACTCGAGAGAGCACAGAGCCGGCTTATGCATGCTTTTTCTTCGGTTGACGCTCCCCCGGAAAGATTGGCCTATCAGATGGGCAATGCATTTAATGAGCTGATGGTAACACACCGCGATGAGATTTTGTTGTGTATGCAGTCATTTGCGACACCTGAGCCGAATATTCGGGAGATCGTGAAAGACAAATTTGCTGAGATCCATACAGTTGTCGCCGAACGCTTCGAACGTGCCGGTCTGCCTAATCCGAGCGCGCAAGCTTCATCTTTTATCGCATGTGGAATGGTCATTACGATGTCCGAAGTCCTGCAGCTTCCGGTACTAGGACAGCTTGGGCAAACAGGAATGCAGTAACACGTTATGTACACAGATACTTACCTCTAGACGCGGTCGCATATTTACGATAGGCCACGGTAGAGGTTTTTTTATCTGATTTATTTATTTATCAATAAATAAAATTCAAATTAAAGGAAAGAGGTTATGTATAAACCAGATCCGCCATCCCGTTTAAAGCTTATATTTTTTAGCTAGTATTTATTTATCAATAAATAAGGTTCCAATAAAAGGAGAGATTCACATGCTATCTACTGGTTCACGGGTTAGGCTGCTTGTTGTCACTTGTATTGCCCTGTTTATGGCGATGCTCGATAATCTGGTTATTGGGGTGGCCCTGCCATCCATCCAGGAAGATTTCCACGCGGGTATGTCCGATCTGCAATGGTTTCTCAATGCCTACACCTTAGCTTTTGCCGTACTGCTCATTCCGTTTAGTGTGCTGGGAGATCGATTTGGCCGTAAAAAAATGTTCCTGCTCGGCGTCGTTCTATTCACCTTAGGCTCGCTTGCTTCCGCGCTTAGTACCAGCTCAATTGAGCTTTCGCTGTCACGGGCTTTGCAGGGTATTGGCAGTGCGGCGATCATCCCGCTTAGCCTGACGCTGGTGAATGCAGCTTTTCCTCCTGAAAAACGTGCCGCGGCTATCGGCCTTTGGTCTGGCATATCCGGACTAGGACTGTCTATTGGTCCTTTGGTCGGCGGTATTATTGTAAACGGAGCGCCTTGGCAGATGGTCTTCTGGATTAACGTGCCGATTGGGATTGTTGCGGTAATTTTCGGAGCATTTTGGTTGACCGAATCGAAGGGAGAGCGCAAGCCTTTGGACCTGCCGGGTATTGTACTGCTGGGCACTTCCATGTTTGGCATTGTATTTGGATTAATGCGCGGCAACTCGGAAGGCTGGGGAACATTTGATGTCTGGGGATCGATGGCAGGCGGGGCAGTCCTGTTGCTGGCGTTCTACCTATGGGAGCGCAGCCGGAAGCAGCCGTTCGTGCAATTCAAGTATTTCCGTAACCGGTCGTACAGTGCCTATTTGTCGGCTGGCTTTTGGATGAATGCGGGGATCTTTGGTGCGATCTTCCTACTGACGTTGTTCTTGCAGCAAGCTCAAGGTTATTCAGCCCTTGGAGCAGGTGTAAGGGAAATGGCATGGACCGTATGTACGATGATTTGTGCACCGGTTGCGGGTCTATTAGTCGGACGTTACGGTACCAAACGAATCCTACTCTTTGGACTATTGCTGCAGACAGCTGCGATGATCTATATTGCAGTACTTATTATCAATCAAGGCGCAGTCTTCCCGTTTGCCATTCTAGTCCCAGCAATGGTTGCGGCAGGCGCAGGTATGGGCTTCAGCTTTACGCCGCTTTCCCATGGTATTCTTACATCTGTTCCGGAAAATGCGGCAGGTGAAGCAAGTGGCTTAAGCAATGCGTCGCGTGAGCTTGGCGGTGTATTTGGCGTAGCGATCAGTGGTCTTGTCTTTGAGAGTGGTGGAGCTATCACTTCGCCGGAAGCTTTTGGTGACCATCTTGTTCCTGCACTATTCGTGCTGGCTGGTATGCTGGCTTTGGGCTTCTTGTCGGTTGCTATCCTCATTAGAGGGAAACATAAGTCCTCCTCAAAGGAATCTACGACTAACGTTCGAGTCGAAACTAGCAATTAATATTGTGTATTTAGGAATAAGCCTAGTTAGGTCCAATTGGATCTGACTAGGCTTCTTTCGTATGTTGGATTTCTTCAAGTAAAACAAAACCCAAACCGACCGTCTAACCCTCTAGACTGGATTTCCTCCACTATAATAGGTTCATTTTGACGTTTTCAAACGGATTTTCATTCGATTCTGATGGATGAAATCCAGTCTAGCTTCAGGAGAACGTCCCAGAGAGTAAATATAGTGTACAAAATCCAACGTGGCGCGCTAGTTAGGTGAATTGCGGGAGAAGTCGGTGAAAGGGCAGATAGTAGTAGTAGGGATATATGATGAGTTGGATTGGTGAGAGGGCAGATGCTTGGAGTGTGAATAGCGCTAGTTGGGTGAAATGCGAGAGAGGTCGGTGAATGGGCAGATAGTAGTTGAAATATATGACGGGTTTAATGAGTGAGTAGGCAGGTGTTTGAAATACGATTGAGGTCGGTGAAAGGGACAAATGAGAGTTGGGATAGATAACAGAATGGATGGGTAAAGAGGCAGGTATTTGGAATGTGAGAGAGGTAGGTGAAAAGGGCAGATAGTTTTGAATATAAGAACGTCTGGTGGTCGGAATTAACGCTCCCATGGAGTATAAGTCGGGGTTGATAACAGAGAAAAGAAAGCGGTTGAATGCTATGACAAATGGATCAAGTCACGCTAAAACAGCCGATGATTGAGTGAGAAAAGCATCCAAACGAGTGAGAATGAGCGCGAAAGCATGATGAATGTTATCACAAAACCCATCCTACAGGCGGCCTAGGGGACCAGCAAAATGGGTTGCTGCTGCGGTCAAACCAATTGTCCAATGTCCTACCGCTGGACTAGGTTATTTACAATTAGTTCAAAGGAGATGGCAAGCAACTAGCGTAATAACGGTATTTTTCAGCCACTAGTATCCTTTATGAAGAAAAACGACATCAAATGTTCATGAATTGCCATTGCTCAAGCCTTCATTTACTGCTTGATTCTGCCTAATCAGGGTCAATAGACTATAAAATAAGGACAAACCTAGGCCAACTGGCAGGAAATCGGGAGGGTTGTCCTTTATGAGAATACTCTTATCATTTTTGACCTACCGGGCAATATCCCGATTCTGCTACTGTCTGTGGCAAAAGTCCTTGCATTCTACTCGGCATTAACCTCCCCACACGTTTTTTCCTCCTGCTTCCATATTCCGCAGAGCCCGCTGTTATGCGGAAAATCACGGTTTTTGCAAAATCCTGACTCTATGCCAATGGATGTGTATTGGATACCTAGAAATACATCGATTTTGATCAAATAATACATGAATTTACTGGAAATAATTCTCTCTTTTACATTAATTCATGATGAGAAATATGAAAAGCTAGGAAATTCAGCATGCAATAATAATCAAAAAATGATAACAGCCGCCTAATTGAAAATATTACCTTCTTCCCTCATTGTCAGGGGGACCCTTGTGACATAATCAAAGTCGAATGTTGATGAAAGGGATGGAGGTTATTGTCGTTTTGAGCAGCCAATTGGATTTAAAGGAAATAGTGTGGCTCGTTCGGAAAAAGCTTTGGCTCGTCATTATCGTGACCATTATTGGTGCGACAGCGGCGGGAGCCTATAGTGCATGGGTGATGAAGCCTGTCTATCAAGCCTATACGAAACTGATCGTCAACTCGACAGCGGGTCAGGCGGGATCGTTCAAGCTGGATCTGAATATGATCAACACAAATTTAAGCTTAATTAATACGTACAAGGAAATTATTCGTACCCCGGCCATTATGGACCTGGTGGTACAGAAACATCCTGAGCTCGAGCTGACGACGGATCAGCTTATGCATAATATCCGGTTCAGCTCGGTAAATGGTACGCAGGTCGTTACCATTTCTTATTTGGACACGGACTACAAAAGAGCAGCACAAGTGGTTAACTCAGTCTCCTATGTATTTCAACAGCAAATTCCACTCATTATGAAGGTCGACAACGTGTACATCCTTCATACAGCAGACCTCGATGATCAGCCTGTTAAGGTAAAGCCGGATACGAAGCTGAACACGGCAATCGGTTTTGTCGCAGCATTCCTACTCTCGATTACACTTGTTCTGGCCCTTAACTATTTCGATGATACGATCCGCACGGAAGCGGATGTGGAACGGTATCTTGGCCTTCCTACGCTGGCAGCCATACCGAATATTAAGCAAGGCGATCTGAAGCCGAAGACACTCTCTATAAGTAAGGCGACGAGTACAGGGAAGGACGGTGAGAAGAATGTCACGCAGTGATCTTAAACTTCGCCCGGTTGTAGCCGATGCAAATCCGACTTCTCCGATCTCAGAAGCGTACCGAACCTTACGTACGAATCTGCAATATGCCGAGACGGACCGTCCGCTGCAGCTGCTTATGGTGACTTCGGCGGGACCAAAGGAAGGCAAATCAACAACGATCATGAATTTGGCGGTTACTTATGCTCAGATGGAAAAGCGGACGATTCTCGTTGACGCAGACCTTCGGAAGCCAACAGCCCATTTCACTTTTGGCTTAACTAATCGAACGGGATTGTCGCATGTCCTGTCCGGACAGGCAGATCTGAGAGAAGTGGTAAAGGAAAGTCGTATACCGGGACTTGATGTGATGACCTCCGGACCGATTCCGCCAAATCCTTCGGAGCTGCTAGGCTCATCTAGAATGGATGCGCTGCTTGATCAGCTTCGTGAGCAGTACGATATCGTCTTGATCGATACGCCGCCGGTGCTTGCAGTTGCGGATGCGCAGGTTGTGTCCTCCAAAAGTGACGGTGTGCTGCTAGTCGTGAATGCTCGTACTGGTAAAAGACAGCATGCAATTAAAGCACGGAATGCACTGCAATTCGTGCAGGCAAGAATCGTTGGTATTGCCCTTAATCAAACCGCTCACCGCGATGCGGGACCTTATTACGAATATGTAGATCGGACGTGAGACGACACCCCAATCTAAAGCGGTATTAGAACAAGTTGATGCTTACGAAGCAAGAATTGCTTCACAATTCTTTAAGTAGATGCTTATGAAGTAAAAATTGCTTCACAATTCTTTAAGCGGATGCTTACGAAGCAAGAATTGCTTCACAATTCTTTAAGTAGATGCTTACGAAGTAAGAATTGCTTCACAATTCTTTTAAGGAGGAATTCATTGTGCTGGCTCATTATCGGACAAAAGTCATTGTAGCGGGGGACTTGGCAGCTATGCTTGTCAGCTTCGCTATAGCGTATGCGCTTGAACCATCGGCTCCGCAAGGCGGGGCTATTGCCTGGCTGGCTTATGCAGCTTTAGCAGCAGTCGTCGGGTTCTGGAGGCTTCATCGGATGCGGCTTCACCGCCGGATCTGGCAGTATACCGGCATCTCCGACATGCTCTGCATGCTTCAGATCGCACTGGCTGCGGCTGGTATCCCGTTTGCTGCTTGGTGGGTGATGCAAGGTGAAGCACATACGCTCTTGATGCTGCATCACGCGGCAGGCATCTTCTTGCTTATGGCTGGCCCGCGCCTTACCTGGCGTATCTTCTGCGATAAATACAGCGTAAGAAAGCCCGCTGTTGATAGCCGCCGCGCCTTGATCATCGGTGCAGGCAGCTGCGGTACGCTGATCGCGAAGGAAATGCAGCAGAACGATGGCGTTAGCGTAACGCCGGTAGGTTTTATTGATGACGACCCTTATAAGCACCTGATGGATGTCCTTGGTCTACCTGTTCTAGGCAACCGCCGGGAGATTGCTTGCGTCGTAGAATCACACCATATAGACGAGATTATTATCGCGATGCCTTCGGTATCGAAGTCGCAAATCTCTGAGCTTGTTAACCTTTGCAAAACAACGAAAGCCAAGCTGAAGATCGTACCGGATCTGCAGGATATGATTGATAACCGTGGTGCGGCAGGCCGTATGCGTGATGTCAGCGTTGAAGACCTGCTCGGGCGTGATCCGATCCGTACGGATCTCGAGCATATTGCTGGTTATGTTCAGAATAAAGTGGTTCTCGTAACAGGCGCCGGTGGTTCAATCGGCTCCGAGCTTTGCCGCCAGATCGCGCCTTTCGCACCAAGCAAGCTGCTGCTTCTTGGTCACGGCGAGAACAGTATTTACACGATTGAGATGGAAATGCGCAGTCTTTTCCCTCACTTGCCGATCGAAACAGTGATTGCCGATGTGCAGGACCGGACGCGTATCGATAGCGTGTTTGCCAAATTCAAGCCGCAGGTTGTCTTCCATGCTGCAGCGCATAAGCATGTGCCGCTGATGGAGCGTAACCCTGCAGAAGCGATTAAGAACAACGTATTTGGTACCAAAAATGTAGCCGAATGCGCAGATGCATATGGAGCAGAGCGTTTCGTGCTCATCTCCACAGATAAAGCCGTTAACCCAACAAGCGTTATGGGAACAACGAAACGGATTGCCGAGATGTTCATTCAAAGTCTCGACATGCACAGTAATACGAAGTTTGTAGCGGTGCGATTCGGCAACGTGCTTGGCAGCCGCGGCAGCGTTATTCCGCGGTTCAAGGAGCAGATTGTGAAGGGTGGTCCGGTGACGGTTACGCATCCAGAGATGGTGCGGTATTTCATGACAATCCCGGAAGCCGTTCAGCTTGTTATCCAAGCAGGCTCGTTCGCCAAAGGCGGCGAGGTATTCATTCTCGATATGGGCAAGCCGGTTAAAATTTACGATCTGGCTGTTGACCTGATCCGTTTGTCCGGCTACGAGCCACATGTCGACATCGACATTACGTTCTCTGGTATGCGTGAAGGCGAGAAGTTGTACGAAGAGCTGCTGACAAATGAAGAAGGCCTTACTTCAACGATACACAATCGAATCTTCATCGGCAGACCTGTACAGCTCAACCGTAAAGATCTTGATTTCGAAATTCGCAAGATGGAAAAGGTGCTTGGACAGCATCCGGATGATATCCGTGCGGTTCTGCAGCATCTGGTGCCAACTTACAGGAACGGCGGCGCGACAGCTGCTGGTTAATGAATTCTTTTAAGCAATTCTTTTTAGGAGAGTGCAGCATGAAGGACGGCGAAAAATCGGGCGCTTCAGCCATCAAGTCTGTCCGAACGCTTATAACAACTCGGCTTAGCCGGGGAGGAGGCGCCAGCTTCCTAATCAATTCGATTGGCATGGGACTGGCGATGCTGCTGCAGATCGCACTGGCACGACTTCTTGGTGTAGCAGATTACGGTATTTATGCCTTCGTAACGACAGTTGTTACGTTTATGGTGTTCCCCGCGAAGCTTGGCTTTGATACGGCAACGGTTAAGCTTGTCTCTGCCTACCGGGTAAAGGGAGATTGGCCGCTGATTAAAGGCCTCTTGCGCCGCAGCAATCAGATAGGCTTCACCCTCTCCATTCTTACTGCGATCATTGGCATTGCGGTTGTGGCTTGGATGGACTGGGGCAGTGGGAAGCAAAGCGAAACCGCTGATCATGCGAAGACGATTGCTTATATCGCTGGTTTTGCTGCGATTCCGCTTCTGACGCTTGCAACCTTACGTCAAAGTGCACTGCAAGCGATGAAGGACGCGTTGTTCGCGCAGCTGCCGGAGAAGATTATCAGGCCGGTGCTGACAATCGGCTTTGTCGCTGCACTTGGGGCTTCGGGCGTGAAGCTTGGCGCTGCTCTAGCACTGCTTTGCTATTTGCTGGCAACAGCGGTCACCTACGTGATTGGTGCCGTTGTGCTGAAGAAACGGATCGGTACTCAGACTGCGTCAGTTGCTCCTAGCTTTGAGACACGAGGCTGGCTGCGATTATCATCGTCGTTAATGGTTAATGCCGGCATGTATTTAATACTTGGACAATTAAACGTGTTAATGATGGGGTTTATGCGGGGAGAGACGGAGTCAGGCTTATTCTCTGCAGCGGTTCGATTGGCTGTACTGGTATCGTTTATGCTGACGGCGGTTAATATGACGGCTTCGCCGCTTGTATCGGAAATGTACGCAAAAGGCGACATGAACGGACTGCAGCGGGTGTGCAGACGGACAGGCCGAATTGGTTTTGCATTCGCGGCTGTCGTTTTTGCCTACTTCGTCATCTTCGGACATTGGACGCTTGGATTGTTTGGCGCCGAGTTCACGAAGGCGTACCCGTCACTGCTCATTCTGGCCTTTGGTCAGCTGTTCAGTGCTTACTGCGGGCAGAACGGTACGGTAGCTACAATGACCGGACGCCAGAACTCATTGACTAAAATACTTATTGCCGCAGCGATTGTGAATGCAGCCCTTAATGCACTGCTTATTCCTCAGCTTGGCATGCTGGGCGGCGCACTTGCTGCTACTTTATCGCTTATCGTGTGGAACTCAGCGGCTGTGCTGCTCGTCAGTCGTAAGCCTGGTGTGCAGACGCTTGCCTGGGCGCCAAGATTATCACTTGTTAGAAAGAGGGGGAATTACTCGTGAAGAAAGTATTGCTGGCGGGGGTTCCGAAGTCGCCAAATTTAGGAGACGGCCTCATTGCCTATACGTTAAATCGCATTATCGCTATGCGCGGCAAACATCAGGTTATCCATTTTGATCTGCTGGATGGCCGCTGTGATCAATCGATGCCGATCTACTCGGCTCGTGGTGGTCTGCATTATGCAATTGCTGGTGCTCCAGCAGCAAAGGTGGCGCAAGCCGCTTCGGCACCAGCCCTTAAGCTGAACAGTGCCGGATCCAGCAAGAAGATGACGCCAGACGCCCTTCGCCGTTTGAAGGCTTATTGGCTGCATCGCAGCAAGAACGAGAAGCTGAACGGCGAACTGAGGAAAGCGGTTAGTGAGTCGGAAGCCGTATTTATCGGGGGCGGACATCTGCTGATCGATACGTACTGGACGTTCCCGCTGGCTGTCCGCCGTGTAGCGGAAGAGGCCAAACGTCAAGGCAAGCCGCTTCATATTTTGCTTGTTGGTGCACGTGGACCTTGGAGTACGCAAGCCAAACGCTGGCTGCTTGGGGTTTGCCGGTATGCCGCTTCAATTGCTGTGAGGGATGAGGACTCGCGGCGTTTTCTGCTTCAACTGGATCCAAGACTGGAGAGTAAGACAGTTACTTTAGCTGACCCAGCGTTGTTCACGCCAGAAGCCTTTGGTTTGACAGAGGCATCTGCTGGTGCTGAGAGACCAGGGAAACGGAAGATTGGCCTCGGTATTATGGATCCACATGAGATGAATCGTCACTGCGAGCTCCGCTGGGAACGTGAAGACTGTGCCGATTGGTGGGCTGCTGCAGCGAAGGAAGCTCTTGCAGCCGGTCATGAGGTAAGCTTGTTCACCAACGGTGCTGCATCAGATAACGCTTTTGTTGAGCATTTTGTGAAGCCTCGGTTGAAAGGTGTGATGGGTGTCGAGATGACGCCGTATCCAACAACCGTTGAGCAGCTTGTTGGCACGATAGCCGCCTGCCATACCGTTATTGCGCAGCGTCTTCATGCTTGCATCCCGTCGCTTGCGATGGGCAAGCCGACATACGGTCTTATCTGGGACCGGAAGCTTGAAAATATTTTCGCCGATCTCGGCATGTCCAGCCAGCTAATCGACTTCCGTGAAAGCAGGCAGCAGCTTGCTGCAGCAGTGGAAGGCAGGATGGCGGATTCGGCAGAAGCCATTAATGATAAAAAACTGCAGCTCTATGAACATATCGGGAGAATACTGCCATGAGCCATAACAAAATCAAAGTGCTGCACGTCGTTGGACGCATGCATCCAGGCGGCATCGAAACGCTGCTGATGAATGTGTATCGGAATATTGATCGAGACAAGTACGAATTCCATTTTGCCGTACAGTCGCCGGAGCCTTCTTTCTACGATGAGGAGATCCGGGAGCTTGGCGGGACAATCTTCGTTCAGCCGCCGCCGAAGGATGGTATTCGTTCCTTCCGCAAACAGCTGATGGATAACATGAACAAGTACGGGCCTTATGCTGCGGTTCATAGTCATGTATTTGGTTTCAGCGGCTATGTGCTCAAGCTGGCAGACAAGCTGGGTGTACCCGTTAGGATCAGCCATAGTCATAACACAAGCGATAGCAAGTCGTCCTCGCCGCTGCGCAATATCTACCGGTCGTATATGCGAGGATTGATCCGCCGTCACTCTACGGACATGCTGGGCTGCTCACGCGCTGCTTGTGAATCGCTCTTTGGCTCAAGCTGCTGGAAGGACGGACGGGTTGATGTATTCCCGAACGCGATAACGCTTGCTCCTTATGAGTCGCTCGTTCAGGAGAACCGTCAGGAACTTCGCCGTCGATTCGGGGCATCGGATGATGAATTGCTTATTGGTCATATCGGCCGGTTCAGCAAACAAAAGAATCATGCGCTGCTGCTTGATAGCTTTGCCTGCCTCGTGAAGCAGCGTCCGAAGTCGCGTCTCTTGCTTTGCGGAGATGGACCGCTAAGACCTGAGATGGAACGTAGGGCGAAGGAGCTTGGAGTAGCGGAAAAAGTCAGCTTCCTTGGTCTTCGTAAGGATGTGCCGGAGCTATTAGGTGCGCTGGACGCATTCGTGCTTCCATCCCTGTACGAAGGACTTGGCATTGTGCTCATTGAAGCTCAGGCGGCAGGAGTACCATGCTTGATCTCGGAAGGTGTACCACGTGAAGCGGATCTGCGGATTGGTCTAATCGAGAGGCTTGCGGTGAATGATTCACCGGAGAGATGGGCAGAAGCGATGGCTAGTCTAGCAGAACGCAAAGGCCAAGGCGGCGGGGAATGGCAGGCAAGAGCGGCAGCATTAGGAGAGCGCGGCTACGATATTCGCGTAAGCGCGGCAAAGCTGGAGCGATTGTATGCAGGCTGATCGTTTTATCGATTCGCGGAAGGTCATGCTGCTCGGCTACTCCGTCCTTCTGATACTGACGGCGAAGTGGGCTTTTGCCGCGGATGAAAGACTGTCGCTGATTCTATACTGTGGGCTGCTGCTTCCGTTCTTCGTGTTAATGCGCTGGCCTAATGCACCTGTGCTGCTGATGGTAAGCTTCACCGCCACGCTGGCGGGGAAAGCGATCTATGCAGCAACGGTTAATCCGCTAGCTGGACCGGATGAGATTCACTACTACGAGCAGGTAACGACCTTCGAGAAGCTGTCGCAATTTATGCCGTATGCGATCGAGCAGGTACAAAGCGGCTGGATGAACATTTCCGCCTATCCGGTATTCGGCATGCTCTATATGCCATTCTTCAAATGGCTGGAGCTGGATGATCCGCTTGCGATTATTTTGTTCAATACCGTCATATTGATCCTGATCGTGAATAACTCCTACAAGCTGAACGAAAGCCGTTTCGCTTACACGCTTCCTGATCCGGACAATGCGAGACAGCCATTTATTCTGATCTCGGTCATTGGTCTTATGCTTAGCCCGTCGCTGATGTACATGTCCTCTTTGTTTGCAAAAGACATTACCTGCGTATGGCTGGGGCTGCTAGGGGCGATGCTGCTGCTTCGTAAAAGGTGGCTGCTGTTCATCATCGTTGTTCTGTACTCTACGGGGCTTCGGGATTACGCGGTTATATACACACTTTGTTTTTATTTCTTATATACGCAGCGAATTCGTACTGCAATTGGCGTCATGCTTGCTGCGGCGGGGCTCTTGTTTATGCAGATTGGACCTCTTGGCATCATTAATGCCGGGATGCTGTCGGTCTTCCTGTTCATTAGTCCGAACCCGATTAATTTCAGCAACTGGGAGCCAGAGCTTTTGCTTCGGACGCTGGAAGCAGTGTTTATGGGGATTATCCTCATGATCTCGGTCTATCAGGCCATCGTGTACAAAGAAACACGGAAGTTTTACCTGATGGCGGCCGTGCTTATCTTCACTTATGCCTGTGCGCTGGTGCTGGTCGGCTACGTGACAATTACGGGTCGAGAACTCGACTACGGCGTAGGGACAATCGGGGATAACATGGTGCGCAAGAAGCTTCCTGTTCTGCCATTGATCTACACCATCAGCGGTTATGCGCTTGTATGGTGCCGCAAAATCTTTATTCTGAAACATCGGAAAATTCAGTTATTAGAAGCTGAACAAAAAGGTGAGCTGCAGCAGCTTAATACGGCTGGAATGCCGCTTGGAGGAGCAAAGTCTCCTGCTTGGCATGGACGGCTTGCAAGAGGAAAGGGGGGCGATGGACATGCAGGAACAAGAACAACATAGGGCAGGTGAATGGACGAGAAATCGCTTGGAACGCAGCAGCGTGCATAAGACGAAGAAACGGGGCCGTGATCAGTTCGGTAAGTTTCGGGGGATTCTTCGCTTGACGGAAAAGGTATTAAAGCCGCTGCCGAGGCCGCTGCTTCAGTGGATGTGGGTATTAAGTGATTGGCTGCCGGATCTGCCAGGTGTGGCCATGCGATACGTCTTGCTGAGACGACTCGCCAAACGCTGCGGCGATAACGTGTTGATTGGACGCTCTGTGGAGCTCCGCTATCCGGAGCGGCTTGTAATCGGCTCGAATGTGAGTATCCATAAGCAATGTTACATCGATGCTTATGGCGGACTTATTATCGAGGACGAAGTATCGATCGCGCATCAATCGTCGCTTGTCTCGTTCCAGCATACATGGAACGATCCATCGCTTCCGATCCGCGACAATCCCGTGCTGGGCTCGGCCATTCGAATTGGCCGAGACGTCTGGATCGGCTGCGGCGTCCGCATCCTCGCCGGCGTAGAGATCGGCGCGCGAGCGGTCGTTGCCGCAGGCGCGGTTGTCACCAAGCCGGTCGCAGCAGGCATGCTGGCGGCCGGTGTGCCAGCCCGCCCGGTGAAGAGTATCGGTGCGGCAGCGGGTTCCGCGCCGCATGGTGGCGCGGAAGGAAGTTAAGGCCAGGGCGCAGCTATCCGGCGGAGCGCCAAATGCTGAGATAGGTAGCGAGGGTCTGGGTTCGCGCAATCGTCGAAGGCAGCTATTGAAGATTAGGTGATGCGCCAACGTCAGAGGTAACTAGTGAGAGACTGGCTGGTGCACCAAAGTCAGAGGTAACTAGTAAGAGACAGGCTGGTACGCCAACGTTAGTGGTAGCTAGTGAAAGTCTAGCTGGTGCGTCAACGTCAGAGGTAGCTATGAGAGACTGGCTGGTGCGTCAACGTCGGGTAACTAGTTAGAGACTGAGTGGTGCGCCAATTTAGTGGTAGCTAGTGAGAGTCTGTCTGGTGCGTCAACGTCGAAGGTAACTAGCGAGAGACTGAGTGGTGCGCCAAGTTAGTGATAGCTAGTGAAAGCCAAAGTTCGCGTCAACGCCTAAGTGGTGCGCTAACACTTCAACTGTGGCGGAATTTAAGGTTCCTGAGGGACCTTAAATTCCAAATCGATAAGAGTTTTGGGTAGTTAAGGTCCCTGAAGGACCTTAACGCATGGGAAAAAGCGCAAAAGTCGTAGAAAAGCAGCTGTTTTTGGAGACTTAAGGTCCATCAGGGACCTTAAGTTCCAGAATGAGATGCTGTTTCGGATAGTTAAGGTCCTAAAGGGACCTTAACGAAACGTTAGGGCCAGCCCGAGGCGGCAAAACCGCCGCTGGGCAGGCCAATAAGACCCTGCGAGGGCGCTAATCGCCCCGCGCAGGGCAAGAACAGGGCCAATAAGACCCCGCCAGGGTCTTATCACGGCCCCAAAGCCAGCCCGAGGCGGCAAAACCGCCGCCGGGCTGACAAATAAGACCCTGCGAGGGCGTTATTCGCCCCGCGCAGGGCAAGAACAAGGCCGATTAGACCCCAACAGGGTCTTATCACGGCCCCAAAGCCAGCCCGAGGCGGCAATCCCGCCGCCGGGCTGACAAATAAGACCCTGCGAGGGCGCTATTCGCCCCGCGCAGGTCACTAGAAGGAGGGAACAGCAATGAACGTGCTTTGGGCACATGACCATACGTTTTATTTTAACGAATCGGGGAAATTTTTCTCCGGCGGTAAGCTGCCTTATGCAGTGTGGGAACGGTATCTTGGCGTATTCGACCAGATTACGGTCGCCTGTCGGGGTAAAAAGGCATCAACAGATGCCGATATGGCGGGCAAAACGTTATCAAGCGGACCAAACGTTGACTTCCTTGTACTCCCGTCACTCAGCAATCCAGTCAATAAAATGACGAAGCGGGGCTACATCGAGCAATTGCTGAAGGAAGCAATCGGCAAGGTCGACGCCGTTATTGCACGTGTACCAAGTGAGATTGGAGCTGAAGCGATTCGGGTTGCACGTCTAATGGGCAAGCCTTATGCGGTTGAGGTTGTTGCTTGCGCTTGGGACGGCTTGTGGAATTATGGCAACCTGCAAGGCAAATTGTATGCACCATTCTCGCTGAATCAGACACGGGCAATCGTCAAAGACGCACCTTACGCGCTCTATGTAACGGAGAAGTTCCTGCAGCAGCGTTACCCGAACAATGGTGGACAAACGGAATCCTGCTCGAACGTGGAAATTCCTGAGCCGGGTGATGAAGTGCTGACACGGAGACTGGAGCGTCTTCAGGCGATGAGCCCGGATGCACCACTTACGATTGGCTTGATCGGTTCGCTGAACGGCCGTACAAAAGGGATCGACATTGCCCTTCGTGCGATTGCCAAAGCGAAATCGCAGCTGCCGGAAACACGCTTCCGCGTCCTTGGCGACGGAGACCCGGCGCGCTGGCAAGCGATGGCGGACAAGCTTGGCATCGGCAGCCTTGTATCGTTTGAGGGTGTACTTCCAAGTGGTGGAGCCGTATTTGAATGGCTCGATGGCATCGACTTGTATGTACAACCGAGCTATCAGGAAGGGCTGCCGCGGGCAACGATTGAAGCGATGAGCAGAGGATGCCCAGTACTCGGATCTACAGCCGGCGGTATTCCTGAGCTGATTCATGAGAGCTGCCTGCATCGTCCAGGCCAAGTAGGTCAGCTGGCTGAGCAGATCAAGCGGGCAACATTTGACCGCAGATGGCTGAAAGAACAAGCGGAACGGAATTTTGGCCGGTCACGGCAGTTCACGAAGAAGCTTCTGGATGCGAAGCGACAGGCGTTTTGGCAGTCTTTTGGCGACGCGGTAAAGCAAGGTTCTATCAATGAAACCATTCCAGCGGAGCAAGTCCGCATTGAACGTGTAGAGCGTGCTGAACAAAGCGACAGCAGAGAAAGGGTGGAGGCGTTATGACGATTTTGGTAACGGGAGCGGCTGGTTTTATCGGCTTCCATTTGAGCGCGAGATTGCTGAAGGAAGGTAAGCGTGTCGTCGGATTAGATAATTTCAACGACTACTATGATGTGCAGTTGAAGCGGGATCGTTTTGCCCAGCTGCTCGCCTCACCTTCCTTTGTAGGAGCGGAGCAGGATCTGGCCGATTACGAAGGGCTGCTTAACCTAATCCGTGCAGAGGGAGTAACGACGATCGTTCACTTGGCTGCACAAGCGGGAGTGCGGTACAGCATTACGAATCCTTTTGCTTATCTGGAGACGAACCTGCAAGGCTTTGGTCATGTGTTGGAAGCATCGCGTCAAGCGGGCATCAAGCACCTGATCTACGCTTCCTCAAGCTCCGTCTACGGTGCGAATGTGAGCATGCCGTTCTCGGTGAACGACAATGTCGATCATCCTGTCAGCCTTTATGCAGCTACGAAAAAATCCAATGAGCTTATGGCACATGCCTATAGCCATCTCTATAACCTGCCGACGACGGGCCTTCGGTTCTTCACCGTTTATGGTCCATGGGGCCGCCCGGATATGGCGTACTTCAGCTTCACGCAGAAGATCATGGCCGGCCAGCCGATTCAAGTGTTTAACGACGGCAAGATGCAGCGTGATTTTACGTATATCGATGACATTGTGGAAGGCATTTACCGTTTGCTGGACCACGCGCCGCAGCCGAATCCCGAATGGGACCGTGTGCAGCCGGATCCGGCAACCAGCTATGCGCCTTACAAGGTATATAACATTGGCAACAACCAGCCGGTTGAGCTGATGAAGTTCATCAATACGATTGAGGACAAGCTGGGGCATAAGGCGGTTATGGAGTTTAAGCCGATGCAGCCAGGTGATGTAATGGCGACTTATGCGGATATTGACGGTCTTATGGCAGACGTGGACTTCCGTCCGGAGACGACGATTGAGGAAGGAATCGGGCGTTTTGCTGATTGGTACAAGTCGTACTATGGCGGCGAAGCGACAAGCCTGGAAACGGCGGTAAAGGCGGCGGGAAGATGACGCAAAAGATAGCCCATATATGCACGTCCGGCATCAGCCACAAAATTATGGGCGACAAGCTTCGGCTGCTTCAGCAGCAGGAAGGTGTTGAGGTAACGTTCATCACTTCCCCCGAAGGCGTGGATGAAGGGCTGATGAAAGAAAAAGCCTATCCATTCGAGTGGAAGCTCCTTCCGATGGCGCGTACCATTCAGCCTGCTGCAGACCTGCGTTCGATTATCGCGATGTACAAGCTGTTCCGCCGTGAGCGGTACGACATTGTACATACCCATACAGCGAAAGCGGGGCTGATCGGACGTATTGCAGCGAAGCTTGCCGGTGTTCCGGTTGTTATTCATACGAGTCACGGATTGCCTTTCTATGAAGGGCAGCCGAAGAAAACGTATTTTGTATATAAAATGCTCGAGAAGTTTGGCGCGTTATGCAGCCATGCACTCGCTTCGCAGAACGAGGAGGACGCAGGCGTGCTGCGGAAGCTGGCGCCTTGGCGGCCGGTGTTCGTAGAGGGCAACGGTGTTGACCTCGAGCGGCTCGATAAGCTTTCGAATGCGGTTACGGCAGAGCAGGTCGCAGAATTAAAGATGAGAAACGGCATCGATCGGGAGGAAAAGGTTCTGTTTATGGCGGCTCGTTTTGAGCCGGTGAAGGATCATTTTCTGCTGCTGGATGCTCTGATTGAATTGAAGTGTGCGAATGCGCTGAACTGGGTGACGGTGCTGGCGGGACAAGGTCCGCTGGAGCCGGCGATGAAGCGGTATGTGGAGGAAAGCGGGCTGTCTGATGATGTGATCTTTGTTGGGCAGCAGTCTTCTATTATTCCGTGGCTTGTGATGGCCGATGCGGTTACGCTGACTTCGGAAAAAGAAGGCATCCCTCGCTCCCTGATGGAAGCGATGGCGCTTGGCAAACCGATTGTTGCCACTGATGTGCTTGGCACAAGGGAGCTTGTGGCGCATGGCGAGACGGGGCTGCTTGTTCCTTATCGTGATCGGATGCAGCTTGGTGAAGCACTTGGGACCTTAATGAACTCCCCGGATCTTCGTCTCAAGATGGGTGAAGCTGGACGCCGCCGAGTGGAAGCGGCATTCACCGAAGCACGAGTAGTCGAGCGGCTGATGCAGCTCTACCGCAGCACGGAGCGGCGGCAAGAGCGTGCACATAAGATGTCTTTTAAACTGAACGCATTTGGCAAAAGGCTGTTTGACCTGGTAGCAAGTGTGCCAGCTGCATTGCTGCTTTCACCGGTTATTGCTGTAGTCGCCCTGCTCGTGAAGCTGAAGCTTGGCTCTCCTGTACTATTCAGGCAGCAGCGGCCGGGGCGGTATGGCAACCCGTTCTATGTAATGAAGTTCCGCACGATGCGGGACGCTTACGATCGGTCGGGTCAGCCGCTGCCGGATGAGGCAAGGCTGACGTCCTTCGGCAAGCTGCTTCGCAAGCTGAGCCTGGATGAGCTGCCACAGCTGTTTAATGTGATTCGCGGCGATATGAGCTTGGTAGGGCCGCGCCCTTTGTTGATGGAATATCTGCCGCTTTATACGGAAGAGCAGGCACACCGCCACGATGTTCGGCCGGGAATTACCGGCTGGGCGCAGGTGAACGGACGTAATACCGTCTCCTGGGAGGACAAGTTCAAGCTTGATCTGATGTATGTCGAGCGGCAAAGTATATGGTTTGATTTTCGCATATTGGTACGCACTGTGGGGAAGGTGCTGAAGCGTGATGGAATCTCAAGCGCGGGTCAGGCCACCGTTCAAAAATTTACAGGATCAAGGGAAATGGGGAATGCATCATGATTAGCGGTCATACGGAGCAATACCGGGTAATGGAGGAGCCTGCGAGGCGTCCACTTATCGTTGTGGGCATGGGCGGACATGGGCGAGTGCTGATGGATATTGCCCGCGTCTCACAAACCTACCGGCTGGCGGCCGTACTGGATGACCGCTTCTCAGGAGTGGAGCTGCGAGGCGGACTGCCTTATGGTCCGATCTCAACGCTGAAACATTTTCTAGCAGATGAGCCGGGCATGCATGTTGTGATCGGGATCGGCGACAACCGGACTCGGAGAGCTATCGTGGAAAAGCTCGCTTTGCCCGAGTCCTCTTACGCGGTACTTGTGCATCCTGCGGCTGTTGTCGCGGAGGATGCTCGCATCGGGCTTGGCGCCGTCGTAATGCCTGGCGCTGTTATAGGGCCTGGCGCCGCTGTTGGCGCTCACGCCATTATTAACTCGGGCGCCGTCGTCGAGCACGACGCGCTGGTTGGTCCGTTCGCGCATGTATCGCCGAACGCGACCATGGCTGGTGCCGCCGCCGCAGAGGAAGGCGCGCATATCGGCAGCGGAGCGGTGCTTATTCCGCGCATCCGCGTCGGCAGCTGGTCCGTGCTAGGCGCCGGCGGCGTCGCCGTCCGGGATATCCCCGGCGGCAAAACCGCCATGGGCGTGCCGGCACGGGTCGTAACGCCGCGCCGCAGCATCGAGCAGGCGCTGTAAGACACATAAGCAACAACAATTCGAGGAGTGATCACGACGTGAACAGTCGAATCTATTTATCCCCGCCGCATTTGGGAACGCGGGAGCGTGAGTATGTGGAGGATGCCTTCCGCACGAACTGGATCGCGCCGCTTGGACCAAATGTCGACGAATTCGAGCGCGAGCTTGCCGAGCGGGTTGGGGCGAAAGGGGCAGTAGCGCTGTCCTCAGGCACCGCCGCAATTCATATGGCGCTAAAGCTGCTTGGCGTTGGACGCGGCGACCGCGTCTTCGTCTCCTCGCTTACTTTTATAGCAAGCGTTAACCCGGTACTGTACGAGGGAGGTATCCCCGTATTTATCGATTGCGACCCACAAACCTGGACAATGTCGCCGCAAGCACTGGAGCGGGCGTTCGAAGAAGCACATCGCAACAAGCAATTGCCTAGAGCTGTCATTGTCGTCCATCTGTATGGGCAGAACGCCGACATGGATGCGATTAACGAAATATGCGCCAAATACCGTGTTCCGGTCATAGAAGACGCAGCGGAATCCCTTGGTACAACCTACAAGCAGAAATCCAGCGGAACCCACGGCAAGTTCGGGATCTACTCCTTTAATGGCAACAAAATCATCACGACATCTGGTGGAGGCATGCTCGTCTCCGATGATACAGCAGCGCTTGCCAAGGCACGCTTCTGGGCAACGCAATCCCGCGAACCGGCACCTCATTATGAGCATGCGGAGCTCGGTTATAACTATCGGCTCAGCAACGTGCTTGCGGGCATTGGGCGTGGACAGCTGCAGGTGCTCGATGATCGGGTGAATGCACGTCGTGCCGTATTCGATCGTTACAAAGAAGCATTCGCTGAACTCGAAGGCATAACCATGATGCCTGAAGCCGAATACGGCCGGGCAACACGCTGGCTGACTACAATGACGATTGATCCAATCATTGCAGGCTGCACACCAGCCGATCTTCTGGAACGACTTACCGATGAAAATATCGAAGCGCGCCCGGTGTGGAAACCGATGCACCGCCAGCCGCTTCTGCAATATTACCCTTATTATCCGCATGAGCAGGGCAGCAGCGTGTCGGACACGCTGTTCGAGCAAGGCATCTGCCTGCCGTCCGGCTCCAGTCTCACTTTGGAAGAGCAAGATCGCGTTATTTCCTGCATCAAGCAAACTATTCAAGCTAATTCGAGGAGGATGTTGTCACATGAAAGTGCGTAAAGCGATAATTCCAGCTGCGGGTCTTGGTACCCGTTTCTTGCCTGCAACGAAAGCTCAACCGAAGGAAATGCTGCCGATCGTGGACAAGCCGACGATCCAATACATTATCGAAGAAGCGATTGCTTCCGGCATCGAAGACATTCTGATCATCAGCGGCCGCGGCAAGCGGGCGATTGAAGACCATTTTGACAAAACGTTCGAGCTTGAAGATATGCTGGCGAAGAAAGGCAAGACAAAAGAGCTTGAGCAAATCCGCGGCATCTCCGAGATGGCGAACATTCACTACATCCGTCAAAAAGAACCAAAAGGTCTCGGCCACGCAATCTGGTGCGCACGCAGCTTTGTTGGCAACGAGCCGTTTGCCGTTCTGCTTGGCGACGATATTGTCCAGTCCGAGGATCCTTGTCTCAGCCAGCTGATTCGTGTTCATGACCGTTATCAGTCCTCGGTTGTTGGCGTGCAGCGCGTAGCTGATGAGGATGTATCCAAATACGGCATCATCGCTCCTCGCGGATCGTCGATCGAGCCGTCTGTCTTTTTCCTTGATGGTCTGGTTGAGAAGCCTTCGAAGAAGGCCGCTCCTTCCAACTATGCGATTATGGGCCGTTACATCCTAACGCCGGAGATCTTCGATATTCTCGAGCATCAATCTCCAGGCGCGGGCGACGAGATTCAACTGACTGATGCGATCAAAAAGCTGAATGATCAACGCAACGTACTTGCTTATAACTTTGAAGGCGTCCGTTATGACGTAGGCGATAAGTTTGGCTTTATCAAGGCACAACTAGACTTCGCTCTGCAGCGCGATGATCTGCAGAAGGATGTGCTGGGCTACCTGCAGCAGGTGTACGAGAAACATTTTATTACAAAGGCGGCGAACTAATATGCGGAAAATAACAGTTATCGGTACCGGATATGTGGGTCTCGTCTCGGGGACTTGTTTTGCAGAAGTGGGTAACCGCGTTATCTGCTGTGACGTTGATCAGCGCAAAATCGATCTGCTCAACGACGGTGTCATTCCGATCTATGAGCCGGGTCTCGAAGAGATGTCGCTTCGCAACAAGGCGGAAGGCCGCTTGCTGTTTACGACTGAAGTTGGTGAAGCCATTGAAGCTTCGGATATCGTCTACATTGCAGTTGGTACACCGATGTCGGAGACCGGCGAAGCGGACATGCGTTATGTGATGTCAGCGGCGAAGAAAATCGGCGAGCATCTGAACGGTCACAAAATCATCGTGAACAAAAGCACCGTGCCCGTTGGTACTGGTGAGCTGGTACGCGAGGTTGTCCAGGCGAATAAGAAATACCCTTGGACAAGCTTTGATGTGGTGTCCAATCCGGAGTTTCTCCGTGAAGGGACAGCGCTCTCGGACTGCATGAACATGGACCGTGCCATCATCGGCTCGGATAATGCAGAGGCGGCGGAACAAATCGCACAGCTTCATGCACCATTTAACACGCGGATCTTCAAGACCGATCTAGAAAGCGCGGAAATGATCAAGTACGCGGCGAACACGTTCCTCGCGACGAAGATTTCGTTCATTAACGCCATTGCAAATATTTGTGAAAAAGTTGGAGCCGACGTCGAAGACGTAGCCAAAGGGATGGGAATGGACAGCCGAATCGGCGAAAAATTCCTGCAAGCCGGTATCGGCTATGGCGGCTCTTGCTTCCCGAAAGATACGTACGCGTTAGCGCATATTGCGGATAAGTCGGGTTATGATTTTGAGCTGCTCAAGTCCGTTATTAAGACGAACCAGCGCCAGCGTTTTGTCGTGATGGACAAGCTTCGTGAGACACTTGGCGGACTAGCTGGCAAGCAGATCGCGGTGCTGGGGCTGGCGTTCAAGCCTAACACAGACGATATGCGCGAAGCGCCGTCTCTGACGATTATTCCGGAGCTTCTGAAACAGGGGGCGATCGTTCGGACATTTGATCCAATTGCGACAGAAGTTGCACGCAAGCTGCTGCCTGCAGATGTGGCATATATGGAATCAGCTGAACTAGCTGCGGCAGGCTGTGATGCTTGTGTGATTTTGACAGAGTGGAATGAAGTTCTGTCTATGGATCTTGCGAAGATCCGCGAGCGGATGAAGCAGCCGATCGTCATTGACGGGCGTAACAGCTTTGATCCGAAAGTAATGGAGCAGCACGGATTTGTGTACTACTCGGTAGGTCGCCGTCCGGTGAACCGCCTTGAAGCAGAGCGCAAATCTGTGAATTTATAACATAGCCCAAAGTAAGTTAAAGGGCGCTATCTGCTGATCCTGATCTCGAAAGGGGGTGAGCGCTTGAATGACAGTCCGCTTCGGCCGGGCGGATGGAATCCAGGTTTACCTTATAAACGAAAATGCAGGAAATGCAGGAGGCTATGCTTCCAAAGTAAGAATGACCACGAATGTCAGATTACGTCCATTTAGGTGGAAATTCTTTTCAAGGAGGAAAAACATGAAGAAGAAATTCAGAGCGCTAACTACGCTGGCTGTTACGGCTTTGCTCGTGCCGACGCTCATCGTTAATGCGTCTTCCGCAGCAGCGGCATCGAAAGTGCCAACAGAGACGGCGAAAGTTTCGTCATTTTTCTCGCAGTCGTCTTTCGAGCCATTTGCTAATACGCTCATTCAGAAGGTGCTTCAGAACCTTGCACAAGAGGTGCAAAAGGCAATAAGCAACATTCAGAATGGCAACAGCGGTAACAGCGGCAACCATGGTAACAACGGCAACAACGGCAACAACGGCAACAACGGCAACAACGGCAATAGTGGTAACAATGGCAACCATGGTAACAATGGCAACCATGGTAACAATGGCAACAACGGTAACGGTGGCAACAACGGTAACGGTGGCAACAACGGTAACAACGGTAATGGCGGTAACAACGGCAACGGTGGCAATAACGGTAATGGCGGCAACAACGGCAATAATGGCAACGGTGGCAACAAAGAGAAGAAAATCCAAAAGGTCTACAATGATACTTCAGCACAGCTGTTCCAGCTGCGCAACCAGTGTCAAGCAGGCTTGACGGACATCGCTGTAGAGTTCACGACTTTGACGTCTACGCATGAGAAGACCGAATTGTATAAGACAGGTACAGCGGCGTTCAACAGCTGCACAGGTCAATACAAGACCATCATGAACAATGCTAGTGCGCAAATCACTGCTCTTAAAGGTGACCCTTCTATCCTTGAACCGATGCAAAAACGGTACTCGGAAGAAATTATCTCCGGCCGTGCACAGCTTAATGCAATCGTAGGTAAATAACATTTACCGTACTTAAAAGAACCGCGTAATGGGGCGACCTATTGCGCGGTTTTTTCTATGCTCTTTTTCGATTAACGGGAAGAGGGCTATAATAGGTACGGAAACGGAGGTTATCGTAATGATCATCAGAGAGCTGCAGGCGAAGGATAACGCCGCGATTGAACAAATCATCAGAGAATGCTTGATTGAATTCGGAGGCAACCGGGAAGGGCTGGCGTGGGCAGACGAGAGTCTCAGTCACCTATCCGATTACTATAATCAAGAGGGCAGGGCTTATTGGGTTATTGAAAAGGAGGGGCAGGTCGTTGGCGGATGCGGAATTGCGGAATTTAACGAGTCTAATGAAGTTTGCGAGCTGCAGAAAATGTACCTCTCCCGCGATACCCGCGGAACGGGGATTGCCGCAAAGCTTTTGGACACGGCATTAACATTTGCGGGGCTGCATTATAAACAGTGCTACCTAGAAACACTGCAAAATATGCATGCTGCTAACCGCTTCTACGCCAAACATGGCTTCGAATCACTCACTGCTCCACTCGCCGGCTCAGAGCATTTTGCCTGTGATGCCTGGTATATTATTAATCTGATTAAATAGCTTTCCAAAAGGCTGCCGAGGGATCGGCGGCTTTTTTTGCATGGGCATATTTCAAAACAATCTAAATATATTGTAATACGATAAATTTTGTGGTAAGTTCAATTTGAAAATAATGAAGTGAGGTGCATGTTGTGAAACGAGGGACAACACTCTTTTTAAAGGTCGCTGTTATTCTCATTGGAATCCCCATTCTGGCTTTGTGCATATTTGCGGTACCGGAGATTGCCAATTATACAGCCGAATTATATCCAGATGATACTTATCTCAAATATCTTGTGTTTATCGATTTGTATGCCGCGGCGATACCTTTTTATATTGCTTTGTACCAAGCGTTTAAACTGCTCGGCTATATTGATAAGGATCAAGCTTTCTCTGAATTATCTGTGCAAGTCTTAAAGAATATAAAATACTGTGCAATAATAATCAGTGGCATATATGTGCTAGGCTTGCCGCTGTTCTATCTTTTTGCTGAGAGAGACGATGCCCCAGGTGTCATAGTCATTGGATTGGTCATAATTTTTGCCTCCATGGTGATCGCCGTGTTTGCTGCCGTTCTCCAGAAGCTTTTGAAAGAGGCTATTGATATAAAATCAGAAAACGACTTAACGATCTGAGGTGATTAACTTGGCCATAATAATTAATATTGATGTCATGCTGGCTAAAAGGAAAATGAGTGTTACAGAGCTTTCGGACAGGGTCGGAATCACGATGGCTAATCTCTCCATTCTAAAAAATGCAAAGGCCAAAGCGATCCGATTGTCCACTTTAGAAGCGATTTGCAAGGCTTTAGATTGTCAGCCTGGCGATATTTTGGAATACAGAAGTGAGGAAGACTCACAAGGATAATACTGGTAATACTATAGAAACAACGACAAAGGCTGCCGACATGATCGGCGGTTTTTTTTTGACTTCATATTTCTTCCCTGACATACAGTTGTCAGGGTGACCATTGTAAGATGAATGTATAAGTTAACTACAGAAACCGGAGGTAATACAAATGACGGATATGAACACGCATTGCCTGAGATTTTATGACTTTCACGTATGGGGGAATAAACGAATCTTTAATCACTTAAAGGAGCTTCCGCGTCACCTATACAAACAGGAAATTCAAAGTGTGTTTCCATCAGTGGCAAAGGTTATGGTGCATATATACAAGGTTGATTGTGGTTGGCTTGATATCTTAATGGGTAAAAGTATGAGGGAGGCTATGGAAGCATCGGTTCCAATCGAGGCGGATGCAGAAGCAAAAAGCCTTGAAGAACTGGAGGCTATGTATGATGAATTGTCCGTTAAATTCAGAGCCTATATTAGCCAGCATGAAGATCTTGAGAAAGAGGTTGTCCTGGATAATCCTTACGCTGGAATATTGAACACCAGATATTCAGAATTTGTTATACAGGTTGTGAATCATGGTACGTACCACCGAGGCAATATATCGGCTATGCTTCACCAAATGGGACACTCCTCTGTGATGACGGAATACGGGCTTTTTATGTACCATGCTGAATAGCTAACTTACAAATATTTCAAACAAACCATGCTATAATGAGTTCTATGTTTCATTACTCTACATAAAGGGAGATGTTATTTTATGTTTAAGCATATTGAGGATTTTGTGGCAACTTGGCAGCATGAAACGGCAGCAACATTGCGGACGCTGGAGATGCTCTCAGACGAGTCTCTGAGCCAACAGATCACAAGCGAGAATCGTACGCTTGGACGTCTTGCTTGGCATCTAGTACAGACGGTGCATGAAATGCCAACGCGCACGGGATTGTCTTTCGAAGGACCAAGGGAAGATGAGCCGGTGCCAACTTCTGCAGCAGACATTGCGGCAGCCTATAAGCGGACCTCGCAAGGACTCCTTGATGCTGTACAGTCCAGTTGGAAGGATGAGAATCTGCAACACTTAAGCGAGATGTACGGCGAACAATGGCCAAACGGTTTAACGCTGGATATCCTCGTCAAGCATGAGATTCATCATCGTGGTCAAATGACAGTCCTGATGCGTCAGGCCGGCCTTCGCACCCCGGACCTTTACGGTCCAACGAAAGAGCAGTGGGCAGAGTTTGGTATGCCGGCTCCGGTTATTTAGAGTAAAGAATGAAGAATAACGAATAAAATCCCGCTTTAGCCGTTTGGCCGAAGCGGGATTTTTTTGTTGCAACGCAACGATTTCCATTTTATCCCGTCTATATATTCGTCATGAGTTTGATGGCTAGATTAGCAAATCGGAGGAAAGCGATGAACAAAATCTATATGATAGTGGTCGTATTGGTTATCTTCTTATCGGGATGTACAAGTCAACAGAACTCAAATCCAGCCGTAAATGATCATAGAGTTGAATCACATGAGTTTAGAAAAGTAACTGCAGCTCAATTAGGTCAAATAACAAAGGATATGACATACAAAGAGATTATAAATACGTTAGGTCAAAGCAAGGACATTGGTTCTGGAAGATACATCATTAAATACGAGCTCGAAAATGGTGATTTTCTCGACTTTAACTTTGGCAGCTATGAGGAAGTATTAAACGATCAAAGCTATGCAGCGATTCAGAAGCTGTTGAACTAACCTTAGGAGCAGGCGGGATCCGTCTGCTTTTTTTGTTTTCACAAAAACTGTTTGGCTGTCAGCAGAGTCTAATTATATAGATGCAAAATGGCAGGGGAGGAAGCGTGTGGGAAACGAATTACTGGTGGCCGCGGCGAAAAGAGGCGACGATGCTGCCTTCTATAGTCTCATTACGCAGCACAAAGAAAAAATGTACCGGATGGCGTATTCGTATTTGAAAAGCGAGACCGATGCTCTTGAAGCCGTGCAGGAAGTGACCTGCCGGGCTTATATGCAGATTCACAAGCTGAAGGAGCTGGAGTATTTCGGGAGCTGGCTGATCCGTATTCTGATGAATTATTGCTCAGACGAAGTTAAGCGGAAGGCTCGAAGAAATGATGGCCAGCAAGCGGTGGCTGCAGCTCTGGATTCACAGGCAGCAAGTGGTGAGGCGGCCTTATTGGAGAGGGTCATGCTGGAATCAGCGGTCGAACAGCTGGATCCGAATTTTCGAACCGTCATACAGCTTAAGTATTATCATGATCTGACTATCACTGAGATTGCGAGAACTTTAGAGAAGCCGGAAGGAACAATTAAAACTTGGCTGCATAAAGCACTTGGCGGGCTCAGGCAGCGACTAGCAAAGGAGGGTGAACCTAATGAGTGAGTTTCCGGATCAGCAGGGGCAGGAATTACCGCAGCTTGAGGCGATGAAGGGGTATATGGAGGACATTTCGATCCCGTCTGTAATCGATGAAAAAGTATGGAACGGCATAAAGGCTGGCAGGCAGCGTAGAAGGCGCAGAGTGATGACTAGAATGGTTTCTTACACGGCATGTTTATTAATTCTTATTTCGGTAGCTTCCGTCCGGTTCTCTCCTGAAGTCGCAGCTTATGTAGGTGAGAAAATACCTGGTCTTCGGCCTCTCGTTGAGTTGATTCATTATGATAAGGGGCTTGAGCTTGCACTGGATAACGACTATATGCAGCCTGTTGGTTTGTCTGAAGAGCATGATGGAATGAAGGTGACCATAGACGGCCTTATCGCCGACGACTCGAGGATCATTGTTTTCTATACATTAAAGAATACAGAAGGACAGAGGAGCATTGTTGATCTTCATAAAGCCAGTTTAACGAATAGTAAGAATATGTCGAGTTCATATGGTTTCTCAGCAAACAACGAAGACTGGGAGAACATACAAGGAACAATTGAGTTCTATCCTAATGAAGAGGGAGATATCCCGGACACCTTGAACCTTGAACTTGCGTTTAATTTAGAGACAGAAACAGCTAGTAAGAACACAGAGTGGGAATTTGCCATTCCTGTAGATAAAGCTAGATTTGACGGGTTGAAGGAGATCTATGACATCAATCAGACCGTTATAGTCGAAGGTCAGGAGATTAGCTTTGGAAAAATGACTGTTTATCCAACAAGAATCGGAATTGAAGTAGCTTACGATCCGGCCAATACGAAGAAGCTCTTTTATTTTGACGATCTCCGACTGGAGGATGAGAAGGGAGAGGCCTTCGGCTCCATCGTGAATGGCGTAATTGGCTCCACCCTTAGTGATAATAGCAAAATACTGTATTTCCAAAGTAATTACTTCCGTAAGCCGGAACATCTCTACTTGCGGGCAAGCAGCATTCGAGCGCTGGATAAAGATAAACTGGAGGTGAAGGTGGATCTGGAGCATAAGCAGTTGATTTCAAAGCCGGATGACCTGCTCACTTTGAAAGATATCGGAATGGGCGATAAGGAAGATCAGGATAAGCTCGTCTTCGAATTGAAGAATGAGAACCCTTTCGATAAGGACCGAATGTACAGCTTATTTGATATGACGTATAAGGATGCTTCCGGCCAATCCTTCGATACGCTCTGGACAGGATCGTCCGGAGACGAATATCAATTTTCTATTGAGAAGAACGATTACCAAAGCCCACTGACATTCTCCATTCAAGATTATCCAACTCGGATTCATGGGGACATTAATCTGCGAATAAAATAAAATAGCATAAATACCAAACAAACCGCGTAATTAGTGAAGCAAGACTCTAATCCTGACCCATATGTTGAGGTTAAGATTGGAGCAAGACTTCATCCATTACGCGGTTTTGTTTCTATATAAAGATGCCATACTGAAGGAATAGTGAGCTTCAAGCAATTTTTTAAGCTAATGCTTACGAAGTAAGAATCGCAACAAAAAGCGTGTTGCAATTCTTTTAAGGAGTGATAACCAGTGAAACTATATGATTGCGCCATTATTGGCGGTGGTCCGGCTGGCCTTAATGCGGCGCTTGTGCTTGGCAGGGCGAGGCGGTCAGTTATCCTGTTTGACGATAATAAGCCGAGGAATGCGGTCACGCATGAATCACATGGTTTTATAACAAGAGATGGTGTTAAGCCGGAAGAGTTCCGTCGTCTTGCGCTTGCAGATATAAGCAAGTATCCCTCTGTCCAGATCGCTCGGACAAAGGTTGTTGATATGGTGAAGCGGGGCCATTCTTTGTTCCTGGTGCAGACGAGCGCTGGAGACGTGTTTCAGGCGAGAACGATTATTCTGGCCATTGGTCTCAAGGAAAAGCTTCCTAACATAACGGGAGTAACCGATTATTACGGTACTTCTTTGTTCAGCTGCCCTTATTGCGATGGCTGGGAGCTGAGAGATCAGCCTCTTGCTGTCATTTCGGAGAATGAATCGCATCGTTATTCGATGGCTTCGATGGTGTACAACTGGAGCAAGGATCTGATTATATGTACAAATGGAGTAGGCTCTTTCGATCACCAGCAGCGGGCGAAGCTGCATAGCAGAGGGATTCGAGTTTATGAGCGGCCAATTGTGGGACTGAAAGGGAAGAACGGTCGTCTGCAAAAAATCGTATTCGCGGACGGGACAGAAGTGGCGCGTACGGGAGGTTTTGTTACGTCAAATTGGAATTTAGCGATCCGTTTTGCGGAAAAGATAGGCTGTCGGTTGAATGAAAGTGGAGGCCTTGCGATTGATGACTATGGTAAAACGACGGTTGAACATGTGTATACAGCCGGAGATGCAGCGACGATTTCTCCTGCCCAGCTTATTGTTGCCGCGGCTGGCGGCAGTAAAGCGGCCATGAGCGTGAATACAGCACTGACCCATTTGGACTTTTAGTTCATGCGTAAGATAAATGTCAGAATATTTTACATATTGTGAAAATTATATTGCTTACCGCCTTCCTAACCTGCTAAACTCTTGATAAATTGCTAGCTGATTGATAGATTGCTTGAGCAGCTCAATTTGTGCTAGACCAATGTTGAGAAGGGTGGAATAGACGATGGGGAAGCGATTATCCGTACTTCTGGCAGCAGGTATTCTCATCATGACGATGGCAGCATGTGGAGCAAAGAGTGACAACAGCAGTGGCAGCAGCAGCGAGAGCAACAAGAACGAGAAGGTGTATAAGTTCGCAACAGATGCGGCTTACGCACCAATGGAATTTATGGATAAGGACAAGATTACAGGCTTTGACGTGGATTTTCTGAAAGCGGTCATGGAGGAAGCAGGACTGGAATATGAGCTGAAGAACACGGGCTGGGACGCGATGCTCACGGAAGTGGAGTCTGGTAAAACGTATGATGCAGGCATCTCCAGTGTATCGATCACGCCTGAAAGGGAAGAGACCTATGACTTCTCTATTCCTTACTTTGAATCTACAAATATGATTATGGTGAAGGAAGACAGTACAATCGCAAGTGCGGCTGATTTGAAAGACAAGAAGGTAGCGGTGCAAGGGGCAACCACGGCAGAGACACTGATGGCTGGCATTATGGGGAATGACAACAGCAACCTAAAGCGATTCGACAGCAATGCGGTTGCGATGCTGGAGCTGGATTCCGGCGGGGTGGATGCTGTAGTAGCTGATATCGCGATTGTCCGTGAATATATGAAGAATAATCCGGAGCGCAAGCTGAAGGGGATTCTGGATACGGCGAACTTTGGTTCCGAGTTTTACGGGATTCTGCTGCCCGCTGGCAGTGAGCTCAAGGCAAAGCTGGATCCGGCAGTCACGAAGCTGCTTGAGGACGGTACTTATACGAAGATATACAAAGAATGGTTCGGTGAAGAGCCGAACGTCGACAATGTGCTAAACGCAAAGTAAGGCGGTAAAAGGCGTGCGTAATGAAACAAGTTGCGCATGCCTTTTCCTCTCCACAATAGATTTTTAAGTTTCGAGACATTTGAAATTGAAATTCTATTTGGCGATAAAACCTACCTCTTAACGCGGTCGCACATCTTTGGAAAGGCAGCGATAGAGGTTTTCTCATACTAGGAGGACGAGCGCATGCATTTTCGATTCGAAATTATCTTCGATTATATTCCTCTTCTGCTCAAAGGCGCAGTGCTGACGATCGGGATCTCCGCGCTTGCCATTGTGCTGGGCTCTATTCTTGGGCTTGTTGTCAGCTTTGGCAAAATGTCCACCAGATGGTATTTCAGCTGGCCGATAAGCGGCTATATTCATTTTTTCCGCGGAACGCCATTATATGTGCAAATCTTGATCGTGCATTTTGGACTTGTACCCGCCTGCATCGGACATACCGATGCCATCGTTGCGGCTGTAACTGCACTTGCGTTGAACTCGGCGGCGTATACGGCAGAGATTTATCGGGCGGGTATCCAGTCCATTGACAAAGGGCAGACGGAAGCCGCGCAATCGCTTGGCATGACGAGTGGTCAGACGATGCGGTTTATTATACTCCCACAGGCAGTGAAACGGATGATTCCGGCTTTTGGCAATGAATTTATCGTTCTGATCAAGGATTCCTCGCTAGTAGCGCTTATTGCGGCGCCGGAATTGATGTACTGGAGCAATGTGATGCGCGGTCAATATTTGCGTGTATGGGAGCCGTATTTGACGGCTGCCTTCATCTATCTGATTCTGACCTATTCGCTTAGCAAGCTGCTGGGCTGGATGGAGAAGAGAGGGGTGACGGGATGAGCACGGCTCCAATTATCGAGGTTACACATCTCCACAAGTCATTTGGCACAAATACCGTCCTGCGGGATGTATCGATGCAGGTTGCACCTGGTGAGGTTGTTGTTATTATCGGACCATCAGGTTCGGGAAAGTCGACTCTGCTCCGCTGCCTGAACGGACTCGAGAAGCCTGAGAGCGGCGACATCAGAATCGAAGATCGTTCCTTGATGCAGGCAGGGGTCAAAATAACGGAGATCCGTTCTCGAATGGGGATGGTGTTCCAACAATTTAATTTATTCCCTCATCTGAATGTACTCCGCAACATTACGATCGCACCAGTGCAGGTTCGCAAGCAAACGCCAATAAAAGCAGAGGAGCTTGCGATGTCGCTGCTTGGCAAGGTTGGTCTTCTTGAGAAGGCTGGCCATTATCCGGCCTCGTTGTCTGGCGGGCAGGCACAGCGGGTTGCGATTGCAAGGGCGCTGGCGATGGAGCCGCACATTATGCTGTTCGATGAGCCAACGTCGGCGCTTGATCCGGAGATGGTTGGTGAGGTGCTTGCTGTTATGAAGGAGCTTGCGGCGGAGGGGATGACGATGGTCATCGTGACGCATGAGATGGGTTTTGCCCGTGAGGTTGGTCATCGGGTGTTGTTTATGGAGCAGGGAGTGATCGTCGAAGAAGGTACTCCTCAGATGCTATTTGATGATCCGCAGCAGGAGCGGACGCGGGCTTTTTTATCCAAGGTATTGTAAACGGCCTACACACGCATAAGGTGAAATCTTCGCGGATACCCTACTAATGGCAAAGGAGGGGATTGGAAGCGATGGAATCGACAAGCGAATTTGTAGCGAAGGTCCATGACACACAGGCTAAGCAGCGGAAGAATAAGAATTACGGGAAAGGCAAGCCGTCCCAAAAGCTGCAAAACGTGCAGCATACAAACAATCCATAGCAGTAAGCCAAGATTCGCCCGACTATCGGTCAAGTCCCGAGAGCGGGCGGATTTTATGAATACGAGCTAAGACTTATCCATGGATTGACAAAAGATAGGAGTTACGGCATCATAAACATATGAATAGTTGCTCATATATGTATAAAGTGAGGTGTCAGTCTTATGAGTCATGAGCATAGCGACGGGAAAGATCCACATACCGGTTCTGAGGCTCATACCCATTCTGAAGGGGAGCAAGCGCATAACTGCAGTGGTCATAATCATGGTCATAGCCACAGTCACGCGCATCACGGTCATGATCATGGCCACCATGGGCATCATCATCATTTTGATATGTCTGGCAACAAAACTGGATTATTTATTGCATTAATCATTACTGCAGGTATTATGGTGTTGGAGTTTGTAGGTGGATTGGTGACAAACAGCCTAGCGCTGTTGTCAGACTCCGGACATATGCTTAGCGACGTCAGTGCATTAATCCTCAGCTTAGTTGCTGTATGGTTCGCGGCCCGTCCGGCTTCGGCGGTTCGTACGTATGGTTTTCACCGGTTTGAAATTTTAGCGGCATTATTTAATGGGGTTACCCTTGTTGTTATTTCTGTTTTTATTATATGGGAAGCGGTCGGAAGAATGTTTGATCCGCCTGATGTGGCCAGCGGTTCGATGATGCTGATTGCGGCAGTTGGCCTCTTGGCTAACCTCGCGAGTGCATGGGCGCTCATGCGTAAAGGGGATGTCCATAACAATCTGAATGTACGAAGCGCTTATCTGCATGTATTGGGCGATGCTCTTGGTTCAGTCGGGGCGGTTGCAGCGGGGCTTCTTATCTATTGGTTCGACTGGAATATTGCTGATCCAATTATTTCGATTGTAGTTGCTGTGCTGATCGTGAAAAGTGCATGGGGGATGCTCAAGCATACCGTCCATATTCTGATGGAAGGTACCCCAGTGAACATAGATGAGCAGAAGATTCGCACGGCGCTAGGTGATCTATCAGGCGTAGTTGATGTGCATGATCTGCATATCTGGACGATTACTTCTGGACTTGATTCGTTAAGCTGTCACCTGCAGGTTGCAGACGGCACGGACTGCCAGCAGGTGCTGCAAGCAGCGATTGCGCTCATCGAAGAGCGTTTTGGCATTCAGCATTCGACGATTCAAGTCGAGAGCTCGCGTATCCGCCATATGGAGCTGCAGGTGTAGCATTCCATACAAAAAAGCCGCCCCTTGCTCAAGGGACGGCTTTTTTTGCCTTGCGATTACAGGTTAATGTATCGTTCGAAGATCGGACCGAAATCCTTCACTTTATATTGCTTCTGCGCGCCTTCGAGCCAAGCGAATGCCGATTTGTTCAGCTTGTCAAACGTATCAGCTACATCGTAGTCACCTTTGTGCGCATGGCTTAATGTAGAGGAGGCAAGCTCCAGGCTTTGACGTGCAAAGCTGAGGCTGATGTCGTTCTCGTGGTTAATTTCGGCGATTTTGATCAAGGATTTGTATAAGTCCTTTACTTGCTCGATATTCTTCTTATTCACATCAATGCTGAATGGAACGGAACCGATCGTAAATTTAATCTCGACATCAAGATCGACTGTACCCGCTGTTTCCAGCGCTACGCTGGCGATCTTATTTGTTGCGTACGAATAGCGGTGCAGCATCCGTTTCTTGCTTACGGCGCTTGTTCCGTCCAGATGAATAAGTGCATAGTTTGTGAAGCAGTACTCATCTGTTTTCGATTTGATTAGAAAATAAATTTTTTCCCCATCTTCGTGCATGACGTAATCGTCAGAATCTACTTTGTCGTAATTCTCCGGTCGGATGACCGCTCCAATATCACTTAGGCCGAGCAGATCGGCAGCTACTTTTCCGAACAATCTTACCATTCCTCTCCATGCAATAATGGCTCACTCTACCATTATATATGCGGTCTGGGGGATTATTCTAGTTTCGATGTACCTAGATCAAGATTGCTCAGCGGCTGCTTTGGATGAGGCCATTTTATCCTCCATATGCTGTCTTTTCACCAGAATAGCGGCAATGATAAGCATAAGGCCATTAATAATAAACACCCATTTGATTGGGATGATCCCGCCGAGTACACCACCAAGCACCGGTCCAAGCATCGTTGCGAACTGCGTAGAAGACTGGTTCAAGCTGAATGCCCTGCCCCGGAAGCTGGTCTCCGTCGACTTCACGATCATGGCGTTAATAGAAGGAGTTACCCCGGCAAAGAACAAGCCGTACGCAAAGCGCAGAATACCGAATTCAGTAATATGCCCGACAAAAAACTGCAGGCAGTTGCCGATCCCGCCGCCTAACAGACCGATAAAGAGTACTTTTGAAAAGCCAATCTTTGAGCCTATCTTACCCCACTGCGGAGCAGCGATAAGCGTTGCGATCCCGACAGCCGAGAACACAATCCCTGATTGTAATGAGGCATCATCTGGATTCGCTCCGAGCTGCAGGACATAAACGGTAAGCAGCGGCTCCAGAATCATGACCGAGAACATGGCTAGTCCGGACATGACAAGCAGCGCCATAAATGCTTTGTTTTGCGTGGCATGCTTCAAGTCATCCATGACGGAAGAGCGTACGCCGGTGCGGTTGAACTTTTGCTCGGTAGCGAAGAAGGTTGCGATAAGCGCAGCCACAAGCACAATACAGCCGGAGAAAATAAAAGACTCTCGGTTACCGATGTAATGGCTGACCGTACCTCCGATAAGTGGCCCCATAATGCCGCCCGTTGCGCCGGAGGTTGCCATAATGCCAAGCGCATAGCCGGATTTATCTTCCGGTGTATTCGTAGCAACTAGTGCAATTGCAGCTGGCACATAGCCGGCAAGCAGACCTTGGAATACCCGCAGGATGAGAAACACATATGGATCATGAACAAAGAAGGTAATGAAATAAAGTGCCGCTAAGCTGAAGCCCGAACGAATGAGCATCGGCTTGCGGCCATATTTGTCTGCGAGTGATCCCCAGTATGGCGCGATAAGCGCACTGGCCAGGAACGTAATACCAAACGCGAATCCGGACCACATTTCCAAATGGCTGTCGACACCCAGATCATTATGTAAGAAAAGCGGAATGAACGGAATCGATACAGAATAGGCCGTGCTGCAGAAGAAAACGCCAATCCATAAGATGATCAAGTTGCGTTTCCACGAGTAAAGTTGGGTCATTTCAGTCACATCCTAAAAAGTGCGTCGTTTTCTTTTATTGTAAACCTATTTTTACAGAATCTCCATGTTGAGCGGGAAAAACGATACTTTTGTCCTTGAATCTGCTGCCGTACTTCGGTGAAGGACAGTGAGTATGCCTCACTAAATAGTGAGGGATTTCGCCGTGAAAGTAGCTTGAAAACACCATTGAGCAGCCAATAATGAGGGTAGGCTCACTGTTAGTGAGGCTCGTCGTAATTATAGTGAGGTTTGACTCACTAATCACATGATTAGCCGTGTGAGGCGGTGAATTAGTGAGTTCTACCTCATTAATTAATGAAGCAACCTCTTGAAAAAAGCCCCTGCGCTGGTACGTGGAGGCTCAAATGAGATAGCTAGTTGTCTGTTGGCAGTCTACGTGCGAATGGGCACTCGTGCTCTCGGGTCCGGTGATGGACAGTGAGTATGCCTCACTAAATAGTGAGGCATTTCGCCGTAAAAGTAGCTAAAAGCAACGTCGAGGGGCTAACAATGAGGGTAGGCTCACTGTTAGTGAGTCTAATTGTAAATATAGTGAGGCTAGACTCACTAATCACAAAATTAGCCGTGGGAGGCTGCGAATTAGTGAGTTTCACCTCATTAATTAATGAGGTAACCTCATGAAACTAGCCCCCACGTTGGTGTGCGCGGAGGCTCGAGTTAGCTAGTTAGTTGTTAGCGTACCTAATGATTTAACGCCTCCAACAGGCAGGCGTTAAATAAATCCAGCTCCTCATAGAAGATCGCATGCCCGCTGTTATCGAAGCGGAGCAGGACGGAATTCGGGATAGTATCTTTCATGATGATGGCGAGCTCGAACGGGCAGATGCGGTCATACACCCCGTGGAAGATATAGGTCGGTACCTTAATCCGCTTCAGATCTGCGAGTACATTTTCATCCCGCAGAGTGTGACCGCAGGCGATAATGGCCCGGGGCGATTGGTCGAGCTGCACCGAATCGAACCATTGCCTGAAGGCAGGTGTCGGCTCGTTATGGAAGAACAACTTGCCGAACTCCTGCAGCATCTGCGGACGGTCGCGATTCGCCAGGGCAATCAGCGCATCGAGGCTTTCGACGGGCATACCTTGCGGGAAACCAGGCTGCTTCGTAATGTAGGGAGCAGCCGCAGCGAATAGGAGCAGCTTGCTTACCCCATGTCCGGCATGGCGTCCCATGTAGCGGACGGCAACGGCGCCGCCCATCGAGAAAGCTGCAAGCGTAATCTCCTTAAATCCCAATGTATCTATGATGTATCGGACATCATCCGCCATCCGGTCAAGACTATAGCTCTCCCACGGCGAGTCCGACTTGCCGAAACCGCGCAGGTCCAGTTGGATACAACGATACCCATACTTGGGCAGCTGATTAACCTGATACTCATACATGCGATGATCAAGCGGATAACCATGAACGAACAAGATCGGCTGTCCAACTCCCGTATCCTCTACGTAGAGACTAACCCCCGGTTCGACATCCACATAATAGTTCAATGTGACATTCTCCTTCTTCCGCAAATTCATTCCTTGTAGTAAAGGTATGAGACAGAACGACCTGTTAGAAGAAAGAAGCACCTATCTCAATCTCGCATGCATCCTCCCATACGCCACATGCAGCACATGCGACAGAGGGCTGTTACGTTGGATTTCGTCCAAAGTAACAACGGTTGTGGACGTCACATAGCAAGCCTATGTTGGATTTGATACAGTGAAATAAGCTCCATTCGCCCAGTAACCAAGCTATAGGTCCGATTCTGTTGGATGGAATCCAACAGAGGGGCGGTGCGATCGCACAAGGAGCGATTATAGTGGATGAAATCCAACATGCGGCGCAAGAAGGTGTCACGGTATCTATCTGTGCATGCATCCCCCATATACGTGCATGCATCCCACATGCAGCACATGCGACAAAGGGTTGTTACGTTGGATTTCGTCCACGTAACAGCATTTGTGGACGTCACATAGCCGCCTATGTTGGATTTAATACAGTGAAATAAGCTCCATTCGCCCAGTAACCAAGCTATAGGTCCGATTCTGTTGGATGGAATCCAACAGAGGGGCGGTGCGGTCGCACAAGGAGCGATTATAGTGGATGAAATCCAACATGCGGCGCAACAAGGTGTCACGGTATCTATCTGTGCATGCATCCCTCCTATACGCCACATGCAGCACATGCGACAGAGGGCTGTTGCGTGGGATTTCGTCCAATGTAACAGCGTTTGTGGACTTCACATAGCCGCCTATGTTGGATTTAATACAGTGAAATAAGCTCCATTCGCCAGTAACCAAGTTGTAGGTCCGATTCTGTTGGATGGAATCCAACAGAGGGGCGGTGTAGTCACGCAAGGAGCGATTATACTGGATGAAATCCAACATGCGGCGTACGGAGTACGGCATGCGGCGTGTGAAGGAGGAAGCTATCGTTCCGGAACGATAGCAAATTCGGCTGATAAGGAAGGCAGCGGTAGGAGCACATCCGCAGCATGCGATGCAACGCAGCGCATCAAAAAAAGCTGCCCCCAGCAGCCACTTTCGTGACTTCCGAGGACAGTCTCTGTCCGAGTATGCGAGTAAAGCTATTAGATTCTTGCCATATTAGCCAGACTGCTGTACGCAATCGTACGGTTGCGGCCGTCGCGTTTGGCCTGATAGAGCGCCTGATCCGCGTACTTGAACAGCTCGAATACTTCATCGCTTACATCAGGGAAGGTGGCTACGCCAAGTGACATCGTCACTCTCTCGCCGATTGGCGTAATGGCGTGGGCAATCCGGTCACGAAGCCGCTCAGCCACCTGAACCGCTTCGTCTTCCGAAGCATGAGGCAGCAGCATCGTGAATTCTTCTCCGCCGAACCTGCAGCAGTAATCCTCAGGACCTTTCTCGCTTTGCATAACATCCGCGACAAACTTTAACACTTCATCGCCCATATGATGGCCGTGTCGGTCATTCACGCTCTTGAAATGATCAAGGTCCATTAGAATGACCGAGAACGGAGTGCCTTGCGCCTTCCACAAAGTCGTAATGGCGCCCATCGTTCTACGATTTGTCAGACCTGTCAGCGCATCGGTGTTCGCCTCGGCATGAAGCTCCTCTTTCTGTTGACGCAGCTTATTGAAGGCAACCGCAACTGTATTCAGCAATTGATTCGCCTCATAGTTCCAGCTAATATCTGCGGTCAGCGGCTTCAGCTTCTCATCTCCACTGGATAGACGGGAGGCGTAAGTAGCCAGACGATTAAGAGGATGAGCCAGCTTACGGGACAGCCAGAAGGACAGCAAGACAAGCAGCAGAACAAATGGCGCCGAGAACTTCATCATCTCTCTAACGACATTTTCTGAGATATTCACCACATGATCCTGCGGGGTTTGGGATACAATACCCCATCCGGCGGCAGGTACAGGAGCGAAGCCAGCCAGGAAGTTCTGCCCCTGCACATTCATCACCCGTTGAGCTCCTGTGAGTCCTTTCATAAGCTTTTGAACAACAGGATTATCACTGACATTCTCAGAAATACGTTCCTTATTGGGATGATAGATCAAGTTGCCGGAAGAATCGACGACATAGAAGTAGGAGCCGCTGGTCGTGCTTGACTGAACCCCCAGAATATCTCGGAAAATATTTGCCTGCTGCAGGTAGATCGACCCTCCAACAAAACCTTTGTAGTTGCCGGCATGATCGAAGATCGGCGAGCTTACGAGCACGATCAATCGACTCGTTATCGCATGGAACGGCTTAGAGATGTAAGGCTTCTTCAGCTTAAGTGCCTCCTTGGTGGCTTCCGAATCCGGTTTGCTGCCGATCAGATTCAGATTGTTTGGGGAGGTGGAGACAATAACGCCGCTGTTATTCACAATGGTCAGAGAGTTGAAATACGGGCTTGTCCCCATAAAAAAATCAAGCTGAGACAGCACATTCTGATCGCTCAATTCCACCTCAGAGAAGTAATCAGCCGTTACTTGAAGACTCTTTTGCATGGAAATCACAAGAGACTCCGTCGTTTTGCTCAAATTAAGCGCAGCAACACCGTTCATTTCGATTGTATTATTGAAGAGCGATTTTCGCTCGGTATTATAGCCGATGGTTGTACTAATAAAGATCGTAACAAGAACAGATAGGATGACAACAAATGAAATAATAGATGATAGCTTGAATCCTTTACGCGGCCTGATCTTGTAGGTCATATTGTGAAAATATGCTCCTTCCTAATTCTTACTAATCGATAGTGTATCATTTTTTGTCGAAAGTATCGATAATCATTCTAAAACGCAGTAAAAAGCCCATCTGCCTCCCGCATGAAGCCAAGGAGAACAGATGGGCGTTCCTTTTTATTAACCTTTTACAGCGCCAGCTACAACGCCTTTTACAATGTACTTCTGCAAGAAGATGAACACGACGATCGAAGGCAGAACAGCCATAACCATGGCGGTCATTGCATACTGCCAGTCTGACGTATATTGGCCAACGAACGTGTAAGCCGCAAGGGTCAGAGTCTTCGTATCCGGTGAGCCGTTAACCATAAGGAGCGGCAGCAGGAAGTCATTCCACATCCACATAACGTCGATGATAATGATCGTTGTCGTTACCGATTTCAGCAGCGGGAAGATCACGCTGAAGAAGAGGCGGAAGCCGGAAGCGCCGTCGATTGTTGCGCTCTCGTCAATTTCTTTCGGGATACCTTTTACAAAACCATGGTAGATGAACACGGCCAGTGGTGCGCCGAAGCCCCAGTACAGAAGGCCAAGTCCCCAAGTGCTTTCCGTAATGTGAAGATCCTTCGACAGTTGAAGAACCGTCAGCATGATTGATTGGAACGGAATCAACATTGGCAAAATGCACAGCAGGTACAATAAGCCGCTCCATCTTGTTTTCGTACGAGCAAGCTTATAGGCAGCGATCGACGAGACGAACACAATCCCGATCAGACCAACACCTGTAATAACGAAGTTGTTCAAGAACAGTTTCGGATAGTTAATGAAGGACCATACATGCTCATAGTTGCCAAACGCGAGCTTTTTCGGCAGGGCAATAACGTCTGTCATAACTTCGCCAAAGCTCTTGAAGGAGTTGTTAATGGCAAGGAACAGCGGATACAGGAACAACAGAGACAGGAGGACCATCACAACTTCGAGTATGATGCGTCCAGCTTTCGATTGACGGTTCATTATGCCTCAACCTCCCTGCGTTTGAAGATCGTCAATTGAACAATGGTTACGATAAGAACGGCAACGAACAGGATCAGCGCTTTGGCTGTACCATAGCCGTACAGATTGTTTTGGAACGTGTCACGGTAAATGTCATAAGCGATACTGTAGGTCGTTCCGCCAGGACCGCCGCCAGTCAGAGACAGGATAACGTCGAATACTTTGATCGAGTTCGTCAGCGCCATAAAGACAGAGATCGTAATCGAAGGCGCGAGCAACGGCAGTGTAATGTTGAAGAAGCGGCGAAGCGGGCCAGCTCCGTCTACGGTTGCTGCTTCCTTCAGATCATCTGGAACCGACTGCAGACCTGCGATATAGATAACAAGGTAGAAGCCAACCGACTGCCAGATAGAGACAAGCAGGATGGAAATAAAGGCAAGTCCAGGTTCACCTAACCAGCTAAGCTTGAAGATACCCCAGCCTGTACTAGCTCCCAGCGACTCGAAGCCTTGCATGAAGATGAATTTCCAGATAAAGCCAACAATTACAAGACTGAGAATGTACGGGATAAAGAATGCCGCGCGCAGCCAGGTAGTTGATTTGAGCTTCATGTCGAGGACCAATGCGAGCAGAATAGCAAGCACGTTCACAAGCACGATGTAGAGTACCGCGTATTTTATCGTAAACCATGCGGATTGGGTGAAGTTCGTGTCATGCAGGAAAATTTGCTTGAAGTTATCAAGTCCGATAAATTTAGGATGCTTCGAGATACCGTTCCACTTCGTCAGGGAATAACGGATCGTCATCGCGAACGGGATATAAAAGGCAATTGCGATACAAATGAGAACTGGCAGTGTGAACAAGCCAAACTCGATTTTCTCGCTCCATCTTCTCCCCATTTTCTTAAACATATGTGCACCTCTTCTCGATGTCGTCAGTTGTTTCGGGTAGTCTTGGTGTGATTAGCCGACTATACATCAGTACCTTATTCGATATACTGTGTATTATAATTGGACCGCCTGACAGCCAAAATGGATATATGAAAACTGTTAGGGGTAAAAAGGTGAACGAAAGCACGAAGACGGTGGGGAGTGTTAGCAATCGCAAATTACATAGCAAAAGGGTGGACCGCATTAACTGAGCGCGTATCCAGCCGATTAGTGAACAAGCTTATTTTGCTTTTTACGACGATCATTATTCTTGTTGTAGGATCTTTGACCTTTATCTCGTACAAAATGCTGCAGCGGGAGGCGCTGAATAACAGCATCGCAAGTACGTCGAATAACCTTCTTCTGGTCAATAAAAATCTGGAGGATTACCTGCTTGGCATGGAGCAGCTGTCGCTGCCGCAAATTAATTATGATGAGCTGGCTTTTGCCATCAGCCATGCGGCAACCAACTATGCGTCCAAAATGTACGTTGAGGATTACTTGCGTAATATGTACTTTTCCCGAAGCAATGAGGATCTGGAAGCCATCTATTTATATTTTGTAAGCAGCGGAACGTACTACACGATCTCCAAGGAGAACTTCGATATTAAGATTCGGTCGGGTCAGGCGGAAAATATCCCATCGATGTCCTGGTACAAACAGGCGATGGATAATGCGAAAAATCAGGCGTATCAATCCTTCCTGATGTCGAATGCGGAGCGCGGCTACGATATGGATCCAAGCCGGAGCTTTATGGCGTATCACCGGGTGCTACGCTCGATTGCGACAAGAGCGCCGCAGGCGGTTGTTTCGTTCTATTACAACAAGAGCACGATAAACAAGATAATGAAGGATGTTCCGTACAACAAGGGTCAGCATCTGTTTCTCTTGAGTCCGGATAACACTCCATTCGTGCTGGATGATCGGTCCTTCTATGAAAAGATGGAAGGCAATGGCGTGCTGAAGCAGCTGAAGGCGAGTGGCTCCAATGCTAGTAATGACGGCTTAACTTGGGAGTCCCCCGAGGACAGCAAATATCTGGTCGTCTACAACGTTGGGGAGCAGGAGGGCTGGAAGCTGGTGAAGCCGCTCCCTTACACGGAGCTGTATGCCGCAGCCAAAGCAACGCGGAATCTGAACTTCATCATCGGTTTCCTGTTCCTGTTGCTAGCCGTTGTTCTCATTACCTACTTCTCGAATGCAGTAACGAAGCCGCTTAAGCTGCTGTCGCAGCAGATGAAACGGTTCAGTACCGGTGATTTTGAAGCTTCAACTGAAGTGATTGGGCGAGATGAATTGGCTTATCTATCCCGTCATTTTAACCAGATGGTTAGTCGGACGAACGAGCTCATTACAGAACGGTACAAGATGAAGCTGGTGGAGAAAAATGCGATCTTAAAAGCGTTGGAGGCGGAAATTAATCCCCATTTCCTCTATAACGCGCTGCAGGCGATCTCAACGAAAGCGCTCAAGGCTGAGCGTTTCGATATTGCAGATATGGTGGATGCCCTTGCCCTTACACTTCGTTATTGCATCAGCGGCAAAGATATCGTTCGCGCGAGCGAAGAGCTGCTGCATATTGAGCGGTATATGTCGCTGCAGAAAGCGCGGTTCGGAGGCAGGCTCCAGCTTGTAATGGACTGGGAGCAAGAACTGAAGGAGCTGGAGATTCCGAAGCTGTCGATTCAGACGCTGGTTGAGAATGCGATTAAGCATGGTGTAGAGATGGTATCCACTCCAGTTACGATCAAGATTAGCGCGGGCGCGGCGGGTGGGTATGCTTTTATAACCGTCAGCGATAATGGCCCGGGATTTGCAGAAGGCAGGCTTGGTCAGGTGATGCAATCCTTTGATGCCGACTGGGATGAACGGGCAGAGGAAGAGGGTAGTGTAGGGCTGGTGAATTTAAATACAAGACTCAAGCTGCTGTATGGGACTAGCTCGCAGCTTGTGATAAGGACCAGTCCTTCCGGAACAGAAATGGAAATGCTAATACCGCGAGGAGGCGGGCAATATGTATAGAGTGCTGATTATAGATGATGAGGAACCACTTCGTGAAGCCATTCGTATATTGGGCGATTGGAAGGGGCTTGGCGTAGGAGAAGTATTGGAAGCAACGGATGGACAGATGGGGCTGGAGCTCATTTCGAAGCATCAAGTGGATCTGGTCATGGTCGATATGAAAATGCCGGCAATGAGCGGGGCTGAGCTGCTGCAGGTGCTGGAGCGGGACTATCCGGATCTGCCTGCAATTGTTATCAGCGGCTATAACGATTTTGAATATACGCGTCAGGCAATCCGCTCCAAGGTCGTGGATTACCTATTGAAGCCGATTAACCGCCATGACCTGAATGCTGCGCTCCGCAAGGCTGTTGATCTATTGGAGGCACGCCGCGTACGGGAGAGCGAGTTCATTAACCGCAATATTACCCTTAATATGTCCTTGCCGAAGCTGAAGGAGAAAATGTATTTGTCCATTATCGACCGAAGCTTCCGCAGTCAGACGAATGAAGCGTTCCTGCCGCTGATCGGAGCGGATGATCCGGATAACCGGTTCGCTGCTGTTGTTCTGAGGATGCTTAATATGGAAAAGGTGCGCTCGGCAAGGTTCCATTCGGACGTGGACCTGCTTCATTTTGCCGTGGCCAATATGCTTAATGAGATCGCAGGGGAATACTTTCAAGCATTTAGCTTCGCTAGCCCGCGGCAGGACCGTGAACTCATTGTCATCCTAACGATGAAGGGCGCGTACCAGGAGGATATCGTCTACCGTTGCCTGCATCAGATGAATAAAGCTTTGGCTGCCCTGCAGGATCTTCTTGGCATTGTAGCTATAGCAGGCATCGGCATGCCTTGCACAGGAATTATGGAGATCGCTTCGTCTTACGAGACAGCTAAGGCGGCTATTAGCGGCATTGATCTGCTCAAGCTGAAAGGGTATTCCGTTACGAATACCGTTGTAAAGCCGTCCAAGGAGATTGCGCCAATCACGGGGCGGATTCAATTGTTCCGCGCGGCGCTTGAAGCGGGCAATGCAGCAGGGGCGAAATCTATCCTAAGCGAGGAGCTGCGAAAATGGAGCAGCGAAGGCTTTTTCACCATTGGAGAGGCGGATCAGACGATCGCGCGGTTCATCATTATGATGAACGATATGTCTCTAGAGCTTGGTGTGCCGCGGGATAAGCTGCCGATTATGGAGGAGCATCCGATTCGTTTTATGCGGTTATCCGAGGATTTTGTGAGCTATGGGCAGTTCAGCAAGCTGCTTGATGATGCGCTTCACTTCTATTTGGAGCAGATTCGGATGACGCAGACGACTTTCGAGATTGGGGATATTAAGGCCTATATTGATAACCGTTATTATGAAGATATCAAAATTTCGATGTTTGCCGATAAATATTTTCTAAGCAGAGAGTACATAATGAAGCTGTTCAAACAGCAGTTCGGATGCGGCATTCATGAGTATGTACAGAGGATCAGGATGGACAAGGCGAAGGAGCTGCTGGATGATCCAAGCCTGAAGATACAGGATATTTCCGAGCGGCTGGGCTATAAGGATAAGAATTATTTCAGCAAAGCGTTCCGGAACTACTTCTCTGTATCGCCAACGGAATATCGGGCAGCAAGCAAAGAAGGATAAAAAGTGAACAAACGCAACACTCCGCTTTTTTACCCTTAACTAGTCACTTATGTGCATTCTTATCCCGATTCGTATTCATTATGATAAACGTGTGCATAAGGTTAGCTTGATGTCGACCCTCGAACAAGATGGGATGCCAGAAACGCTGACAACTATGAGAAATGGGGGCGTTACAATGTTTAAACGAATTGCAACGGTGTCGCTCAGCCTTGCGCTGGTCGGCGGTATGCTCGCTGGATGCGGCGGCAACAACGGCAACGATACAAGTAACAACAGCGGTACAAATAATGGTGGAGCAGCTTCGGACAAGCCAGTAACCATTAACATGTTCACAGCTTCGCCGGAGTACACGGACGCGTTCAACGCATATATCGCCGAGTACAAAAAGGTAAAACCAAACGTAACAATCAACCTTGAAATCATGCAAGCCGATTACAATACAGTATTGAAATCCAAGATCGCTTCGGGCAGCACGCCTGACGTATTCCAAACAACAGCTGGCGGCGACATTGATACATTCGCAGAGTACAGTGCAGATCTGACAAGCGAGCCGCTTGCAGCTGCTATGACAGATGGCGTTAGAACGAACATGACTTCTTCTGACGGCAAAGTGCTGGGTCTGCCGATCAAAGGCAATCTGATGACGCTGATCTACAACAAGAAGCTTCTGACTGATGCTGGTATTGCAGAACCACCTAAGACATTAACAGAACTGAATGATGATATTGCGAAGCTCCAAGCAAAAGACATTACGCCATTCGCCAACGCTTATAAAGAGTGGTGGGTATGGAAGCACATCTTCCAACACTTCGTGAATGCAGCTGCTGAAGATGCAGGTACAACACCTAAAGAATTGGTACAACAATTCATAGATGGCAAAACAACCTTTAACGATCATCCGATTCTAAAGGACAACTTCTTCAACTTCATCGATCTGACTGTTAAGAATGGTACAGACAAACCACTTGAGCGCGACAGCAATGCTGAAGTAAGTGACTTCGCACAAGGCAAAGCGGCGTTCATGACGGGTAAAGGCGCATGGGATGAAGAAGCAATCAAGAAAATCAGCCCAGATATTCAGATCGGAATCGCTGGCTACCCTGTAAGTGAAAAACCAGAGCAAGCGCTGATCGTAACAGGTGCAGACCAAGCGCTTCGCATCAACAAAGACTCTAAAGTGGCAAGAGAAGCAATTGACTTCTTCAACTGGTTATATACTTCGGACTACGGCAAACAATGGTTCTCGAGCGTAGCTAAGGTTATCCCGCCAATCAAGGACGCTCCGCTTCCTGACCTGGATATGCCTAAAGAGATGGATGAGATCCTGAAAACGGGTAAATCCGGAGATCTGTCGGTTAACTACTCGCTTGATACGTTCCACCAGAAGTTCGGTGAGATCATGCAGGCTTACATCGGTAAGAGCAAAACGAAAGACCAAGCAATCAGCGAAATTCAGACTGCATGGCAGCAATTCGGGTCGGCCGAATAAGCTGGACCTTTATTAATCAAAAGTGGCCGTGTTGGTGATGAACCGATACGGCCGCTTTTTGTTTTGTGGTATTGTGGCGACGACTACGGGCTTACGTTGGATTTTGTCCAACGTAATTCAGCACAGGGGTAGGTGGAGGCGAGGTGGGTTGGATTCTATCCAGTAACTTTCGCTCACAATGAGCTTGTATCGCCTAAATGAGCTGATTCTGCCGGATGAAATCCAATGTAGCTTTGGTTACCTTGGCGTGGTTGCGTCATTGTGTTGGACGAAATCCAACATAGGCGGGAGTGCTGCATTAAGTAACCAGTTACTTGGGTGGCTTTAAGTTGGATTTCATCCAACTTAAGTAGGCTCATCGCAGACTGCTGGGAGCTACGTTGGATTCTATCCAGTAACTTTCGTCAATACGAGCTACTCTTGCCTAAAAGAGCTGATTCTGTTGGATGAAATCCAATGTAGCTATGGTTACCTTGGCGTGGTGCGTCATTGTGTTGGACGAAATCCAACATAGGCGGGAGTGCTGCATTAAGTAACCAGTTAATGGGGTTGCCCTAAGTTGGATTTCATCCAACTTAAGTAGGCTCATCGTAGACTGCTGCGGGCTACGTTGGATTCAATGCAGTAACTTTCGTCAATACGAGCTACTCTTGCCTAAAAGAGCTGATTCCGCTGGATGAAATCCAATGCAGCTATAGTTACTGGACTAGTACGCATCATTTTGATGGATAAACTCCAATCTAGCTAAGTTCCGAAGCGCTTATTTTCTATGGAAGTAACAACTATTTTCGAACTGAGAGGCGGTAATAAGTATGATGGGGATACACGTAATAGAAGAAAATGGTCTGAATCTGGTTTTTGAGGTACGGGAGAACGGCGATGTTCTGCTGCTTCATTTTGGCGCGTTGCCTTGGCGTGAGGAGTTGGTGTCTGATGCTGAAAAGGTTGGATACCGTCTGCTTGAGTTGCAGCTAACAGGTGAAGATCGAGCTGAATACCACGGCCGTACGCACCGCGCTTCTTATCCGGGATTGCGGATGGTATTCGATTCTTTGTCTGATACGCGTAATGAGTCGGGTCGGAAGCTAGTTGTTGGATTGAAGGATCCGGTGACTGGAGTGGCGGCAGAGTGGCATGTTCAGTTCTATGACGGTGTATCGATTGCCCGCTGCTGGACGGAACTGTTGAATAGTGGTGCTGAGGAAGTTGGCGTAGAGTATGTTTCTTCCTTCGCGTTGACGGGGTTTGATAAAGAAGGCGAAGGCGACCGTGATGAGAAGCTGACGGTAACTCTTGCGCATAACGCATGGCAAAGTGAGCTGCAATGGCGGACTTATACGTTGCCAGAACTCGGGATGTCTCATCTGATTGACCGAGGTTCTAAGCGTGTAGCTTTCAGTAATACGGGTTCATGGTCAGGTGCCGAGCTGATTCCGATGGCTGTGTTGTCGAATACGGCATCGGGGGAGAGTCTGTTCTGGCAGATCGAGCATAATGGTTCGTGGCATTGGGAGTTTACTGATCAGGTAGATCGGCTAACGGTTCTTATCAGCGGCCCTACCGAGCATGACAATCATTGGTGGCTGAAACTGGCCCCTGGTGAGCGTTTTGTATCTGTGCCGGTTGCTGTTGGTGCGGTTGAAGGCGGGATCGAAGAGGCGGCAGAACAGCTGACTACTTACCGTCGCCGGATCCGCCGGGAGAATGACGATAACAAGCTGCTGCGTGTAATTTTCAATGATTATATGAATTGCCTCTGGGGTTCCCCAACAACTGAGAAGCTGCTTCCACTTATCGATGCGGCTGCTGATGTTGGCTGCGAGTACTTCTGTATTGATGCAGGCTGGTACGCACCGGGCGAATGGTGGGATGGCGTTGGCCAGTGGCTTCCGTCGGAGGAACGCTTCCCGGAAGGAATCAAATATGTACTCGATTATATTCGCAGCAAAGACATGATTCCTGGACTGTGGCTGGAGCTTGAGGTGATGGGCATCAACTCGCCGAAGCTGGCGGAGACCGATGACAGCTGGTTCTTTATGCGTCATGGGAAGCGGGTTAAAGACCGCAGCCGTTATCAGCTGGATTATCGTAACCCTAAGGTTATCGCGCATGCGGATGAAGTCATTCGCCGACTGGTCGAGGACTATGGCGTTGGCTACATCAAGATGGACTACAACATCAATGCTGGGATTGGCACCGAGACCGATGCAGACAGCATGGGTGATGGCCTACTGCAGCATAACCGTGCTTATCTTGCTTGGCTCGATGGCGTTTTCGCGCGTTATCCAGAACTGGTAATCGAGAACTGCTCCAGCGGTGGCATGCGCATGGACTATGCAATGCTGAGCCGTTACAGCATTCAGTCGACAAGTGACCAAGAAGATTACATTAAATACGCGGCAATTGCAGCAGGTGCGCCTGCTGTGCTAACACCAGAGCAAGCTGCTGTCTGGTCCTATCCACTTCGCGAAGGAGATGACGAGGAAGTCATCTTTAACATGGTTAATGCTTTGCTGCTTCGTGTTCACCAATCCGGCCACCTAGCTGAGCTAAGTCCGCGCCGCCGCGAGCTGGTGAAAGAGGCACTCGATTATTACAAAACGATCCGCGGCGATATCCGTGAAGCGCTACCAGTCTGGCCGCTTGGCCTGCCGGCCCACGGCGACGACTGGATCAGCCTCGGCCTGCGCCGCGGCGACAAGCTCTATCTCGCCGTATGGCGCATCGACGGCGAGTCGGCCGAGCTTACTTTGCCGCTACCGGAACTTGGCGGCAAGGCTGTATCCGTGCGCTGCGCTTATCCTGCAGCAGCAAGCGAAAGCAGCTGCAGCTGGGACGCAGCCGGAGGCGAGCTGCTCGTCACGCTTCCGAACCCGCGCACCGCGCGGCTGTTCGAGCTGACGGTTGGCTAGGCACCAGCGCCAGCCATACAACGGAACGAGCTGTGGCCGGGCATCCTGCCAATTAGTTACTTAAAGCAGCTCGGCCCGCCTACGTTGGATTTCGTACAGCATAATGCTGCACCACGCAGAGTACAATGAAGCTACATTGGATTTCATCCAGTAGAATCAGCTCATTGGGACGATAGAAGCGCGTTCTGGCGAAAGTTACTGTATTGAATCCAACATAGCTCACAGGAGTCTGTAATCGAACCGGATTAAGTTGGATGAAATCCAACATTGTCGCCAACTAACTAGTTACTTGAATTCCGCCTACCGCCTAAGTTGTATTTCATCCAGCAGAATGATGCGCCACGCTGAGTAACTAATGCTACGTTGGATACCATCCAGCAGAATCGCTCATTGATGGGGTAGAAGCTCATTCTGGTGAATAGTTACTGTATAGAATCCAACGCAGCATGCAGCAGCCTACCATCGAATCGAATTAGGTTGGATGATACCCAACGTGTACGCAGACAATTCAGCGGAACACGATCAGAATATCTATTGTGTTTAACTAAATTATGGTAAACTGTTTCCAGACGAAGAACGTCCGAAGCCATTTGTATATGGCCTTGGGCGTTCTTTTTTTATTTTAAAGGAGGTCTGCTTGAATGGTTGGTTTTGAAGAGGCTCATAAACGATTAATAGAGAAGCATATGGAGTTGCGTACAGGGGAGAGGAAAGGACGACTCACGAGAGGGCATAATCATGCGGAGAAGTTACTGTTGCAGAACGTCTGGTGGCCGGTGTTCGGTAATCTTGAGCATCTGCATCCTGAATATGAAATCTATGACTGGAACCGTAAATCGCAGTTTCTCGATTTTGCCTTCCTGCCTCCATACGGCCAATTTGGTATTGAGATTGATGGTTTTCAGAGCCATGTGAAAGATATGGACCGCGAGAGGTTCAGTTATTCTCTTAACAGAGATACCTTCCTTACTGGGCTAGATTGGACGATGATTCATTTTTCTTACGATGATGTGCTGAACCGTTCAGATATATGCAAAATGCTGCTTCAGAATGTGATCAGTCCCCGTATCATTCGAGGTGATGTTCCTAATTATTCGCTCCTTCTTCCTGAAAAAGAAGTACTGCGATACGCCTATCGGCTTGGTCGCTGGATCCGACCAAAGGATGTAATTGATCATCTTCAAATAGATTTTCGGACTGCTCGTAAACAACTCCAGTCTTTAACGAATAAAGGAATGTTAAAGCCAGTCGAGAGAGGGGCCTCTATTCGCTATTATCAATTAACCGAGCGTGCTTTAGAGAACCTCTTGTAATCTTCAGTCGATTATTCACCCTACTACAGACTGGATTTCGTGCAATGTAATGTCGCGCCACGCCAGGGTAACAGAAGCTACAATGGATAACATCCAGCAGAATGAGCTCATATAGTCGAGAGTAGCTCGTATTGGCGAAAGTTACTGTATAGAATCCAACGTAGCTCGCAGCAGTTTGTGATGCGCCAACTAAAGTTGGATGAAATCCAATGAAGGGACGAGTTCAGGAGGATAGGGGTAACTGGTTACTTAAAGCAGCACATCCGCCCATGTTGGATTTTGTACAACGTAATGACGCGCCTGACCAAAGTAACAAAAGCTAAAGATATATTGGATTTCATCCAGCAGAATGAGCTCATATAGGCGAGAGTAGCTCGAATTGGCGAAAGTTACTGTATAGAATCCAACATAGCTTGCAACAGTTTGCGATGAGCCGAATTAAGTTGGGTGAAATCCAACATAGGGAGAATGGTGGGATCGTAGTTAAGTGAAATCCGCCGTGTGGTGGTTAAGGTGACTAATATTCAGGTAATAGAGGTTAGTAGGGGATATCGGCCCGCCGCAGACTGGATATCGTACAACCTAATGACGCGCCACACCAAGGTAATAAAAGCTACATTGGATATCATCCAGCAGAATGAGCTCATATAGGCGAAAGAAGCTCGAATTGGCGAGAGTTACTGTACAGAATCCAACGTAGCTCGCAGCAGTCTGTGATACGCCGCCTAAAGTTGGATGAAATCCAACATAGGGTGAAAGTCGGGAGCTTAGTTGGATGAAATCCAACGTATGGTGAGCGGTGGACAGCGGTGAACCGTGGACATCATAGTTGGATAGAATCCAACATAAAAGCTAGTCCAAGTAGTATGATTTAGCGTCATTAGAGGAAATTCCAGCAACTGGGGCATACTAGTTGCACATAAATAAAAAAATCGGCAAGCACATGTGCTTGCCGATCATTCCAAACAGCTAGTCCAACACCGCTGCAATATGCTCTTTCGTGATCGACCAGTGGGAAGCGGTCCATACTTTTGCTTTTTTATCCAAGTAGATGATTTGCGGTGATTCATGCTTAACCGCTGTGTCTTCTGCAATTTGCAGCGACACCGGACGGGATTCGATAACTTTAACGAGTACATAATCAGCGTCTTCACGCGGGCTGCCGTTCAAGTATTCATTGAACTCGCGGTACGCGTTTGCGCTTACTGGACAAGTTGTGCTGTGCTTGAAAATTACGACAGGACGCTCGCTCGAAGCTTCAAAAACCTCGTTCCAGCTGTCCATAGAATCAATCTCACGATACTGTGCCATAGGTACGTACACTCCTTTTTATGGTAAATAGATTTTTTACAGGTACTTATTGTTTTATTATATCCCCGCTCATACAAAAAGTCATGCGCGTATACGGATCCTTCCTGTATAATCAATTGCTGAAAGCAAACGCTAGGTAACTAAATAATTAACTATGTTTACCTCCGGGTAGTGAAGGGGTGCTGCAAATATGTCGGATCAAACGATTATCCGATTCGAGCAAGTGACGAAGCAATATGACGACCAGACAACGGTCCTCGCCGAAGTCAGCTTCGAGATTGAAAAAGGCAAGTTTTACACGCTGCTTGGCCCTTCGGGCTGCGGCAAAACAACGATCCTACGGCTGATCGCTGGGTTCATCGAACCATCCAAGGGTCAGATTTATTTTAACGGCAAGGTCATTAACCGCATTCCGCCGAACGAGCGCCAAGTGAACACTGTCTTCCAAGACTACGCGTTGTTCCCGCATCTGAATGTGTTCGAGAACGTCGCCTTTGGCCTCCGCATCAAGAAGCTCAAGAACACAGCCGTCACGGCAAAAGTAAAAGAAGCGCTCCGCTTCGTTAACCTGGAAGGCTACGAGACACGCAATATTAGCGAAATGTCCGGCGGCCAGCGCCAGCGTGTGGCGATCGCACGCGCGATCGTCAACGAGCCGGAAGTGATCCTGCTGGACGAGCCGCTCTCCGCGCTGGACCTGAAGCTCCGCACCGAGATGCAATACGAACTCAGAGAGCTGCAGCGCCGCCTTGGTATTACATTTATTTTCGTTACGCATGACCAGGAAGAAGCGCTTGCGATGTCTGATGAGATCTTCGTCCTGAACCAGGGCAAGATCGAGCAAAGCGGCACGCCTAATGATATTTACGATGAGCCGATTAACCGGTTCGTGGCTGATTTTATCGGGGAATCCAATATTGTTGCCGGCCGTATGAAGCAGGACTTCGAGGTTGAATTCGCTGGACGTACGTTCGAGTGTGTCGACCAAGGTCTTAATCCCAACGAACCTGTCGAGATCGTCATTCGTCCGGAGGATCTGGAAATCACGAAGTCGGAGCAGGGTAAACTGCAGGTACGTGTAGATTCGCAGCTGTTCCGCGGTGTCCATTACGAGATCTCCTGCTACGACGAAGCGGGCAACGAATGGCTTGTCCACTCTACGAAGAAAGCAACAGTAGGCGAGCAGATCGGGCTGTACTTTGATCCAGAAGCGGTTCACGTTATGCGCCTTGGCGAGACGGAGGAAGAGTTCGATAAGCGGCTGGACGCCTACAGCGAGGGACAAGATGAGAACTAATACACGTAACTTCTATCTCGCCCCGTATCTGTTGTGGATTGTACTGTTCGTTATTGCGCCAATCGTGCTGGTTGTGTACTACTCCTTCTTCGATGTAGAGGGGAACTTTACGTTCGGTAATTACGAGAAATTTTTCACACCTGTCTATCTGAAAATGACGTTAAGCTCGTTCTGGTACGCCTTTCTGATCACGGCTTTCTCGCTCCTAGTCGCCTATCCGGCGGCCTACTTGCTGACGAAGACGAAGCATAAGCAGCTATGGCTGCTGCTTATTATTTTGCCAAGCTGGATTAACCTGCTGCTGAAGGCATATGCCTTCCTTGGCCTGTTTGGTACATACGGCTTCGTGAACGGTGTCTTAAAATTCATCGGCATCGGTACCCAGCAAATCCTGTTTACCGACTTCAGCTTTATATTCGTATCGGTCTATATCTTTATCCCGTTTATGATCCTGCCGATCTTCAACTCGCTCGAGGAGCTTAATCCATCGCTCGTCTTCGCGGCGCGGGATCTTGGAGCATCACCATGGGGGGCGTTTCGCCGGGTTATTTTCCCGCTTACCTTAAGCGGTGTGAAGTCCGGCTGCCAAGCGGTCTTTATTCCCGCACTGTCGCTCTTCATGATTACGCGGCTTATTGCCGGCAACCGAGTCATCACACTGGGTACGGCGATTGAGCAACATTTTCTCGTTACCCAGGACTGGGGAATGGGCGCGACAATTGCGGTGTTCCTAATTATCGCGATGGTGATCATTATGCTGTTAACAGGCAGCAGCAGAAAGAGAGGGCTGCAAAATGAAAACCGGAAAGCTGTCTAATGTGTATCTGATCGCCGTATTTATCATTTTGTACGCGCCGATCTTCTATCTGATCTTCTACTCGTTCAACAGCGGCGGAGCGATGCGCAACTTTGAGGGCTTTACCTTCGAGTGGTACCAAGAGGTATTCGCGGATACCCGCCTGCTTATTATTGTGCTAAACACGTTCATTGTAGCGCTGCTGTCGTCAGCGATCTCGGTCCTGTTCGGTATTGCCGGCGCGCTTGCGATTCACTATGTAAAAAGACGCCAACCAAAGAACGCGCTGCTTTCCCTTAATAACGTGCTAATTGTCAGTCCGGATGTTATTGTGGGTGCTTCGTTCTTAATCCTGTTTACTATTATTGGCATTAAACTTGGCTTCGTGTCCGTGCTGCTGTCGCATATCGCGTTCAGCGTACCAATCGTCGTTATTATGGTGCTGCCGAAGCTGCAGGAAATGAGCCCAACGCTGATCGATGCGGCCCGCGACCTTGGTGCAAGCAGCTGGCATGTGCTGACGCGTGTTATTATTCCGTTTATCAAACCGGGCATCTTTGCCGGATTCTTTATGGCATTAACTTACTCGCTGGACGACTTTGCGGTAACCTTCTTCGTAACGGGCAACGGGTTCTCCACCTTATCGGTTGAGATCTACTCGCGGGCCCGCCAAGGGATTGCATTGTCGATCAATGCCCTGTCGACGTTGATCTTCCTGTTCACCATAGTGCTGGTCATCGGCTACTACTTCATCAATCAGCGGAATAACCGGACTTCGGCTCGATCGGAGGGACGGAGATGAAATCATTAGTTCAGACATTCGTCGCCGTGCTGATCGTGTCTTTTGGACTCATGTACTTGACCTCCTACCTCAATAAGAGCGAAGGCTACACGGGTAAAGATACGCTCACGATCTACAACTGGGGCGATTATATCGACCCTGACCTGCTGGATGAATTCCAGAAGGAGACCGGCATCAAGGTCATCTACCAGACGTTTGATTCCAACGAAGCGATGATGACGAAGATCGAGCAGGGCGGGACGACGTTCGACGTCAGTGTTCCTTCTGAATATGCGATTGATAAAATGAAACAAGAGAACCTGCTGCTTCCGCTCGATAAGAGCAAGCTGCCGAATCTCAAATACATTGATCCAAGCTTCATGAACCTTAGCTTTGATCCGGATAACCAATACTCCATTCCTTATTTCTGGGGAACCGTAGGGATTGTCTACAACCCAGATAAGACCGATCTCACCTTCAAGAGCTGGGCGGATTTGTGGAATCCAAGTCTCAAGAATCAGATTCTGCTGCTCGACGGTGCACGTGAAGTAATCGGAATGGGGCTGAACAGCCTGCATTATTCGCTCAACGATACGAATGAAGAGCATCTGCAGGAGGCGAAGGCGAAGCTGAGTACGCTGACGCCGAATGTGAAAGCCATCGTAGGTGATGAGATCAAGCTGCTGCTTGCGAATGAAGAGGCGGCGGTTGGTCTTGTGTGGTCTGGTGACGCTTCTGAGATCATGAGTGAGAACGAGAAGCTGGATTACGTTGTACCGGAGGAAGGCTCGAACCTGTGGTTCGATAATATGGTTATTCCAAAGACGGCGAGGAATATCGAGGGCGCGCATGAGTTCATCAACTTCATGCTGGATCCGGAGCATGCGGCGCAGAATGCCGAATACGTCGGCTATTCCACTCCGAATGCCAAGGCACTGGAATATTTGCCGGAGGAGATCTCGGGGGATAAGCGGTTCTATCCGGACAAAGAGCTCACCGAGAAGCTTGAAGTCTACCAGAATCTCGGGAAAAAAATGCTCTCCCATTATAACGAATTATTTTTGGAGTTCAAGATGCATCGCAAGTAAAATTTTACATTTAATGGTATAACCGTGCTAACGGTCGATCAGAAGTCCTTAATTTAGACAAATTAGGACCTCTAACGGCTGTGGGCACGGTTTTTATTTTGTCGAAAAATAGCAGGTAATATAATTCCCAGCATTAATTATCGACTGAAAACGCTGTCATTCAAGGAAAATTCAGGATGAATATAGTACAAAATGATCAATTTTTGTCGAATTATAAGAAAGATTGCGAAAGTGCTGATTCCATGGATCTATCGTGCTATACTGAGGTTCGAGTATTTACTAGGTACATTTTAGCAGTAAAGGATACAGATACATGTTCTATCGGCCGGAACCCATAGATGATCGCTCCCTTAATAGGGTGCAACTGTCAGAAATGGATAACGAATTGGAAATCGACAATGAGCTGGACCTTAAGCTCTAGTAGGTTTGTCTCGTTATTTTGTGTCTGTAGATACCAGATTATGGTATAAGAACTATAAGCGTTACATACTGTAAAAACTATCAAACTATGAGGTGAACCGAAGTGACGATCAAAAAGAAACTAATCGTATCCACTATTGCAGCAAGCTTAGCAGCAACAGCATTTGCAGGTATTCCGCTGAGCAACAAAGGTTTGGCAGAAAAATTAGGTTTTAATGCAACGGCTTATGCTGCAACTTATGAAGATCAGATTATCGCAGATGTGAATGAATGGCATGCAGCTCTTAGCGAAAATGATAAAGCAGCTCTGAGAGCTCTTCGTACAGAGATTCAAAGCATTCCGGTTGCTGACCTGAAAGTAGCTATCCAGCCAGTAACAGATAACTTCAAGGCAAGCTTGGAGTCAGGAGATATCGATCTTATTGAAGAGCTGTACACGAAGTTGATTGCATTTACCTTCGATTCGGAGCTATCTTACTTCGATGATATCCGTGCTAAAACGGAGTATAAGGATGTTGTGAAGAAACTTGCTGCTAAAGCTGAAGTGACAGATCTTAAGGTTGAAGATCTGGCTTATTACTTCCTCCAAGTAAAGGAAAATGTACTTGCTAGTCTGGATGATCTTTCCGATACAGAGGTTAAAGCCTTGGCTTCTAACCCAACGGGACTTCTGACTATTCTTCAAAATTCTGTAGCTTCGGTTCCGAATAACGACACAGCAAACAAGGTAAAAGCAGTTTTCGCTTATTACAAAGTAACGAAAGAAGAGCTTCAAAGCTCTGCTGTTAATCTTCTTCTTAAGGTTGACGTAACGAAAGTTCAAGCAGCTTTCAATGCAATTGTAAATGCTTATCTGGAACTGAGAACTGACGACAGCGGCAGTGGTACTGGTGGCGTAGTTGGCGACGGAGAAGAACCAGTTGTTAAAATTCCTACTGCTGTAACAGACTTGCTCAAAGGCTTTAAAGATCAACTGGCTGCTGCACCGGATGCTGAGAAACCAGCTCTGATTGCTAAAGCTATTGCAGCTGCTCAAGCGCTTGTTACTCAATTGGCGAACCAGGATCTGTCTAAGGATGTAACTGTCTCCGGCGGAACAGCATCTCTGCAAGTATCAAGTTCTAGCGTTCTGTCCGCGATCGCGGGTATTGGTGAACTTCTGAAAACAGCTAAAGAGCTGGCTCCAGGTGCAACTTTACCTCCAGTAGTTCTGAACATCAACCTTGGCAATATCGCTCAGAACGATGTGAATATCGGTCTGAATAACGCAGTTATTCAAGAAGCGATCAAAGCAGGTCTTAGCGGTATTAACCTGACAGTGAATGGTCTGAGCGCAGTACTTCCAGTTGGTGGTCAATTCAATGGAGCAGTTGACTTCAAAATCAACAAATCCAAAGCAGATTCCACTACAACTGGCGGTCTTCAAGCAGCTTCGGATGTATACAGCTTTGGCCTGTCGATCGGCGGTCAATCCGTAACATTGTTCACACAACCTATCATTGTTAGTGTTCCACTTGGTAACGTAGACGGCGTCGATAAAGAATTGTTGTCCCTTGCGAAGATCGTTGACGGCAAGCTTGTATTCCAAGGTGGTTCCGTACAAGGCAACACAATCGTTGAACACCGTGATACGTTCTCCCAATATGTTGTTGTAGAGAACAAAGTAACCTTCTCCGATATCGCATCTGTTCAAGCATGGGCAGGCCGCGCAATCGAAGTTATCGCAGCAAAAGGTGCAATCGAAGGCAAAAAAGCCGGCGTATTCGCTCCTAAAGATAACGTAACTCGCGCTGAGTTTGCGAAGATGCTGACTCGTGCACTTGATCTGGATAACAGCCTGGCGAAAGAAAGCTTCGCTGACGTTGCAGACTCCAACTGGGCAGCTCCTTACATCGGTGCAGCTTCGCAGCTTGGTATTATCCAAGGCCGTTCGGCTACGAAATTCGATCCGAATGCACAAATCACACGTGCAGAGATGGCAACAATGATCGCTCGTGCATTGAAAGTAACCAAAGGTGCAACAGATGTTGCTGACGTTAATGCGGCTCTTGCTAACTTCAAGGATGCAAGCTCGATTAGTGCAGCACTCAAAGCAGGCGTAGCATTCGCTTCGAAGCACGAAATCGTAATCGGTAATAACGGTAAATTCGCTCCAAATGCTTCGGCAACACGTGCTGAAGCAGCAGTTATGATCTACCGCGCAGTTAACTTCAAATAGATTAATAGGACCATAGACCCTCTTCTCAGACTTGCTGTTGATGGGAAGAGGGTTTTTTATTGAAAAATATTAAGAATTAAGCACTATTAACAGTTTTTACCTTTATATCTTGGGACTATAGTAGTAAAATTACATAAGACAACTAGGCTTACAGAAGGAGGTATATAGTGTCTGAGGAACTAGATTTACGCGAGTATTTTCTTATCGTGAGGAAGAGAATGGCACTGATTGTCATTTTTGTTCTGGTATGTACAGTAGCAGCAGGTGTTTATACCAAGTTGTTTAAGGATCCAATCTACGAGGCTTCGACTAAGATTGTTGTGAATCAGAACAGTCAGCAGCAGCTTTCTCTTGGTCAACTGGATCTGAATCAAATTAACTCTAACATCAAGATGATAGATACCTATAAAGAGGTCATCAAGACACCTGCAATTCTGGGTAAGGTAGCTGAGCAGTATCCACAGCTTGGATTATCGGCTAAGGAACTTGCAGAGAAGATTCAAGTAAGTTCTGTGAATGATACTCAGGTTATGACACTAGCTGTTCAGGATGTGTCATATAAGCAAGCGGCGGAGATTGTTAACGCAATCTCAATTGTTTTCCAGAAGGAAATCCCGAATATCTTCAACATCGAGAACGTATCCATCCTGAATGAAGCGGTGGTAGATGATCAGCCTGCTCCTGTCGGACCCAATGTGGTGCTGAACGTCATCATCAGTTTCGTGGTATCCCTTATGGTAGCGGTTGGCTTAGCCTTCTTGCTCGAGTATATGGATGACACGATCAAGACGGAAGCCGATGTGCTGCGTTACTTGGGTCAACCAACATTAGCGATGGTTGCGCGGGTGGATGCGAATGAATTAACTGGTACAAATAGTGGTCGTAGGACAGACAGACAACAGGCGGGAGGATTCGAGAATGTCACAATCGGAGAATAGACGCCGGCTCATTACAGTAGTCAATCCACGTTCCCCAGTATCAGAGACGTATCGGACTCTTCGGACGAATATCGAATTCGCTTCCGTTGATGAAGCGCTGCAGGTCATTATGGTTTCATCCGCCGGTCCTGGTGAAGGGAAGTCTACCACCATCGCGAACCTGGCTGTAGCTTTCAGCCAATCTGACCGCAAGGTCTTACTGATCGATGCCGATATGCGAAAGCCTACAGCACATAAGTCGTTCCGAATTTCTAACCGCTTTGGCTTGTCCTCGGTAATCTCACAGCAATGTACCCTGCAAGAGGTTCTTCAATCCTCGGATATACCGAATCTGGATATCATGACTTCCGGCCCGATTCCTCCGAATCCGGCTGAGATGCTAGCGTCCAAGCGGATGACCGCTTTGTTGGAAGAACTTAAAGGTATATACGATATTGTACTTATCGATACGCCGCCCCTACTGGCAGTGACTGACGCACAGATTGCATCAACTAAGAGTGATGGTGTTGTCCTGGTCGTTGATCAAGGCAGAGTGAAGCGTCAATTCGCGCAAAGAGCGATTCAGAATTTGCAAAATGTAAATGCCAGAATTCTTGGTGTTGTGTTGAACAATGTGAAGCGCCGCTCGAATGAAGAAGCTTATTACTATTACTACGGTGCTGACGGGAAGTAAAGTAAGCTGAATGGCTTAAGGTAATGCCTGCTGCACCTTTATCACTGCGGGTACTCGGTCACACTGTGGGTCTTATTAGACCTTAGGCATGATTGCCAAGGGTGTGATGTGAGGAGGGGTTTAATGCCCCGTTTTATATGTAATAAATGTTCGAGCTATGTTTTCCTGCCGAAGGAAGGCATAGCTCGTATATTTATACCTACCTCGTGTTTATTCAATCAATACCATCATACATAGACAAATTAGAGAGAGAAGAAAGAAAAGAGAGGGAAAAACAATGACAAAAGTTAGGAAGGCAATTATCCCAGCCGCAGGTTTAGGAACCCGGTTCCTGCCAGCAACCAAAGCAATGCCGAAGGAAATGCTTCCGATTGTCGACAAGCCTACCATTCAGTACATTGTGGAGGAAGCTGTTGCCTCGGGAATCGAAGACATTATTATCGTTACGGGTAAGGGTAAGCGTGCGATCGAAGATCACTTCGACAACGCCTTCGAGCTGGAACAGAACCTGATGGAGAAAGGCAAGCTAACTCTCCTAAGTGAAGTGCAGAAATCTTCAAAGGTGGATATTCATTTCATTCGCCAGAAGGAAGCGAAGGGTCTTGGCCATGCCGTATGGTGTGCCCGCAATTTCATTGGAGATGAACCATTTGCAGTCCTTCTTGGTGATGATATCGTAGATGCCGAAGTTCCTTGTACAAGACAGCTGATGGATCAGTTCGAGCAGACAGGAAGATCTGTTATCGGAGTAAAGCCTGTTCCGATGAACGAGACGGAGCGTTATGGCATCGTCGAGTACAGCGAGAAGAATGGCTTGTTAAGCTTAGTTGATCGTTTTATTGAAAAGCCGACTCCTGGTACAACGAAGTCGAACCTGGCGATTATGGGGCGTTATGTTCTAACCCCGGAAATTTTTAAGTTTCTGCAAAAGCAAGAGAAAGGCGCCGGCGGCGAGATTCAACTGACCGATGCTATTCAGAAGCTGAATGAATCCCAGGGTGTGTATGCCTATGAATTCGAAGGAAAACGTTACGATGTTGGCGAGAAGTTAGGTTTTATTACAACAACACTTGATTATGCGCTTCGGAACGAATCATTAAAGGGTCCATTGCTGGAAGCAATGAAGGAGATTTTACAGAGAGAGCTAATCCATAAATCGAATTAATACGGGGGAGATTATTGTATGGCGTTATCGCCTCTTCGGAAAGAATCCGAGATGACATTTGACAGCCATGTATCTATTGCACATAAAGCTCAAGCTCAGACCAGAAGTGCCAAACGGACTTATCTTATGGTTAAACGAATGATTGATCTTGTTGGTGCAGCATGTGGACTAATTATATTATCACCATTATTACTTGTTATAGCTCTCTTGATTAAGCTGGAGAACCCGAAAGCACCAGTCTTCTTCTATCAGAATCGGGTTGGAATCAATGAAAAGAATTTCCGAATGTTTAAATTTCGCTCTATGGTTCCGAATGCAGAGGACTTATTGACAGATCTCTTACATAAGAATGAGATAGAAGGTCACATGTTCAAGATGAAACATGACCCAAGAATTACAACTGTTGGAAGGTTTATCCGTCGCACCAGTATTGATGAACTTCCGCAATTGTGGAATGTGGTTCGAGGCAATATGTCGCTCGTTGGCCCTCGCCCGCCTCTTCCGAGAGAAGTGGCTGAATACAGCAGCTATGATAAACTCCGCCTTCGTGTGAAGCCAGGCTGTACCGGACTGTGGCAAGTAAGCGGCCGGAATGAGCTTGGTTTCAAAGAAATGGTGGAGCTGGATCTTGAATATATAGAAAAAAGAAATGTGCTCTTCGATCTGCAGATCATTATGAAGACGGCGAAAGCCATGATCGGATCGGAAGACGCATACTAGAGAGAAGGAGTGGATAGAGAGTGGAATTACATTCTAAGATTTTTGTAGCAGGACACAGAGGATTGGTGGGTTCTGCTATTCTAAGAGCTCTTGAGGCTAAGGGCTATCACAATCTTGTCTATCGCACCCGTGCTGAACTTGATCTATTGAATAGAGACCGGGTTCTTTCTTTCTTCGAGGAAGAAGGAATCGAATATGTATTCCTTGCGGCTGCTAAGGTTGGTGGTATCGTTGCAAACAATGAGTATCCGGCAGACTTTATTCGTGACAATATCTTGATTCAGACGAATGTCATTGATGCCGCATACCGCAATAACGTGAAGAAGTTGCTGTTCCTGGGCTCGACTTGTATTTATCCAAAGTTTGCTCCACAGCCAATGAAGGAAGAATACTTGCTCACGGGTGTACTCGAACCTACGAATGAGCCTTACGCGATCGCGAAGATTGCAGGCATTACAATGTGCCATTCCTATAACCGTCAATACGGTACCCAGTACATTTCGGTTATGCCAACGAACATGTATGGACCTAATGATAACTTCGACCTCAAGACTTCGCATGTCCTTCCTGCACTGATCCGTAAGTTCCATGAAGCGAAAGTTAATCAATCTCCAGAAGTAGAGGTATGGGGAACTGGAACACCTCGCAGAGAATTCCTGCATTCCGATGATCTGGCAGATGCTTGTCTCTTCCTAATGAATACTTACGAAGAGAATGAGATTGTTAATATCGGTGTAGGTGAAGATATCTCTATCAAAGAATTAGCTTACCTCATCAAAGAGGTAGTTGGATATGAAGGAGAGATTGTGTTTAATACATCTGCTCCAGACGGCACACCAAGGAAATTAGTTGATGTTACGAAGATTAATGGACTTGGCTGGAAGGCTTCCATTCCTCTTGATGATGGAATCAAGGCCGTTTACGAAACCTTTCAGAATGATTACCTGGTTAGACAATAAAATTAGAGATAGAGAATAGAGGAGTGGAAACGATGACTAAGCGTGCGTTAATTACTGGTGTAACAGGACAAGATGGTTCCTATTTGGCAGAATTCCTTTTGGAGAAAGGCTATGAAGTACACGGAGTCATTCGCCGCAGCTCGTCCTACAATCAAGAACGTCTGGAAGATCTTCTTACGGAAGAAGAAGCGAAGAGCATTCTGAATAACCAGAACTTCCATCTCCATTATGGCGATGTCACAGATGGACTGAACATTACGCGCCTAATTAGTGAGATTCAACCGGATGAAATCTATAACCTCGCTGCACAATCGCATGTACGTGTATCCTTCGATATGCCTGGCTATACCTTGGACGTTGATGGTAAGGGGACTTTAAATATTCTTGAAGCAGTCAAGTTCCTCGGCTTAACCGAGAAAACCCGTATATACCAAGCTTCCACTTCTGAGCTTTACGGTAAAGTTCAAGAAGTCCCTCAGAAAGAGACAACTCCGTTTTATCCTCGCTCTCCTTACGGCGTTGCGAAGATTTATGGGTTCTGGATTACGAAGAACTATCGTGAATCCTATAACATGTTCGCCGTTAACGGAATTCTATTCAATCATGAGTCGGAACGCCGCGGTGAAACTTTCGTTACACGGAAGATTACACTCGCTGCAGCAAGGATTGCACAAGGCAAACAACAAAAAATACAGCTTGGTAACCTGGATTCCCTGCGTGACTGGGGTTATGCAAGAGATTATGTAGAATGCATGTGGCTGATCCTTCAGCATGATAAACCAGAAGATTTCGTTATTGCTACAGGTGAGATGCACTCGGTTCGTGAGTTCGTGGAGCTGTCATTCAAGCATGTAGGAATCAATATCGAATGGCAAGGTAATGGGGTAGATGAGAAGGGTATTAACAAAGACACCAGCGAAGTGATTGTAGAAGTAGACCCGACTTTCTTCAGACCGGCAGAGGTAGAACAATTACTTGGTGATCCTACTAAAGCAAGAACCCTATTAGGATGGAATCCAACTAAGACTTCATTCGAGGAGCTTGTAAGGATCATGGTGAAGTACGATATGGCAAAAGTAAGTTCGGAAGAAGGAAGCAGAAAAATGTTCGATGGGGTGCTGGTGTAGAAAATGGCGACCCGTGAATCAAAGGTGAAAAAAAAGCTGCTTATCTATGCTCATTATTATCATCCGGATGTAGCATCGACAGGCCAGATCCTGAAGGAGCTGGCCGAAGGGATGCTGGATTCCTTCGAGATTACAGTCATTTGTGTAGTTCCTTCCTATACAGGTGCGGTTGCTACCGAATATAAAACTAAGTTGTTCTATTACGAAGAGATTAATGGCGTCAAAGTCATTCGGATTCGAGTGCCGGAATTCACGAAGAGCAGCAAAGTAAGCAGAATTAAGAACATTTTGGCTTACTTCCTGGGTGCAATGATGGCAACGTTTAAGGCTGGTAAGATGGATTATGTCTATTCGATCTCGCAACCGCCTGTACTTGGAGGTCTTATCGGAGTCTGGGGCAAATGGATGAAGCGGGCTAAGTATATCTACAACATTCAGGACTTTAACCCAGAGCAGACCATGGCTGTTGGTTATAGCAAGAACAAAATGATTCTTAATGCGATGTTATGGCTTGATAAGTTTAGCTGCAAAGCTTCTGATAAGGTCATTGTTGTTGGCCGTGATATGGTAGAAACGGTGAAAGAAAGATTCAAAGGGAAGAATATTCCTAATCATTCCTTCATTAATAACTGGATTGATGAGAAAGAAATTTACCCGCTATCCTCCGATCATGAACAAGTACTAGCGTTTAAGAAGAAATACGGATTAGACAATAAGTTCGTCATTATGTATTCCGGTAATATTGGCCTCTACTATGATCTTGAGAATATGATGCATGTCATTAAGGAATTTAAGGATCGTGAAGACGTTGTATTTGCCTTTATCGGAGAAGGATCAGTGTTAAATAATCTTGTCTCTTATAAGGATGAGTACAACCTAACAAATGTAACCTTTATCCCTTATCAGAAAAAATCGGATCTGATCTTTAGCCTCAATGCCGGTGATGTTCATTGGTGTATTAATGCTAAGGGAATTAAGGGAGTATCTGTTCCAAGTAAGCTGTACGGTATTATGGCAGCGGGCAAACCAATATTGGGTGTGCTGGAAGAAGGATCTGAAGCACGCTTAATTATTGAAGAAACCGGATGCGGCTATGTAACTGCACCAGGTAATTATGATGAGGTTGAGGCCATTATCGAGAGATTCCTTGACGAGAAACAATCAAATACTCCTGATGAAATGAGCAAACGTGCCAGAGCCTTCTTGGTTAAGAATCTGACGAAGGATGTTTCTATTAACAAATATATTCACGAGATTAGTATTTAACGAAGTCGAGGTTATCCATATGAATAGTAATTGGTTCAAGCTCTTGATGAAGGCAAGCAAAGTGAGGTTTGGGAAGAACTTGTTGCTGAAAGGTATGCCTGTAATCTTTAATAAAGCCGGGGCTGAGCTTTCTATTGGTGACAATGTCACAATTAACTCATCGTTCTTATCTAATCTTGTAGGTCTATATCAAAGAACAATAATTGTGACGAGAACACCAGAAGCCAAGATTGTAATTGGTAATAATGTCGGTATTTCGGGCGCAACGATTTATGCGAGAAAAAGCATTGTAATCGGTGATAATACACTGATTGGTGGTAACACAAAAGTTATTGATAATGATTTCCACCCAATTGATCCAATAGTAAGAAAAATTACTCCAAATGATCATATGGGTATTCGATCAATTGAGATCGGCGAGAACGTGTTTATTGGCTGTAACTGCATGATATTAAAAGGCACTAGAATAGGCGATAATGCTGTAATTGGAGCGGGAAGTGTAGTTAGTGGTGAGATACCAGCTAATTGTGTGGCTGCTGGAAATCCTGCTAGAGTAATTCGCCATTTAGAGATGAATGAAATGAAGGTAACTCTATGAAAAAGAAAAAGGTATGTTTTATAGCCCAATTTCCACCTCCAATTCATGGCTTATCAAAGGCAGTCGAGACTCTTTATAATTCAAAGCTTGTAGAAGAGTTCACTTACGAAAAAGTGGATATTTGCAGCAATAAACTTATCGCTCAAAACTTACTTCGAATATGGAAAAGCAAAGCTGACTTATTTTATTTAACAATAAGCCAAACTAAGTTTGGTAATGTACGAGATCTTATTATTCTTAAATTATTAAGTATTAAGAAAAAAAAGTGTCTGGTTCATTTACATGGTGGCTATTACCGGGAATTAATAGACAACAAGGTAGGGAAATTACAATCTAAACTAAATTATAGTGCTATTAGTAAGCTGGAAGGTGTCATAGTTCTAAGTGAATCATTAAAGTCAATTTTTTCTGGCATGATAGCGGAAGACAAAGTTTTTATTGTACCCAATTGTGTAGATGATCAGTATTTAATGACCAATGAGGAATTTGAAGCTAAAGTAGAATCGATTCATGAAAGAAAGGTTTTGAACGTTTTATATCTTAGTAATTTTATTAAATCAAAAGGATATTTTGAAGTGTTAGAAATGGCAAAAGTAGAGAAAAGTAGAATCGAATCTGGAGAGCACAAGAGATTTCATTTTAATTTTGCTGGGAGATTTTTTGACCAATTGGATAAAGATTCTTTTATTAATTATATTGAGAAAAACGAACTTAGTGATGTGATTACCTTCCACGGCGAAGTTAGTGGTCAGAAGAAAATAGAACTTTTGAGTATTTGTCATATATTCACTTTAATTACCCGCTATCCTAATGAAGGTCAGCCTATCTCTATACTAGAGGCAATGGGGAACGGGATGACCATTCTAACAACTGATCATGCAGGAATCCCTGACATTGTGAAAGATGGAGTTAACGGGAGAGTAATAAATAAGATTCAACAAGAGAATTCAAGGGAACTATACGATGGATTATATTGCAGCAAAGAAACAATGATTTGTAATAGAAATTTGATTCTAAAGAATTACATGGAATCAATGTATCTTAAGCGAGTACAAGAAATATTTGCTGCTTTATCAGATAATGAGGGTGTAAATAAGAGAGTTGTCACTAAGTATTCCCAAGAGAAAGTTGAAAAATTAGGGATGTGAAATAATTAATGAAAAAGTTTCTTTATGTTGCCCCTGTTTTGATAGATGATAATAAATTTGACGGAGTAGCTAAAAAAGTTCTAAATCAAGTCTCTATATTTGCGAAAAAGTATGAATGCACTTTGATGTCTTATGGTACAGATGGACTCAGAAAAAGTGATTCTACAGGAGTTAAGACTATTAGTTCTAATAATTCAACGCATCGAAGATTTAGTCTTTATAATGCGGTAAGAGAACTTATCAAAACCGAGAACTTTGATTATGTCTATGTTAGATACCCGAGAAGTGAATTAAACTTTATTAAATTGTTAAAGAGTATTAAAGAAAGTGGTTCAAGAATTGTAGTCGAAATACCTACCTTTCCTTATCATGGTGAAATAGGTAAAGGCGTCATTTCTAAAGTAATAGCTGCGATGGATATTCTATTTAGAACACAGCTTAAGAAGTATGTTGAAAGAATAATAACTTATTCAAACGATGAAGTTATTTTTGGTATTGAAACAATAAAAACGATTAATGGAGTAGTATTCGAGAACATTGAATGCAAAGAGGATAGTCAGATTGATAATACGATTACTTTAATAGGAGTAGCCGCAATACGATCGGTACAAGGCTGGGATAGAATTATTAAAGGGATGAGTAACTATTACAAAAATAAAGGTACACATAAAATTATTTTTAACATAGTAGGAGAAGGCCCTCACTTGAATCAGTATCGTAATTTAGTTGCTGAGTATGGGCTGGAAGAGAAGATTATATTTCATGGTTTCCAATCAGGTGCAGCATTAGATAGTTTATATAATAGTGCGGATATTGGAATTAATTCGATTGCAATTCATCGAGATAAGTTGAAAACAGAGAGTACACTAAAAACAAAAGAATATGTGGCTAAGGGACTCCCTATCGTCTCATCTTATCCAGTAGATGCATTTGAAGTTGAAGATCATCAGAGGTTTGTTCTTGAAGTAACACCTGATGAAACTCCGATACAGATGGAATCAATAATTAATTTTTATAATCGTCTTCAGGGAATTACATCTTTACCTCAGGGTATTAGGGAAGCAGCCCAGAAGAAATGTGACATGTTTGTAACTCTTGAAAGAGTGTTTGATTACTTTGATCTAATGGGTGAAACAAGATGGCAAAAAAGTTAGATATTAATTCTCAAAATGTAATTGTATATATAAGTATGTTTTACCCCTTTGATTATAAAGGGGAAACGTTCTTGGCTACTGAGATGAATCATCTTGAAAAACTCGATCAGAGGGGAATGAGAAAATTTATTTTCCCTATATGGGCGAAAAGGGATAAGAAAGCAATTGCGGAAACTCCGGGTTTTCAAATTATTGATTCTATTCCTGATTACTCAAAGTACAATAAATTAACTTGGTGCCTACTGGCGCTTTTTGATTTAAATTTTTATAAAGAATTAATTGTGCTAAAAAAAAGCCATCGTTTGAATGTGAAAAATTTTATTAAACTAATAGGTTTCGCAGGACAAGGCAATTATTTAGCTGCTCAATTAAAAAAATATATTAAGAACAAGATCAAGCCTGAATCAAATTTGACTCTATATTCATACTGGTTGCATCTTCAGGCGTATGCTGCAGTTAAAGTTTCTAAAAAGATCAACTCTAAGTATAATATTAGTTCTATTTCTAGGTGTCATAGATTTGATGTTTACGAATATGCAGCGGATGGATATATCCCTTTTAGAAATTATATTTTTAAAGGTTTGGATGAGGTTCATGCTATATCACAAGATGGAATCGATTATATTAAAAAAAATTACGATATTGATCAAACTAAGCTGAGAATTAGTCGGTTAGGTACAGAAGATAAAGGTCATAAGATATCACCTAAAGATAAATGTCTAAAAATTCTATCGTGTTCATGGATGAGACCAGTAAAGAGAAATGGATTAATTTTAGAGGCGTTAAAAAAACTTGATTTTGAAATAGAGTGGGTCCATATAGGGGATGGAGAGGAGTTTAATAAAATACAGAACGAAATTAATATGCTTAATTACAATAATATTAGGTGTAATCTAATGGGGAATATGAATAATGAACAAGTTATTAATTACTATAAAGAGAATGATTTCAATGTATTCGTAAACGTTAGTCGTAGCGAGGGAGTACCGGTGTCTATAATGGAGGCAATGTCTTTTGGGAAAGTGATAATAGCTACTGATGTCGGAGGAACAAAAGAAATTGTAAAATCCGGGGTCAATGGTTTTTTGTTACCAGAACAGTTAAGTGTTCAGGAACTGGCTGATAGGCTTAAAGAAATTTATGAGATGAGTGAGCAAAGGTATACCGAAATGTGTAGAGAGTCTCGGTATATTTGGGAAGAATTTTGTGATGCAGGTACTAATTATAAAGCATTTAATAACTTAATAACAGAGAAGAAGAATGTAGTCTCAATAAAGACATAATGAGGACGGTATCCATTATGGTTAATAATGAATTGAAAAACAAGCTTCAAGCGATCGACCAACAAGAAAAATATAGAGGGTTAACTCTTAGATCAATTCTAGTAATGATTTCATTCGTCGAATCAGTTTATATTGCATTCCAACCTCCGGCTAGAGCAGGTATGGAGATGATGTGGATAATACCTTTATCGTTTGGTCTTGCTCTAATAATATTTGGAGACATTATTAAACACCATAAAGGTGGTGTAGGGCTAAAAGTATTTTACATAATTGAGATAATCAGATATCTTGTGCAGCCATATTTAATTCTTTTATCTGAAGGGGCATTATCTGCAAATCGAATGCCAAACGCTGAACCTAATTCATATAAGATTTCAATATTAATTTATTGTATTGAGTTGCTCATGACCTGCCTTGCAATTAAGAAATGGTATCCAAGATATACTAATAGATTTAATTCGATTGATACTCGCACAAGTAATAGAAGCGGTCATGGGAAGCTAAGGGCAAGTGGAATCATTGCAATATTTCTATGTGTTTGTATTTTATTGTACAGACTTCCTATTTGGTATCCTGCTATGAATATTCTTTTAATAAAGCAAGCATCCTCGGATACCAGCATACTTTTGGAGGCAACATTAATAAATTGTGTAAAGGCATTAATATTTGTAAACTTTCTTCGCTTAACAAAGGATAGTATTAGATTTAGTGGTAGATATTATTTGTTCTTATCTATGTCTATTGTAACGGGTATTTTTAATTTTATTATTTACTTTGGTACTAATAGATCTTTTATTGTAGAGAGCGCTATTGCAACAATAGCTATTATTATTTTCTCCTTTCCAGAGTATCGGAAGAGAATTTTAACTATTACTGTTCCTGTTGCTGCAATAATAATTATAACCATGTTTGTAAAGAAACAATTTGGAGTAGATAATGCGAGTGATTTTTCCTCTTCAGCTGTGTCTATTCAAGATATATCAAACATCTTTGAAGAATATATAAATGGATTTTGGACGGTGGCCAGATCATACCAGGCATCACTCGATTTAACAGTGACACAATCAACATACGCACTTATTAAAGATATTACTCAAGGTCTACTTGTTGTATTGGATCTCCCAGGATTAGGGGGGATATTGAATTCGACTGAAGATCTGAAGTCATCTTCTGACTTAATGAAAAATTCATTAGGATCAATTGATAGAGGACAAATGTTGTCATTCTCAGGAGGAATGTTGATAGTTGGTGGTAAGTTATTTGGGTGGATTCTGGTCTTTATAGGAAATTATTTTGGAGTTAAAATTTTAACACGATTTGAGGTTCAGTCGAAAAAGGGAACTAATTATTTCTACAAATATATGCATTTATGGATGGCTGTCTTATTCGCTCTAATACATTGTTATGCCCTTCAAACAATTATATATAGTTGGTCAAAATTTATTTTGTTCTATTGGTTCATCCTCTGGCTAAACAAGTTTGTAATAAGTAGTAGATCGGATTATGTAGCTGATAAATATCCCAGTTAAGAGTCCTATGAAAGGGGAGGAAACTATGAAGGTTCATTTGAATTTGCAGGAAATGAATAACAATTTATCGGGTATTGGTGTGTTCGAGAGAGAGATTGCTCGTAGGCTCAGCCTAAAAAATGAACATCAGTTGATAGGTGGGTTATTTGATCCTAAAAGTTTTATAAACAACAATAAGTATCAACTATTTAATTTTCCTGTCGAGGTATCCCCATTTAGAGCTCAATGGATATTTAATTATTTTGACATTAGAAAGAAACTTCCAATTATTAAATACAACATGTTATTTCGAAAAAAATCTAATGTATATGTTTTCTTTTCTTATAGATTACCAAGATGTAAAATTGACGGAAAAATAATTGCATGTATACACGATTTAATCCCTTTAAAAACTGAGATGGAAAACAAGGGTGTTGTAGATAATTATATTGAGTCAGTTAAAGATGTTGCCGATCGCGCTGATATTATTGTAACGGTATCTGAAAACTCTAAAACAGACATTATCGATTATCTTGGTGTTACGCCTGAAAAAATTCGGATAATACATAATGGTGTTGAATTAAGTGTATTTAGTAATCCAATTAGTCTAGAAACAATGCAATTAGTTCGTGAAGAGTATACTCTGCCAGAGAAATATATTTTATATTTTGGATCTTCAAGAAAACATAAAAATGTGGAAACGCTGATAAGGGCATATTCACAATTACCCGAAGAGATAAAAGTTGAGTATAAATTAGTAATTACCAATCCAAATGAGTCGATAAGAAAACTTGCATACATTGAAAATCAAAATCAGCATATTGTTTTTGTTAATGCAATTAGTGATGAGCATAAAGCTGCCGTATATCAAATGTCATCCCTAAAAGTATTGTTATCGTTATATGAAGGGTTCGGTATTCCAGTTATAGAAGCGATGGCAGCTAGAGTTCCAGTCATTGCTTCGAATTGCTCTTCTATTCCTGAGGTTGCTGGTAATGCTGCAATATTAGTTGATCCCCTTAATGTGCAGGAAATTGTGGATGCAATGAAAAATGTTCTAACTGATGAGGCCCTACGTAATTCCTTAATTGAGAAAGGAATTGCAAATGTTGAAAAGTATACCTGGGAATCTGCAGCACAGAAATTTAGTCACATAATTAATGAAATAAGTGACAATATCAATTAATAAAGGTTCTTTATATAATAATTAATCTTCAAACGTATTAATATTCATTCAATTTATAGACTTTTGAGGAGTACCTTTATAATGGGGAAAAGTCGAACGGAATATTCTATTAGAAATTCAACAGTTGCCTTAGTATCACAGGCAATAATGATTGTATTAAGCTTTGTTACACGCACTATTTTTATAAACTTGCTAGGAGCCTCGTATCTAGGGATTAATGGTTTATTCACCAATATTCTTATGGTGTTATCTTTTGCAGAACTTGGATTTGGAACAGCGATAATATATGCTTTATATAAGCCGCTTGCCGAAAATGATCATAAGGGCATTAGTGCACTAGTTAATTTCTACAAGAAAGTATATAGAGCTATTGGTATTATTATATTAGTTGTTGGACTTTCTTTAATAACACAATTGAATTATTTAATAAAAGATACATCTGAATTGCCAGCGGATTTACCGCCACTATGGATCATTTATCTTATTTATTTACTTAATACGACAGTGAGTTATTTTTTTAGTTACAAACGTTCGATTATTATTGCAAGTCAAAATGGTTATATTGACTCTCTTAATCAACTGGTTTTTACATTAATCAGAAATGTACTTCAGATATTGGTTTTAGTTATATTTAAAAATTTCGTGCTTTTTTTGATCATTCAGATCATATGTACTTTCTTGTCCAATGTTTTCATATCTATTAAAGCAGATCGTTTATTTCCATATTTAAAAGAAAATAAGCAAGAACGGTTAGATAAAAATAGTTTAAAGTCAATCTCAAAAAATGTTTTAGCCATGTCTTTTCATAAATTGGGGTCTGTAGTTGTAAGTGGTACAGATAATATCTTAATTTCTAAGTATATTGGTGTGGTTGTAACGGGTTATTATTCAAACTACTTGTTACTAACAACAACATTAAAAGCAGTATATTCTCAACTATTATCATCAATTACGGCAAGTGTTGGTAACTTAGTTAATACCAAATCTGAAGACGAGGTATATTATTTTTATAAAAAGCTCTTTTTTTTAAATGCATATATTGCAATTGTATTTACTACGTGTTTAGCAACCTTGGCAAATCCTTTTATTAAGCTGCTTTGGGGCAAGGAATATGTTTTTTCGAATTTAATTGTTTTACTTATTATGTTTGTTTTCTTTATTAATTGTATGAGACAAGTTTGTAATATTTTCATTGATACTAATGGACTCTTCTGGCAAATTAAGTGGAAGTCATTGATTGAAGCAATCCTTAATTTAGTCGCAGCATTAATTTTTGTTGGTCCACTAAATTTGGGGATATCAGGAATTGTTATGGGTACTGTAATAAGTTGTTTATTTACTAATTTTTGGTGGGAACCATACGTTGTTTACAAACATGCTTTAAAAAAACCCTTGTATAATTATTTTGTTATGTATGGAAAATATTCAGGAGTATTATTAATTAGTGTTCTTTTAATATTTTCAGTTGATTCATTTATTAGTATAAACGAATTAATGGACTTTATAATTAAAGTTGTTATTTCAGCATTAGTTCCTAATGCAATTCTTTGGATTATGTATAGAAAGACGGATGAGTATAAATATATTATTTCAATAGTAGGGAAGATTATATTGAAGTTTAAGAAATTGAATAAAAAAGAACAAATGAGTATTTAATCCAAAATAGCTATAAGTAAGAGGTGATATTAAGATGAAGCTAGTGCTTCTTTCCGGTGGATCAGGCAAACGCCTTTGGCCACTCTCCAACGATGCGCGGTCTAAACAATTTTTGAAAGTTTTGGAGAACGATGATCAACAACATGTCTCTATGGTACAAAGAGTGTGGGGGCAAATCAGTGATTGTGGATTAGCGGATTCTAGCTATATCGCAACAGGAAAAGCTCAGATCGAGATGATGCATAACCAGATCGGACCTTCTGTCCCGCTTATTATTGAGCCGGAAAGAAGAGATACGTTCCCAGCCATAGCCTTAACAGCTGCATATTTATACTCTGTAGCCAATGTGGATTTGAATGAAGTCATAGCAATCTTACCAGTGGACCCTTATGTGGAGGGCCACTTTTTTTATGCCGTTAAACAGTTAGAGGATACTATCCAGACAACACAAGCGGATTTAGCACTTATTGGAGTGAAGCCGACATATCCTTCTGCAAAGTACGGTTACATCATTCCTGAGCAGGAACAATTTGTGACTAACGGTGTACTTAAAGTTAGTCATTTTCAAGAAAAGCCCTCAGAAGAAGCGGCTGTCGGACTAATTGAACAACAAGCTTTATGGAACTGCGGTGTGTTCTCCTTCAAACTTGGATATCTCATTAATATCCTGAAAGATAAGGGATATCCATTGCAATACGAGCAACTTGTAGAGCAATATCATGAGCTGCCTAAGATAAGCTTCGATTATGAGGTCGTTGAGAAGACCAAAAACATCGTAGTGGTGCCTTATGATGGTTATTGGAAGGACCTTGGTACATGGAACACGTTAACGGAAGAGATGGGGCAGAGTCAGATCGGGCGAGGGACGATTAGTGAGGACTGTATCAATACTCATCTGGTTAATGAGCTCGAAATTCCGGTTACCATTCTTGGGGTATCCAATGTAGTTGTTGCTGTGAGTCCCGATGGCATTCTAGTCACGGATAAGAGTTCTAGCCCGCGGATTAAAGATTTCATTAATTATGATCAAGGACCGATGTTCGAAGAGAGAGAATGGGGCTGGGCGCGGATCCTGGATGATGAGCGTTATGAGGATGGCCGAACGGTTATTACGAAACGGATTGCTATTAAAGAGGGCAAAAATCTTAATTATCTCATGCATCTGTATCGAGAAGAGGTATGGACTATTGTGAAAGGTGAAGGGGAATTCGTTCAGAACGGAGTTCCAATGAAAGTGAAGGCTGGTAACGTGCTGCATATTCCAATTAAGACGCTCCATGGTCTGAAGGCCATTACGGATATGGAGATGATTGTTGTTCATAGTGGTTACTCGGAAGAAGATAAGGTAATGGAATTGTATTCGACATGGTCAGAGATGACCGAACATTGCCTTAATATATCGATGAGTTAATGCAGACAATCGCCTACTATATTTCTGATTATGGGTATGGTCATGCCACTCGCAGCATCGCAGTTATTCGTACCTTACTTCGTCAAGCGAGCAGTAGTTATCGAATTATCATTTGTTCCTCTGACAATGTGTTGTCTTTCTTTCGAGCTTCATTACATGAACATCTAGGGTCTATTGTTTATCGAAGTTGTATTTCAGATGTTGGCTATGTCCTAAAGGTCGGAACAATTGAACCAGATTTGCCGGCTTTTAGAACAAAGTACAACGAGTATATGAAGGTCCTATCTCCAGAGGTTGCTCGGGAGGTGGATTTTCTAAGGACAAACGAAGTGGATCTCGTTATCTCGGATATATCTCCAATTGCATTTGTTGCAGCCAATAAGGCTGAAGTGACATCAGTTGGGCTGTCTAATTTCACATGGTATACCGCTTATCAAGAAATGATTGAACGGTATGCTTTATTACCTCTATATAAAGCATACTCTATGATGGATTACTTCATTTGCTTGGAAGGAGCAGATGAACCTGAATGGGGTAGAAGAGGTTCATTGCAAGCGGGTTTCTTCAGCAGAGAAATAGATCAGCGAGAAGTTATTAGAATCCAACAGACGATTAACCCTGGTAACAGGAAGAGAATCGTCTATTTCGGCATTGGAATGAGTATAAATGTACAGGACCTTGCCGAGATGAAGCTTTGGAAGAACAATGATTATCTCTTTATTGTATCGAGCAATATGAAGGTCACTCATGAGAACGTCATATCTATTCCGGCTTCTTATACAGAGTCACAGAATTATGTAGCTGCATCAGATTTTGTTATAAGTAAGCCTGGATGGAGTACGGTTGGTGAAGCCGTTGTACTTCAGAAACCGCTGATCCTGCTGCATCGAAGTTCGATGAGGGAAGATGAGAATACGATTCGTGCTCTTCAGTCTATTCACCCCTACCAAATGGCAGAGTGGGAGCATTTAATAGAGGGTAATATGCAAGACCTTATAAATAGAGAGTACTCATTTGCAGATAAGCAGCTAAGAAATGAAATCACTCAGATTGTTGCTTATCTCAATCAAATTGTAAGGAGTGGATGAGGATGAAGCTAGCTGTTATTGGTACTGGTTATGTTGGCTTAGTCTCGGGGGTATGTTTCTCAGAGCTTGGCAATGAGGTCATCTGCGTAGATAATGCCGCATCAAAGATTGAATTATTGAATAGTGGCGAAGTCCCAATTCACGAACCGGGTCTTAAGGAGCTTATTGCTAGTAATACTGCCGCAGGCCGTTTGTCCTTTACGACAGATTTGGCTGCAGCGGTTAGCAACTCAGAGATTATTATTATAGCGGTTGGAACGCCGTCCTTGCCAGATGGAAAGGCAAACCTGGCTTACATCGAACAGGCTGCAGAAGAGATCGGGCGAGCGATTGATGATTATAAAGTGGTAGTTGTGAAGAGTACGGTGCCAGTAGGGACCAATGAGAAAGTCGCCGACATTATTAGAAATCATGCTGCAGCATCATTTGATTTTGCCTCCGTTCCAGAATTCTTGCGTGAAGGAACAGCAGTACGGGATACACTTAACCCTGACCGAATTATTATTGGGACGGTAAGTGATCGAGCGGCGGAGCTGCTTACTGAGCTGCACAGACCACTAACCGATCAAATCACAATTACAGACGTTCGCAGCTCGGAAATGATTAAATATGCTTCAAATGCTTTCCTTGCAACTAAGATTTCCTTCATTAATGAGATCGCGAATATCTGTGAGAAGGTAGGGGCGGATGTAGAGGAAGTTGCGAAGGGTATGGGGATGGATCGGCGGATTGGCTCTTCTTTCTTGAAGGCGGGCATTGGATACGGTGGATCTTGCTTCCCGAAAGATACACAAGCTCTAATCCAAATTGCTGGGCAGATGGATTATGACTTCAAGCTGCTGAAGTCTGTCGTGGAAGTTAATCGTGATCAACGATTTAATGTGATCCGTAAGCTTGATGAGTTATTAGGGGACGTTGCTGGACGGACGATTGGTATCTGGGGATTGGCATTCAAGCCAGAAACAGACGATGTTCGTGATGCACCAGCCTTTGAGATTATTGAAGCTTTATTGGAGCGGGGAGCACAAGTGAAAGCTTATGACCCAATTGCTTCTAATAATTTTGAAAAAATCTTTAACCGTCCCGAAGTGGAATATTGCGAATCAGCACAGGATGCGGCTGAAGGTGCAGATGCACTTTGTATTCTTACAGAGTGGAAAGAGTTTATTGATATTCCACTGACCGATATTCAGAAATGGCTGAAGACACCTAATCTGATTGATGGTAGAAATATTTACAGGGAAGAAGAGCTGGAGGCAACACCGTTCGCTTACTACTCGATTGGTCGTCCGAAGATGAACAATGGTGTGAAAGAAACGAATCCGATCTTATCCTTCTAAAATTATGAATAGGCAGGTCATTAAGGATATGTCTCAGAAAAAAACAAAAAAGAAGAAGCTAAAACCGTGGATGAAGTGGGTAATGGGTACCGCTTCATTTTTTGTTGTTGTGGCTTTGATCTTCACAGGAATAGCCTATTACTATATCAAGAACATTGATATTGAGGATATTGCATCGCGTCATAGCAATGATACTTTAGCTACTGGGGAGAAGTCAGAGTCTAAGTTACCTTCTATCATTGAGAAGCCTGTTGAGAAAGCTAGTCAGTTAATTGGTGGAGATAAGATCGATAGCGCAGATGCCCTTGATGTTGCCGCCATTCTTCTTAATTCCGGACTTAGCTTAAAGCAGATCTCTTACCTTCAGGGGAATGCGACATATGATCTATCTGTTGAAGAGAAGACAAAAATGCGGGAGTTATTATTGTCTAAACTCTCTGATGAGGAAATACAATTATTGAGATCAATTACCAAGCAGTATGGTATTGGACTTAACATATTAAACCCTGATTATCCAATTGAATGGGTAGGGGAGAGAGATCCTCAGAAGTTGAAGGAGAACGGTGAAGCTTGGAAAAAGATGAACCAGCAATCCAGTGGTTCAACAAAATCAACTGACTCCGATACTAAGCAAGAAGAGAAGCCAACTGAGCCAGAAAAGAAGCCAACAGTAGAGCTAGCCTCTGATCAGAAGCAATTAAAGCAATCCATCGACTCAACAACTCAGTCTAAGCTCAACTCGTTATCCGGCACCTGCAAGGCCAAAAGCAATTCCATCCTAAATCAAATTGTCGGAAGTGCAGAAGGTGTATCCTTAGCCGATCTACAGAGTAAGTTTCTAGGGAAAGTCGTGGAGGCCGAAGGGTCTTGTGATGCGCAGTTCCAGGGCATCATGAGCCAAGCGGCCTCTAGTTATGCTGACGCAGGTATTGATAGCTCTGCGATGCCAGATTGGAGTGCCAAGTACGAAGCTAGTAAGCAAAGTGTACGGGCATCCGCAATTAGTGCCATTGCTAAAGCTATTAAATCATAAATAAGAGGAGAATCCATTTGATGAAAAATCTACGCCATTACACATTAATGCTCTTAATTGTAGCATTATGTACCGTCCTGCCACTTACGGCAGGTGCTGCAACTGCAAGTACCTCAGTCAATATCAAGACACAAGCTGTTAGCCTGAAGTTTGACGGACAGTCACTCTTACTACCAGATGGGCAATATGCTTTCATTTATCAGAACCGCACTTATATTCCAATTCGTTTCATCTCTTACGCGCTGCAGAAATCCGTAAAATGGGATCAGAAGACATCTAAAGTAACCGTATCTGAGCCAACAGCTGCTGAGAAGGAATCTCTTGTTAAGCTGCTTGCAGGTGCGGCAGCTGGCGGTAAGCAGCCGGAGACTGGTAAGAGCTTAACAATCAAACCGGTTCAAGCAACACTTGTGTTCGATGGACAGTCAAAAGCTCTTCCTACAGGTCAGTCTCTCTATTCGTATAATAATAGCATCTATGTTCCTTTGCGCTTCATGTCTGAAGCGGTAGGTACAGATATTAAGTGGGATCAGAAGACAAACAGCATCACTGGTGAATCTGCGGCATACAAAGCGGCACAAGCTGGTGGCGGTACAACTGGCGGCAATACCGGTGGCGGTACAGGCGGCACGGATCCGTCTGGAGAAACAAAACCCACTTACGAAGCGATCACAAGCGCTGCACAAGCGAAGCTTGATGCACTTCAAACAAGCTGCTTTAACTCTCTGTCGCCATTGTACGCGCAATATCTTACGGCAACCGATGATACTACAAAAGCTAATCTGAAGGTTCAAGGAAATCAAGTGATCTCCAAATGCAAAGCAGATTTCGAGAAGGTTATCGCGGATACGACGGCTGAGCTAACGAAGAATGGTTATAGCACGGATATCATCGCGGAATATAGAAAGACATTTGAAGGCTATCTTGCGCAAATTAACGATCTAGCTAGTTCGTTGTAACAAAGAACTCCCCCGATGGCTTATGCCGTCGGGGGAGTTTTTTTGCTATGTATATGACTGTATAAGTCCATGATGAGTTATCTGAATAGCCGTGAGCGCTTGTTGTTTCTGTATTTGTACCAATAGGCGCCGTTCTCGTCTTTAAATAATCGGATGCCTACCATCTTGAATGGTGTCCAAACCTCGGAGAACATTAAATAACCAGCCATTCTCTAACCTCCTCTAACATTTTTCTAATGTTTTTTCTTATATTAATAATAACAAAGAATGGATGATAAAAACAAGAGTTTATAGGACTATTAGATCATTTTAATAATACCAAAGTATTGAATTTCCATGATTTCTCTATAGATTTCCATTTCCTTCATAGATCTGCTACAATAACAGACCAGAGAAAGAATAAGGGTGGATCGGATAGTGTCGAAGGAGTGTTGAAGATTAATGTTGAAAAAAGATAAAAAAAATACTATTATATGGTTTTTTGTCGTAATATGTTGGATATTTTTTATATTTACATTGTCGTCAGAATCGTATAATCAACAAAGTATCAAGCCAACCTTGAATAAGTGGGTAGCGAAAGAGCAGTTAGCAGAGTCCCTTCCTAACACTTCAATAACATATCGGGGAGATACTGTCGTAGCTAAAGAAGATCCTTACGGATTCGTAGAGTTCTTTTTCCGCAAAGGAGCTCATGTGTTTATGTACGCTGTGCTGGCTGCTGCTCTCTATATGCTGATTCGTGCGTTAATGGGCCGCAGACAGATGGTGCTGCCGGTCATCATGTCGCTTATTCTCACGGCAGGAACCGCAGCGATGGATGAACGGAATCAGCTCAGCTCGGTCGGACGGACCGGGAATCCAACGGATGTGATCGTAGATTCGACAGGTGCGTGTATTGGCCTTATCGTTTGTATCACAATTAGCTATTTCCTGGATCGCAGACGGCGCCGGTCGGAATACCGGTTTGTCAGAAAGTTTTAAAGGCAGCAGCCTTTCGCTGATTGAAGCGGGAGGCTGTTGTTTTTGCTGGAAATGGATATGCTGTGAATAGAGATTTTACTTGGGGAGTGTGTACACAAGCAGTGAATAGTGCGAATAACTTAACGCTTCATACTGATAAATATCAAATAAATATGATGTATGCGCATTGGAAGAGTGGTACGGATGGCGAGGGTGCAGTATTCGAGGCGTTCTTCCGCAAGCTGCCCTTCGGCAATGGGTATGCGGTCTTTGCCGGGCTGGAGAGAATTGTGGATTTCATCCGTCATCTCCAGTTTGGGGAAGAGGAGCTCTCGTATCTAGCGAAGCAGGAGGAGAATTATGATCCGGCTTTCCTCGAGCTGCTGCGCCGGTTTGAATTTAAGGGTACGATCCATGCGGTGGAGGAAGGCTCGCTTGTCTTCCCGAATGAGCCGATTATACGGGTAGAGGGAACGATCTTCGAGACGCAGCTTATTGAGACAGCGCTGCTTAACTTCATGAACTACCAGACGCTGATTGCGACCAAAGCATCCCGGATTAAGCAGGTAGCAGCAGGTGATATCTTGCTGGAGTTCGGGACGCGGCGGGCGCAGGAGGCGGATGCGGCAGTATGGGGCGCACGGGCAGCTTATATTGCGGGCTTCCATGCAACTTCGAATATGCATGCTGGAATGATGTTTGGCATACCGACGAAAGGTACACATGCCCACTCGTGGGTGCAGGGGCATGAGTCAGAGGAGGAAGCTTTCCTTGCCTATGCCCAGGCGCTGCCTGATGGGGTAACGCTGCTCGTTGATACCTACGATACGCTGAGAAGCGGGGTGCCAAATGCGATTAAGACCGCACGCTGGCTCGAGAGCGTAGGCAAACGGCTGGCTGGTATTCGGCTCGACAGCGGTGACCTTGCGTACCTTTCCAAGGAAGCGCGTAAGCTGCTTGATGCAGCGGGGCTGCAGGATGCGAAGATCGTTGCTTCGAATGATCTGGATGAGACGCTGATCTTCAACCTGAAAGCACAAGGGGCCAAGATTGATACTTGGGGTGTTGGCACGCAGCTCATTACAGCGGCGGATCAGCCATCGCTTGGCGGAGTGTACAAGCTGACCGCCCGTGAGCGGAACGGGGAATACATACCGGTTATCAAAATCTCAGCTAATCCCGAGAAAGTATCCGCTCCCGGCAAGAAGGATGTGTACCGGATTATGAACCGCAGTACAGGTCTTGCGGAAGCGGACTACATCGCTCTTTCCAATGAAACAGATATGCAGCAGGGCGGGCGGATCAAGCTATTTGACCCGGTTCATCCGTATATCCATCGCTACGTGAACGATTATGAAGCAGTGACGCTCTTGAAACCCATTGTGGTACAAGGTGAGATTGTGTATGAGCTGCCTCCGCTGGAGCAAATTCGCAGCTATCATGAGCAGCAGCTTAGTTTGTTCCGACCGGAAATTTTGCGTAAGCTGAACCCAGATCTCTATCCGGTCCATCTCAGCGAGCAGGCTTGGCAGGTTAAGATGGAGCTTATTAAGTCGCATCAGCAGTAGCAATAACGATCTAAGGGATCGAATATACCGTCAGCCGTGTGAGAAGCGCTGGCGGTATTTGCGCGGGCTGATCCCCTCGTATTTGGCAAAACAAGATGTGAAATAAGCCGCTGAGTTAAATCCGACCTCCTCGGCAATACGCGCGATGGTGTAATTCGTCTGCAGAAGTACCAGCTTCGATTGCTGGATCCGGAAGCGCAGCAGGAAGTCGAAGGGCGAGCAGCCGAATTCCTTCTGCATACATCTAGCGATATAGACCGGATGGAAGTTGATACTCTCGCCAAGCTGCTGGGCAGTAATATCCTCGCGGTAATGCTTCCTTAAGTAAGAAGCGGCAAGCTCTGCACATTGGGAGGTAGGCGTCGAGCCTTGCATCTCAATAGAAGCTGACAGCTGCTCCATAATCTCTTGGAAAATGATCTGCTGCTTCCAGCTTACACTGCTCAGATGGTTGCCATGGCCAAGCTCCATCAGCTGTTGAATTTGCTCGATCACTTTGGCCGGCTGCAGCAGCTTGGTGTATTGCGGAACCTGCTTGATGAAAGTTTGTGTAGTGAAAATTTGGGGATTTAAACCATGGGGCTCCCGGCCCTGGATTATCCTCGGAGCATATTCCTCCGAAGCGGCCCAGCATCCTGTTGTCTGGAAGTGAAGCCAGTAATAGGCGGAAGCCTCTTCGCATGCTTTTGTCGCGTAATGATGATTGTCCGGCGCTAGAATTAAAGCCTCTCCTGCCCGTACCTCGAACGAGGATTCGCCTTCCCCCATAAAGAGACAGCCCTCCGTCACAACGAGCAGATCGAACACTTGAATCCGATGCCGGCTTGGATGCTTGAACCCTGCAGACGTCTCGGTGTAGCCAGAAGCAATATAGTGCGGAAGGGGTGGAACGGTAAAGTGAAATAGTGTCATAGTGGCACCTTTTTATAAGCCTCATGGAGGTTTGAATTTTGAAAGTTTCGGTTGTAAAACTAATACAATATCCGAAGTATAGCATCTATAATATGAAAAGACATTCGAATTTACTATTATAGTGGCGTATCTGGTTGCCGTTACCTTTTTTTTATCGGCTGCAGCGCTCGGGAGGATTTGTATCATGCAAAAGCGTGAACGGAATAAGTTTTCGCTATGGATGCTGGCTTGGCCGATTTTTATTGAGTTATTCCTGCAATTTCTATTAGGGGCAGCCGATACCCTGCAGGTCAGCAAGATCTCAGATAATGCGGTTGCTGTTGTTGGTTTTTCCACCCAGCTGTTCAGTGCTTTAATGACCCTGTTCATGACAGTTGCGAGCGGGGCAGGTATTCTGATTGCGCAGCGGCTTGGTTCCCGGCAAAATGAAGATGCTAGAACAATCGCGATTATGTCTGTCAAAGTCAGCGCTATTATTGGTGTTGGGATCAGCTTGCTGCTGTATCTGATGCCGGGGCAGATTGCTTCGCTGCTGCAGCTTCCGGATGAATTGCTGCCACTTGCGAAAACGTACATTTCGATCGTTGGCGGCGGGATGTTCCTGGTTGCCATTATGGTGGCCCTCAGTAATGCGATCCGTAATACGGGCAATACGAAAGGCCCGATGTATACAGCCATTGGCATGAACATCATTCATGTTGGTATGAACTATGCGTTTATTTTCGGCAAATTCGGGTTTCCGGAGTGGGGACTCAAAGGGGTCGCTCTATCGACAGACATCAGCCGTTTGCTTGCGATTATTGTGCTGCTGATCATGTTCCTTAGCGCCTTCGAACGCCAGATTACGTTAAGAGACTTCAAGCTGTTCGATCGAAAGCTGTTTAAGGAGATACTGAAGATTGGCTGGCCGCTTGGCATTAACATGTCGTGCTGGGTGTTCTCTCAATTATTGATCTATACGTTCATCGCACAGCTTGGGGCTAATGAGCTGTCGGCACGTACTTATATGAATACATTAGAGTCGTTCTGCTTCATGCTGGGGTACTCACTAGCGCTGGCGCTTCAGATAATGATCGCCCATCTATTCGGAGCAGGTAAGGTGCAGGATGCTTATAAGACCTCGTATCGTGCATTATGGATTGGTCTTGCCATCGTGACGGTGAATGCGCTGGTCTTGTATCTGATCGGCGGCAGGCTGCTCGAGATCTTCACGAAGGATCCGGAGATTATCGCGCTAGGGGGAACGCTCCTCGGTATGAACCTCTTGCTGCAGCCTGGTAAAATGCTCAACATGGGCATTGGCAATGCGCTGAACGCTGTTGGTGATACAAGGTATGTCATGTGGACATCGGTCACTTCCATGACGCTGATTGCGACTGTTCTTTCCTATATATTTGGCATTACACTTGGCTGGGGGCTCGTTGGCATCTATGCTTGTATGATACTGGACGAATATCTTCGTGGGTTATGGGTGCTTAAGCGGTGGAGACAGAAGAAATTTATGGAGAAGGCGACCGCTAAGGCGAGTGCCAGCTCATCAAGCGGATCAAACGGTTCAACAGCAACAGTAGAGATCTAACAGATAATAGACGGGGGTTACAAGTACAATGATGATTATGAATGAGAAAATAAAAGCTGCCGAGGTGCGTCTCACTGGTCTTGACGGTGAAGACCTTGGTATCGTGTCGCGGGATGAGGCGCTTGCTATGGCGAAGCAGCTGAAGGTAGATCTCGTATGCGAATCACTGATGAGCAGCCCGCCGCCATGCAAGCTGATAATTCGCGGTGGTGCGAAGCAGCAGGCTAGTCAACAGAAGCGCGAAGAGCGGATGAAGGATCAGCCGGCAAAGGTGAAGGAGCTGCGGCTTAGTGTTGATATCGAGCAGCATGATTATGAAACGAAGCAGCGGCAGGCCGTGAAGCTGCTGGAATCCGGCAACGCGGTTCAGCTCGTTATTCGGATTCAAGGCAAAGAGGGAGCGAAGGCGAAGGAGTTGCTGGAACAGCTGCTTACCGACCTCAAGTCCTATGGCACCAAACAGTCAGGAATTCAGCTGAGTGGCAAGCAGGCAGCGGTACAAGTGAATCCCAATTAATTGAACGGTGCTGTCTTTAATTGGATTCGGGTGACTTCCCGGATCAACCAGTCATTAAACCTTTTCTTCGAACGCTCTAGGGCAGCTGCATCTTCAGAGGTGTTAACTTTTACTGAAACAGGCAATGAAATAAGGCAGATCGCAAGAAACTGCGATCTGCCACTTGTTTATCCTTTGAGACCCCGCAACCCCACAAATCTTTTGCTGCTCTCGTCCCACAGTCGGTATTGAAGCGCCTGCAGGCTCAAACGAATTCCGATGGCAGGAACGTCATACTTGAAGCGATTTCATAGCAATCTCCTTTTCTTGAAAACCACTCGCAGTAATGAATTTCCTAAACTTAGCAAGTGGCTTCTGACCTTGCGATTCGAAAAGGCCAAGTAAAGGAGGCAACCAAACAAAAGGCATCCCCCCCAAACAGTGAAGAAAAATGAAGAAAAAACGCAGGAAATCATTATCAACCACGAACTCTTCTTAATTGTCCTTACTGGTCGGTTGTAAACTATGATATATCATCCCTATCCTTGCTTGTGTCATTCTTTATATTGCTCAGACTGGGTGCTTTTTTCTGCAAACTCTGTTTGGAATAAAAACTAATAATGTCATCAATGGTAGAAAATACGACACTAACGTTCGAATCATCTGTACTTATTTTGATAAAAAACCGCTTTTCTGATGTTGTAACATCTTTATTTTATATTAGCATTTGGTGATATTAAGCTTAATTTAAAGCTTTTTTCAGAGTGATGCCTGCCGTGAATACAGGAACTTTACCTGCTGGAAGTTCCACCTCTTCACCGGTTTTGCGGCTTCTTCCCAGGCGCGCTTCACGATTACGGACATTAAATTTTCCGAAGCCAACTAGTTGAACTTCTTTGCCTTGCTTTAGTGCTTCAAAAATCGAGTCCAGCACATGCGTTACTGCTTTTTCAGCATTCTTTTTTGAAAATCCACTAGATTTCGCCACATCTTCGATCAATTGCTCTTTGTTCATTTACGATACCTCCGCTTATATTATTTTAATTACGAAAATGACAGTCCTCGTGCATGGATGTAAAAGCAGGAATAAACAAAAAGCTGCCCATGTTTAGGGCAGCTCTAGAATACATCGTTTCCGTCTTCGATCTCGATAAAACCGAAGCCATTTTCAGCATTAAACCATTTAACTGTACCTGTTTGCATAGGATTCCTCCAAAAAATAAATTATAAAACACAATCATTTCAATGGCCACTAATTGAGGTTAGCGATTAATAGGCATATTCCGAATTCGTACTTGATGTCCGCTAATGTATTGGTTAAGATAAGAATACCATGTCCGCTAATGTAAGTCAATATTTGGAGGTCTCGCTAATGAGTGGAACGACCGGGATTTCTAAACAGGGGGAGCAGACGATTCACGACTTCATTCATGCTCTCACTACCAACGAAGATTTGAATCCCAAAACGCTAAAGGAATACGCAAGCGATCTGAAACACTTCATCGGTTGGTTTGAGACATCCGGCCACCAAGAGGACGAAGTGATATTCCGAATTGAAGAAGTGGCTACTCCAACACTAACACGATACCGGGAAGCCACTCAAAAAGTAATGGAATTGAAACCGGCGACCATTAACCGGCGGCTTATAACCCTGAAACGTTTTTTCGAATGGGCCTTGTTGGAATCAAAGATTCGCCGCGACCCTGCGAAGCCGGTCAAATTGGTTCCGGAAGAAAAGGTAAGTCCCAGGCAGATGACAGACAAAGAAGAAACTGCATTGATCGCTGCGGCAGAGCACGGCGGTTCCATTCGAGATCAGACAATTCTTATCGTGATGCTTCACACCGGCTTACGAACAATGGAAGTATGCGATCTGGCTCTCGCAGATATTCAAATCGGTAAACACAACGGTCAGCTAACGGTTCGATCTGGAAAACGAAATAAACAGCGGGAAGTACCTTTGAACACTACCTGCAGAGCTGCTTTAGAAAAATATCTCGCAGTCCTTCCTTCGGATAGTCCTTATCTGTTTCCATCGGAGAAAACTGGCGATCGATTAACCGAACGAGCTTTACGCCATGCGATTCAAAAATACATGAAATCGGCGCGGCTCGAAGGTTTGAGCGCTCACGATCTACGGCACCGGTTCGGTTACGTGATGGCAGCAAATACCCCGTTGCACCGCCTGGCGCAAATTATGGGACACGATAGACTGGACACAACGATGAATTACGTAAAGACGACTCGTGCGGATCTGCAATCGGAAGTAGAAAAAACAGCTTGGCAATAAGGGTATGAGACGATGTACGCGAGAAAAGAAATTCTCGATTCATTACGGCCGCTGAACAACAGGTAGTTGGATGATCGGATGTTTGGGCGATACCGTCTGGACTATTGGGCTAAGCGTATATTTTCGTGAAAATGTTGGCGGACCCCAGTTATAGACACTTATATGTACTTATATTTTAAGAATAAAGGAGTACCTAATGCTTAAGAAGTTTTTTGCTTATTATAGGCCTTATCGCAAGTTATTCTTACTCGATTTCTGCTGTGCGGTTATTCTTGCAGTACTAGAATTATGCTTCCCGCTGGCTGTCAGCCATGTTATTGATACACTTCTTCCGGAAGGGAACTTGAAGTATATTATTGGCGCATGTGCGATTCTGCTTGCAGTCTACGTACTGAATACGTTCTTGTCCTTCGTTGTCACCTATTGGGGGCATATGCTTGGTATTAATATTGAGACGGATATGCGTAAGAAGTTGTTCGATCATGTGCAGAAGCTTAGCTTCCGATTCTTCGATAATACGAAGACTGGCCATCTGATCTCCCGTATGACGAACGATTTGTTCGAGATCGGGGAAGTAGCCCATCATGGTCCCGAGGATATGTTTATTGCGGTGATGACACTGGTTGGTGCGTTTGGCATTATGGCGTTTATTAATTTGCCGCTGACGATCATGACGTTCATTGTTGTGCCGATTATTATTTTGCTGGTTCTCTATTTCAATGGAAAAATGACTAAAGCTGCTGATCGCCTCTTCGGCGATATGGCGGACTTTAATGCCCGCGTTGAAGATACCGTTGGTGGTATCCGCGTTGTGCAGGCGTTCTCGAACGAGAAGCATGAGAGCAAGCTGTTCGAAGGGAATAACAGCCGGTTCCGTATGGCGAAGCTGATCTCTTACAAAATCATCGGGTTTAACTCGTCCATTACGTACATGCTGATGAGACTAGTGACACTGTTCGTGCTGCTGGCTGGTACTTGGTATGTTATTGAAGGCGACCTGCTGTATGGCGAATTCGTAGCCTTCGTCCTGATGACGAACATCTTCTTCAAGCCAATTGAGAAGATTAATGCCGTTATTGAAAGCTATCCGCGTGGTATCGCAGGCTTCCGCCGTTATGTGGAGCTGCTTGAGACTGAGCCGGATGTAGCGGATTCTCCTAATGCGAAGGACGTTGATCGTCTGCATGGCGATATTGAGTACCGCAATGTGTCGTTTGGCTATGAAGGCGAAGCGAAGGTGCTCGATAATATTAGCCTGTCGATTAAAGCAGGAGAGACGGTTGCTTTCGTAGGACCATCCGGTGCTGGTAAAACAACCCTCTGCAGTCTGCTTCCTCGCTTCTATGAAATTAGCGGAGGCAGCATCTCCGTTGATGGCAATGATCTTCGTGATCTGAAGCTGGAATCGCTTCGTAAGCAGATCGGTATTGTTCAGCAGGATGTGTTCCTGTTCGCTGGAACCATCCGTGATAATATCTCGTACGGCAAGCTTGGCGCTTCCGAAGCCGACATTATGCAGGCAGCACGTCGCGCTAGACTAGAAGAGTTTATTGCATCCCAGCCTGACGGACTAGATACGGTTGTTGGGGAGCGGGGCGTGAAGCTGTCCGGCGGCCAAAAGCAGCGGATGGCAATTGCCCGGATGTTCCTAAAGAACCCGCCTATCCTGATCCTTGATGAAGCAACTTCAGCGCTTGATACCGAGACGGAGCAAGCAATTCAGCAGTCACTCGCTGAGCTGTCCGTTGGCCGGACAACACTTGTTATCGCGCATCGTCTTGCAACGATTAAGAATGCCGACCGCATCGTGGTCGTGACCGAGAACGGTATTTCCGAGCAAGGCCGCCATGAAGAGCTTGTAGCAACAGGTGGTATTTACAGCCGTCTGCATCAAGCGCAGTTTGGTAAGATATAAGTTGGAATGAGAGAGTTTGCCCTTGAGGCAGGCTCTTTTTTCTTAGGAAAATACTAAAGATTGGGAGAAAGAGGGCGTTTGTCCATCGGTCATTCATTGACGGAAGGGGTATTGCATAGTACATTTGACTCAATATGTCGAGAAATGTAATAGAGAGGAGAGGACTGTATTGTCAGCAACAACATTGGTAAAAGAACTATCTCCGCTGGTAGCGGCACTAGAATTGAAGCCTCATGTGGAGGGCGGTTGGTACAAGGAGATTTGGAAAGCGAATTTTGAAATTCCGCAGGCTGTGCTTGGTGAACCGTATTCCGGTCCACGTTTTGCGGCGTCTTCGATTTATTTCCTGCTTCATCCGGGAGAAGCTTCGGATTGGCATACGGTTTATTCCGATGAGCTGTGGCTGTGGCATTCGGGCAGCCCGCTGCTTCTGACTCTTGGCGGCACGGAAGATGAGCCAGAGACACGCAAAGAAATTATTGTTGGCGGAGATGTGGCGAATGGTCAGCATCCGCAGGCTCTTGTTCCAGCGACTGAATGGCAGAAGGCTCGCCCGCTTGGCGATGAGCCAGTTCTTGTATCGTGCATCGTAGCACCGGGCTTCCATTACGATGACTTCAAATTGATTGAACGTAAATTTTAATGCTGCAGAAGGATAAACTGTGGACGAAAAATTTCGTCCTGCTGACGTTCTCTAATCTATTTCTCTTCTTAGCTATTGAGATGCTGCTGCCTACGCTTCCGCTCTTCGCAGACGAGCAAGGGGGAAGCGGGTCGCAGATCGGTCTGCTGCTTGGTGTGTTTACCTTCTCGGCCGTCGTATCCCGGCTTCTGATAGGAATTGGTCTTAGACGGTTCGGTAAGCTGAAAATGCTTCTGATCGGCGTTGTCATCTGCCTTCTCGGCATGGCCGGCTATTATGCGGCAGCATCGCTGTCTGCCTTGATGGCGCTTCGCGTTGTTCATGGTTTTGGCTTCGGTATTGCAACTGCCTTGTACGGCACGCTAGTATCCGATGCGATTCCTGCAGCACGCCGAGGCGAAGGGATGGGCTACTTTGCAATGGGCAATGCCGTCTCCTTCTCGGTTGGACCAATGATGGGGTTATGGCTCCTGGAGCAATATGATTATCTCGGCTTATTCGGAGCCGGAGTGATCTTCTTGTTCATCACCTTGGTACTTACGCTGCTTGTTCGGCAGCCCCGCGTTCAAGCGGGAGTGGCTGCTGTTTCTGAAGCAGCTGCTGGGTTAGAGCAGAAGGCTTCTCCCCTGTCGGAGGTGCTGGAAGTTAAGGCACTTGTGCCGTCTATCCTAGGGTCTCTTGTTGGCTTCGCATTCGGCGGAATGCTTAGCTTCGTTACCTTGTTCAGCAAGGATATCGGTATTGAACATACCGGTTACTTCTTCCTTGTGGTTGCAATCAGCGAAGTGCTGATCCGGTTCGTGAGTGGTCCATTATTCGATCGAAAAGGGCCGTTCTGGGTATTGTTCCCCACGGCTGTCTTATGTATGATCGCGAGCGTCCTATTGTACTTCACTGACTCGATGGGGATGCTGCTCTTGTCCGGCGTGTTCTATGGCGCAGGCTTTGGCGCCTTGTTCCCAGCACTTCAGGCTTGGGTCATTAACCTGGTGAAGCCGGAGCGCCGCGGTGTGGCAACGGCCACGTATTATAATTTCTTCGATATCGGAATCGGACTAGGCTCGATTCTGCTCGGAGTAGTCGTCACCTTGACGAGCTATACAACGATGTTCCTGCTGTCGGGCATCTTGTACGTGGTGTTTCTGGTTGTATACTTCGCTTACTTGCGCAGGAGCGCAAAAGCGGAGGGATAAGGGAAGGCGGTGCCTGTGGGCACCGTTTTTTTGTTATCTAGGCGCCACCGGGCGGCACCACCCATGCGCTGCGTTGGATTTCATCCAACGTAATAGTGAGCTGGACGTTCATATGCTCGCCTACGTTGGATTTCGTACAGTAGAATGAGCTCCCATAGCCCAGTAACCATGATTTAGGTGTGATTCTGTTGGATGGAATCCAACATAGGGGCGTAGTAGTCACGCAAAGGCCGATTACATTGGATGAAATCCAACCTGTTGGAGCAGGCAGTGTGACGTGGGATCGCATGCGCATCATTGAGCACCCCATCCGACAGGCGCTGCTTTGTTGCGTTGGATTTCATCCAACGTAATAGTCAGTTGGACGCCTCATGCTCGCCTATGTTGCATTCTGTACAGTAGAATGAGCTCCTATAGCCCAGTAACCATGCTTGAGACCTGATTCTGTTGGATGAAATCCAGCATAGGGGCGGGGTTAGAAGCTTAAAGACCGATTATACTGGATGAAATCCAACCTGCTGGAGCAGGCAGTGCAATGTGGGATCACATAATCAGCATACGTTGTGTGCTGCGTTGGATTTCATCCAACGTACAGCCAAGTTAGTCGTCCCATGCTCGCCTATGTTGGATTCTGTACAGTAGAATGAGCTCCTATAGCCCAGTAACCATGCTTGAGACCTGATTCTGTTGGATGAAATCCAGCATAAGGGCGGGTTAGAAGCTTAAAGACCGATTATACTGGATGAAATCCAATCTGCTGGAGCAGGCGGTGCAATGTGGAATCACATGATCAGCATACGTTGGGTGCTGCGTTGGATTTCATCCATCGTACAGCCAAATTAGTCGTCCCATGCTCGCCTACGTTGGATTCCATACAGTAGAATGAGCTCCCATAGCCCAGTAACCATGATTTAGGTGTGATTCTGTTGGATGAAATCCAACATAGGAGCGTAGTAGTAACTCAAAGGCAGATTACATTGGAGGAAATCCAACCTGCGAGCGCGAGGATATGCCTGAGGGTTGGGGAGCAAGGTGGGTTGGAGCAATCTACTGGAGGAAATCCAACCTGCGGAGCAGGAGTGTGACGTGTTATCTCATGCACCATACGTTCCGCTTGTTGCGTTGGATTTCATCCAACGTAATAGTGAGCTGGACGTTCACATGACCGCCTACGTTGGATTCCATACAGTAGAATGAGCTCCCATTGCCCAGTAACCATGATTTAGGTGTGTTCTGTTGGATGGAATCCAACATAGGGGCGTAGTAGTCACGCAAAGGCCGATTACATTGGATGAAATCCAACCTGCGAGCGTGAGGATATGTGTCAGGCTTGGAGAGCAAGGTGAGTTAAAGCAATCTACTGGAGCAAATCCAACCTGCGGAGCGATGGTGTGCAAGTATAGGCGAAAGGAGCCAGCACCGAACTAGTATACTGGGAGGAATCCAACCTGCGAAGCGGGGGCACCGAGTGGGAGCGGGGATAGGCAGGTTCCACGAGCGGACAATATAAAGGGCTGTTCCCACGTGGGAACAGCCCTTTTGTTACGCTGCTGGCAGCTTGATCTTTTGCCCTGGATAGATGAGGTTCGCGTTCTTGATATGGTTCAGGTCGCGAAGCTTCTGCCAGGTTGTGTTGTACTTCTTGGCGATTGCCCATAAGGTGTCGCCACTCTTCACGACATAGACAGCAGGCTTAGCCGGTTCTGGTTTTACTGGAGGCTTAGGCTCCGGTTTTGGTTCCGGTTTTGGTTCTGGCTTTGGATCTGGTTTTGGTTCAGGCTTTGGTTCAGGCTTTGGTTCCGGTTGTGCGACAACAGGAGTTGCCTCTGCTGTAATACGGCCTTCAACCCTCGGATTAGCAGTGCCCAGCTTGGCGATATAGTTGATCAATGCTTCATCCAGCGAGCCGTACATGCCGGCTTGCGGGTATTTGGTGAACATCGTGTATTCGTCGCCGCCTGCAGCCATAAAGTCGTTTGTTGCGAGCAAATAGTCTGCCTTTTCGTTGAGTGGTTTGCCGCCAACGGTAACGGAATGCACACGCTCGCCTTTTGGCTTGGCTACATCAATCTTGAATGTGATGCCCGATACTTGAGGGAAGCCGCCTTTCGAATTCGGATAGTCCGAGACGCCATTCTCCAGTGCAGCTTTAATGTCGGCACCTTTCACTTTGAGCGTGATGATCTGGTTGCCGAATGGCAATACCGTAATGATCTCGCCCTTCGTAATCGTTCCTTCATCAATGGAGGCACGAATGCCACCGCCGTTCGTGATGGCAACATCAGCACCAGAAGCGTCGCGGAAGGCATCGGCAACAAGATTGCCGAGGTTCGTCTCGCTGGTACGGACCTGATCGCGTTCGCCGTCAAGCTTCACGCTGGCGGTGCCGACTTTTTCAGAGAGGAGCACTTCCTGGCTCTTCTGGATCGAAGCGACGAAGTCCGCGATTTCGGCGTTTGGCGCGATAGCTGCTGCGGTATCTTTATTTTCGAGCTTCGCTTCTTTCTTGATGACCTTGCCGCCATCCACCCACAGATCAACAACGCCGAGGTACTTCGTGTACTCGCCGGCACTTGCGATTAAGGTGTTATGATCAGCTGTTAAACCATGCTCGAGCACCGTGTGGCTGTGACCGTCGATGAAGACATCAATGCCGTCTACGGCTTTGACGATCTTCAGGCTTGTATCCACACTCGAAGCATCTTGGCCGATATGGCCGAGAGCGACGATAACATCTGTCTTGTCTTCGAGTTCATCAACAATGTCTTGGGCTTCTTTGGTTGGATCAGCAAAGGTCAGGCCTTCTACATTTTTCGGATGCGTCTTATAGGCAGTCTCCGGAGTCGTCAGGCCAAAAATCCCGACCTTTACGCCATCAACTTCTTTAATGATATAAGGCTTGAATAAGTCCGATCCGTCTTTGGTGACCTTCACGTTAGCGCTGATGACTGGGAATTTCATCTGAGTTTCCAGCTCCAACAGCCGTTCATAGCCATAGTTGAAATCATGATTGCCAGGAGCCATTACATCGTAACCCATCTTGTTCATCACCTGAACGACGCTTTCCCCGTTCACCAGCGTGGCGAAGGTGGTGCCATGTACAGCATCCCCGGCATCAAGAAGCAGTGTGTTCGGATTAGCAGTACGGTAGCTGTCGATAATGCCCGCAAGCTTGGCATAGCCCATTTCTCCTGAAGTTCCCTCCACGGCGCGAGCGTGCGTGTCGTTCGTATGCAGAAGCGTGATGTGCTTGGCGGAAGCGGGCAAAGCCGGCTCTTCTGCAGCGGCTGCACTAACGGAAGCGCTAAGAAGAGAGGCAGCAAGCAGGGCTGCTGTCGCCCACTTCGTTTTTCTAAGCTTGGTAAGCATCGAATCCCTCCACTATATATTTTTCGTTTTTCGAGTGTAGGTATTCGGTACTTTACCATAGATCTCCTTTCAATTTTGTGTAAATTATCTGAAAATTTAGCAAATTAGTCCTGAAGTCCTTTTTGATCGTCTTAATCCCCGACTTTTCGACATCGAATTTTCGTGCTTGTGCACAATCGTTATCGGGTCTTGTTGAACAAATGTCCAAACTTGGCGCTATATCTCATGTCATGTTGCCCTTGGTTAGCGTGAACACGTATAATAATCCTGAAATATTGTCACATTAACATGAACATATTCTCATACTAAACAACAACGCGACTCTGGAGAGGGGAATACGGATGGAGGAGCTCAGCGATAAGCGGTTAAAAATGATTGAAGCAGCCCGTATGTATTACGAGCTCGATTATAATCAACAGGAAATTGCGAAGAAATTGGGCGTTTCGCGTCCAACGGTATCGCGGTTCTTACAGCAAGCGAAGGAAGACGGTATCGTGCAAATTCGTATTATGGATCCGTCCTCCGATAACCAGGAACGAGCTCGATTATTGAAGGAGCGGTTTGGCCTGAAGGAAGCGATTATTGCTTCTGTTCCGAAGTACGAGGACGCGATGGTCAAAAAGGTCATTGGCGAAGCCGCAGCTAACTTCCTGCACGAAACCGTACAAGATGGCGATACGATCGCGGTCACTTGGGGAACAACCTTGTATGAAGTGGCCATTCGTCTGCCGAACAAGCACGCGAAGAAGATTAAGGTTGTACAGCTGAACGGCGGCGTGAGCCATTCCGAGACGAATACGTATGCGTATGAGATTGCGCAGCTATTCGCGAAGGCTTATCAGACGTCACCGTATTTGATTCCATTGCCAGCTATCGTTGACCATGCGGTTGTGAAGCATGCGATCGAAGCGGACAGGCATATTCGCAAAATCCTTGATATGGGCAAGAAAGCCAATATCGCGGTTGTTACGGTAGGAGCGCCGACGGAAGATTCGGTTCTGATACGGGCGAATTATTTTTCTGACGAGGATTTGGGCATTATTTTATCACGGGGTGTTGGTGATATTTGTTCCCGGATTATCGATATTAATGGACAATTATGCAGCGAAGAGCTGGATCTCCGGACAATTGGCATAGACTTGAACGAGCTGAAAAAGAAAGAATGGTCCGTTCTTGTAGCCGGAGGCCCAAGCAAGGTCGAAGCGATATATGGTGCATTAAGTGGTCAGTATACGAATACGCTAATTACCGACCAGATTACGGCGCAGCATTTACTTGATTTTAAAGCAGAGCAAAGTAGATAAATATTTACGTGATTTATTTAGGAGGACTGGATTGGATATGAGTAACCATAAAAATTTGTCGGCGGGCGAGATTGCCGCTTACATTGACCATACTGTCTTAAAGGCGGAAGCCACTAGAGAAGAGATTATCAAACTGTGTGAAGAAGCAAAGCAGTACCATTTTGCAACGGTATGTGTGAATCCAGGCTATGTCGCTCTTGCGGCGAAAGAGCTTGCAGGCTCTGGCGTTGGAATTACGACGGTAGCAGGCTTCCCGCTTGGCGCAACGACAACATTCACGAAAGCAGCGGAAGCGAAGGACGCGATTGCGAACGGAGCGACTGAAGTAGATATGGTCATCAACGTTGGCCTGATCAAGTCGGGTGACTTTGAAGGCGTGAAGCGTGATGTTGAAGGCGTTGTTGAAGCGTGCAAAGGGAAAGCAGTTATGAAGGTTATCCTGGAGACCGGCCTGCTGACGGATGAAGAGAAGGTTCGCGCTTGTGAGATTTGTAAAGAAGCGGGGGCAGATTTCGTGAAGACATCGACGGGCTTTGGCAAAGGCGGAGCAACAGCAGAAGATATCGCTTTGATGCGTCGTACGGTTGGTCCGGACATGGGTGTAAAAGCTTCCGGCGGCGTTCGCGATCTGGAAACAGCGCTCAAAATGATCGAAGCAGGCGCGACTCGTATTGGTGCGAGCTCAAGTGTTGCGATTGTAACTGGCGGGACTGGCGAAGGGTACTAATAAGTTTGATTAGGAGGGGCAGCCGATTGCGGCTGTCCCTTCATTTGGGATTGACCCTTTGCGGAGAGGCAGGGTACACTTATGAAAGTTAATTGAACGGCCGGCTCGGTGCAGCTGGTTTTTTTATTGCAATGATTTAGGGTGAAGATGAGGTACCGGATCGGGAGAGCCTGATCGGACGTTATCATAGATTATTTGAGGTGAAACATGAGCATTAAAACTTCTTGGCGGGAGCAGTGGACGAGTAACGTAAGTGTGAACGTACTGGCCGGCATAACAGCAACGCTGGCACTTGTACCGGACTCGCTTGCATTCTCCTTTATGGCTGGGGTTCCGCCGGTCGTAGGCATTTATGCTTCGATTTGTATTCTGCTAGTGATTACGTTCTTAGGCGGCAGACCGGGGATGATCTCGGCAGCAGCGGGTTCGATGGCTGTACTTATGCTGACGCTGGTGAAGGAGAATGGGATCGAGTATCTATTCGCAGCGACGGTGCTGACGGGTGTAATCCAATATTTCATGGGCGTCTTCAAGCTTGGTAAGCTGATGCGATTCGTACCTTCGGGTGTGCTGACCGGCTTTATTAATGCGCTCGCGATCATGATTTTCTTATCGCAGCTGCGTTATTTCAAAGGCGAGTCTTGGGTGATGTACGCGCTTGTTGCCGTCACTCTAGGTATCATTTATCTGGTACCGCGGTTCTTTAAGGCGATTCCTTCGCCGCTCATTGCAGTAGTTGTGCTGACGCTGGCGGTATGGGCATTTGGTATGGGGGATGTGACACGGATCGGCGATATTGCTGAGATTGATGCATCGTTGCCATCCTTCTTGCTGCCGGATATCCCGTTTAGCTGGGATACGCTGTGGATTATTCTCCCTTACTCCTTGTCGCTTGCCGTTGTTGGTTATACCGAGACGATGCTGACACATAACCTGCTCGACGAGATGACGGGCGAGAAGACGGATAAGAACCGCGAGATGAGAGGGCAGGGGATCGCCAATATCGTAGCTGGATTTTTCGGCGGGATGGCGGGCTGTGCGCTTGTTGCGGAGTCGGTTCTTAATGTGAAAATGGGCGGGAAAAACCGTTTGTCCACCCTAGTCGCTGCACTGTTCCTGCTTCTGCTTGTTGTGCTGCTTGGCGACTTGCTGTCGCTGGTACCAATGGCTGCGCTGGTGGGGATCATGCTGATGGTGTGTATCGCGATCTTCGATTGGAACTCCGTATTCCGCATGAACCGTTTGCCGATGGGCGAGACGGGAGTCATGGTCGTGACGGTTGGTGCCGTACTGTTGACGCATGACCTCGCGATTGGTGTACTGGCAGGTGTACTTGTGAGCATTATTTGGTTCGCGGTCAAAGCCTCCAACGTGCATATTCACAGCGAGTGGGAAGGCTCAACAAGAACGTACCGTGTGCAAGGACAGCTGTTCTTCGCATCTGCCTCCGAGCTGGAGGAGCGGATCGAGCATGACTGTGCCGCCGACCAGGTCCACATTGACCTAACGGGCACGAAAGTATGGGATCATACCGCTAGTCTCGCTGTCCGCAAGACAGTCGAACGTTTGCAAAAGAACGGTAAACAAGTTACCGTTGCTGGCGTGTAAACGTATATGCAGGATGAACAAAAGCCTCCCTCACGGGAGGCTTTTGTTGTTGAGCTTATGGTCGTGGGGAGCAAGCCTAGCTTAGTTCGATCAGGTGTCGCTAACGATACGGGGCACGTTGGATTTCATCCAACGTAATAGCAAGTTAGTCGTCACATGCCCGTCTATCTTGGATTTCATACAGCAAAATGAGCTCCCAAAGCCCAGTAACCATGCTAGTGGGCCGATTACGTTGGACGAAATCCAACATAGGGGCCGAGGAAGCTCAGAAGGCGAGAATATACTGGATGAAATCCAACATGTTGAGCGTGAGTTGTGATGTGGAGGTAGTAACTCATGCATGAGTATCATTGGGTATCATTAAGCACCTGCCGAACGCCCGCATCAAAAAAAGGCCATCCCTCAGGATGGCCTCCCCAAATTAACGTTCGCAGCTAATGATCAGATTCGCGTTTAGTGTGCCGCCGGATTCGAGCATATAGAGCTCTTCTTGGCGGTTCAACTCGCCAGTCATTGCCATCCAAGGCTCGACGCAGACAAATGGCTTGTCCTGCACGGACCAGAGGACAACGTATTTGAAAACATCATCATACGTCATACGAACACGAGCGCCTTCGATAACCGGGAACGTGATCTCACGTTTCACGGGATCAAGCAGCGTCACCGACTCCACCATACCGTCCAAATCGAGCTCGCCGGTGAATGGTTTTTCGACCATATCGTTATAATCCAGGTAGCGAGTCGCATCCGTCTCATAAGCAAGACGCTTCGAATCCGTTAAGAAATAAGGATGGAAGCCCGCATAGAACGGCATCGATGCAACATCGGTCAGGTTGCGGTATTGCTGGCGGATATGAAGCTCGCCGTTCACCAACGCATAAGTAAAGATTAATTCAAAATCAAACGGATAGCTGTCTTTTGTCGCTTCACTGCTTTTCAGTACAATCGTGATGGACGCTTCGCCATCTGTATTTGTTCCCGCTACTTCCCATACGGAAGTACGTGCTACGCCGTGGTTGGCCATGTCATAAGACTTGCCGTCCCAAATATACGTACGATTGTCGAGCTGCCCGCAGATTGGGAACAGGATCGGATTGCCGCCGCGGATATTAGCCGTTGGATGCTCGAACGTTGCTTTATCCAGGTAAAAGACTTCGAGTCCGTTAAGCTGACAGCCGATAACAATACCGCCGCGCTCCGGACATACACGAATACGTGAAGAAGTGCTCTCCTCGATTAGTTCATAAATCTTATATGTATCTGTATAGCTGTTGACTTGAAACTGGCTCATAAGGCCCTCCTAAATAGTTATTTTCTGATTCCATCATACCACAAAATAAAGAAAAGGCTGTCCCGTGAAGGACAGCCTTTCGTCTTACTTCGTTGCGTCAGCAGCAGGGCTAGCTTCAGCATTTGTTCCTGCATCCGTGCTTGCTTCAGGGGAAGCCGATGCATCAGCTGCAGCAGCTGGATCCAGCTTGTTCGTGATTTTCGCTTTTGCTTTCAGGTCAGCCAGCCATTTCGAGGACAGCTCGCTTACTTTTTGCGTAACCAGTTGGTATTTGATGTCTTCTTTTTTGTCTTCAAGCGTAGGAGTTACAGCTGCTTTCTCATCGGTTTTCTTGATGATGTGGTAACCGTAGCTTGTTTGTACAACGCCGCTCAGCTCGCCAACTTTAAGGGCAAATGCCGCATCTTCGAATGCAGCTTCCATTGTGCCTTTAGCGAAGAAGTTGAGGTCGCCGCCGTTGTCTTTCGTGCCTGTGTCCGTGGATTTCTCTTTAGCCAGCGTTGCGAAATCAGCGCCGCCTTTCAGATCTTTCAGAATAGCTTCAGCTTCTTCCTTCGTAGCTACGAGGATATGCGAAGCACGGATTTGTGCAGGAGTCGCCATGGACGCTTTATTTTGATCGAAGTACGTTTTGATCTCGTCATCTGTTACCTTAACTTGCGGCTCAAGAATTTTACGGATTGTCACTTGAGTACCTGCATCTTCACGCAAGCTGTCTTCAGTCATACCGTATTGTGCCAGTGTTTGTTGGAACTCATCTTCGGAACCAAACGATTTTTTCAGGTTCGCGATTTCTTTATCGATATCTGCTTCAGTAATCGTTACGTTGGCATCTTCTGCTGCTTGGTCGATCAGCTCTTGCGTGATCATGTTATCCAGCGTAGATGTGCCGCCTTGCTTCACTAAGGAATCATACAGCTTGTCCTTCGAAATTTTAACACCGTTAACGGTAGCAACCGCTTCTGTGCCGCCTCCGAAAGGTGGTTTAATCAATACGATAATAAGCACGATGGCCAAAATCGCCGAAACCGCGATCCAAGCTTTACCGCCGCTGCGGCCGCCTGCTGCCGAGGCAGGAGTTTGGGAAGTTGGAGCTTGCTGTTGCTCTTTCTCTTCAACCTCATTTTCCTCTGCTGCTTCTACGATTTCATCATTGTTGTCATTCTCATACGCGTACTGTACTTCTTTCTCAGCAGCCGTGTCCCGTTCTTCATCTTCTCTTTTGTGCTGCGAGTCTTTGTTTTCCATTTTCAATAAAACTCCCTTCGACAAAAACGCACTATTTTTACAATCTTCACCTACTATAACAAAACAATTCGGGAAAAACCTTAATTCAAAATAAAAATATGTTGCATTCGGCCGCTTTTCGTATAATGGTATATGTATACAATATTAGACTTTAGTCACAGATGCGCGACTAGAGAACTAGTGACGAGAGGTGGGGAACGTTTGGTCACATTACACGGAGAATATAACGGTTGGGTTATACTTCTCTCTTTCATCATCGCTTTATTCGTTTCGTACTCTGCCTTGAATCTAGTGTATAAAATATCCCACTCCAAGGGGAAGGTGCAGCTGGGCTGGACGCTTGCTGGAGCCTTTGTTATGGGCAGCGGCGTATGGACCATGCATTTCATAGGAATGATGGCCTTTCATATCGGCATCCCGATTACATACGACGTTCCTATTACGCTTTTATCGATCATGGCAAGCATAGGTGCTTCCTATGTCGCCTTCTATTTAACGCTGGCAAAAGAAATTAACCGCCTTAAACTCCTCTGTGGAGGCTTTGTGATGGGTGCCGGAATCGTCGCTATGCATTATACAGGTATGGCTTCGATGCATGCTCCAACAATGTCTATACAATATAACCCATATATGTGGATATTATCCTCAGCGATTGCTGTGATTACGTCTTGTGCAGCGCTTTACTTCTTTATTAATTTCCGGGATGGCAGCAAAGCGGCATGGTCCAAATGGGCAGCTGCCGCGTTAATGGGCCTTGCCGTATGCGGTATGCATTACACGGGTATGGGGGCTGCATCGTTCTGGTGTGGTGACATAGCGGCAAATGCTATCACAGGTGACATCCCCATTAATCTGTTTCTTCTAATAAGTGTAACCTTGGTTACTTTGCTTATTATGCTCGTTACCTGGATTGCGATCTATCTTGATCGTACGGTGCTGGAACGGATGGCTTACAGTGATCCGTTGACGGGTCTCGCGAACCGTCATGCGATGAACCGTTATTTTGACAGCAGGCTGGACAATGCCCGTTCTTATGGTTTGTTGTTCCTCGATCTGGATCAGTTCAAGATTATTAATGATACGCTTGGTCATGATGTCGGCGATTTGCTTGTTCAAGCCGTTTCCAAGAGGCTGCGGACTCATGAGAATGAAGGGGCACAAACCTTCCGACTTGGCGGGGATGAATTCCTGCTCATGACCAAAGGAATGGATCAGTCTGAAGTGGAGCAGCTTGCAACAAATATCTTGGAAGATATACGAAAGCCTTATCTGCTTGACGGCAATGAGCTCTACATTACCGGAAGTATCGGAATTAGTATGTCGCCAGAGCATGGGCAGGAGCGTTCGTCGCTCTTGATTGCTGCGGATACGGCGATGTATCAAGCCAAACACCGGGGCAAAAATCAATACTGCCTTTACAATAAGGAGATGGAGCGGGGGCTTCTGCGTCGTATGGAGCTGGAGAAGGATCTGAGAATGGCGCTGGCGAAGGATCAATTTGTGGTCCACTATCAGCCGAAATGGGATGCATCATCCAACCGCCCAATCGGTGTGGAAGCCTTGCTGCGCTGGAATCATCCTGGCTTTGGCCGTGTATCGCCTGAAGAGTTTATCCCAATCGCTGAGGAGACTGGACTAATTGTGCCAATCACTCGCTGGGTGCTAGGACAAGCCTGCCGGGACTGCTTTGAATGGAACGAAGGCAGAGAGGTGCCGCTAAGTGTATCGGTTAATATGTCTGTTAGTGTTTTTGACAGCAAAAACCTCGAGGATATGGTCCTTTCTGCGCTGCTCCATTCCGGTCTTGATGCGAAGCTGCTGGAGCTCGAAATCACAGAGACTATCGTGATGCATAACGTGGAGGACGTTGTTGAACAATTGATGCCGCTCCGGGAGAGAGGCGTGCTTATCTCTATGGATGACTTTGGTGCAGGTTATTCCTCCTTAGGTTCGCTTGATCTTATCCCGTTCCAAACGTTAAAAATAGACAAGCTATACATGCAGCAAAGTGAGTCGCCTTCCAAACGCGCTATTGTCCATACCATTATTATGCTGGCCAAACAGCTTAATCTGGATGTAATCGCCGAAGGGGTAGAGAACGAACAGCAAATTGCTTTCCTTCAGTCCGCTGGGTGCAGTATGATGCAGGGGTTTTACTTCAGCAAGCCGATGGCGCGTGCTGATCTGGATCTTTGGTTACAGCAGTCGATGTTCGTTAGTCATCCTCAAACGTCGCAGAGCATGATCGGATAACGTAGGCCAAGGAGGGCGTAGGATTTGCAAAAACAGGCGAAAACCTATTTGTATCTCATTCTATCGATGGCAGTCCCACTTCTCATTTTTTGTATACTTAACGCCCATTCGTCATGGGATTATCAGCTTAATTCGCCAAGCTTTCACTTTTATGTTGTCAGCATAGTTTCTGGTGCGGCATTTGCTCTTGCAGTAGCTATCGGTGTTGCCGCTATCAGGCTTCGTAATTTGAAAATCAGCTTTTTATCGTTATCCTTTGTTTCGTTAGCGGCCTTGTTTATTGTCCATGGGTTATCCACTCCGATGGATGGTATGCATATGTATCATTTGTCCTCTGTGCCGAGTAAGGCTGCTCAGTTGAGTATATTGCTGGCCGTACTGTGGCTCTGGATGTCATCCATGTCGTCGGACCGCAGGATAATTAGCTGGCTCTCTGCGCATCAACGCTGGCTGCTGCCGATTTGGACCTTATCACTTGGCGCTGTCTGTGCTGCTCTTTGGCTGTTCTCCGACCAGATGCCGTGGCTTCAGCTAAAGCAGGAACCGGTGGCGAGATGGTCCGTTACCTTGCTGATTACAGGATTAAATCTATGGACAATGTACCGATATTTGGAGACCTATATGTCTACGAGGTTTCCGCTGCAGCTTGCGATCGTATACAGCTCCGGCTGGATGATCGCAGCACAGATTATTAATGTAACAGGCAGGATGTGGATGATGAGCTGGTGGATCTATCATTTATTGCTGCTTGCCTCTATTGTCGCGATGATCGTCGGGATTTACCGGCAGTACCAAAGTTCAGGTTCCTACACGAATTCACTTAAGCAGCTGTTCCAGAACAACCCGAAAGAATGGATTCACGGCTATATGTCGCCTGCGGTACGGGAGCTGATTCGCACAACCGAAACACGTGATGCTTATACGGCAGGACACAATTATCGCGTGGCGCTATATGCCATTCAGCTAGGGGAAGAGCTTGGGCTGAGCAGTGACCAGCTGCGTGCTATTGCGCAGGGAGGTGTTGTGCATGACATCGGCAAGATCAGCATTCCTGATCAGATTCTGAACAAACCAGGCAAACTTACTCCGGAAGAGCGTCAGGTCATCGAAAAGCATCCGGTTACAGGGTTTGACCTTTGCCGCCGTCTAGGCTTTATGCCGGAGGAGCTGACTGTTATCCGGTCTCATCATGAACGTTGGGATGGAAGCGGTTACCCTGATGCGCTGAGTGGAGAAAATATTCCGCTCCTTGCCAGAGTAACGGCCGTAGTGGATGTCTACGACGCATTGACCTCGTCCCGTTCCTATCGCGCTGCCTTGTCCCATGAGGAAGCTATGGGGATTATCTGCAAGGAGCGGGGGAAACATTTTGATCCGTTATGTGTGGATGCACTGGTGCGCATTGCGGGTGAGAAGGGCTGGGCCTTTAAGGCTTCGGCCAGTTGATCGGAGTAGGGAAGAATAGGCCGCATAGCCCGGGTTTATTTCCGTGGGTGACGGGTGTATGATAGAGGGGTTGTTACATAGAAGTAGAAATTCTTCTTCATAGAAAGGAAGGAATTACACAAATGACATACTTAGCAGACAAATCTCGTTATGAAGGTATGAAATATTTCCGCGTTGGTAAAAGCGGACTTCGACTGCCGGCTGTATCGCTTGGCTTATGGCACAACTTTGGCGGGACTGACCGTCTGGAGAACGGACGTGCAATGATCCACCGCGCTTTTGACCTTGGTATTACTCATTTCGATTTGGCGAACAACTATGGTCCACCTGCTGGCTCCGCAGAGGAGACTTTCGGGAGAGTACTGAAGCAGGACATGGCTGCTTACCGCGATGAAATGATTATTTCGACCAAAGCGGGTTACTACATGTGGGAAGGTCCTTACGGCGACTGGGGCTCCCGCAAATATCTGGTCTCCAGCCTTGATCAAAGCTTGAAACGAATGGACCTTGAATATGTAGACATTTTCTACCACCATCGTCCAGATCCAGAAACACCGCTTGAAGAAACAATGTCCGCGCTTGACCATATCGTGCGTTCGGGCAAAGCTCTTTATGTTGGTCTGTCCAACTATAGTGCAGAGCAGACAGCTCAAGCTTCTGCAATCTTGAAGGAGCTTGGTACGCCTTGTCTGATTCACCAGCCATCGTACTCGATGTTTAACCGTTGGATCGAGAATGGCCTGCAAGATGTACTGGATCAAGAAGGTATAGGCTCTATCGTCTTCTCTCCGCTGGCTGGCGGTTTGCTGACGAACCGTTACTTGGACGGTATTCCTGCAGATTCCCGTGCAGGCGGACCTAGCGTCTTCCTAAACACAAATGCTATTACAGAGGAGAAGCTGGACAAAATCCGCGCATTGAACGAAATCGCTCAAGGCCGCGGCCAATCCCTCGCTCAAATGGCTCTCGCATGGGTGCTTCGCGGCGGCCGTGTAACCACAGCCCTGATCGGCGCAAGCCGAGTCGAGCAAATCGACGACAACGTTGCGGCTCTGAACCGCCTCGATTTCTCCGAGGACGAGCTGAAAGCTATCGAGACCATCCTGGCGTAGAGGACTATCTGCGTTCGGGTTGAGGGATGTATCTCCTCTTTCCTCTCATCGATATTTTTATAAAACAGTAGTGAGGCTGCCATTAATTTGGCAGCCTTTTTTAGTACCCTTAGCTACGTTGTACTTTGTACAACGTAGCTGTCAAAGATAATAACCGCTCAAGGCTACGTTGTATTTCGTACAGTAGATTCATCCCAAAACCAGCAAACCTCTCTAGATTGAATGTATTATGCTGTATGCAATACAACATAAGCCCTTAAATACGCTCAAACCCCTCAATTATACTGTACAAAATACAACATGCACGGCGGGACTGGTGCTGAACCATTCGACAGATGCTGAACCTACTAACAATTCATTTTTTCATGTGCTAGGCTACGCTCCTAACTACCATCAATGAGGCAACCTCATTAATTAGTGATGTAAACTACACTAATACTTCTCCAAAACTAGCTAGTTTTAGATTAGTGATCTAAACCTCACTCTATTCACACCGACCCTCACTAAGAGTGAACCTAGACTCACTGTTGGCGTAATAGCAAGTGATTAGCTGTTTTAATGGCGAAATGCCTCACTAATTAGTGAAGTTGGCTCAGAGTTGGTGTGTTAGTTAGTAGATTGCTGTGAAGATGGATTTATTGCAACGTGGCAGGTAAGAGATAACGATGCTGGAGCTGTATGGTCAGTGCCGATCGTTGAGTAAATGGAGTTTTATTGGGTTTGAAAAGGTCTGAGTGATAGATAGTATAGGCTCGCTACCCTAGCGAGAAGTAGAGAGGTTTACGGCTGTAAGCCGCCAAGGCACGGAGGCGGCTTGTTCTTTGCCTTTCCCTAAAGAATCGAGGACGATTGGAGGGGAATGTATCTCCTGGAGGAGCGGAGCGCCTGCCTTTGTGTACACTTTGCCACCATTGAATATTGTTCAAGCAAAGTGTACACAACAGCAGCCGGAAGGAGATACATTCCCGCAATGAGCCAACCGATCCTAATAAGCACCCGCAAATCGTCTATCGATATCGCCCCCTCCTGACGATATAATACATGTAGATTTACTAGGAGGGATCACTCGCGTGAACAACTTATCGCTGCGGACCAAGGGCCTGCTGATCATCGTCTTAATCACCTTAATTCCCCTCGGCATCGCGGGAGTGATTAATTACATATCTATTAAGAAAGAAATGGTCCACACCGCCTCCGAGAGAACGGCCAGCCGTCTGAGTGTTAGTGCCAATTACTTGGCATCTTGGCTGCAGATCCGGCGTGCTGAGGTTGTTGTAATGAGCCGGACGGATGTGGTGCGATTCGGGAGTGATTCGGATAAGCTGAAATATTTCAGGCAGGAGCTGTTCCGCTCCGATTATACCTATCATGCGATAGGGTACATAGATAAGGACGGATGGGGCATTCGTACAAATGGTGAGCCGGTCGATATGAGCGGACAAGCCTTTTTCCAGGGAGCGCTCAAGGGCACTTCAACGATTACGGACTTGTTCCTGCCGTCCTTTGATGAATTGAAACAATCGCTGATTGTTATTCCGGTCTATGATCTGGAAAACAAGGTTAGTGGCGTGGTATATGCCTCGATGCCAATGTCTACGATGTCGCCTTATTTTTTTGTAGATAAAGATCCTTCATCTGAATTCTGGCTTTACAACGAGCGGGGAGTCGTGCTATTCCACTCTTATTCCACAGCGGCAGGCGTTAAGCTAAGCGCAGGTCTTCTTAACGGAGAGTCTGGTCTCAAGCTGGATAAGCTGCTCCAGCCTTCCGGCAAAACGGAGGTCATGCGCGGGAAAGAGAAACATGTTTTGTTTTATATGGATGTAGATAGTGCCGCTCCATGGCATGCCGCGTTGGAGATTCCGAAAGCAAACTTGAATAAGGGCTTGTCGAAAGTATTATGGTGGACGTTCGCAACGATTGCGTTGTCTGAGATCGTTATCGTCATTCTTTTCTCGTTATATTTCAACACGATCATTAACCGGTTAAAAGAGATTCTTATCGTCACGAAGAAAGCAGCCGACGGCCAGTTCGAGGCAGAGCATCTGTCACAGGAACCGGGTGATGAGGTTGGCAAGCTGGCTGAATCGGTCAACGGCATGATGGAGCATCTGAAGGATATGTTTGGCCGTCTTGAAGCGATTATTACGCAGAACGAATACTCTTTTATTTTGCTCGATGAGAATTATCGTGTTACTTACTTGAATCAGGCTGCTGAGAAGCTGATCGGTTACAAGACGGAGGAACTGATAGGCCATGCGACACCGCTACTGTTCATGGATCCAGATGAAATTCGCCGCGAGGCGGAGCTGTTGTCTGAGAAGCTGGGTGTTCACGTAGAGCCGGGGCTGGAAGTGTTCAAGATGCTCCGTCATGTGAAGTTCTCTTATGAGCGGCAATGGACCTTTGTCCATAAGGATGGAACCAAAATTCCGGTTCGCCACTTCTCTAACGGATTGAGGGATCAGCAGGGCCGTCTGACCGGGATTCTTGGCATGGCTTACAATATTACGGAAGAGGTTAGAGTGGAAAAGTCCCGCAATCTTCTGCTCGATATCATCGGATCGGCCAAGGATTTGATCGCGTCCATCGATCATAACGGAAGTGTGATCTACATTAATAAAGCCGGTAAACGGATGCTTGGCCTGCCGCTAAACTACAAGCCCAAAGATTACAAGAGTTACGTAGAGTCTTCTATGTATGTGTATTTAATAAAAGGCTCCCGAATTGCCGTGAAGTCAGGCTACTGGGAAGGGGAAGCCGAGCTTCTGACGCAGGCAGGGGAGAAGATCAATGTTTCCCTGGTTATCGTTGCCCATCCTCATGAGAATACCGGTGAATTCTACTTCTCTTGTATTGCCCGTGATATTACTGAGCAGAAGCACATTCAAGAAGAGCTGATGCGTGCAACAAAGGAAGCCGAACAGGCGAATGCGGCAAAAAGCAGCTTCCTCGCCATGGTCAGCCACGAGATCCGTACGCCGCTTAACGGCATTATTGGCCTATCGCAGCTTATGCGCCGCACAGGGCTGTCGGCTTCGCAGAAGGACTATATGGACAAGCTTGGTATCTCATCCGAATCCCTTCTTCGCATCATTAACGATCTGCTTGATTTCTCGAAGATTGAAGCGGGTAAAGTTGAGGTAGAACGGATTGCCTTCCATCCACAGGAGCTGCTTAGCCGTCTGACGGATCAGCTCTGCATCTTTATGGGTGGAAAAGAGCAGTTTGAATTTATTTTTGAAGTGCCGGAGAAATTGCCGTCGTCTCTCCTCGGTGACCAGATGCGCTTAGAGCAAATCCTGCTTAACTTGTGTATGAACGCTATTAAGTTCACCGAGCGTGGATATGTGAAGCTAATCATGAACATGGTAGAGCAGGGACCAGATGGACTGAAGCTTCAATTCACGGTCGAGGATACGGGCATCGGCATGACCAAGAAGCAGATCGACAAACTGTTTGTCCCGTTCACACAAGCAGATGGATCTACGACCCGTAAATATGGAGGTACCGGATTAGGTCTTGTTATCGCCAATGCTTTGGTAAAAATGATGGGCGGCAGGCTGCAGGTAGACAGCGAGCCGGGGATTGGAAGCCGGTTCAGCTTCGCTTTAACGTTCCCTGTCTTGCCTTCAGCTGTAGAAGAGGAATTGCAGATCAGCAAGGAGTTGGTGGATCAGCCAATCTGGATCGTAGAGGACAGCGACGAGATGCGGCTCCATTGGAGTGAGCTTACGGAGTCCTTTGGTTTAACACCAGTACCTTTCTCCTCATGGGGAAGCGCAAGGGAGAAGCTGCGCCGGATCGGCGCTGGGACTATGCCGAAGCTCATTATGCTGGACATGGAGATGCCCGATATGTACGGTGCCGAAACCTGGCTGGAGTTCCACAAGCAAGCTTCGGCGGCCGGGGTGAAGACGATTGCCCTCACGACCTCGTTCGGCAGGGACGAGCTTATGCAAATGCCGGACTCCGGCCGGCCTTACGCCATTTTAACGAAGCCGGTGACTAGGCATGCATTATTCCACGCTTTAAGCGGTACGCTCGACCAGAGGCAGGCTAAGTTTAATGATTGGGAAACCGGTGCGCTTGAGACAGCGGCAGCCGCAGACTCTATGGACAAAGTGCGAATATTGCTTGCAGAGGATAATCATATTAATCAATTGGTTGCCATTGAGATGCTGAAGGAGCGGGGCTTCGAGGTCGGGCTTGCTGAGAACGGCCGGGAAGTGCTGGAGAAGCTGGAGCAAGAGAACTGGCAGCTGCTGCTGATGGATATTCATATGCCCGAGATGGATGGCATGGAAGCTACGAAGCTTATTCGAGCGGATTCGAAATTCGATCAGTTGCCTATCATTGCAGTAACGGCCAACTCCCTTCGCGCGGATCATGAACATTATCTGCAGCTCGGTATGAATGGCGTAGTAACCAAACCTCTTGATTCCGAGCAGCTGTATCTGGCTATCACGAATCTGTTAACTAAGAAGAAGTTCCCGGTACTGCAGGATACATCATGGCGTACGGAAGGCAATCCGCTGCCGATTCTGCCAGGTATTCAGATCGAGACGGCACTTGCTAGAGTAAGCGGCAAAATATCCATTCTGCGGCATATGCTCGACCATTTCGAGAAGGATTACGCGGATTTTGCAGATAAGCTTATTCATGAACTGGAGAATGGCCAGTATGTGACGGCTAAACGAATGATTCACACCCTTATGGGAGCAGCGAGCCATTTGTCAGCTAATGATGTGGTACAGGCAGCAGCGTTGTTAAATGAGATTTTGAAGCGGGAGGATGAGCAAGAGGATTGGCGGACAACTGCAGAACAACTGAAGCAGGAACTAGAGCAAGTAATAGCTGGACTTCGGAATAAAGCGATTTCACAGTTCGACAATATCTCCTAACATTTTGCTAACATTATATTGTTAACCTTTCTATTCGTATTGTATAGTAGAGATAGATTTATATTTTTTGACAGGAATCTTCTTTCCCTAAGGGGGTGGCGCCGGTGAATAAAGTTTTAGTAATTGAAGATGACGTCATGATGAGGGATATGCTGTCGATGTACTTATCGGAAGAAGGATATTCGGTTATGCAAGCGGGGACTGCTGAAGAGGGTTTGCGGATCGTTCAGGAGTTTGTTCCTGATATCGTTCTGCTTGATTTGATGCTTCCCGATCTGGATGGTATGGAGGTTTGCGCTTCTATTCGTGAACGATCGCATGTGCCTATTATGATTTTATCGATGAAGAGTGAAGTATCCGAACGCGTTCAAGCTCTGAAAGCGGGAGCAGATGACTATATGTGCAAGCCGTTCAGCATGCACGAAATGACGGCAAGAGTAGAGGCTTTGATCAGGCGTTCCCACTTTAGTAACGCTGAAATTGCGAGCGCTGAAGAAGTGGTGGAAGCGGACTTTGCACCGATACAACTCGATGCCGAGCGCAGGATGCTCCTTGTAAGAGGCAAGCTGATTGAGACGACCTTCTCAGAATTTGAGATGATGAAGCTCTTCTTGTCCCACCCGGGTAAGGTGTTCAGCAGAGAAGAATTAATAAATACGATCCGAGGGTTTGATTCTTTTGTGACAGATAGAGCGATTGACGTCCATATCGTAAACCTTCGTAAAAAAATAGAACAAAATCCAAGAGAGCCCCGTTTAATTCGTACGGTATGGGGCTTTGGCTACAAGTATACAGCCGATAACCTGGATTCTGGTCAGGATCATGATTAATGTAAGCGACTGGAAGATCACCTCCGCTGCAAGGTGATCTTTTTTGTGTCTATCCGGCGACCGCATGCAAATACCTAACATACTTCTAAAGAACAATCCGCTATTTTTCTAATACTTATATGGGACTATAGGATTAACAGTTATGATAAAAGGATGGTGTAGCAATCGTGCATTTGGCCAGTTTACCTGAACGGCAGGAGGCGTATGCTCAGCTGGAGGTGGCTTTGAGTCGCGCGCGGGCGTCAGGCCAGCGGCTTGTAGTGGCGTTGATTCAGATCGATCGTTTCTATGGTGTGAATGAGGCTAAAGGCTTAGAAGCAGGCAACCAAGTACTGGAGAGTATCGGCGGACGATTAATGCAGGCGGGATCGGATATAGCATTCGTCTCTTTAATCAGCGGCGATACTTTTCTAATGGCTAGAGAGATCGGCTATTCGCAGGCGGAATGTGCAGGTGCGGTAGAAGCGATGAAATATGCAGCGCAGTACCCGATTGAGTATGAAGGTACCGAGCTCAACCTTACGGCCAGTATTGGGACATGCCTGTTTCCGCAAAATGGGCGGACAAGTGAAAGGCTGCTTGGTCATGCCGAGACAGCACTCTTCAAATCGCGGGAGCAGGGCGGCAATCGGATTACCTTTTACAGCGAAGAAGAGACTAAACAGATGAACCGCTGGCTGGAGATTGGCGCAGCCCTTCGTCCAGCCCTTTACTTGCGGCAGTTCCATCTGAGCTTCCAACCAATCTTCCGCACAGACAGCGGACGGCTTCGCGGCTTTGAGGCGCTGATCAGATGGAATCATCCTGAGCTGGGTACGATCTGGCCGGGAGAATTTATCCCAATTGCCGAGCAGAACGGACTTATTGTACCGATTGGAGAATGGGTACTGCAGGAGGCGTGCCGGATGCTTGCTGGGATGCAGGAGTACCGCCAAAAGGAACTGGTTATTTCGGTTAACGTGTCTCATGTTCAGCTTATGGATGGAGCGTTCTGCAAGATGGTGTCCCATGTGCTCAGTGAAGTCGGGATCGAGCCGTCCTCGCTTGAGCTGGAAGTGAAGGAAGACGTCATTCTTCACTTCACAGACCAAACATTATCCGTGCTTAGCCAGCTGAGAGCATTAGGCGTAAGGATTACGTTGGACAATTTCGGGGAAGGGTACGCTTCTCTGGTTAACTTAAAGCAGCTGCCGATTAACAGTGTGAAGATCAGTAAATCCTTCATTAAGCAGATTGATGTTCCTAGTGTGGAGCGTCATATCGTCGAGGCCATGATTGGGCTCCTGCATAAGCTGGAGATCGACGTAATTGCAGGCGGTGTTGAATACGAAGAGCAGTACGAGCTGCTGCGTGAGTGGGAATGCGATTTTGTACAAGGTTTCCTGCTTGGTTCTCCGATGCAGCCGGATCTGCTGGACATGTCGATCATCCGCAAATCACCACAAACGGCATAAACCGTTAAGAGGATTAAATCTAAAAGCCCTGAATATCTCGCCTTAGGCGAATATTCAGGGCTTTCGTATTTGCAGGGTCAGGGTCAGGGTCAGGGTCAGGGTATAGGGTTAGGGTTAGGTTTAGGTTTAGGTTTAGGTTTAGGTTTAGGTTTAGTTAGAGTTAACTTACTTCCAGATACAGCTTGGTTCCGTCATTATATTGGAATATCGCAACATCGCGGACAACCTCTACCTTCGAAATACGTTTCCATTTCTTACGGAAATCGAAGTTCAATTCCATCTCATACAATTTATGATGAAGTTGTTCAACGGAAGCTGCCTGTTCGTTAACGTAATAAACGGGAACCGAACGGTCTTTGAATGTAATGATTTTCATCATACCATTCACACCTCCACTCGTCTTTTTTTCCAGTTTACTAGAAACGTTTTAGCCGCTTATAAAATGGTCATAAGGTTATTGTTTAGTTTACTAACAGTTTCTTAACAATTAGCTGCTGCTGTAGCTGCCGTATTTTTTCTTGTAATGACCGTGACCATGTCCTTGTTGAGGTGGATAATAGTTACCTTTTTTATAGTCACTGCTGCTGCGGCCGTAGTGTCCATGTCCATAGTTTCCTTGATGACCATGTTTATTATAATGTTTGCCGGTAACGGAACCGAGGAGTTTTTGTAACAAGTGTCTAATCATGTTAATGACCTCCTAAAATGAATTATCATACTAGTGGCCGTGTTCAGGCCATCTGTGATGATTCGTACTTCGTAAGCGTGTACCTTTAACCTTTAATTAAGTCTGTTTCACTCATTTGAAACATTTAAGACTTATAATTTAATACGCATTTGTAAAAAGCAGGTTTCGTTCATCTTCGTCTATTCCGCGTTTGGAATGAGGAACCAAAGGGGATCTGCTCCCGTATGTGAAGGCAAGGAGGGATTCCTATCTGGTGGAAGCGATGGAAAAACAATTGGATGGACTATCCGCTGAGGCCAGGTGTGGTATGGGCTGGGCAATACCGTATTGAGCAGTTTCTAGGTATGGGAAGCTATGGACAGACCTACCGCTGTACCGACCTCAAGAATGGAACTGCCGTGCTTCTGAAGCGGGCAAAACCAAGTAAGCGAGAGATTGGGCGGAGATTGCTAAAGCGGGAAAGTGAAATTCTTCAGCAGCTCAATCATCCACAAATACCGGCTTGGCTGGACTGGGCTGTCCATCGACGGGAGCAGGCGCTAGTGATGGCTTATGTTGAAGGCGAGGACATGGAGCAGGCCATTCTCTTACTAGGAAGAACATATACCGAGCAAGAAGCATTGCTTCTTATTTTTGGTTTGCTGCGTCCCTTACGGCATCTCCATGAAGCGGGTTATGTACACCGCGATGTACGAATCCCTAATGTGCTGTTAAAAGATGATAAGGTACACCTGATCGATCTAGGCTTAGCCTGCCGAATAGGTGAGGAAGATCCAAGTAGACGAGAAGGGGAGCCAAGCGGGTTTGCAGACAGCTGGGGACCTATTAAATATCGTATGCGTTTGCCCAACCCTACTAGTGATTTGTATGGGCTTGGCCATATATTCTTGTTTCTCATGTATACTGGTTATGCACCGGAAGACGGCCAAGAGGAACGGAGCTGGGAAGAAGAGCTGTCACTTCAGCCTAGGGTGAAAAGCTGGGTAAAAGGATTGTTCGAGAGTAAGTGGCATACGGCTGCTGAATGCGAGCAGGAGCTTGCGTATATATTAGCGAATTATTCCGCGGGAAATAACGAATGAAGCTGCAAAATGTCGAATTCTGGTGCGAACCGTTTGCATTTTTTCGGAAAGTTCGCATCCTAAATTTGGCTTGCTGATGTAGCTGAGGGGTGATGGTTACTAATCTGTAGCCCTACGGATATAGCTTTCTACTTTATCAACATGCTTACCGTTACCAGCTCCAGCAAGTGAATAGTTCCATACTTTTAACGTAAAGTGGTCGTTAAACGCAGTATCCAAATCAGTGATAATACGGAACGCATATAGTAGGGCCTGTTCATCATCGCGCCTTATACCGATATACAAAAGGTCACGTGCGTTATACAAATCGGTGTACAGGGCGGTGTCACTGGGTAGCCGTGCTATATTTTCAATGCTCGTAACTATACGTCTTAATTCCTCTACGTCAGCGCCATTATGAAAATCAATCTTCCTTTCCCAACCTAATAAATCATTCAGCGTGGCATATGCATCCGCTATAGCATCGCGTACTTCTAACGTCAAATCACTTGCCTTAAGCTTGGTGTCCGCCGCTACAACCTTATTATTAACGGGATAATACGTATCCTTCGAGTAATTAACACAGGCTATAACCGCCAATATGACAATACCAATAACCAATAATTCAACTATGTGCTTTACCGAAATCATTTACAATACCTGCCTTCAGGGGTTATTGGTTTTATAGAGCGCAAGTCAATGAATATTATCCACTACGACCAAATATTACCACAAACAGTATGTGCTTTGTATATTCAACCCCAAAGTAAAATAATGAACCATGCCGCGCTTTTTTCTTACGCTAATACGGCTCTTGTCTCTATCATTATGATTCATAGATTCATAGGATATAGCACGAACATAGTGTGGAGTGAAGGAAGTGGCGGTATGACATGGGAGGATATCATCGATCTCATTGACCCCAAATTGATGATTGTTGTGGCAGCCTGCTGGGTGATTGGCTATATGCTGAAGCAGACGCCATTCGTACCGGATTGGACCATTGTGTATGCGGTTACGGCGGTTGCAATCATCAGTACTTGCTTCATCTTAGGTTTTCATGTTGAGAGTGTGCTGCAGGGTGTATTATGCGGAGCTGTTTCTGTGTATGGAAGCCAGCTGGTGAAGCAGACGTTTACGAAAAGAAACTAAAGAAAGGCACAGCTGTCCGTGTGACGGACGGCTGTGCCTTTCTTATTTCTAATGCTGGATAACACCGCAGGCGATACGGCTGCCGGAGTTACCGGATGGATCGGTTTTGTAATCATCCGCTTTTTCATGAATGACAATCGCGGTGCCAGCGGCAGGGAGCAGGGAGTTTGGCGCTTCGCTGTCCAGCGATACATTTTTCGAGATAATCTCGGCTGTAACGCTGCCGTCTTTCCCGACCGTAATGTTCGGCAGATCACCGTCATGGAAGCCTTGCGGATTGTCGAAGCCATGCTGTTTGTTCTTCGGATTCAGGTGCGAGCCTGCCGTTTCGAACGTTGGAGCTTCACATTTGCCGACATTATGGAAGTGAATGCCGTGAACGCCTGGAGTAAGGCCTTTGGCCTCAATTTTCAGGTGCACACCGTCCTTTTCCTCTGTCAGTACGACATTGCCGATCTGATTACCCTTCGTATCGATAAAAGCAGCTTTTGCCTCCATCACGTGACTACGTGTGTGGTGGCCATGCGCCTCATGGGCTGATGCCATACTTGCGAACCCGCAGCTTGCGATCAGGAAGCCAAGCGAGCTGAGCATAATTTGTTTGTTCATGTTATCCTCCTTGGGCGTAATTTCCAAGTTAGCTTTTACCATGAGGATAGGGATTATTCATTTTAGCCACATAAATGTTTCACTCTATAAATCTATATATCTATTAGATTTATGCGTTTGAACGGTGTCCACTCGTCCATACGTTCTCTCTTAATGCGGAATAGTATAAAGCATATCGATCGAGAGGAGTGAAAGTAATGTCTGCTAAATTTAAAGTAAACGTTAAAAATGTAAAACGTAGAACGAAAAAAGGTGTTCGTATTTCGAACTGTGGTTGTACTGCGGGGGACCGTGTTGGGGGAGAAATGGACTCTAATCGTGATCGTGATCGTGATCATGACTGTCATAGAAATTCGCGCAGAGATCCGGCTGTTGAAGGTGTTCAAGATGCGGGGAAAGAGCTTAGCAAAGTATTTGGCAAGCTGAAAAGTGAAGAAGTTGCTGAAAAGCTTGTAAGAGCGATCCGTCGCCATGATGCCAGAACCATCCAACATATCGTTGGCTGCGACTGCCGCGTTGTTGATTTCTTCCGTACGAGAAATGCCGATTGTGTACGTGTCAGATGCTCCTTTGGTCCTTATAGAGATGTAGTTGTATCCTTCGATATTTGCGTTAGACGTGCAGTGGATGATATTAGCGATCGTCAAGATCGTCCGCACCATAACGGCTGCTGCTGGTTCTAATATTTTGGCATGAACGTAAGAAAGGCTGCTCCGTGTGACGGAACAGCCTTTCTTTGCGTTCATTATGCTTCTACACTTATTCATCTGCCTATGCATACGATATGTAAGATATCGCTTGTAACAAGCAAGCCTGGAGGCGAATGACAATGCCGATTATCCCAAACTTCCCGCGTGAATGGATGGAGGAGCATACAGTATGGCATCATCAGCATCATGTGACGCCGGGAACAATGCCGCCGCCGGGGTTCGGTGAGCAGTTTTTACGGTTCCACCGTTATTTTATTAATAAAGTGTATAACTGGTTTGATAGTGTAGGCTACGACAGACGGGCCATTGCAGGCTGGCCGCAGATGCCGGCAGGTATTATGCAGGCACCTTGTATGAATCATCAGGCTTTGAACCGGATTCTGTATAACCCACGCTCATTTACTACGCTTGATGAGTTTGGCCGCTTTCTTGAGTCAAGCGGGGTACACGGCTGCATTCATGCCACCGCTGCGCGATTGTATAACAACCCGGAGATCGATAACTTTGACCTCTGCACAAGGCAGACCGAGTTCTACAACATCCATGGCATGGTTGATCAATGGTATACGAACTGGGAAAATGCCTGGGGGGTCAAAACGAGAAGTAAACCGGAACTACCAAGCGGCGTGTCCGTTACGTACAATCGCGCAATGCCCGCATTATCGACGCGTAGTAGCTCGGTTCCCGAGGCACGAATTCAGCAGCTCGGACGGCTCGCGTCACCTTGGATCGGTCACCTTCAGCCGTTAGCTCAACGCCCTCACAAATCAGTTCCGCCAGTTCTCCCTCGAACAAGCGGATCATCTGTTCAACGTCGGCCTCAAACACAGCCGCCACTTCTTCAGCTTGCAGCTTTAAGGCGTCAAGCGGCCAAGAGCACACAAGCGCAAAAACGTCGCTGACTTCGCGGTCAATGAAGGGCACGCCTCTTACTTCACCTGACATTTCCTTGCGTGCCTCACCAAGCGGAATCAGATTCTCGAAGTGTGCAGCTACGCCAAGCTCTTCTTCGATCTCGCGTACAGCATCCTGCACGGTCTCACCAGCCGTTAGATGGCCGGCTGCCGTAATGTCGTAGTAGCCGGGATAGGTATCCTTCCCGGCTTGCCGCAATTGGAACCGCACGTATTGGCGGTTCCCTTCGCGGCGTGTCAGCCAGCAATGGAAGGAACGATGCCAATAGCCAAGGGTATGAGTCTCGGAACGGCTGGCTGTGCCAAGCGGATTTAATTGTTCATCATAGATATCGAAGCGTTCTTCTGCCATGGAGAGAACCACCTTTTTGCCATGAAATTAATTGCTGACTGCTGTTCCTTCTTCCAAGACCGAGGTGCAGTGCTTGCAGCGTGTAGCCTTAATCGGAATTTGGGACAAGCAGTACGGGCATTCCTTCTCGGTAGGTGCTGCGGGAGCAGCAACTTCTTCCGGCTTCATTCTGCGCAGGATGTTAATTCCTTTTACAAGCATGAAGATACAAAAAGCAACGATAAGGAAATCCAGCAATACGTTAATAAACTGGCCGTAAGCGATAACGGCTACGCCGTTTTTGGTCGCCTCAGCCAAGGTATGTATGGAATCCATCGTAACGCCTTCCGGTAGAGGCTTGTCAGAGCCAAGATTAATGAACAAATCCTTGAAGTCCGCGCCTCCGAGCATCCGTCCGATGGGAGGCATAATGATATCGTTGACGAGCGAAGTGACGATTTTGCCAAAGGCGCCGCCAATAATGACACCAACTGCGAGATCGATCACATTCCCTTTAATGGCGAACTCTTTAAATTCCTGAATAATTTTTTTCATGAAGAAATCCCTCCTGCTTCCTACTATTGCCTAACTCTATAAAATCTACTCTACTATATTAGACGATATCGCTGCTGATAGAAAGTCTGCACTTGGGAAGGGCCAAATAACCTGCTGAAAAAATGCAACCTCCATCACTGATCGCCCGTAATAGGCTTAGGCAATCTTAATAAATCCTATGTTTGCGAATGAAGGGATGGATGACATGTTTAATCGTTTATTGGCCAGTATTGGAATTGGTTCCGCCAAGCTCGATACACTTCTGGAGAAGTCGCAATATGTACCTGGTGAAGAGGTTCGTGGTGTAGTCAATATTCGAGGAGGCAGCGTTGCACAAAACATAGACACGATACAATTATCGGTCATGACTGAATACATCCGTGAAAATAATGATCATAAAGTTAGAGCGCATGGGGAGATTGGACGTTTCCATGTCAGCGCTCCATTCACTTTGCAGGCTGGGGAGACAAAAGAGGTACCGTTCTCGTTCCGTCTGCCGTATCAAACGCCACTTACCATCGGCCGTGCGCCAGTCTGGGTGAAGACGGAGCTGGATGTACGCGGAGGTGTGGATCCAGGAGATAACGATCGAATTGATGTACTGCCAACAAGCGGTATTAATACGGTGCTTCATGCTCTCGATTTGCTCGGGTTCCGTCTACGGAATGCCGAATGCGAATATTCTCCTCGCCACGGCGGCGGGATGCCGTTCGTGCAGGAATTTGAGTTTGTGCCAACAAGCCAGTTCCGCGGCCAGCTGGATGAGCTGGAAGTGATGTTCTTCTCTTCGGATCGTGAGCTTGAGCTGCTGCTCCAGGTTGACCGGAGAGCTCGCGGGCTAGGCGGGCTGTTCGCAGAGGCGCTTGATATGGATGAGACGTTCGTACGCTGCAGATTTACCGAAGAGCAGCTGCAGGCGGGGCCGGCAGGGATTGCCCGTCAGTTGTCTGATCTGATCGCCAGGACCATTTAGTTCGGGTGAGAGGTTGAGCTGGTCCGAGATGCTTCGAGAGGGGCGTCTCGGGCTTTTTTATGTTTTTTATGCGTGGTGATGGGAGCTTGGCAGGTTAAATCTTGGCTAATTTAAGGTTTGTGGCATAATAAAGGGAAAGAAGTTCATGAAGGGGAAGTTGGTATGACGATTGGAGCGCGAGTGCTCAAGACAGGGATGGCCGTTGCCTTAGCCATTTACATAAGTGGATTGTTTGGATTTGCATCACCGCTTATTACAACGGTCGCTGCAATTCTAACGATTCAGCCGTCTATTTATCGCTCGTGGCAGCAGGTACTGGATCAGCTTCAGACCAATCTGCTTGGCGCCGTGATGGCGCTGGCTGCTATGAAGCTGTTTGGGCAAACGCCAATTGCTGTTGGACTTGTATGTATTCTTGTTATTTTAGTAAGTATCAGATTGAAGATGGAGACGACCATTGGCGTTACGCTCGTAACCGTTGTGGCGATTATGGAGGCTCATGGTCAGGGGATTACGTTGGCGCTTGAGCGATTTTTGATGGTTTTAGCGGGGATGGGGGCAGCATTCGTCGTTAATGTACTTGTGTTTCCACCTCGTCCGAGACGGCAGTTCACCGAGCAGGGGAATCATGCGTTCACCCAGATGTCGCTGCTGCTCCGAACGGCTATTTCGAATGAGATGAAGGAGCAAGTATACCGGAAGGAAAAAGAGAAGCTGCACAAAACGCTGCGCAAGCTCGAGGACAGCTATAATCTGTTCGAAGAAGAGCGCAAGGTGCTCGCAAGAGCGAAGAGAAGTCATGCACGGCAGCTTCTCGTCTCCAAGCAGATGATTAGAGCGCTGCAGAAGGGCTCGGATCTGCTGGAGGTAGTGGAGGAGCATTATTTCTCCTCACCAAAGGCCGGGGATTGGGCAGTCCGGTTCGACCGTCAGATTGAAGATTTGACGAAGTACCATGAATCCATTGTGTTGAAGCTCGAGAATAAAATGAAGCCAAACATCTCTATGGAACCTGGTGAGGAGCGGGAAGCGCGCCTTGTTGCCGACCTCACGGACTATATCCGGGAAGACCCGGATGAGCATAAGCGGCTGATCTTCGTCGCCTCCGCGCTGTTCGAATACGCCTACCATCTGCGCCGGCTGGAGAAGCTCGTTGATCACACGCAGCGCACCCCCGGTCTAGGCGAAGCAGAAGAACGCAGAGGCACAGACCAAGCAGAGAAGCCTGCTGCGATAAGGGAATAGACTAACCTGTCGCGGCAGACGACTGAGGCGCCGCAGCCAATAAGTCGCAAACACCGTGTTACAGTGGGTTGAACGTGTGAATGCGTGGGCGATCCGGACTTTGCAGGTGCTGATGGGTTAGGGTTCTTATGATCTTAACGATGCGCCGCATCGTTTAAGGACACGAAATCATTGGTTAGTTATTGTCTTAACGATGTGCGACATCGTTAAGGTATAAGAAATTGGCCGTGAGACGGCGAAAAGTAGGGTAATGAGCAAGCTTAACGATGCGCCGCATCGTTAAGGGCTCGAAATCATGAGTTAGTTGATGCCTTAACGATGTGCGACATCGTTAAGCGTTCAGTTAGACGGTCGGCTGGCAACTAGCCGAACACAAAAATGGCCCCCTCAATAATGAGGGAGGCCATTTTTGTGTGTTGTGCAGCTAAGGGGAGGGGTAGAGGGAATGTATCTCCTGAAGAAGCGGAGCGTCTGCCTTTGCCCATGAAAAATCTCATAAGAGATTACATTCAATTTTTACATGGGCAACAGCAGTCGAAGGAGGTACAATCCCGGCGCCCTGACCACGAGCTGCAGCCCCCACATGGTCGGCTGGCAACTAGCCGAACACAAAAATGGCCCCCTCAAAATAATGAGGGAGGCCATTTTTGTGTGTTGTGCAGCTAGAAAAGGGGTAGAGGGAGTGTATCTCCTGAAGAAGAAGAGCGTCTGCCTTTGTGTACACTTTGCAACATTTGAATGTTGTTCAAGCAAAGTGTACACAACAGCAGTCAAAGGAGTTACATTCCCGTCACCCCGACCCCCAGCTGCATACGCCCCACACCAACCATAAACTAGGAATCCGTCTTATTACTCCCTTTATGGCGCCGAGGATGCTGCATATGAGCTTCCGGATCATGATCGCCATCTTTGGAAATCAATCGAGGATCGGTACGGCCCTCATGGTGGTTGTCGAAGTCAAGCTCGACAAGCTCCCATTCGGTCGTTCCGGCCTGCGGATCGGCAGGGAATACGGCTCCGCGTTCAAGCTTTTCTACGCGGCCTAATTCATTTTTATAAACACCGGACACCTCAACATGCTCGCCCGACATTGGATCCATTTCATTATGCTGATGCTCTTGCTCGCTCATGGCCACTCGTCCTTCCCTTAGCTTATAATCCGTGCTTCGGCACTGCGGCTGTATCTGCTTCGGACTGTTTTTGGCTAGCCTTCTGCTTACCTTGACCAGTGCGGTCGGCTAATGATTGCGCCTTGCTAGCTTCGACTTGTTTATGGGACGGCCATTCACCTGACATGCTGCCATCCTCCTTTCAGCAATTAATCCTTTAGCAGTTTGCCACGAAAGGAGGCTTTGTATGAGCAGGCAGGAGCAAGAGGAACAAATTACAGCTTAATTCACGTGATAACGGGATTCGATCTTCTTGCCGCCGAACCACATGATAATAATAACGGCACAAGTAACGAAGATGCGCCATGGCTCCTCGCGGAAGCTGCCGATATTGAAGCTGATGAGTGAAATGCTTAGAATCATAACCGCTTTGCCAAGCACAGTCGCAAGGACAAACGTACGGAATGGGATCTTACTGAACCCAGAGACAATATTAATAATGGAAGACGGGGAGAACGGGAAGCAGGCCAGCAGAAAAAGCGGCGTGAACCCCTTTTGATCTACCCATTTGAAGAACCTCTCCGTCTTAGGGAATCTCCGCTCAATTTTGGCTTTTACATTCTTCCCAAGCTTTCGGCTGATTAGAAATACACAAATCGCTCCAATGGATACCCCGACCCAGGAAAGCAGAAAGCCCAGCCATAAGCCGAATATATTCGCGTTTGCTGCGACAATAACGACCAAGGGAAGGAAGGGCAGGAACGATTCGAGAAGAGGCAGCAATATACCGGGGAATATCCCGAATTGCGAATAGCTCTCCAGCGTCCGCTGCAAATGCTCAAGATCCAGACTTCTCATCTGGACATACAGCTTCTCCATACTTTCCATCATATACATTGTTGAATACAACCCCACTCCACCCTTTGCGGGAAAATAATTCGAACTTGTTATCCACTTTTACCAATCAACTTGGATGACGGGATTATGAGATACAGAAAGGCTATACCTCCAAATAACGCGGCACTAACCCAGATGACTGAGCTTGTGCTGAAGCTAGCGGCAATAAGACCGCCTGCAACAGGACCAACCATGCCGCCAATACCCTCCACCGTTGCGAGCAGTCCCCAGCCCAAACCTTCCTGGTTCGGAGGCACGAAGGAAGCAAGCAAAGCATTCCAAGCTGGAAGAATCGCTGCATAAGATAACCCGAGTATAACCACAATAACTAAACAATACCAAAATGGAAGCCGCGATGCCAACAAAGACAAGCCGATCCCAAATATGGCGAAGCCAATGATTAGAAACCAGTGCTTCCCGCCAAGCTTGTCCGACAAGCGGCCCATCGGAATCAGTCCCGCAGCTGCGCATACACCTCCTGCAGTCAGCAAGAGAGAATATTGCGTTCCAGCTAGTCCTAGCCCTTTCTCTGCAAAGCTGGGGAGGACAGGAACAAGCATGCTGGCGCCTGCTGTCTGCATGATCATTCCGGGCAGAATCATACGCATAGCTTTTATACGTTCTATTAAGGTCGATAGTTGCCGATTTAACGGCATAGCTTGAACCGAAGGCTCATCCGATCTTTTGCTGCTGATGAAGAACGCCAAGAACGCTCCGATAACCGACAGGATAAGAAGCAGAAAGTACGTCTTGTTCAAATAGTAGTCGAGCAAAATATTGCACACAATGGGTCCAGAGCCTAGTCCCACAAGCCAGACGGTATACAGAAATCCGATCTGCGTCGCCCGATTGTCCTTGGATACCTTCGTCAGACAGACGATCCAAATCGGTGAAATACCAATCCCATAGAGGGCTGCAGCCATAATGAACAGCCAAGGCACAGTGGCAAAAGGAATCAGAAACACTCCGATAAGCGACACGAACAGGCCTGTCCGTATGACAAATCGAATAGAGAAGCGGTCCAGCAAATACCCAAAAATCAATTTGAGCAGAGTATCTGTCAGATAGTGAGCTGTAATCGCAAGGCCAATTATATCTAGCGACAGGTGAAGAACCTTCGCCCCATAAATGGGGAGCAGGCTGATCAGCACCGCGCCCCGCACGAATTCAACGATAAACAATATAACAGAGATAAGCCGCATCTCCGCTCCAAGCCATGTCAAACGCATCCCAATCTTGTTCACTTGTGGTCAAGCCCCTTTGCAAATTCTCCCTTAACTATAGCGTTGACCAAATTTTGTATTCCAACCGCATTCTTGCAAAATATGATGAGCAATCGTGTCCGCTGCCGCATCTTCTGTCTGCAGGAGTTGAACAGCAAGCTTGCTGTGCTGCAACTGCTGGGGATCATTAACCAACTGTATAATCACATCTGCTAATTCTTCTGGATCGCTGGCAATACGGGCAGCGCCCTTGTCTTGCAGATAACGAGCGTTACGCTTCTCTTGACCAGGAACAGGACGATAAAGGAATAAAGGCAGGCCTGCACTAATCGCTTCTGCAATGGTCACGCCGCCAGGCTTTGAGACGAGGCAGGTGGCTAGAGCCATAAGCTCATAAATTTGCTCTACATAGCCGAATAGGTGAAGGCGTTCTGCTGCCTCATGCTGCATGAATCGGCTTGCTATGGCGGCCTGCAGCAGGCTGTTACGGCCGCAGACGAGAGCAATCTGTACATCGGGGTGGCGTTCCAGCAGCAGGGCACAGAGCTCATCACAGTCCGGCATAACACCTTGTGCGCCTGGCATGAGCAAAACGACCGGTTTATCCGGCTGTAGACCGTATTTGGCATAGAGCTCCGTTGTGGGATTCGGACAGCAGAAGCCGCGTTTCAGTGGAATGCCGCTGACAGTTACGCGTTCCGGACGGATACCAAGTGTACCTAGCTCTTGCTTCAGATCATCGGTAGCGACAAAATACCGGTCAATGCCGGGATGCACCCAGCGGCGATGAAGGTCAAAGTCGGTAATAACGGTGTAGGCAGGTATGGATGTTTGCGGCAGGACTTTCTTTTTGAGGCGGCGGCGATGAAGGGCAGGAAGAGCAAAGGAGGGAAAGGTATGAATCACCGCATCGGGCTGTTCTTTTTGGAGGAGCTTTCTTATTTTGTCGCGGCCAAAGGAGTGTAGAAACCCTCCAAACAAGGAGTTATGCTTCATCGGACGAGTAACCCCGTATACCCAGCCATATAGATGGGGGATATGCGTATAACTTTTCATATACACACGTTTTGTCATTTCGTTAAGCCAAGGATGGGATTCGGCCATCAGATCGACCATGACAGTCCGGTGATTCCCCTGTTCCTCCAGTGCGTCACGAATAGCTTTAGCGGCCTGCAAATGTCCTTCTCCGTACGATGCGTACAGAATTAACACCTTAGGCTGATGGCTGTTGTTATATCGGACCAATGAACGCACACCTCCTGCCGCAAGTATAGCGGACCAATGTCAACGCATTGTGATGATGTTGGTTCCCTCATGTTAATTTTGTATAATGGGACATGTATCCAAAATTTAATCTGAGATTTTCCTGGTTCGTTCATTCGGCATGGGGAAAACTCACTAATGGGAGTGAGACGGGACAATGAAGTATACCTATCTTGGTCAGTCAGGCCTTCGTGTAAGCCGGTTGTGTTTGGGAACGATGAATTTTGGTGTGGACACAGATGAGAAGGAAGCATTCCGCATTATGGACGCGGCACTTGATGCCGGCATTAATTTTATTGATACAGCAAATATTTATGGCTGGGGAGAGAATTCCGGCCGTACAGAAGAAATTATCGGGCGCTGGTTCGCACAAGGCGGAGGACGTCGTGAGAAAACAGTGCTCGCTACCAAAGTATACGGCGACATGCATGATCCTTATGACGGTCCAAACCGTGATGCAGGTCTTTCTGCCTATAAAATTCGCCGTCATCTGGAAGGTTCGCTTCGCCGTCTTCAAACGGATCATATCGAGCTGTACCAAATGCATCACGTAGATCGGAATGTGAACTGGAATGAGCTGTGGGGGGCATTCGAGACAGCTGTTCATCAAGGGAAAATCGGTTATGTAGGCGCCAGTAACTTTGCAGGCTGGGATATTGCAGTGGCGCAAGGCGAGGCAAAGGCAAAAGGCGTTCTTGGTCTTGTATCCGAGCAGCATAAATACAACCTGCTCTGCCGTCTGCCGGAGCTGGAAGTACTGCCGGCTTCGAAGGCGCTTGGTCTTGGTGTCATTCCATGGAGCCCATTGGATGGCGGATTGCTGTCTGGTGGTCATCGCCGCGGTAGTTCGGGAAGACGTAGTGGTGAGAAGAACGAACGCTTTGGACAGGTAAAAGATCAACTGGATGCTTACGGGGCTTTATGTGATGAGCTGGGTGAAACGGAGGATCTCGTATCACTGGCTTGGCTGCTGGCCAATCCGGCGGTTACAGCTCCAATTATCGGGGTACGTACGCTTGAGCAGTTCGAACGTTCGCTTCGTGCTGTAGAGCTGACGCTTGATGAGTCGACACTGAAACGTATCGATGAAATTTTCCCTGGCCCAGGCGGAGACGCGCCGAAAGCCTACGCTTGGTAATTACTCGCAAGCGGTAAGCCTCCGGCGCGCCGAGGGTTTACATATTTAAAATTCTCACCATCGAAGGACGGCACAGCCGTTTCACCTTGTTAGATCAAAATGTTAAATAAGACAGGGTCCTTATTCAGTTCAACGAACTGGAAGCCCTTCTTCTGCATTCGCCCGATGAGCGGAGCATAATCTTCGCGCTGTTTGAGCTCAATGCCAACAAGTGCCGGTCCATTGTCTTTATTATGCTTCTTCGTGTACTCGAAACGGGTAATGTCATCGTTTGGTCCAAGGACATCATCAAGGAATTCTCGGAGCGCTCCAGCTCGCTGTGGAAAGCTAAGCATGAAATAATGCTTCAGCCCTTCATAGATGAGCGAGCGCTCCTTGATTTCCTGCATCCGGTCAATATCGTTGTTGCCGCCGCTGATGACGCAGACAACAGTCTTGCCCGCAATTTCTTCACGCATCAGATCAAGCGCAGCGATCGGCAGTGCTCCAGCAGGTTCAGCAACAATCGCGTTCTCGTTGTACAGATCAAGCAGGGTTGTACAAACTTTGCCTTCAGGTACGATGACGACATCATCAAGCAGCTCACGGCAGATGGCAAAGGTCAGGTCGCCGATCCGCTTAACGGCAGCACCATCTACGAATTTGTCTATATGCTCGAGCGGCGTTACTTGACCAGCATCAAGGGATTCACGGAGTGAAGGAGCACCTTCAGGCTCAATGCCAATGACTTTTGTCTGAGGTGATACGGTCTTCACATACGAAGCGACACCTGCTGCAAGCCCGCCTCCGCCAACGGAAGTGAGCACATAATCAGGAACCGTTTCAGCAGCTTCCATTAATTCTTGGCCAACGGTTCCGTTGCCTGCGATGATCTTCGGATCGTCGAATGGATGGATGAAGGCCGTGCCGCTATGCTGACTTTCGGCAATAGCCTCTGCATAGGCATCATCAAATGTATCACCGGTAAGGATAACTTCTACGAATTCGCCGCCAAAGAAGGAAACTTGGTTCACCTTCTGGCGTGGAGTTGTGCTTGGCATATAGATTTTACCCTGCACGCCTAGTGCCTGACAGGAATAAGCAACTCCTTGCGCATGATTGCCTGCACTCGCGCAGACAACACCTGCTGCGAGACGTTCAGGCGGCAAAGAGCGCATGAGATGGTAAGCGCCGCGGATTTTGAACGAACGGACAATTTGCAGATCCTCACGCTTTAGCAGGACATTGCAGCCGTAACGCTCGGAGAGCACACGGTTATATTGTAAAGGAGTGCGGGTAATAACATCCTTAAGATGCATTTGTGCATGGACGATATCTTCGAGCCCAATCTTGGTGGAATAGGATGATTGAAATTCCATAATAAGTCACCTCGTTAATAGTCGCGATTCGACAAACATTGATGATTCATTATAGCACTAACTTTGTTTTTATGTAGGGGAAAAGGAGGAAGCCCTGTATGCGTTGGTTGAAATGGTTTGTGGTTATTATCCTGCTGTTTGCTCTCATCCTTGCGGGGGCAGGTCTCTGGCTTAAATCTTACGTCGCTCCTACGGAGAAGCTTGATTTGGCGTATACTCAGGTATCGATTAAGGATAAGGCGATCGAGATGGTGCAGAAGCTGAAGCCGGAAATTGTGCTGTCGGAAGCTGACGTGAACAATCTGATCAAGAGCCAATTACAAGGTGGTCATTCGGAGTCGCTGCCTCCGGATATGACGCTGGACGGAGCACGTTTTGAGCTTAGCGGCAACAAGCTGCTTGCCCATTTGAATATGACTTATCGCAATATCCTGCCGCTAGGGATGCTTGCTACCTATAAAATGACATGGAAGTCTCCAAATCTTATTCTCGAGCCCCAATCTCTTACGGTCAAAGACTATGATCTGGGGCGTGATCGATTAGACAGAATTGTAGTCCCGATTGAGCTGCCGAGTATTATTAGCGTTCGAGATATGCAGTTTTTAGATGATCAGATGATCATCAAACTTCAGCTCCATTTGTAAATAACCTTCGCTTGAGCGGCGAAGGTTTTTATTTTACATATAGAATGCATAATACTCATATTGAACTTGTCAGAATTTATTCATATAATTTAGTAAAAACGTTACAGTAAGGGAATATAACGTGGACAAAAAAATAGTGGATGTAGCGAAACGAGCAGGCGTATCTGCCGCTACCGTATCGCGTGTGCTGAATGAGAGCAGTCTTGTATCGGAGAAAACGAAAGTAAAGGTGCTCAAAGCTATTGAGGAGATGGACTATCATCCTAATGCGGCGGCCAAGCATCTGCGTTCCCAAAAGACGATGACACTGGGTATTATCGTACCGGATATTAACGTGTCTTATTTCTCTGAGATTATTAAAGGTATTGAGAACAAAGCTTATGCTCATAAATACAAAGTCCTTATTTGTGACTCGGATAATCAGATCGAGAAGGAAATGGAGTATTTGGACCTGCTGCCGGACCGTACGGTCGACGGTATGGTTCTTGTTACACCGCGAGTAAGTGATGACACGATCCAGGAGTATGTGAAGAAGGGATATGTCATTGGCGTCGTTGGACGTGCAGTTGTACATGATGAAATACTAAGCTGCAAGACAGATAACGTAAAGTTCTCGACTGAGGCGGTAAGTCATTTGGTCAAGCAGGGGCATCAGCAAATTGCCTACATAGGCGGCTATTCCGATTCGCTTGAGAACTATGAGCGGATGGAAGGGTATATGAAGGCACTCAAGGATGGGAAGATTCCGTTCCTGCCTTCCTTGATTGATAACGGTGACTTCGAGGAGACCGGCGGTTATCAGGCGTTCTGTCGATTAAGAGATCGAAACCAATCGTTCACTGCGGTCTATGCAGCTAATGATGAGATGGCGCTTGGTGTCTATCGCGCTTGCCGGGAAAAAGGGATTCGAATCCCGGAAGACATGGCTGTTGTTGGCGTCGATAACAACCGGATTACGGAATACTTGCTGCCAGCTCTTAGTACCGTGGAGCAGCCGAAATACGAGATGGGTTCCCAATTGACCGAGATGCTAATCAATCAGATGCACGGCAATGATAACAGTCCGCAGAAAAAGCATGTGATACACTCCAAGTTAATCATTCGGGAATCATCTAGTTACCTGCGTGAGTAAAGGTTAATAGCTTACTGCTACAGAAAGAGGGCTGCCGATGGCAGTCCTTTTTATCTTTTTCTATCCGGCCTACTGTCTACGTCTACCATCTACTCTCTGCTGTTCGGTGCTATGTTGGATGATGTACAGTGAAATTCGCTCAGGGGTAGCAGAACCATCTCTACATTGGATTTGATTCCAGTAGAAATTGTACATGAAGGCTCAAACCGGGGGTTGAAGGATCATTCTGCTGTATGAAATCCAATCTAAAGGCTCCGTTTAGCGGCTATTGCGAAATTGAGTGGATGAAATCCAATGTAGAGCGGGGGGGACTTAGGCTTATTGGATAAAATGCTGTGTAATGATGTGCGGCATGTAATCGATCATTTTGCCGCTAAATTTGACTTGTTTACTGTGAATTATGCCCCATTTTGCTTTGCTTCTGAGAACGATTTCACAAACATGATGAACAGCAACGCATAACAATGCAGGGCTAAATCTCCTGAAAACCCTTGATTCTACGCGGTTTTCGGGATTTTCACGAAAAATATCGGAAAAACTCTGAAATAAATGATTGAAATCGATTTCAGTCCATGCTAATATCGGTGTATATAAGTCAGGCAAAAAGAAAGTGATGTAAATGAATGATAGCAAGATCATTGACGTAGCAAATCGAGCGAAAGTATCCGTAGCAACAGTATCAAGAGTGCTGAATCGAAGCGAATTGGTCAGTGAGAAGACGAAGAAGCGGGTGATCGAAGCCATTCAGGAGATGAACTACACTCCGAATGCGATGGCCAAGAACCTGCGATCGAAGAAAACGATGAAGATCGGCGTCGTCGTCTCGGACATTGAAGTTTCTTATTTCGCTGAGATTATTAAAGGCATCGAGAATATGGCGAATTCTCTCGACTACAACGTCATCATCTGCGATGCGCAGAACAAGAAGCAGAAGGAACTCGAGTATGTTTCGCTGCTGCAGAACCGCACCGTGGACGGTATGATCTTCGTTACCCCCGAGATGACAAACAAAGAAATCATCGGGCTGGTGGAGGATGGCTACAGTGTTGGCGTGATCGGGAGGAATATCGAGCATGAACTAATCCCATGCGCGTTTACGGATAACGTGAAGCTTGCAAGGGAAGTTGTGAATCATCTGATTGAGCAGGGACATGAGAAGATCGCGTTCCTTAGCGGATATGCAGATGCGATTGACAGCTACGAACGTCTTGAAGGGTATATGAAAGCGCTTCGAGATGCAGGAATGCCTTTTGTACCTGATCTTATCGACAATGGGGATTTTAATGAAGATGGCGGCTACCTCAGCTTCATGAGGCTGCGCGAGAAGAATGCAGACTTTACGGCAATCTTTACGGCTAACGATGAGATGGCATTAGGCGTGTATAAAGCATGCAAGCAGCTATCGATTCAGGTGCCGCAGCATTTGGCCATCGTAGGTGTCGATAATATTAGGCTCACGAAATACATTACGCCGCGTCTGAGCACAGTTGATCAGCCGAAATACACAATGGGAGCTCTGCTCACCGAGAAGCTGATTGATCAGATGAACAACAATGTGTTTAAGGACAAACGGATTTTCAAAGTAGAATCCAAGCTGCTCATTCGGGAATCCTCGGTCTTTAATCGTATCCGTACGAATGACGGTCAAGAAGCAACGCATTAACTATTTTCACGAGGCAAAAAGAAATCGATTACATTTTCAGTTTATTTTGATGTCACGGAGGAATGTCGGTATGAAAGGTTTTTTCCAGGAGCTCGTCCGGAATAAGATTTTGTTCCTTATGATTGCGCCTGCCTTGTTATTCTTCGTAGTCTTCTCCTACGCTCCGATGGTTGGCGTGTATTACGCCTTCACCCGGTTCAGCTTTGACGGAGGATTGTTCGGAGGCGAATTTATTGGTCTCAAAAACTTCGAGTTTCTATTCAACTCGGGCGTACTGTGGAATCTGACGAAGAATACGGTTCTCTACAATATTGCCTTCATTATCATCAGTAACGTTCTGCAGCTAGCTTGTGCAATCTTCCTTGCCGAACTTCCGGGCAAATGGTTCAAGAAATCGACGCAGTCGATTATGTTCCTGCCTTTCTTCGTATCTTTCGTACTAGTAGGGGCTTTCGTATTTAACCTCTTCTCGAACAGCGGTGTAATCAATACGATGCTGACGTCGATGGGCCTTCAAACGTATGACTTCTACATGCACACGGCACCTTGGAAATACATTATCGTCTTCTTCCATGTGTGGAAGGGACTTGGCTACGGTACAGTCATCTATCTGGCAGCGATTATGAGTGTCAGCGATGAATACCACGAAGCAGCTAAGATTGATGGCGCGAACATTTTCAAGCGCATCCAACATATAACGATTCCGCTGCTTATTCCGACATTCATCCTGCTCATCCTGCTTAGCTTGGGCGGTATCCTGAAAGGACAGTTCGACCTGTTCTATCAAATTATCGGTAACAACGGTATGCTCTACAACTCGACGGACATTATCGATACATACGTTTATCGTTCACTCGCGGTTAACTTCGATATCGGTATGGGTACAGCAGCCGGCCTTTATCAATCACTCTTTGGGTTCGTGTTAATTCTTGTGGTTAACTATATTATTCGGAAGGTGCAGAAAGACTACGCACTGTTCTAGAAGGGGGATCGACATAAATGAAAATGGAAAAAGCAACAGTCGTCTTTAATATCATTGGTTACGTGTTGATTACCATCTTGACAGTGCTGTGCCTGCTGCCATTCGTTCTAATTGTCTCCGGCTCTTTTACGCCGGAGATAGAGATTGTGAAAGCGGGCTTTAAGCTGATACCGGAAACATTCTCTCTGGATGCTTATAAGGCAGCTTTCAGTAATCCGAAGCAAATCTTTGACGGCTACCGTGTCACGATTATGATCACTGTCATTGGTACCGTAGTAGGTTTGTTCCTGACTTCAATGGGCGGATTCGTTCTTTCGCGCAAAGATTTCAAATACCGGGATCAGCTTTCATTCTTCATCTACTTCACGACGCTGTTCAGCGGTGGCCTTATTCCATGGTACATCCTGATTACGAAGCACTTGGATTTGAAAGATACTTATCTGGCACTTATTCTCCCATCGCTCCTTAGCGCTTGGAACATTATCTTGATGAAGAACTTCATGAAATCGATACCGGATTCGATCGTTGAATCGGCCAAGATTGATGGAGCAGGCGAATTTACGATTTTCCTGAAGCTGATCCTTCCGCTTTCGGGCCCTGGTCTTGCCACAATCGGTTTGTTCATGTCTCTTGGTTATTGGAATGACTGGTTCCTGGCGAATCTGTTTATTACAAGTGAGTCGCATTACCCGCTGCAATTCCTGCTGTACAAAATCTTGGCAAGTGCAGCCGTTCTGAAGACGAACGTTGCAGGCAACTTGTCGCCGGACTTCCAACCACCGGCAGAGACGCTCAAGATGGCAGCAGCCGTTATCGCAACTGGTCCTATCGTATTCTTGTATCCGTTCGTACAGCGGTTCTTCGTTAAGGGCCTCACAATCGGCGCGGTAAAAGGTTAGTACCGGCTTTAAGCCGGCTGACATATAGGCGTACCAAATAAAAGGAGGAGTCATTACCATGAAAAAGATAAAAACGATGGGCACGCTGCTCGTATCGACAGCTGTGATGGCTAGCATGCTCGCAGCATGCGGTTCCAACAATTCCAACAACACGAATGCAAGTTCAAACACAGGTACAGAAGCAAGTGCAAACACGGGTTCCAACAAGGCTGATGCAAAAGCACCGGACACTTCGAAAAAGGTTGAATTAGTCTGGTATCTGCTCGGCGATCCTGCAAAAGATCAAGCAAAGGTTACTGCTGAGCTTAACAAAATGCTCGAGAAAGATCTGAACACAACGATTAAGCTGAACTTTACAACTTGGACAGACTGGCAGACGAAATACAACCTGCTTCTTGCTTCCGGAGAGAAAGTTGATATGCTCTTCGCATCCTCGTGGGCGGATTTCTATAAATTCGCGAACCAAGGTGCGTTCATGCCTCTGAATGATCTCTTGCCAACTTACGCTCCTACAACTTGGAGCAGTGTATCCGAGCAAGACTGGAAAGAAGCAACAGTTAACGATAAAATCTACGCGGTTCCAGCAACTTATCCGGAATATACACCAGATGGCCTTGTATACCGTGAGGACTGGAGAAAAGAGCTTGGTCTTCCTGAGATTAAAGACCTTGCTTCCATCGAGGCTTACCTCGAAGGCGTAAAGAAATCCAAGAACGTAACGCCAATCAATGGCAAAGCATACAACGAAATCTTTACCATGTTCAAATCTTATGAAGGCTTCCAACAAATCGGCGGCGACAGCGGCGTCATCGTATCGAAATCATATGATACTCCTCGTGATATCGTAGCTTATCCATTCACTCCAGAGTTTGAGGAGTGGGCGAAAACAATGAAAACTTGGGCACAAAAAGGCTTCTGGAAATCCGATACGCTGTCGGACCAAAAAGAAGCTGGTGACGCAATTAAAACAGGTCAAGGCGCTGCATACTGGCGTAATGCTCCAGGCGCAGGGGGCTTCATTACAGGTCTGCAATCTTCGAACCCTGAAATTACAATGGGCTACTTCCCGTTCAGCCGTTTCAAAAACCTGACAATGCCTACACTGTCGGTTAACAATGCAATGGCGATTCCGAAAAGCGCACCAAATGCAGAACGTTCCCTGATGGTATTGGACAAACTGCGTAACGATCCGAAGTACTATGACCTGATTAACTACGGTCTTGAAGGTACTCACTACTCGATGGACGCTGATGGCAAACACATCGTTACACCTCCTGCAGGCGTAGCTGCTAAAGGCTTTATCGGCTATGATATTGCAACTTGGGGCTTGCGCGTAGAGTCGATGGAACGTAAGAAACAAGCTGGCGGCTGGGAAGGCTTTGACGCTTTGCTGGAAGAATTCAAATCGCAAAGCAAACCAAACATCTTCGCTCAAGTTATCATGGACTACAATCCGGTTAAATCGCAGCAAGCTGCTGTAAACTCGGTTATCCAGCAGTACGGCATGCCTCTGATGATGGGTCTTGTTCCAGACGTGGATAAGGCGATCGCGACTTACCGCAAACAGCTTGAAGCGGCTGGCGTGAATGAGGTACTGAAATATGTTCAAGAGCAAGCAAACGCTTCTTTTGATGCACAAGGAATAAAGTAATAGGCTTTGTATGACCAAGGGGGATGTGTGACCTGTGCGTAGGGCGAGAAGTCCGTGCGCATTCGTCCTCATCCCCTTTTTATTTTGAGAATAGAGATAGGAGAGACATCATGCTGAAAACAACTTTAACGTTAGAAACGATTAACGGCGTGAACATTCCGTTCCAGAATGGGATGCCTGTGCCTTCCTTTGAACCACAAACAAGAGCGAAGATCGCTTTGAATGGGGAGTGGCTGAAACGCCGCCTGGCTATGGATCATGATTTCTCAATGGCACCACGTGGTGCTGACTGGCTGGCTGAGCTTGAACAGCGGGAAGGGGAGTATGTAGGCGAGGCTTCTACAGCGCAATGGCAGAAGCACGCAATACCTTCACCGGAAAATACCTTGACTGGATTGCCGGAAGCGAACGCAGCTGAAACGTATGAAGACGGCGTTTGGTACCGCAGAACGTTCACGGTTGCGAGTAAAAATGAAGGATATGCCTACACGCTCAAGGCGCTTGGTATTAGCTATGTTGCAGATATTTGGCTGAATGGGCAATGGATCGGCAATCACGAGGGCGGATTTACTCCGTTTGCCTTCGATATTACAAACTTGCTCCGCGCAGGTGATAACGAGATTCGGATTCGCGTTGATAACCCGCCATGGGGCAGCAGAGTCGATACCATTCCTGCCGTTGCGGGTACAGATTTCTTCAATTACACCGGTATTATTCATGATCTCTATATTGAGTTAACGCCTAATGCTGCGATTGTTCGGGCAGATATTATCCCGCAAGACGTGCAGGGCAAGTTGGACGTGAAGGTTGTCTTGCATAACCGTGGGAACGATGCGGTGCAGGTGGGACTAAACGGCAGCTTACTTGAAGCCGATCCGGAAGCACCGAATTTCCTTAGTTCGCCGCTGGCTTCCACGCTGACCGGCGTGACGGCGGTTACGGACCAGCCCATGACAAGTGAACTGCTGCTTCAGCCGGGCGAGGTGAGAGTTGTACGGTTCGAAGTAACGGTAGAGAACCCGAAGCTGTGGTCGGTATGGCAGCCGAATCTGTATGTTGCGACGTTTACATTGACGTCTGTTGGTACAAACCTGCTGGCACAGGATATGTTCAGCACCCAGTTTGGTATTCGGACGGTGGGTACGGATAAGACAAAAATTTTGCTGAATGAACAATCCATCTTCTTGGCTGGTATTGCTCGCCATGAAGAATGGCCGGATACAGGCCGGACAGCAGCGTGGAATCGGATCCGGGAAGACCTGGAACAGATCAGAGCTCTGAACGTCAACATGGTAAGAACGGGGCATTATCCGAACCATGTCTACACGTATTTGCTTCTGGACCGGATGGGACTGCTTGCGATGAGCGAAATTCCGCTATGGCAGTTCGAGACCGAGCATTACGAAGCACAGGCTGAGAAACGTCTCGCCGATCAAATGTGGCGGGAGATGGTATTTTCCCAGTACAACCGCCCATCCGTCATCATGTGGAGTACACAAAATGAATCGAAGGATGTATGGCTGCGCCTCGCTTATAACGAGCGTCTTGCAGCGGATCTGAGAGAGAACTACAACGATGGACGTCTGCTGACGCAAAGCTCGGCGGCCGATCAGCCAGGCCCGCATGATCCGTCGATGGCTCCGTTGGATGTAGCAGCATGGACAATGTACTTTGGTATTTTCCACGGCGGCACGTATTACGAAGGTACAAAGCAGTTCCTTGAAGAGGCTCATCGCATTTTCCCCGACAAGCCGATTCTGAATACGGAATTTGGGAACTGGTCCTCTGGCGGTAATGAAGGGGAGCAGGTTGTTACTTATGAAGAGACGATGCGAGCTTTGATGGAGCAAGGGACGGTCAATGCAGAAGGACAAGTGAATCCGGATGGTTATGTAGCGGGGATCGACTTCTGGATTGTGTATGACTGGTATGTGAACCACAATAACTGGATCGACACCTTTGGCATTATTCATATGGATCGCAAGACCGAGAAGCCGGTAGCTTCGCTCATACGCCGTGATTACGGAGTTATTACCCAGCAATATTTATAAGCTAGAGGAGGAAACGGAATGTCTACTTTAATCAAATCTGCCGTAACAACGCTTGAAGTTGAAGCATGGCTTAGTTCAGAAATGACTCCAGGGGACACCCGCTGGTTTGAAGGGCCTGCAGATCCTGCGTATGCTCTAAGTTTGCAGCCAAAGCTTAAGTTAACGGCACCTTCTGCATCGGATCTGCCAACCATTCTCGTCACGCCTGCCCACACTTATCAGCAAATGCTAGGGATTGGTACATCGGTAGAGGACACCACGATTAATAATCTATCGAAAATGGATGCGGCAACCCGTGCCAGCTTTATTCAGCAGCTCGCTGATAAGGAATCGGGTCTTGGCTTTAATCTATTCCGGATTACAATCGGGACGTCGGATTTTACGGCTCAGCCTTTCTATACGTACAATGATCTTCCTGAAGGAGAGACGGACTTCGATATGAAGCATTTCTCTATTCAGAAGGATGTTGACCTCTCTATTATAGAGACGGTGCAGGCACTGCTTCAGGCAGCGCCAAATGCGAAGATTTTTGCTTCGCCTTGGAGTCCGCCTGCCTGGATGAAGACAAACGGTGATTTGAAGCGAGGAAGCCTGAAGGAAGGCGCGGAGTATACGGCGGCATTGGCAAAGTATTACCGCCTTGCTATTCAAGCCTTTGAGGAGCAGGGGATTCCTGTTGGTGCGATGACGATGCAGAACGAGCCGCTTCTTGAGACCGATTATCCAAGCTGCTATATGTCGCCCGAACGTCAGCTTGAGCTGGCGATTGCACTGAAGCGTGAATTTGACGAGCATGGCCTATCGACAAAGCTGTGGATCTTCGATCATAACTTTGCAGATGCTATGTGTTATGTGACGCCGATTCTGAATGATTCGGAAGGATATAACGTGGTAGACGGGATCGCTCTGCATGATTATGATGGTTCGCCGGAAGTCATGAGCGAGATTCATGCCGCTTACCCAGAGAAGCCGATCTATTTGACTGAGCGCTCGCTGTGGGGTACAGCCGGAGCTGACCGTATGGCACAGTATTTCCGCAACTATGCCAGCAGCTACAACGCATGGGTGACGATGCTGGACAGTCAGATTGGCACTCACCAATGGCTGGGACAGCCGGGACCAACCATGTTCGTGCAGGATGCTGCCCAGCCTAACCGCTACTGGCGGACACCGGAGTTTAACTTGCTTGCCCAGTATTCCCGGTTTGTTGAACCAGGCGCATACCGGATCGGCAGCACCTACGGCTCAGTGGAGACCGTAACCAACGTTGCTTTCCGTAATCCGGACGGCAGCCTTGTAACAGTCGTGATCAACCAGACGCAAGAAGAGCAGTCGTTCCGCGTATTGTGCGATGGCCAACAGTTCATCGCAGCACTCCCAGCCGGCACAGTTGGCACGTACCGCTGGAATCAATAGAAGTTGTAAGCCGATCTTGAACCCCAGGTTCAAGATCGGCTTTTTTTGTATGTAATCACAGTAAGGAATAGGGAAAACACGATGCATGTCTTCCAATGCAGATTATTCATCGTTCATTACCTAACGCGTCACAAGACATTGCTTAACGCCTACCGCATACGGCTACACCACCATCCTACAAACACCACATACCGCAACTGCCACGCAGCCCACACTCATCACACGACGACTCTCCCTCAACCCTAATGGGCTGCATTGCATAAAATACAGTATATTCCGCCTCAAAAGTCATGTTTAAGCTAGTGCGTTGTATTTTTTACAGTATAATCTGCCCAAATGAGCGCTTTAGAGGTTCATGCGGCCAATTACACTGTATAAACTGCAATCAGGCTTACTCGGACAGTGCGATAGCGGAGATTATCCTGTATAAAATACAGCCTAGCTGACAAGTTATTTATGAAATTTGTCAGGAAGACAAATATTTTGGCGGGAGCGGGCATACATTGTAACATTACGCACAGCAACTGCGAGCGGGAGTAGTCACGCTATATGCATTGCTGCTTCTCGCGTCGAAATAATTGCAGATAGAATGCCTCTAATAATATTAAGCCAGCCACAGGAATAGGTACTTGGGTACAGTTGACAGTGCCATTGAGAATGGTTATCATGAATATAACGAAACTGATAATCATTATCAATAGCATATAATGGAAGTTTGGTCCCAGTGGATAGTCGGCAGAGATCAAGAGGACAAACTGGAGCGTTGCTAGACAGCATGCAGCTTGTAACTAATGCAGCAATTACTTATCGGGCAGAGGCCTAGGTGCAGCATAAAGGAGGTTCTGACATTGGGTTTGTTGTATGAAATGGTTGTGAAGAAAAGACAGTTGATGACGCAAAATAAGCCAAACCAAAGTAGAGAACATGAGGAGCGGGTAAGCAGCCCATGGACGGTGAAGTCGATCACGATTCATGCAGCTGATCAAGAACGGAAAGAACATAACAAGTAAGCCTAAACGATAGGGCATCACATAGCATTGGAGCTGGTTCAATAATGAAGGAAAGTCGATTTAACGCTAACGGGCAGCAGCCGGAGCAAACAGAAGAAGTGATTAATCACGAAGGGAAGCCATGGAACTGGATGCTGTTCCCCTTTTCCTCCGTGCGGGTGGGCCAGGAATCCATTCTTGCTGCCTCTGTTGGTTACGGAGTGTATGAGATCAGTGAATTTGGAGAGTGGAACAAGCTGGGTGCCGGGATGCCGGAGAATGCCACTGTGAACCGGCTCCAGCTGCACAGCGGTGTCCTGCATGCGTGCACGAGCGAAGGGCTGTATATGTTCGATGAGGAAGAATGGGTAGATACGGGACTAGCTGTCCCTTGCTCCCAGTATCGCCTGTTAGGCGGGACCGGTTATGCGGCGACGGAATATGGGCTATGGGCGGAGATTCGCGGAGAATGGCAAAAGTTCGCCTGCCCGGAAAAAAGGGTGTACGATTTTATGAATTTGCCGCAATATCTGGTTGTTGCTCATGAGAGCGGCATTGCGCTCTATGACCGGTTTATGGATGAATGGGCGGAGTTCGAACTGAATCGTGCGGTTACAAGTCTATCTGTATTTCGAGGGTACCTAATTGGAGCAAGCGATAAGGGAGAGCTGCTGGTCGGGGATAAAAGAGGCCGGTTCGACCGAATCCGCTTCAGCGGCAAGTTTATTTTCTCCGTCGTCTCTATTGGTATCGATACTTATGTGTGTACGGATCACGGTTTATTCCGGCTCAGCCAGATTCAAAGTCATTTCTCGCTGCTCTCGGTTAAGCTTGGAGTTCCTGTGACGGATGTAGAGCTTCATGATGGAAGGCTATATATGGCGACCTTATTTCAAGGCATTCAATATTTAGATATTTAAATTACTTTCTTACAGGGGAAATAGGAGGTACGGGAGATTGGCGAAAGTCATTGTACTTTATGCAAGTATGACGGGGAACACCGAAGAGATGGCAGGTGCGGTTGCCGTTGGGGCAAGAGAAGCAGGGGCTGAAGTTGTCCTGCGGGATGTTTTTGACGCGACAGCTTCTGAGCTTGTGAAATATGACGGCATTGCCATTGGAGCCTATACCTGGGGAGACGGCGAATTGCCTGATGAATTCCTTGATGTCTATGAAGCGATGAGCGCTCTTGATCTAAGCGGGCGAAAGGCTACTGTATTTGGCTCAGGAGACTCATCCTACCCGATCTTTTGCGGAGCGGTTGATACGATTGAGGAGAAGCTGAAGGAGCTGGGCGCGGAATTAGTAGCGGAGGGCGTGAAGGTAGAGTTCACCCCCTCGAAGGAAGAGTTGACGAAATGCCAAGCAGCTGGGCGACTGGTTGCAGGCGCTGTGCCGGCGTTGAATTAGATCCATCTGGAAGAGGTGACCGGCTATTAGCGCAATAGCAAAAGGAACGATCATCGAGGATTATAAGCTGGAAGAGTTATTAAAATGCCCTTACCGCTACATAAAACGGCAGGGTGCCGTACCGTCAATGAAGACGGAAGTGAACTGGATGCAGCTTTCTCAGCTTGCCGTCAGCCATGTGGTGAATGCTTTTTATTCGACGCCAGTGATGGAACGGCCCTGGTTCTCCATCCCGGCAACTTTGGAGCGCTGGTGGACGAACAAAATATCCAAGTTTGAGTCGGAAGAGCATTATTGGTCAATTAAGCAGCGCCTTCTCGATGGCCTTCATTTATTATTAATGGAAAATAAGAGCGACTCCCCCCTTATCCTGTTCGAACAGCATCAAGTATTCGTGCAGGAGCTTCAGGTGGAGCTGATGCACATTTTGCAGCTTGTGCTTAGAAGTGAGAATGGAGAACCGTCTGATTATATGGTGCGCAAATATATCGTTGATGAGGACGAAGATATGATTGCTTTGTTTCAGCATTTGACGACTTTTTTTTGCGCGAATGCATTTGGCAGGCTGCCACTTCAGATCGAGGTGTTGTCTGTACTAAGCGGCAATCGGGTCGTGACGAATCCATCGTCAGAATCGCTCCAAGGATCAATTGATTACATGAAGCTTGTTACAAGCTTAATGCCTGAGGCGGCTTCGGAGCCGATGCAAATTCGTAAAACACAAGGATCAGCAGAATGCCGCCGCTGTCCGTTTTTGGAAGAATGCATAAAACCGGCAGAGACAGCTGAAGCCGTTATGATGTAAAGATAATAGCCTTGCTCTTCTAATAGAGGAGCAGGGCTATTTTTTTCATAGAATGACAGGGATGAGGAGACTTCTAGAGCATCTGTCGAATATTGTAGACAAATAGGGTTGATTTATGTAACATGGCAATAGCTTTAGGGATTTTTTGCATACATACACACACAACTAGACAACGAGGAGAGGTTTTTGTGTCGGAGGAATTGCTGCTGACTTTTCGGTCGCCGCCGCTGCCGTTTTTCATAGAGTCAAATAGAAGAACCTATCACGCGGGGGAGGAGCATCCGAACCGGACGAATCTAGGCGTGTTTGATCTGTTATTTGTCCAGCAGGGGTCGCTTTATATCGCGGAGGAGGACAAACGGTGGACGCTGAATGCTGGGGATGTGCTCATTCTTCGGCCAGACCGCTGGCATCATTCCTTTAAGCCTTGCCAAGAGGATACGGTGTTTGACTGGGTACATTTTCAGACCGTTGGGGCCTGGGAGGAAACCGAGGGAAGTCAGCAAGGCTCGCTGCGCGGAGATTATTACACCTATGCCATCCGCCTGCCGAAAAAAATGCATTTATCGTTCCCGGACGAAGCTAAGCTTCTGTTCTCCCAGCTGCATGAAGCAGCGCAAAGCTCTTCGCATGGCGCTTTCTGGGAGCGTCAGCAGCGTTTTCTTCACTTGCTGCAGATGCTTGATGAGGGCTGGCGTTCGGATGCGGCAAAAGCTGGCGTCTCCGTCGCGGAGCGGGCTGCTGCTTATTTGAAAATGAACTATCGAAGCATCATTACGAATACGATGCTGAGCGAAGCGCTTCAGCTTCATACCAATTACATAACCCGTTGTATGACGGAGGTATTTGGATGTACGCCGCAGCAATATTTGCTGTATTACCGTCTAGACCAAGCGAAGCTGCTGCTGATCAAGACAGATTGGCCAATCGCAAGGGTAGCAGAGGAGACCGGATTCAGGCAGACGCCGCATTTCTCAAGACTTTTTGCTGCTCAGACCGGCATGCCGCCGCTTAAATTCCGCAAACGTTTTACGAATTAATGGGATATTAACGCATAATCGACCTGTGCTTAAGCAAATACTTGGTAAAAAGCACAGGGGGTTATATTGCATGATAGAACGTTATTCCATTACAGCAGATGTTGGAGATATGATTGAGTCTTTTAAGGTGGAACAGTTAATTAACTGTTATACGAACCGATTTAATGTGGCACCGACCCAAACGGTGTCGATCGTAATGACGGATCGCTGGGGCCTGCGCACGATGCATGATGCAAGATGGGGGCTGTTCCCGTTCTGGGCAAAAGATTCGGTGAATGCGGACAGCTCGATGCTGTCGAACAAGCCTTTCTTCGAGCGGATGCTTCGGAAGCAAAGATGTGTTGTACCTTGCAGCGGCTTCTTCGGCTGGCAGAAGGGTCAGAAGGAAAAGGATTCCCGTGCGATGCACATCGTCGTGCCGAATCAGGGATTGTTTGGTATCGCCGGCTTCTTCGATGTATGGCGGAATTACAGCGGACAAGAGGTGCGCGCTTTTACAATGATTACGGCGCCGGCTTCGGGTACGATGTCGCAATGGCAGCCTAATGTGCCGATTATTATGGACGAAGAGGGCATAGAGGACTGGCTGAATCCGCGTATTTCGGATTTCCGCTCGCTGCGCAAGCATCTCGAGCCGATGGACAGCTACCGGATGCGGGCTTATCCGGTGACGAATGCGGTTGGCGATGAAGCTTATGAGTCGCCGGATTGTATCCGGGAGATTCGTCCGGATTTTGCCTGATTGATGAAGAGGCGCGTTCCCAGGGGGGGACGCGCCTTTTTTGTGGGTGGTGGGCTGTGAAGGCTGTTAACCAGGCAGGCAGGCTAGGCCATCGGACTGGGCTGGCCGGCTAACGAATCCTGGTATCGTTATTTACCCGTTTGGGGCAGTTTTTGGAATCTAACGAATCCTCGTATCGCTATTTGGTGATTTAGGTGAATCTGGTGGGCATTATTACGAAAATAGCATTATTACGATTCGTTAGAATTCTGCGAGCGGCGTTTGAGGCGGAATAAGCGACTGAGGATTCGTTAGAGTTGGGTGATTAGCTTGTAGGATGATTAACTTACAGAATGATTAACCAGATTGCGTTCTCCGGAACTCATCTGTTAATAATGGAACAACCTCGAATAGATCACCGACGATGCCATAATCAGCGACGCTGAAGATGGGAGCGTCGGGGTCTTTGTTTATAGCGATGATCACGCGCGACTGGCTCATGCCGGCTAAATGCTGGATCGCGCCGCTGATGCCGCAGGCGATGTAGAGCTGCGGCGTGACGACCTTGCCGGTCTGCCCGATCTGCAGGGCATAACCGCAATAGCCGGCATCGCAGGCGCCGCGGGAGGCGCCAACTGCGCCGCCGAGCTGGCCCGCCAGCGCTTGCAGCGGCTCGAAGCCCGCTGCACTGCGCACGCCTCTGCCGCCGGAGATGACCACGTCGGCTTCGGCGAGATCGATCTGACCGCCGGCGCGGCGCACAAGCGAGCGCACGGCGGTCAGGAGCGGCGGCACCGTGAACGGCAGCGCCTGCACGGTGCCTTGGGCTTCGCCGGCGGTGGTCTCGGCCGGCTCGAAGTTGTTCGGCCGGACCGTGACGACCCACGCCTGGCCTGGGGTGAAGCTGCGCCGCTCGAACGCCTTGCCGGCGTAGATCGGCCGTGTAAATACGCCACCCTCTTCATCGATGGCGGTCACGTCTGCGACGTGGCCGGCGCCGCAGGCCGCGGCCACGCGGGGCGCGAGCTCGCGCCCCATAGCGGTATGGCCGAGCAGCAGCGCGTCCGGCCGAACCGCCTCCATCGCTGCGCGCAAGGCGGCGATGTACGCCTCGGGCGCGAAGGCGCGAAGGGCTGGGTCGTCCGCAACATGGACGACATCTGCCCCTCGCGCAGCCAGCTCGGCCGCTTCATCGGCCGCGCCGCCGGCTGTGGCGAGGACGGCATGGACCGAGCCGTCTCCGCCAGCGAGGCGCCGGGCTGCGCCAAGCGCCTCAAGCGCCACACGGCGCAGCTTGCCGTCCCTGCTCTCGGCGAAGACGAGTATTGTTCTTCCCATTCGTAATTCCTCCTTTGTTGCAGTTATAACTGCAGCTTCTCTCTGAACTCAAACGTTGCTAAAGTAACCTTTTGTTTAGTCACTCGCCTTCTAGGGGCAATAAGACCCTGCGAGGGTCTTATTGCCTCAGTTCGGGTAGTCGTTGTGTCGAATAAGACCCTCATAGGGTCTTATATCATTAGTTTCTTCTAGTATTCGATGTATTCTCGGCTGTTGCGGTCGAGATAAGACCCCGGCAGGGTCTTATCTGAGTGGAACTAGCAGAAGAATAGGGCGATAAGACCCTGGCAGGGCCTTATCACTATCTCTGGCATCGCAAGGTGGGACGCTTGACTAGTAGCCTGTTTCTGTGAGGTTAAGGTCCTTCAGGGACCTTAACTACCCGAATAAACGTGACGCGAGCCAGGTTAAGGTCCTTAGGGACCTTAACCATTGCCACAGCAGCAATATTACCGCCAAAGTGGTTTGTTCACCCGAGTATAGGGCCCTTCAGGAACCTTAACTAGCTGAAAAAGTGTTGCTCGAGCCATGTTAAGGTCCCTTAGGGATCTTAACCATTGCCACAGCAACAATATTGCCGCCAAAGTGGTTTGTTCACCCGAGCATAGGGTCCTTCAGAGACCTTAACTAGTTGAAAAAGTATTGCGCGAGCCAGGTTAAGATCCCTAAGGGACCTTAACCATTGCCACAGCAGCAATATTACCCCCAAAGTGGTTTGTTCACCCGAGCATAGGGGCCTTCAGGGACCTTAACTAGCTGAAAAAGCATTGCACGAGCCATGTTAAGGTCCCTTAGGGACCTTAACCATTGCCACAGCAGCAATATTGCCGCCAAAGTGGTCTGTTCACGCGAACATAGGGTCCTTCAGGGACCTTAACTAGCTGAAAAAGCATTGCACGAGCAATGTTAAGGTCCCTTAGGGACCTTAACCATTGCCACAGCAGCAATATTGCCGCCAAAGTGGTCAGTTCACGCGAACATAGGGTCCTTCAGGGACCCCAACTGCTGAAAAAGCGTTGTGCCAGCCATGTTAAGGTCCCTAAGGGACCTTAACCATTTGCCACAACAGCAACATTACCGCTCAAATGGTCTGTTCACGCGAGCATAGGGTCCTATGAGGACCTTAACTAGCTAAAAAAGCGTTGCACGAGCCGTGTTAAGGTCCCTAAGGGACCTTAACAATAGATGAAGGAGCAAAGCTGCCGCCGAAATGGTCTATTCCCGCAAACTTAATGCCGATTAATCGACTTAACTATTAACGGCGGCATTCACCAAGCGAGTGCTACAATCCCGTCACACCTACACCTACACCTACACCTACACCTACACCTACACCTACACCTACTGCGGCAGCTGCCCCTCCGCCTGTAGCAGGCGGACCAGCTCGAGCGCCTGCTCGCCAGGCGTTCCGGCGATACGCCGGCCCGCCGTGCGGGGCGCCGGCGGAAAGAGCTCAACGCGCGATGTTCTCGCGCCTTCGTCTGCGCTCGCGGCAGCCGCCACCCTGGCGAGTGGCTTGCGCTTCGCCTTCATAATGCCCGGCAGCGACGGATAGCGCGGCTCGTTCAAGCCTTGCTGCGCCGTAACTAGCGCGGGCAACGGAATAACGACCATCTCCGTGTCGCCTTCCACGTCGCGCTCCACGACAGCGAACCGTGCCGCCACCGCAGCTCCGGGCGGCAACTCGCCGGATGCCTTAGCCTCATCCGGCCCAACAATGCCTAGCTTCACCGCAGATGAAGCATGCGGCAGACCCAGCCGCTCTGCGACCTGGAGCGCAACGCTGCCGGAGCCGCTGTCGACGGCGAACAAGCCGGCCAGCAGCAGGTCCGGCTTGAGCGGCTCGATCACCTTCGCTAGTGCAGCAGCCAGCGCAAAGCTGTCATCTCCCGGCACAGAAGCAATATCCAGCCGAATAGCTTCATCCGCGCCCATCGCAAGCGCTGTACGCAGCGCCTCCTCCGACCGGTCTCCGCCGCAGGAGACAACACGCACCTCACCGCCATGCTGCTCGCGCTGGCGCAACGCTTCCTCGAGGGCATATTCGTCATAAGGATTAATGACGAGTTTGGCATCTGCCTCCGATATCGAGCCATCCTTTACCGCAATTTTTTCTTCCGTATCAAACGTCTGTTTTATTAGAACGACAATATTCAGCACCGCAGCATAACCTCCTCCAAAACTGTAATTCCAACCTCTCGATCCCTCTCCAAATCCCAAGACGTAAGGCTCGGCTTACCCAACTTCCATCAGTGCTACGATATGAGGCAACACGGCCAAATAGACCGTCCAAAGCGGCGAAAGGGGCGGCATGTTCATGCTAACGGGCTCATATACTGGAGCACCGCGGTATTTTGAAAGAAAGCGCTTATGAACTTGTCCGAATGAAGGGCTGCAAAAGGGGGCGAAGCGCGTATGGGCATGCTGGATTGGTGGTCGGCAGATGAGGTGACAACGGGAGTTCGATGGATATTTTTCGCTGTAGTAACAGGGCTGGCTGCAGTTACTTTTGCAACCGTTGTACTGCGCAGAGTCGGGTATATGAAGCTTGGCCGGGCGGCTCCGCTTGAAGAGATACCGGCCGATGAGCGACACAAGAAGAGAGGCCGTTCTTCCGTAGCAGGTCAAGTGCTTGGGCATCGCAAGCTGCTGCGCGATATTAGAAGCGGCATCATGCATTTCATTTACTTCTACGGCTTTATTATCCTGCAGTTTGGGGCGGCAGATCTGATCTGGAAAAAGCTCAGCGGTCACCCGATACCTTTTCCTTACTACGGACAGTTTGCCTGGTCTCAGGAGTTGACCGTTTCCCTAGTCTTCCTTGCTGTTTTATACGGGGCATTCCGCCGGTATGTCGAGCAGCTGCCAAGGCTGAAAAGAGGCTGGAAGCCTTCTCTTGTTCTATGGTTTATTGGCGGCTTGATGCTTACCGTTCTGCTGACCCTAACCTTCGAGCGGCTGTCGGGGGACGCTCATTCTGTAGCTGAACGTTACGCACCTGTCTCCTCCGTACTTGCGGACTGGATCGGGAAACTTGGCATGCCGACAGAAGGTATCGCAGCGGAAGCAGGCTATGAGCTGTTCTGGTGGATGCATTTACTTGTGCTGCTGTCTTTCCTTGTGTATGTGCCGCAGTCGAAGCATTTTCACCTCATAACGGCTCCCGTTAATTTGTGGCTGGGGCGGAACGCGCCAGTAGGTCGTCTTGTGCCGCTTAATTTGGAGGATGAGGATGCGGAGTCGTTTGGTGTGGGGAAGGTAGAGCATTTTACGCAAAAACAACTCCTCGATCTGTACGCCTGCGTCGAATGCGGCCGCTGCACGAATGTGTGCCCTGCCTCGAATACCGGAAAGCTGCTGTCGCCGATGCATCTGATGACGAAGCTTCGTGATCACCTGACGGAAAAAGGAGCCGCCATTACGTCGAAGTCACCTTGGATCCCGTCAGCTATGGGTGGGCAGTTGGCAGGAGCCCATGTGATGGGCGCGGTTATTCCGATTTGGGAAGAAAGCCCTGAAGGCAGTGTCACTTCCATTATTCCAACAATGACGGCGCAAAAGCAGGCCTGGGGTGTTCGGGAGACCACGAAGGTGGAAGAGTTGGAGCTGATTGGGGATGTGATGACGGAAGAGGAGCTGTGGGCTTGCACGACCTGCCGCAACTGTGAAGAGATGTGCCCTGTTGGCAATGAGCATGTCGACAAAATCATTGATATGCGCCGCTATCTCGTGCTGATGGAAGGACGGATGCCGTTCGACGGCCAGCGCGCCTTGCAAAATATTGAACGTCAAAGCAATCCATGGGGGCTGCCAAGAGCGGAACGTGCAGCATGGATCGATGATTGCGAGACCCGCACAGGCATCCGTGTCCGGACGATGCAGGAGATAAAAAAGCAAGGAGCCGCCAAGCCGGAGTTCCTCCTATGGGCAGGATCAATGGGCGCGTACGATACACGCAGCCGGCGTGTACTCTATGATTTCGTGCGGCTGCTGGACCGGGCGGGGGTGTCGTTTGCTACGCTAGGTCTGGAGGAACGGAGCTCGGGTGATACCGCAAGGCGGATTGGCAACGAGCTTTTATTCCAAGAGTTATGCCGCGAAAATATCGAGACCATCGCTCGTTACGGGGTAACCCGGATCGTTACGGCATGCCCGCATACGTACAATGCATTCCTTAAAGAATACCCGGACTTCGGTTTGCCAAAGAGCATCAAGATCGAGCATCATACGGAGCTGCTTGCCCGTCTCTTGAAGGAAGGTCATCTGAAGCCTGCGTATGTGTTGAAAGAACGGGTTACTTACCATGATTCCTGTTATTTAGGCCGGTATAACGGTGTCTATGATGCACCTCGGGAAGTGCTGAAGGCTATTCCTGGCGTTGAGCTTGAAGAAATGGCTCGTTCACGCGAGAACGGTATGTGCTGTGGTGCAGGCGGCGGGCTTATGTGGATGGAGGAACAAAGTGGTGTGCGCGTTAACAGGGCGAGAGTCTCGCAAGCGCTGGAGGTGCGTCCGACGATTATCGGTTCTGCGTGTCCGTACTGCTTAACGATGATGGAAGATGGATTAAAGCTGCTCGAAGCGGATGAAAAAACGTCAGCCAGGGATGTTGCAGAGCTGCTTGCAGCAAGCGTATTCGGCGGGGAGACTGTAATGCTTACGAAGTAAGAATTGCCAAAGCGGCTAGAGGTGGCAGCCATTAACGTGGTCATTCTTTAAGCTCATGCTTACGAAGTAAGAATATCCACAAATGGCCAAAAACGGCCATTAATGTGGCCATTCTTTTGAGGAGGTACTGTCGAATGTCGATGAATCGAACGGGTACAGTGAGGCGCGCGGCGGTAATCGGGTCTGGCGTTATGGGCGCCGGGATTGCTGCGCATTTGGCGAATGCCGGTATGCGTGTACTGCTGCTTGATGTCGTGCCGCAAACCCTTCTTCCAGAGGAGGAAAAACGAGGACTTACCCTCGCTTCCCCGCAGGTGCGGAGCCGTCTTGCACAAGCAGCAATCGGACGTATGGTGAAGGCGCAGCCTGCACCGCTGTATGAGCCGTCTTTTGCGGCGAGGATTACGGCAGGTAATCTGGAGGATCATCTCACCGCCTTGTCTGAGGTAGACTGGATTGTGGAAGCGGTAGTCGAGCGGCTGGATGTTAAGCGGAGTCTGTTTGAGAAAGTGGAGTCGGTATGGAAGCCGGGAACGCTTGTGACTTCGAATACGTCGGGCTTATCCGTGGCTGAGATGGTGGAAGGCAGGAGTGAGGCGTTTAGGCAGCATTTTGCAGTGACTCATTTCTTCAACCCGCCTCGCTATATGAAGCTGGTGGAGGTTGTGCCGACGGCAGATACCGATCCTGCGGTTACGGCTCTCTTGGCTGAGCTTTGCGAGGAGCGGCTTGGTAAAGGTGTTGTTGTAGCGAAGGATACGCCGAATTTTATCGCGAACCGGATTGGCACTTACGGCATGCTCGTAACGCTGGAGGAGGTTCTGAGGTACGGACTTACGGTGGAGGAAGCCGATGCGCTGACAGGTCCTGCCATGGGCCGTCCAAAGACGGCGACCTTCCGGATGCTTGATCTGGTTGGCCTTGATACACTGCTTCATGTCGTAGATAACGTCCGGGATAAAAGCTCAGATCCTGCGGAGCGCGAGACGTTCGCCAGACCTCCGCTGCTGGAACAGCTTGTAGCTGCAGGCAGGCTAGGGGAGAAGAGTGGAGGCGGCTTTTATCGGAAAATCAAGGGGCCAAAAGGCGGCAGTGAGATCGAATCATTAGATTTGCAATCGCTTGCTTATAGAGCTCGAAGCTCGGTTAAGGGGCCGATCATAGACGCAGCGAAGGCAGCGAAAGGAACGGGAGGAAAAGTGAAGGCGCTGCTGGGCACCGATCCGAACCATCGTTATGCCCAGTTTGCCTGGCAGACCATTAAGCGGACGCTGCTCTATTCGGCCAACCTTGTTGGAGTTATTGCCGATTCCATCTCGGATATCGACAAAGCGATGAAATGGGGCTTTAACTGGGAGCTTGGACCTTTTGAGTTGTGGGATGCGCTTGGGCTGCAGAAATCCGTTACCCGGATGAAGGCTGAAGGGGACGTGGTGCCGGAGTATGTGGAGCAATGGATTGCGGGAGGTCATAGCAGCTTTTACGCGGTGCAGGAAGGCAAGCGATTGGTTTACTCAGGTGCGAGCGGTAGTGGATATGCCATAGAGGAACAATCGCCGGATGAAATATCGCTTGGTGCTTTGAAGGAAGCGGGCAGGACGGTACTGCGCACCTCAGATGCCAGCTTAATCGATCTTGGCGATGACGTCGTCTGCCTCGAATTCCACTCGCAAAATAACGCCATCGGAGGAGAGATACTGACGGCCATCCGGCGGACAGCCGATGAGGTTAGCCGCAACTGGCGCGGACTGGTTATCGCTAACGATGGACGTAATTTCTGCGTAGGTGCCAACCTGCTGCTTCTGCTCATGGAGGCGCAAAACGGCGAATGGGATGAAGTCGAAGACATCATCCGGATGTTCCAGAGCAGCATGCTCTCGATAAAAAAATTAGACCGCCCCGTCGTCGCCGCCCCTCATCGGATGACGCTTGGCGGAGGCGTCGAGGCTTGTTTGCCGGCCGATCAGATTATTTTCTCGCCGGAGACATACTTTGGCCTCGTCGAGACCGGAGTCGGCCTGATCCCAGCGGGCGGCGGCTCGAAGGAAGCCGCCGTTATGGCAGCAGCGCGTGCTGGAGGCGGCGAAATTCAGCCGCATCTGAACGCACTGTTTGAGACGGTTGCGATGGCTCGCACCTCCACAAGCGGCTTCGATGTTGACCGCATTGGGCTGAAGCGTCCGCAGGACCGTGTCATTATGCGGCAGGATGCCCGCATTGCTGAAGCCAAGCGAGCGGTGCTAGAGCTTGACCGTGCGGGCTATACGCCGCAGCCGGAAACACGCGTCCGTGTTGCTGGCCGCGAGGGCAAAGCGGTGCTGCGCATGGGCGTGCATAGCCTGCTGCTTAGCGGCCAAATTAGCAAGCATGACGCGCTGATCGGTAATAAGCTCGCTCATGTGATGGCCGGCGGTGATGCCGCGCCAGGAGCAGAAGTGAGCGAGCAATATTTGCTCGATCTGGAATGCGAAGCCTTCCTCAGTCTCTGCGGAGAACGCAAGACGCAGGATCGCATGAGCCACATGCTCACCACCGGCAAGCCGCTGCGGAACTAGGCAGGTCGGCGCAGGACGTAGTGTGGCTGTTGCCTAGAGTCCATGCCCGACTCAGAGGTGCGTCGCATTCACACTCCTAGCAACATTCACACATACTCTCATACCTACTCTCGCACCTACATTCTTATCTACATCCAAACTTACATCTAAACTTACATCTAAACTTACATCTAAACTTACATCCACATTCCTATCAACACTCATATTCACACTCAAATCTGCACTCATCTATACGCTAACTTCAAAGCTCATTCCGCACCCAGACTGTATTTCGTACAGCCTAATGCCGCGCTATCAACAAGTAACTAGTCCTACAGTGGATTCCATCCAGCATAATCAGTAACTTCTCTGCGGGGATGGTATGAACGAGCGAATGTTACTGTAGAGAATCCAACGTAGGTGCGTCATACGAGCTTCTGCTGGACTTTTACTGGAGTAATTCCAACGTACATCCGAATCCAGGCAGTAAAGGGGAGAAAAGTGTTGGCTTCCAGATACTTAAGATCCTTCAGGGACCTTAAGTATCCTGAAGTTCACCGTTTGGAGCATGTTAAGGCCCCAGAGGGACCTTAAATCTCAGGATCCACGCTGAAAAGCAGCAGTAAACGCTCAAGTACTTAAGGCCCTTTAGGGGCCTTAAGTATTCAGTAGCTATTCATTTGAATAACGATAAGGTCCCTAAAGGACCTTATCTCTCAAGATCTAAGAAGATAGCTAGTCGAAAACGTGGGCCGAAGGGGCAAATAAGGCCCTGGGAGGGCCTTATCCTCCCGAACTCAAGCAGAAAGGTAGTCGAAAACGCGGGCTGTGGAGCGAATAAGGCCCTGCGAGGATCTTATCTGCAACGCACCAAGTTGTTCGGAGTGAATCGGCCGGTGAATGACACGGCGCTGCGCGTGAATGCCGCGCGCGGCGCCAAAAAGAAGGAGGACGCTTATGGGAGCAGCGGGCAAGTTTGTGGATAGTGACCGCGATGCCGTTATCGTATCCGCGGTACGCACCGCGGTTGGCAAGGCGAAGAAGGGGAGTCTGGCGGAGACGAGGGCCGAGGACCTTGGACGGGCCGTGCTGACAGCGGCGCTGGAGCGGGTACCGGGCTTGAATGCAGCAGATGTCGAGGATGTGATCATCGGCTGCGCGATGCCGGAGGGCGAGCAGGGGCTGAATATGGCGAGGATCATCTCGCTTTATTCAGGCTTCCCTGTGACAACGCCAGCCGTAACGGTCAACCGATTCTGTGCATCGGGGCTGCAGTCGATTGCTTATGCGGCGGAACGGATTCGCCTTGGCGAGGCCGACATCCTGGTGGCTGGCGGCGTGGAAAGCATGAGCCATGTGCCGATGACCGGCTTCAAGCTGTCGCCTCATCCGGGCATTGTAGATGCCATGCCTGAAGTGTACATGGGCATGGGTCATACCGCCGAGGAAGTGGCCCGCCGCTACAATGTCACGCGTGCCGCACAGGATGCATTCGCAGCATCGAGTCATCGCAAGGCGGCAGCGGCGATCCAGGAAGGACGCTTCAAGGATGAGATTGTACCGGTTACCGCTACACGATCCGATGTGAATGCAGCTGGACGTCCAATCGAAAAAACCTTCATCTTCGACACAGATGAAGGTGTCCGCACAGAAACCTCGCCGGAGACGCTTGCTCCGCTGAAGCCTTCTTTTGCAAGAGAAGGAACGGTAACAGCAGGTAACTCCTCACAGATGAGCGACGGCGCAGCCGCAGTCATTGTGATGAGCCGGGCAAAAGCAAGGGAGCTTGGGCTAACGCCTTTGGCTGCTTTCCGCACCTATCGTGTTGCAGGGGTCGCCCCGGAAGTGATGGGTATCGGCCCAATCGAGGCCGTGCCAAAAGCGCTTCAAGCTGCTAACTTAACGGTTAATGACGTTGATATTTTCGAGCTGAATGAAGCTTTTGCCGCCCAATGTGTACCGATTATTGAGCAGCTAGGCATCGACCCGGAGCGCGTAAATGTGAACGGCGGTGCGATTGCACTTGGCCATCCACTTGGCTGTACAGGGACGAAGCTGTCGGTATCACTCATTCATGAACTGAAGCGGCGCGGCGGCGGAATTGGTGTTGTCACAATGTGTGTCGGTGGAGGCATGGGAGCGGCAGGAGTGTTCGAAGTGTACGCATAACATAGCGCGATAGCCGGATAGCCCGATAGCCCGATAGAGCGAAGGTGGAGGAAGCAGGAAGGCCAACTGAAAGGAGAGCTTAAGGCATGGGGGAAAACATTCGTTTTGGCGGCAGATTCGTCATCGAAGACGCTTTGCCGTCGGCAACGGTGACGCCGGAGGATTTCAATGAGGAGCAGCGGATGATGGCGGATGCGGCACAGCAGTTTATGGAGGGAGAAATTTTCCCTGTTGATGAACGGCTTGAGGGCTTAGATTATGAACTAACCGTGAAGCTGATGCGCCAAGCAGGAGAACTTGGGCTGCTCGGAGCTGATGTACCTGAGGCCTATGGTGGACTTGGGCTCGATAAAGTAAGTACAACGCTGCTGTCGGAGACGCTTGCCCGCGCCTCCTCTTTCGCGCTGTCCGTAGGTGCACATACGGGGATCGGCACGCTGCCGATCGTCTTTTTCGGGACAGCTGCGCAGAAACGCAAATACTTGCCGAAGCTTGCTACCGGTGAGTTAATCGCAGCCTATTGCTTGACGGAGCCGGCCTCCGGATCGGACGCCTTAGGTGCCAGAACAACAGCACGGCTGTCGCCTGACGGCAGTCATTACTTGTTGAATGGCTCCAAGCTTTACATCACAAACGCGGGATTCGCGGATGTGTTTATCGTGTATGCGAAGGTGGATGGAGAAGCTTTCACCGCGTTTATCGTGGAGCGGGATATGCCGGGGTTCAGTGTTGGTCCCGAAGAGCACAAGATGGGGATCAAAGGCTCATCGACTCGTCCGCTATTTTTCGAAGATGTGGCTGTTCCCGTAGATCATGTGCTTGGCGAGATTGGGCAGGGACATAAGATTGCCTTTAACATTCTGAATATCGGACGGTTCAAGCTTGGAGCAGGCTGCCTTGGCGGGTCGAAAGAAACGATTGAACTAGCCTCCAAATACGCCAACACGCGAAAACAATTCGGCCGCGCCATCTCCTCCTATCCGTTGATCGGCGCTAAGCTCGCGGATATGAATATCCAGACGTATGTGCTCGAAAGTATGGTGTATCGTACCGCTGGCTGGATTGATGCGATGCTCAGCGCAGAAGGAGCAGGCGCTGATGCGCCGGATTCTGGCGTGCGGGCTGCGAAAGCGATTAGTGAGTATGCGCTGGAATGCTCAATTATTAAGGTGTTTGCGTCGGAGACGCTGGATTTTGTGGCGGATGAAGGCGTGCAAATTCATGGCGGTTACGGCTATATCAAGGAGTACAAGGTCGAGCGTATTTACCGGGATTCGCGGATTAACCGGATTTTCGAAGGGACCAACGAGATTAACCGGATGCTGATCCCAGGAACGCTGCTTAAAAAAGCAATGAAAGGCGAGCTTCCACTCCTCGAAAAAGCGCAAGCCCTGCAGGCGGAGCTGCTTCAACCGATGCCGGTGCCGCCGTTTGACGAGCCGCTGAGTCGTGAGGCGTACCGCGTTGCACAGGGGAAAAAAGCATTTCTTGCAGTCGGTGGCCTCGCCGTGCAAAAGCTTGGAACTCGTCTGGATCAGGAGCAGGAAGTGCTCTGCTCGCTATCAGATATCATGATCCAGCTGTTCGCTGCCGAAAGCGCGCTGCTGCGTACACAAAAGCTCATGCAAAGCGGAGCAGAAGCGAAGAACCCAATTCAAATGACTGAAATATTTGTTCAGGAGGCTCTGGAGAAGATCGAATCGATTGCGAAGATTGCTCTTGCAGCACTCGCCAAGGGGGATGCCCTGCAAATGCAACTTTCTGTCTTGAAGAAGCTGATGCGTGCTCCGCTGGTGGATACGATTGCCGCCAAAAGAGAGGTTGCCGCACGCGTCATTCGCGGGGAGCAATATATTGTGTAGGAGGGGGAACGCCTTATGGATCCGTCAAATCCGGAACGCCCGCTTGTACCCGAGGATCGGCAAGAGCCGACCAATTCCACACCTATCGAAACGTCACTTCCGCCACAGCAGGAGGAAGCCGCAGCCTCGCAGCTCGTAGATGCAGCACAGCCAGAAGCAGAGTTATCTGTAATGTTGGAAACAGAAGATCAGCCTGGGCAAGATACCGTACTAGCAGAGGAAACTTCAGACGAGGAGCCTGCTGAAGCAGGTTTCGAGCAGACTGTCGAGGAGGCTGCCCCAATTGGGGAGCCTCTCGTTGCTGCTCTTAATGCCGAGGCTGAACCGCCGTCCGACACAACCGCTGAAGCTGTTTCATCTGATGAACCGCAAGAAGCGGAGCCTGCTCCGCACACCGAGGCAAACTCACTCGATGAAACTCCTGCCGCCCAGCCTGAACTGTCGTCACAACCGCAATCCGACTCAACCGCCGAAGCATCCTCTCTCGAGGATTCCTCTGCGGAAGCCCCAGCAGAAGAAGTCGTCGCTTCCGCGGCTTCGCCTACGGATGAGCCCGCCGCTGCAGCGGAAATCCCAAAACCATGGCTGCGCCATTATCCGCTGGAAATTCCGGCTACTCTTGATTATCCGAACTATGGCATCCCTCAATTTCTGATCAATGCCGTAGAGAAGTATCCGGCTAATGAAGCTGTTCATTTTCTAGGCAAATCCATCACTTACCGCGAGTTATATGATCATACCTGCCGCATGGCGAACGGTCTTATCACCCTTGGTGTGAAGCGGGGAGACCGCGTCGCCATCATGCTGCCGAACTGTCCGCAGGCGGTTATCTCCTACTATGCTGCTCTAATGGTGGGAGCTGTTGTTGTACAGACGAATCCGCTGTATGTCGAGCGGGAGATCGAGCATCAGCTGTCCGACAGCGGTGCTACGACTATTATTACCGTGGATCTGTTCTATGAGCGTCTCGCACGCGTTCGTGGTGATTTCCCTGAGGCAGGTCCTCTGCCAAATCTTAAGAACGTGATCATTACGTCACTTAAGGATGGACTTCCTTTTCCGAAAAACCTGCTTTACCCGCTCAAACAACGCAAAGAAGGCTTCAAAGCAGATATTCCTTATGGCCGCCAAGGTGTTGTGTCTTACAAAAAGCTGCTTTCCTCCAGCTCTAACCTGCCTGTCATCACGGACATTCACGGCAGCGATCTTGCGCAGCTTCAATATACAGGTGGTACGACGGGAACGCCGAAAGGGGTGATGCTGACACACCGGAACCTTGTTGCCAATACGATGCAAATTGCGGCCTGGTGCTACAAAGCAAAGGATGGCTACGAAAGATTTCTAGCGGCACTGCCGTTATTCCACGTATTTGGTTTGACCGTCATCATGAATTTCTCGGTGCTGCGCGCATCTTCGCTTATCCTGCTGCCGCGCTTCGAGACCGAGACTGTGCTGGAGACAATCAGCCGGCAGCAGCCCACTATATTTCCCGGTGCTCCAACGATGTATATTGCTCTTATTAATCATAAGAACGCAGCAAGCACAGACCTTTCCTCCATTGAAATATGTGTAAGCGGATCTGCGGCTCTGCCGCTTGAGGTACAGGAGCAGTTCGAGAAGATGACGGGTGGCAAGCTGATTGAAGGTTATGGTCTGACGGAGGCTTCACCTGTCACGCATAGTAATCTGCTCTGGGGCAAACGCAAAATCGGTACGATTGGCTTTCCGTTCCCGGACACGGAAGCAGCAATCTTCAGCCCGGAAGGCAAGCCTCTCCCTATACGGGAGGTTGGGGAGATTGTTGTAAGGGGACCGCAGGTGATGAAAGGCTATTGGAACAATCCCGAGGAAACCGCCATTGTGCTGCGCGACGGCTGGCTGCATACGGGCGATCTTGGTTATATGGATGAGGATGGTTTTTTTACAATCGTAGATCGCATTAAAGATATCATTATCGCAGGCGGCTTCAACATTTATCCGCGTGAGATTGAAGAAGTGCTGTATGAGCATCCGGCGGTGATGGAAGCCTCTGTTCTGGGAGTCAAAGATCCCTATCGGGGCGAGACCGTGAAAGCGTACATTGTGCTGAAAAAAGGCTCCTACATCTCGGCTGCTCAGCTGGATGTGTGGTGCAGACAACGGCTTGCTGCGTTTAAGGTGCCACACCTGTATGAATTCAGGGAGTCGCTTCCGAAGACAATGATCGGCAAAGTATTAAGGCGAAAGCTGCTTGAAGAGCTGGAGAAGGAAAAGGAACAGGAACAGGAAAAGTAATAGTAAAGGCGGTGAGCGAGGCGTGTCGGAGGATTTTGTCGTGAAGCAGGTGGACATCGAGGAGCACTTGGCAAGACTGGAGGAGCTGGCTCGTGGAACCTTCTGGAGTGAGCTTGGCTGTGAAGTCGTATATGCGAATGCTGAAAAAGCGGCGATCCGTCTGCACGCAGAGCAGCGTCATCTGAATTTGATTGGGATCGTGCATGGCGGAGTGTTAATGTCTATGCTGGATAATGCGATGGGGCTGGTCGTAATGGTCGCTTGTCGGGAGAAAACGGTAACCGCCCAGCTCAATACGCATTTTTTGGAGAGTTCAAGAAGTGGAATTCTGGTGTGTGAAGCCGAGATTATACATCGTATCGGCAGGACCATTACGCTTCAGGCAACGGTGAAAGATGAGGACGAAAAATTTATCGCATGGGGCAGCGGTTCTTACCGAATTGTATCGAGGTAACACGGAAATAGTCTGATGGTCCGAGTTGCTGCCCGGCCGCTGCTTCGATATAATATATCCTATATATGGAAGAAAATTTTATGGGCGAATGAACTGTAACGAAAGCATCGATTTGCCGATAAATATAAGAAGAGAGGAGGCGGGAAAATGGTCGACGGTTGGATTACGGCAGTAGTGTTGATATTCGGTATTGCAGTTGCATTGATCGGTGTTTTTGCTTATTTACGAATGTTTAATAGAAACGAGACGCATCATTCACCTACAGACATCCCGCCTCCACCCGTGAAACCGGCTCCTACAGAGGAAGTAGTCCCTGCTGTGAAGCCGCCCGGGGAGAGCTAAGGTAAGGATTGGATTAATATTTGTTTATTTTACAATCTTGCCCGAAATGTTATAATAGTAAGAAAAATGCAAACATTGTGACTCATTGACCATGGAGTTGCCTGCACCGAATGGGGGTAATTGCGGTGTAAGTGCCGCATCCGTTCTCGGATTTGTTGTTTAGGACGACCATCCAACGTATAGGGGAGGAGATTTCATGGCGAAGCATAGCCAGAATGAGGTCAAGGAAAGCCTGAAGGAACTCACGAGAATTTTTCAACCTAAGGACCCGCGTAAGTTTGTAAAGGATTATATCCGGAAGTACAGAATTACGGGTGGTTACGAGGATGAATTAACAATTTTAGTGGAAGACGAGATGGGTAAGATCAACTCCTCGGTCAGTTGAGTGACGTAAAGATGGCTTTGCATCTGTGGCATACAGATGCAAAGCCTTTTTTGTGCTTGGAAAATGTAATTCTTTTGTAAGGATTTGATAATGCTTTTGCAAGGACCTCGTTCTTGGATGGTTAGTTTTGTCCGCTAAGCTATGTCTCGTAGGCAAGTTGAGGGCGAAACAAACCATTCGAGGGAAAGATGATGATGAAGAAAACACTATGGAGTACCTTAATTATCGGAGGAATGCTGCTGATCAGTGCAGCATACAAGTCCTTCGCCTTGCTTGGCGAGGGATTGTTCTGCATTCAGGAGGAAAGTCGTATCTGGGATGAACAGGCCGTATAATAGAAGCAACTAGTACTACTTTTGACGGGAGGACATAAAATGGGCGCATGTATTGTTGTCGCGGACGATGAACGGAATATAACGGACGTGTGCCGACGGTATCTTGAGCGGGAGGGCAATACGGTATGGGTTGCTGAGAACGGGGAAGAAGCACTCCGATTATGGCGAGAGCATCGCCCGGACTTGCTTGTCCTCGACCTGATGATGCCGAAGGTTGACGGACTTGAAGTCTGTGACACGATCCGGCAGACAGACGATACGCCTATTATTATGCTGACAGCCCGCGGAGAGGAAGCGGACCGGCTGCTTGGTCTGACAATGGGCGCCGACGATTATATGACAAAGCCTTTTAGCCCGAGAGAGCTTGTGCTTCGGGTCAATAATATTTTACGAAGAATGGGCTGGAAGAACGACGCTGCGGTCGGTGAACGGGATGTTGGCAGCAAAGCTTTGGAAGAGGACGATGGCGAAAAGGCTATCCATTATGAAGGATTATCGATCTTTCCGCAGGAGAGAAGAGTCACTGTGCAGCAAGTGGATATTGAGCTGACAGTAACGGAGTTTGACCTTCTCTATTTACTAGCTACATATCCGGGAAAAGTATTCTCGCGCAGCCAGCTGCTGAACCAGGTGTGGGACATCGCCTATGACGGCGATACGACGACCGTGACCGTTCATGTCCGACGTCTGCGGGAGAAGATTGAACCAAATCCTTCTGATCCGAGATGGATTAAGACGGTGTGGGGCATCGGGTACAAGCTCGATAGTAAGGGGAGTACTACATGAAGCTCCGCTCCTATTTGCTGCTAGCGAACACGATTAGTATCGCTTTTATTATTATTCTGCTGCTTGTTTTCTTTCAATATATGCTCGTTACGCGGGAACAGCTGATTTGGCTTGGCATTGCGACAGTTGGGGCAGGTATCGTCTCGTCGCTGTTGTTCTTCCTTCTCGTGCGACCTCTTGAGGCATCTGTTCGCAGAGTGAGTGAGGGGGCAGCAAGGATTGCTGCAGGTGATTTGGAAGCAAGAGTTGAGAATACCGGCTTGACGGAGTTTAAGCTGCTTGCTGACCAGTTCAATACAATGGGAACCAATCTGGAGCAAAGCTTTCGTCAGGTGAAAACTGCAGAAGCGGCTCAACGTGAGCTTGTTGCAAATATGGCGCATGATCTACGTACGCCGCTAGCTTCCATGCAGTCTTACGCAGAGGCGCTGGAGGATGGTGTGATCCAGGACGAATCAACCTATCGCCGTTATGTGACGACAATTCGTTCGGAGACAGTAAGGCTCAGCGAGCTTATACAAGATTTGTTTGAGCTCTCGACGCTCGATGCGGGGGCGCAAAGCAGAGAGGAAAGCCAGCCGGCGGTAGTAGAGGATGTGCTGCTAGAGCTGCATCCGAGATTTTCGCTTCAGCTTGAGGCGAAAGAGCTTCAACTGCGGGTGAGGTTGCCTGACCGCTCGCTGCGAGTGAATATGCTGGCTAGACATCTTCAACGTGTACTGCAAAATTTAATCGAAAATGCGGTTCGTTATTCCCCTCAGGAAGGGCTTATCGTCATTGCAGCTGAGGAGCTTGAGGGAGAACTCATCCGAATATCCGTCATCGACGAAGGAGCGGGTATTGCGGAAGCGGAACGCGAACGGATCTTTGAACGATTTTATCGAACGGATCGTTCTCGAAGTCGTCAAGGCGGCGGGGCTGGAATCGGGTTGTCGATTGCCAAGCTGCTGGTCGAGCAATATGGCGGACGTATTGGTGTAGAGCAGGCGGAAGGGCAAGGAAGTCGGTTCTGGTTCACCGTGCAGGAAGTGAAGATGGTCCAATAAGGAGGAAGATGAGTGGGCGAGTTGTTGAAGCGGCTGCGTAAAGGGTTTGGCAGGAAGCTGGTTGTACTACACACGATAAACGGCTGGATTGTCGTAATCCTGGCATTGTCCGGAGTCATGCTGTTCATGAATTACTGGCGGGGTACGCTTGGAGAAGGCCGGGTGTGGTTGAAGGAGCTGCATATTATTGTTGGGCTGCTCTCTCTTGCACCGGTCATCTTCTATCTCCTGCTCGCGGCCAAGCACTGGAAGCAGCTGAGGGGTAAGCCTTGGCAGAAGTTTAATGTATTTGTCGTGCTGGGTCTTCTGGTTGGATGGTTGATCTCAGGCTTACTGCTGTGGCAGTTCCGTACAGTAGGTCCATGGTGGTCCAACCATGCCCTGACGGTTCATGATCTATTGACCTGGGTCGGGCTTCCTTACATCATCTATCATTCGATTACGAGAGCGAAGTGGCTGAAGGAACCAAACCGCCGGACGGTGCGGACAGAGCGAGAGTTAAAAGAAGGTGGGACAGTCATTCATCCTGCTGCAAGTCCGCAATCGTATTTATCCCGGAGAGCCTTTGTAAAATGGGCAGTGGGCGGGGGCATTGCGATAGCGGTAGGGCCGTCTTTCCTCAAATGGACCGTGAATACGCTTGGGGTTAGCATCGGCAGCCCGTCCTATGAGGAAATCGTGACGAGGGATGGCAATCAAATGGTTCCTCTTCCGCAGCCAATGCCAGCATCTGCCCCACCTGTGGGTGGGGGAGCGAAAGGGGATTTCCGCATCTATTCGGTGACGCCAATTCCTTCGTTCTCGAATGCGACTTGGTCCTTTAAGATCGACGGCCTTGTCGATAAGCCAATGTCATGGAACTGGGAGCAGTTCGTGAAGCTGACCCGGAAGGTACAGGTGAGTGATTTTCACTGTGTAACGGGCTGGTCCGTATACAAAAACACGTGGGAAGGCATTCCGCTGAAGCAGTTCCTTCAAGAGGCGGGAGTTAAAACTAACGCGAAGACAGTTAAGTTTTATTCCGGAGATGGCGTATATACCGATTCGCTCACGCTCGAGCAGGCGCAGATGGACGATATTATGGTCGCGGTGCTGCATGACGGCAACCTGATTCCGAATGATCTTGGCGGACCAGTCCGGTTAATCGTACCGAAGATGTACGCGTACAAGTCGGTGAAGTGGCTGAACCGGATCGAGCTGATCGACAAGGATCATGTGGGGTATTGGGAAGAGCGCGGCTATGATATTGATGCTTGGGTGTAAGAATATCTTGAAACAAGGTGTACTAAAATAGACGCTTTGCTCAGGGGCAAATATCGTGCCATGACGGTTGACCATCCAATACACTGTTAACCAGGGTAGGTAAGTTTGGATGGCAGGAGGAATGGAACTTTGGCTAGAAGAAAAAGGCTCACCATTGAACAACGGGTCAGCAAATTGGAGCTACCCATAACCGCAAGAAGAATTGCTCCAAGAGCAATAACGACCACTAAATTAGCAAGAAATGCGGTTACTTCAAGCAAAATTTCTGCAAACGTCGTACCGGCTTTGATTGCGAGCCCAAGTTTTAACCGATCGATCGTCTCCGCTTTACCGGAGGTGTTAGCAACTCCTGCATTCGATAGGGTCGTTCGTACGGTTCTGCCGCAAGTGATTGCCCATCCCGTATTTGATAACGCTGTTCGGTCTGTGCTGCCCACGCTTGTATCAACCCCGGCATTCGTGCAAGCCATTCAAGCGGCGAATATAAGAGGGACTGCGGTGGCTTCAGATATTTCCGGTGCACAAGTAGAAGCGGGAGTGCAGGGAACACAAGGTGCACAGGGAGCTCAAGGCGCTCAAGGATCGCAAGGTGCGCAGGGCGTGCAAGGTGTGCAAGGCGTTCAGGGCGCGGTCGGAGTACAGGGGGCAACAGGTGCAGATGGGCAGCAAGGTGTGCAGGGTCTATCTGGTCCTCCAGGTATTGTGGATATCCGGTTCGCCGGCAGCAATACACCGATTCCTCTAGTAAATAACCAGGTCACGGTGGAGTTAACCTTAACGCCTATCGTTCTTGGAGCTAACCAGGTCGTGAAGCTGGATGCTATTACAAACGTTGATTTTACCTTTGTCCAAAGCTATTCCGTTAACAGCTTCCTGTCCAGAAACCCGGCGGATGTTATTACTACTAATAACGAAGCTATTATGCAGCAAGCGAATCAGACGGACTTCTCTCAAGCTGCCGTATCGACTAGTCTAAGTTGGGTAGACAATCCGGGTCCAGGAACGTATACCTACTCTCTTACAGTAACGGGTCTTGCCACATCACAAGTGCAATTAGCCGGAGGGGCAATTAATAGCCGGGGCCTTACAGCTACGGTCATCAATACGAATGGAACCTTATGAGCTAAAAAGCCAAATATATAATCGAGGCCGGGATCCCTAGTGGAATTCCGGCCTTTCTCGGGTCAGAGTACAGACTTATTATTAAATCCTCTTGCAATAAGCCATACAGCTAGAATCATTTCATTCGCCGCAACGGGAACAGCGAGCAGGGCACCCCACACGGAAAGTTGAGGGAATACACCAAACATTTCTAATATGGATGCGATGAAAATGAGGGTAGCGCCAGTCATACCTAGAATAGCGATTGGCCGCGGTACGAGACCGGAACGATAGAAAATGTAACTGTACAGCATAGTATTAAGGCCAAGCATGAAGTTGGGGCCAAGCAGGAAGGTCCAGTCGTGGATCGCTTTTAGTACGGTGCCGGAAGCCTGGAATATCGCTATATCTGGGGAGCTTGCTGCGGTGAATTCCTGACCTAAAGTTAGCAGGGACAATACACTGAGGATACCAACGGTAATAATTATGGCTTCAAGAAAACGAAAACAGACATGCCCTAGTGCAAGGGTTTCATTGTATTTGCGTAAGTGTGGAAACATCGTAATAGATGTACCAACCGCAGATATGACAAGAATTAATTCCATTAATGCTCCGGTAATCACCTGATTGGCATGTGAAGCGCCGTTTACCAGGTAATCAGAACCGTTAAGGATGGGGTCGTACAACAGAAGTCCAATAATGGAAGAAACCGCCGCAAGGATAAATAGTACACCTGTCACTTTCCCTGTTGATATAGCTGATCTCATAGTTAACCTCCCAAATTAGATTCATCCCCGTAAAAGAATACCTCCTCAAGTGGTAAGCCAAAGGCGTGTGAAATGCGGAAGGCCAATTCGAGAGACGGGGAATAATTGCCCTTTTCCAACGCTACAATCGTTTGTCTCGTTACGCCAACCTTGTCAGCCAATTGCTGCTGTGTCATTTCATTATGATTGAATCGTAATTTGCGGATGTGATTGCCGACAAGATTTTTGCTCATAGCTTAGACTCCTCTCCTGTAGTGATAAAGTTTTGTGATAGATCCGGTAACATCGGATAGGAAGCCGGAAGCGATAAGAATGACGAACATGACAGATAGCGGCTGATCGGTGACCAGTGATCCCATGGCAAGCAGAAAGCCGAGGATAAAGAGGAAGAAAGAGTTCCGGTGTGCTTTTAACTCAATTAATTTATCCAGTTCATCGGCGAAGGTGGGTTCCTTCTCCCCAGTGGTGATCCGGAAAATGATGTTAAAGATGATGCTGATGATGATATGAGCCACGATGGATACCAACGTCAAGACAAGGACGAAGGAGCCCCAATAACGGAAGCTTTCTTCGAGCTCGAGCCCCTCCTCGGGGTACTGCAGATACATGTACAAACAATAGGATGCGAAAATAAGTACGGCGCTGATTAGTGTCGTGATGCTCTTCTTCTCCTGGTAGGTCAAGCTTGCACCTCCTTAAATGGTAAAAATAGTTAAGTTCTACATACAAAATGTAATTCAAACTATACTTTATGTCAAGTAAACTTTACACGTTGGTGAGCCTAAATTAAAAAACAGCCTTCCTTCGCTTAATAGCTAAGCAGAGGAAAGCTGTTTGACAGGTTGACAGGCGATAATTCATTAGATTAATAACGATCCATAATTAACTGCGTTTTCAACGAATCCTGAGCCAGGAACCAGCCTTTGCTTTGCAGGTAAGTGACGAGCTCATCATGTTTAGTTGAAGCAGTTGTGGCGCTGGTTGTTTTGAAGGAAGCCTCAACCACATATTCCGTGCCAGTGCCTGCAGCGTTCTTGATCGGCCATACTTCGATATAAATCTGCAAGCCGCTCCATGTACCGATGGAACGTTTGGCAAGTACCGGACCGAAATAACGGGAGGATTGCAATTTGTTCGTACCCCAATCATTAGACAGCCAATCATTAAATTTGTCTGGTGCGTTGTTAATCATCAGGCTGCGGGAGTCACTAATCGATGGGAGATCCATGCCGCTGTAACCGGATTTGCTGCCGCTTTTGGTCCGAGTGATGCTGAGTGTTTTCTTCTGGTAGCCCCATTCCACTTGAGCCTCATAGTTGGTATCGCCGGAGTTAAAGCCATCATTGTTTGCCTGCGTTAGAGCTGCATTAATATCGTTATTGGTGATGGTGTAGCGCTTCTTGTAAGACAATTCGAAGTCATCTTCGCCTTCTGTCTTGCGGATTCGAGTGCTCCATCCGTTGTTGTAGATGTCTTTGGTGTTGGTGTCCAGGAAAGCTACGTTCATCTTCGTAACGGTTGTTGGCATCGCGAAGGCACTTAATACGGAGCTTGTCAGCTTATAATCCGAGCCCAGTGTGGTGCTTGGATTCATAAGCAGCTTCACTTCATAATCCGGAACCATGTTGCTAGCCGCATGAGCTGGCGATGGCGCAACCCCGGCTTCCGTAACGAGCGCTGCACCTAGTGCGATAATAACGGCCGCCGTACCGATGACACGTTTAAACATAAATTCATCTCCTTTGATAAAATGTTGGACAAACCTGTCCAAAGAAGATTTTATCTATGAAGTATTTCTACATGATTATGGAAATATGCGATATTTGTAAACGGAAACCACCTTGGTTAGAAGATAGGGGGAGGATTCATGTATAATGCACATATAGCATACATACGAAAGGCGGTTATTCCTAAATGAACAATATCGTATCGTTGAAATGGCTTCTTGCCCGCTTATATGAGACAGACATCGTAATCGTAGACTGCCGGTTCCAGCTTGGCAAACCGGACTTTGGCCGCGAAGCTTATGAAGCTTCCCACATTGCAGGTGCTGTATTTCTTGACTTGGAAAAAGATCTGTCCGCTCCGGTTGAAGAGCATGGCGGACGCCATCCATTGCCGGACATTACGGCGTTGACCGTTGCACTTAGCAAAGTTGGCATCAGCAATGAAACCCGCGTTATCGCTTACGACGATCAAGGCGGAGCGTTCGCTTCGCGTCTGTGGTGGCTGCTGAAATATTTGGGCCATGAACAAGTATTTGTTCTGGATGAAGGCTATACGGCTTGGCAAAACGCCGGCTTCCCAGTGAATGCCGAGCAGAAAGTGCTGATCCCAGCACGCTTCCTTGCAACAGTGCAGCATAACATGCTGGTAGAGATGGACGAAGTCCATGAGAAGCTTGGCAATGAGAACGTTACGCTCATCGACTCCCGAGATGGTGCACGCTACCGCGGCGAGGTAGAACCGCTGGACAAAAAAGCAGGTCATATTCCAGGCGCTATTAACCGCCTCTGGTCAGAAGCCAAGGGAGAAGAAGGTAAGTGGAAAAACGCGGACGAGCAGGCTACTCGGTTCGAAGGATTAGATAAAGATCGTGAGACAATCGTCTACTGCGGCTCCGGAGTAACCGCTTGTCCGAATGTACTGGCTTTGCAGGATGCTGGCTTTACGAAGGTAAGGCTGTATGCAGGAAGTTGGAGTGATTGGATCTCCTACGAGGAGAATCCGATTGCGGTTGGGGAGAAAGAAGAACGGAAAAACGGATAGCAGTACATCGATTTTAGGTACAGAGCATGGTGAGCTAATTGCCATGGCTCTGTATTTTTTTATAGCTCCGTGTCAACACGGAGTCAACAAGCGGTTCTTGAATAAGCCATGAAAGCATATACACCACCTAGGGACGCTGTGGCTCGATCAACATTCGGATAAGAATAAACCTCCCGTTCACTTTGAATACATCGCCATGCGGTCAATGTGACATGGCCGCTCCTATCTTCACAGTGCCCTGTACAGACGTAAAAAGGGCCGGGTACGCCCAACCATTAAGGTGAACTCCCCGGCCTGTCTTACATAAGTTAACAATATTAATTTCTGATGAAGAAGGCGCCTGTTTCTATTGTCTAGCGTTGCAGTACTCTGGCTATAATTGTGGCAAATTCAGCTCTGGTTATTTCTTGAGCAGGGCGGAATGTACCATCAGCATATCCCTCGACGATCTTATTGGCTGTCAGGGCGTTGATATAGGTGTATGACCAGGAGCTTGCCTGGACATCCGAGAATGAAACAGCAGCACTGCCGCTTAGTTTGAATGCTCTGGCAACCAGGGCAGCCATCTCTTCCCGATTAATTCTGTCGTCCGGCCGGAATGTGCCGTCAGTATATCCGGTCATGAGGCCTGACTTTTCTGCTGCTCCGAGATAGCCTGCAGCCCAGTGCCCAGCAGGCACATCGGTGAAGCTGCTCGTTTGCGGCTCTAAGCCAAGCTGAGTTACTAACACCTTCACGGCTTCGGCGCGTGTAGTGCCAAGGTCAGGACGGAAGGTTCCATCCGGGAAACCGGACAGCAATTTTTTCTGAACCAGGAAGTCAATGCTATTCTTGGCCCAGTGTCCTTTCGTGTCGGCAAACGAAATCACTTCCGGGGACTGCTCTCCGTCATTGCTGTTATCTGGCGTGGACGGTCCGTTACCCGGTGTGGATGGGCCATTGCCTGGATTTGTTGGTCCGGTGTTATCTGGCTGATAGCTCAGCGCTGGCGCAAAGGTTGTTACACTGCGAGCCAAAGTGTGCTGCTCCAGTGCGTAGCCCATGCCCAGAATGTTGGCATCATCCCATGCCTTGCCTACAAGCTGCATGGAAATGGAATAGCCATCTGGATTTGTGCCTACAGGTACGACAACAGTTGGCAGTCCGACATTAGATGTCAGTACGCCGGTACCTCTGTCCGAGCTCAGCTGAGAGGCGGCGCTGTCGTTATTGTACATGTCGCTGATAAAGCCAGCATAAACGACGCTGTCTACATCGTACTGATCCATCCAGTCTGCAATAATCTTCTTGTAGTTCGTTCTATAAGCAATGTAGTTCTGTACTTGGCTTTCAGTCATTCGAGGGCGCACTTGTAAGCTTCCTTGATTGTATAACAGTACCTTAGGCGAGGCGAGCAGTTCGTCGCCGGTGGCGTAAGGGAAATCTTCATGCAGCTCGATGTAGCGTGCCCAGCCCTCGGAACCGGCATTTCCCGAGGGTCTTGTTCCGCCCCCAGGGGGTGCGCTCATCTCAACCATGGTAGCTCCTGCTTCCACCAGATCTTCAAAATGTTGCATGACGGCTTGTCCCGTGCCGTCATCGGCGTATGAGGAAACGAATGAGGATGGAATATAGCCGATACGCTTGCCTTGCAGGGCATTGCGATCGAGAGCTTCCGTCCAGTCGCTAGGCCTTCTTGCATCTGCTTCCTGTGTCAGCATATCCTGCGGATCGGTGCCTGTCGTTGCATTAAGCAAATAAGATAGGTCGGTGACGGTGCGGGCGATGGGTCCTGCATAGTCTTGTCCCCATGTGAGCGGCATAACACCGCGCGTGCTTGCCATGCCGTCCGTGCCACGGAAAGCCGTCAGACTAGCGCCTGTAGACGGTGCGTAAAGCGATACACCAGTTTGTGTACCCATGGCTGCTGCTGCAAAACTTGTTGCAACGGATACTGCTGGGCCGCCGCTGGAACCAAACGAGGTTTTGGACGGATAGAGCGCATTCCAGGTTTGCATCCAGCCGCTGTCGCTGAAGCTGCCACTATTGGCAAATTCTGAAGTATTGGCTTTGCCGATAATGATGGCTCCTGCTTCCCTCAGTTTCTGAATCTGGTAAGCGTCAGATTTGGGCTGCCAGCCTTCAAGCGCTTTGGTACCGCCGGTGGTCGGCATATCCTTGGTGTCATAGAGATCCTTGACAGCAATTGGAATACCAAGTAATTGGCCTGTCTTCCCCTCCTTGCGCGCTTGGTCTGCTGCCTTGGCCTGCTGGATAGCCGTTTCAGAGACGTGAAGGAAGGAATGGAAGCCTAACTGTCCGAAATCATACGCTGTAATGCGATCCAGATAAGCTTTTGTGATGGCTTCGGAAGTAGTGATGCCTTTCTCCATATCATCCTGCATTTGCTCAATGCTTTTGTTAATTACATCGTAATTGGAGGTTGTCACCATAGGTGGTACTGCCGGAGCCGCCGGAATGTCAAGGCTGGTAACGTCTGCGCATGCAGCAGAATCAAAATCAGTGAGGCTGGATAAGTCCCAGTTGCTAATTGTGCATACCTGCGCTGGAGTCAGCTGCGTAAGATCAGGCTTCTTCGCCAGTTGATCCAGCGAATCGGCGGTTTGGGTTAGTCCGGCTTCGCCTGTTTCCCCGGCCAGCACATATCTGGCAAGCGATTTGGTGTGGCCAGGCTCAATCGTCAGGTGGTGGATAAAGCCGTAGAAGTTTGCGTCATTGCCGGAAGTGGCGAGCGGGGTAGTGAAAGGGTCTTCTTGCTGGTTGCCGGTGCCTTGCAGCCCTCCTTCAAACGGAGCAGGCGAACCAAGAACGACACCAATGGGGCGGTCTGTTGCTTTCGTATTACCTATCAACGCCCATGAATCGTCGGTAGCGATGGCAGTGTCTCCGCTAGAGGTCATTTTTACAGCGCCGTAATTTTCGGCAGTGCCGTAGCCGAGCGATCCGCCGAAAGATACATTGACCGAGACGGGCGAAGAGGCAGTGTTGGTAAAGGTGTCAAAAAATCTTGTTCGGTTGTTTTTGCTATCAAAGTAAATATCGCGTGTAATAAGAACATTGCCCAAATTAACGGATTGCGTAGTAGCAAATGTATTATTGCCGTCGAATACAAGTCCAAAGCCCCGCATCATTTGATCGTTCATCCGAGGTGCCGGCGTGGTGGACACTTGTACAAAAATATTGCCAAAGCCTTGCGCGGGCGTATTGCTTGCTCTGCGAATACTGCCTGAATCGAGGTTAGGTGCGAAGGAGTCGTGGAATTCCCATTCCGTCCCGGCTTCCGATGTCAGCTTAGTTAACGCGTATGCGCTATTGGACGGGGCTACTCCTGCGATGATAATGGAAAAAGCGAGGATTGCTGCAAATGTCGACTTTTTGCTCTTGGTGTGCTTTACAGCTTGTGAGGCGGGTAAATCTAAAGCAGATTGATCTTTACTGAGCTTTAAAATATTCCTGATCTTAAACAAAGTGCTTCAACTCCCTCTAGTGAATATGGTAGAGACTCTATCATTATGAAAATATAGAGTCAAGTATAGTTTCATATTATGTTAGATAAATTAACGTAAAATATAAAATAATGATATAAAAGGACGGAAAATAATCGGCATGGTATTGATATGTTAAGTTTTTATTAAGATTATGTAAATATTAATCACACTAAAATGATCCTTCTTGAGCAGGTTAACTTATCAATCTTCCAAATGAATGTTGCTCTGTAATTTTTATGTTTCGTTGTCAATACCAGTTCAACAGGCGGCATTTAGAAAGTGAGTACAACATGACTTTGTATGATCTCCTGCAGCACCAGCAATGGTGCAAACAACAATCGTTTCTTGGTGAACATCCATACCTGTTTGTTTCTATACACCATACGAGCCGGATATGCGCCACAAAACAAAAGAGCCGCGCAGTCAGCGCGGCTCCCACATAAAAATCGTTAAACCTTTACTCCCTGCTTCCGGTACACCTCTGGAAAATGATCACCCACAAGCAGCTCGCCCGGCTTTACGTTGACGTAGGAGAGCATGACGTGCTCACCCACAGGCTCGTAGCGGGTGTGGCCCGGCATGTAGTGTACGGCGATGGCGCGGCGCTTCATCTCGGAGCGGTTGTGCGGGCTGCCATGCCAAGTCAGGCAGTGGTGGTACCCCACTTGGCCCTTCTTGATCTCGAAAGGCACGGCATTTACTACTGCGTTGTTCGGCAGCATCTCCGGCTGCTTATGGTACGGCATGAAGTCCTGCGTGTTCGCCAGATAGCGCTGATGATTGCCCCACTTGTGGCTGCCCGGCACCATCCACATGCAGCCGTTTTCGATGACGGCGTCGTCAAGCGCGACCCATGCACTGACGAGGTCGGCAGGCTGGATGATCGGCCATAGTGGATGATCTTGGTGCCAGTGCGTAGGTCCACCTGTAATAGGCGGCTTATATTGCACTTGGTCGTGCCAGATGCGAAGTGAATTGGAATGGCATAGCTGGGCAATTTCCTCGCAGATGACCGGATGCGCGGCGTGCTGGAGGAAACGATCGCTGGCGAGCCAGATATTAACGATCTGGACGACACTCTCGCTCGCGATCATTTTCATATTGTCATACGGGGAATCCGAACTTAGCATGTTATGATTTAAGGCAGGTTTATTGACGGTCTCGCCGTTCATCACCTTGTCGAGCTCCTCGCGAAGCTCATCTACCTCGGCCTCGCTCAGTACAACCCCACCTTTTAGAAAACCGTTGTTTTCAAACTCCGCGATTTGTGCTTGACTTAACATAGAAACCATTCCTCCTAAAAAGAATTGTCACCCAAACAGCCGTATGGCTGTTCTTGATGATTCTTACTTCGAAAGCATAAGCTCAAAAGAATTGTCACCCAAACAGCCGTATGGCTGTTCTTGATGATTCTTACTTCGAAAGCATAAGCTTAATAATCAGTGGATTTTGCGTTATTGCTTGATGTGCTAAGCATAGCGGAGTTTGTAAGCGGTGTATTTACAGATACGAAACAGGTCTTTGCACTTTTCAAATATCCTTTATCATTCCTGCCATGAGGTGATTTGCCTTATGTTCCAAGACCCGCCGCATCCACCGTATTCAAATCCGGATATCGTCCTGGGCGCGATCGATGATCTTCAGCCAACGGTTAACTTTGCGAGCCAGGCCGAAGTGCCTGCCTTCGAGCAATGGGGGCCTCGCATCATCCCGGACTATCAGCTGTTCTGCCTGCTCTCGGGCGAAGCCGAAATAAGGATCGGCCAGGAGCAATATACTCTAACAGCAGGAGACAGCGCGCTGTACGGACCCCATTGTCCGCACCGGATCATCACACGAACGGGTGCCGTCTTCATCGGCATCCATTTTGCATATCGGCAGTCATCGCTAGAGCCTGTCCACCCCGCATTCTCGATCGAAGCATGCAGCGAGGAGAAGCTTAAAGCCAGTATCCGCCCTAGTTACAAGCTTGAGCTCCACAACAAAGAGCTGCTGGAGCTGCCGCCTTACTTTACCAAGCCCGACCTCAAGCCGATCTTGATGCGTATTGTAAAAGAATATATGAACGAGCAGCCGGGCTACCGCATCGTGCTGCGTTCATTAATGACAGAGCTGATCGCCACCATTGTTCGCAATCAGCTGACGAAGCGGCCGAGGTCGCCGGAACAGGGCAAGATTGATCCTGCCCTCCAGGCAATTAACCAACAGCCGGAGAAGAATTGGACCGTGAATGAGCTCGCTGCGCTGTGCGGCTATCACGTCATCTATTTCTCATCGCTATTTCGCAAATGTACCGGCGATAGTCCGAAGCAATATCTCATCAACGAACGTATCCGTAAAGCGAAATATTACCTGCTGAGCGGCGAGAAGATGGAAGTGATCGCAGAGCGGCTTGGTTACGCCAGCGTTCATTATTTCTCCCGAAATTTTAAAGAGGAGACCGGTTTGACGCCTACGGAATTCAGAAATTGATTTCCAGCTGGAGCGATTGGAGTAGCTATGAGGGGAATCCGATTGCGGTGGGGGAAGAGTAAGGACTGGAGTTTATAACAGCATTATGTGAAAATGAATACAGAGCACGGCTAGCGAGATGCCGATGTGCTCTGTATTTTTTTATGTACTGAAGTCAACAAGTGGCTTCCAGCACCTGCCTTTGCTAATTTTAATGACATCCAACTCTTGATCGGAGGTAAACACATTGTCAACTTCAACAGCAGTACAATCCTTGTTCCGTCCGTTTACTCTTGGACAACTTACACTGGCCAATCGCATTGTGATGGCGCCTATGACGCGAGCTATGTCTCCGGATGGGGTACCTGGAGCAGACGTGGCCGCTTATTACCGCCGGAGAGCCGAGAATAATGTGGGCCTTATCATAACTGAAGGAACGGTGGTGAACCATCCCGATTCCTCGAACTCTAAGGATGTGCCTCACTTTTACGGTGAAGAAGCTTTAAAAGGCTGGGCTAAGGTCGTAGCCGAGGTTCATGCTGCAGGAGGAAAAATCATGCCTCAAATCTGGCATATGGGTACGAAGAAGCAGGTGAATGACTATATCGAAGCCGAGATCGCCGCTATCGTACAAGCATTCGCCGACTCGGCCTTTGAAGCAAAGCGGCTCGGCTTCGACGGCATAGAGATCCACGGAGCGCATGGTTATCTGATCGACCAGTTCTTCTGGGAGAAAAGCAATCAGCGTACGGACCGCTACGGGGGCAGTCTGGTTGCCCGTACCCGGTTCGCCGAGGAGGTCGTACGGGCTTGCCGCGAATCTGTGGGGCCGGACTTCCCAATTGTGCTGCGGATTTCGCAGTGGAAAGAAAGGGAATACAACGTGAAGCTGGCTTATAATCCTGAAGAGCTGGAACAATTTTTACAACCGCTGGTGGATGCAGGCGTGGATATTTTCCATTGCTCGACCCGCCGGTACTGGGAGCCTGAATTTGCCGGATCGGATTTGAATCTGGCGGGCTGGGTGAAGCGGATCACTGGCAAACCAACGATTACGGTCGGCTCGGTTGGACTCGACAGTGATTTCATGACTTTCTTCACCGAAGGAAAAAGCTCTGCCAATACAGGAATTGAAGGGCTTGTGCAAAAGCTCGAAAATGATGAGTTTGATCTGGTAGCGATCGGCAGGGCACTGCTAGTTGATCCAGCATGGGCCTGCAAAATCCGTGATGGTAAATTGGATGAATTGGTGCCTTTCACGCCTGAAGCGCTCAAGAAACTATTCTAATGTAAAGTAAAAAACACATCGTCACATGTGACGATGTGTTTTTTATGCTCCATATGAACACGAACGGAACGCTAACACGTTATTTCAGAACTCTTTCGGGAGCTCCCTCGAACGTAAGCTTAACAGGCGCTATCGTACCATCCTCGTTGAACGTCATCTTGTCGATGCAGGTCACTCGGTGATTAGCATCTGTTTCTTCAAGAGGCCTCCGGTGATAGACGATCCAATATTCGTCCGTTCCCGGTATCTGAAGAAAGCCATGGTGACCTGCGCCGGTCGCCACGTCATCCTGCTTGGCGAGCACGACACCAAGCCGCTCGAAAGGCCCCAGCGGATTATCCGATATGGCGTAGGCGACGCAATAATTCGGACCGCCCCAGCCGCCCTCTGACCACATGAAATAATACTTTCCGTCTTTCTTGATCATGCACGGACCTTCGACATAGTTTGCCGGAGTAACCTCTTTGAATGTCTCGCCGTCTTCGAATGTTCCAAGGCTAATCATGTCCTCGTTTAGTTTTGCGACGACGCAATGGCCCCATCCGCCGAAATAAAGATAGGCCGTTCCATCTTCGTCAATGAACGCATGCGGATCAATTGGCTGCGCGTTGTGTTGGAATCTATCGATCAACGGCTTGCCTAGTGGATCGAGGAATGGGCCTTCCGGCTGGTCAGCCACCGCCACGCCGATTCCGCCTAGTTCATTGTTGCTTTGAATGTCGTTGGCGCAAAAATAGAAATAGAATTTGCCGTCTCGTTCAATTGGCGAAGGTGCCCACACGGCGCGCTTAGCCCAAGTGACCGTCGAACGGTCCAATACTTTTTCGACTTTATGCCATTCGACGAGGTCTTTTGAGTAGAATGCATCAAAAAACGTTTGTTCATCGTATGGAGCAGAATAAGTCGGATACACCCAATAGGTATTATTAAACACGCGGGCTTCTGGATCAGCATACCATCCTGGAAAAATCGGGTTACCTGAATTTTTCATCGTATTGTTCCTCCGAAAATAAAATATGAGAGATATGTACCTCCTGAATAGTACCATAAAAAAGCGTCTTGAAAACGCTCACAGACAGGAATAGGGCATAGGGCATAAGAAAAGAGCCCCGGAAGGAAGCATTTCCAAGGCTCTTCTAACTTTCTTACTCATTGTTATTCATGGCTTGCGCCGCGTTTTTCCTCCCGATAGCCTTGTATGCAGGAAGCCTGCATAATAAATCGGAAGCTGCAGGCTTTGTTTGAACACTTTTGGAGTAGCTGCCCGCTTAAACACCTCTTTGCCAGGTATGGCGTTAGCTTCGATGATCCAGATATGGGACTGGCGATCAATCCCGAAATCAAGTCCAAGCTCTACCAGCCGTTTGTGATAGGACCGTTCTAATTGTACGGCAATTTCAAAGGCAAGCTCTCGAAGCTTTTGCTCAAGCCTTAATGCCCTCGTATGACCAAATTGTTGGGATAAGAAAGAGATAATTTCCTTCGCTGTGCCTTCCGTAGCTAGATTTGAAGTAATATTGCCTGCTTTCCCTAAACGCACACCCATCCCGGTAAGATACCATCGTCCAAGTGCATTTTTCTGAATAAGCACGCGAATATCGTAGACTCTATTCGTAGAGTCGGTTATATCTACCCATTGTTGAACAAGATAGTTCCTTTTGCTGCGCAACTGAGCAAGCTTCCCCTGTAATCCCTCTTTAGATAAGTGGATTTTCTTCTTTTTATTTTCCTCTATCACATATTTCCCATTCATATAGGACAGCTTCAATATGCCGGTTCCTTTATGGGTGCCAAGAGGTTTAATAATGAGTTTTCTATATTTACGCAGCATCGTATGCACGGCTTGATTATGGTTTAACAGCAAAGTAGGGATAAGATAGGGACGGAGCCTGCTATTTACCGAGAGCTTTTTATGAATGTTCCATTTATCATTCTCCAGCCAATCCCCTGCAAATGGAATTCCCGTGTTTACTTTCACTTGTCTAGCTTCCCGGAGCATTCGGCCGCTATAGATGCCGCGGTCATAGATGATAGCAGGATACGGGGATCTTGGCTCATAGCGCCAATGATTATTCTCATATACCCATCCGGCAATGGTTCGATATCTTCGATCGACATGGTCAGGCTTAAACAATAATAACTTGTCAAACCCAGCTGCCTGAATGGCCTTGGCCTGCCATTTAAAAACTCCCCTGTTCATTCGATCCCACATGATTCCGAGAGTTGCCACAAAAAAAGCCTCCCCTCCTTGATTTAATTTCAGTGTATGAATGTATGAGCAAAAGGACACAAAGCCCATTTATGATCAACCAAGTAACACTGCAGAACACGAATAATAGACTAATGCATAGCTGATTTTTAATGGAAGGAAAGGTTCCTAACCATGATCAAAATTCGCAGTCGAACCTCTCTACCGTCCGATACGGTCCTGGTCGCCCCAGCATTCCTGAAGAAATGGAATTTATCTCGAAATCAAAGTCTCCTTCTCCAATTCGGCATTACGACCATTCCAATCAAATTGACGACTTCAGAGAAGGTAGCGCAAGGCCAATTGCTCGTCTCTGATGCATGTATGAACAAATTAAAGACACCGGCAGAAGGACAATTTCAAGTACGCAAGGATGGAAATACGCTGATCGTGGGTCCTTATATCGGCATTCTTGTTGATAAGATAAAAGGCAGGCTCCCATTTCAGAATTTAATCCATTACACGAAGATGTACCGTCACATAAACGGAGCACTATTAGCTTTTTCTCCTGAGGATGTTAATCTTCGGGCGAAGACGATTCGCGGGTTTATGTATTCGCCTGCAAAGAAGACATGGATATCCGGTCAATACCAATATCCTTCGTCTATATTCAATAAATCGTTGACCAGTCATCCATTAATGAGCCATTTTCAACACAACCTTGGGAAAACCATATTTAATGACTTTCGGCTGGATAAATGGAGCATGCACAGGCTTCTCTCCCGGAATGTAAGCGTCAGAAACCATCTGCCTAGAACCATTCTGTATCAGAGGCCGCAGGATATTACCCGAATGCTTGAACACAGTGAAGAGTTATATATGAAACCTGTCCAAGGATCATTTGGGAGTCATATTCTCAAGCTGTCCAAACAAAATAATAAAATAACGGTTACGCATAAAGGCTCGTTGAAGAAGCATTTTCACAATGTGCAGGAGCTGGGCTATTTTCTTCAGAGACAAACCCATCAATCCGGCTATTTAATTCAAGAGAGAATAAAGCTGGTCTCTTCCAAGGAGCGTCTAATCGATTTCCGGTTAATCCTGGTGAAAGACGGGCGTGGGAAATGGAGGCGGATGGGGATTATCGCAAGGCTTGGACCTCGCAGATCAATTGTAAGCAACATATCCAAAGGCGGAACGGCAATAGAAGGGAAACGAACGCTTCGAAGAATCCTGCATAGGGGAGAAGCCCAAGCTGGAGCTACTTGTCTCAGGATGGAAAAGATCGCTCGTAATATTGCTAAGCAGCTGGCGTCATCGGGCTATCATGCCGCTAATTTGGGCTTTGACTTTGCTCTAGATACACAGAACAAATTATGGATTATCGAGGTTAATCATAATGATCCCAATCCTACCATCGCTTTGGACGCAGGGGAGAAACAAATGTTCCACCAAACGATTAAAGCCAATATGCAGTACGCAAAAAAACTAGCCGGCTTCGGCACAAGCCATCCATTGAAAGGAAGGCAATGATTATGGCTATGTATGTTAAAAAGCTGAATCTTGTAGAGAAAGACAGCCTACATGTAAATCAAGCTTTTTTGCGGAAATTCGCAAGCAGGCCATCAACCGTCCAGGTGCATTTCGGAGGCTGGAGCAGACAACTAAAGGTGAGAGTATCTCAAAGCCTGCCAATCAATACAATTGGTATTTCATCGTCATCGCTGGAAGGGTATAGCCTTCCTCCGTTGCAATATAAAGTATTGGTCAAAGGGAAAAACGTCCACATCGGTCCAGTGCTGGGTATAGTCGCTTTTAAACCAGGCGCGGATATAACAATAGAGAAAGTAAAGAATTACAATGATTATTTACGTCCTTATTCTCATATACAGGGCTTAATCTATATTTGCCGGGCTGATGATATTTCCTTGCACGCGAAAAAAATTCGAGGGTACTATTATTTTCCAAATGGTACGAAATCGAATTGGACCCTGGGTACTTTCCCGTATCCATCCGCTTTATATAGAAGAGCAGCGCTGAATCCGCCTACTTACAAAGCGCTCAAACGGGTGCTTGGCAAGCGTTTGTTTAATGGTTATTTCCTTGGCGACCATTTTAACAAGTGGAAATTATGGAAATGGCTTTCCCCTCATCCGGCGATCCGCAAACATTTGCCCCATACAAGAAAGCTGCAGAGTCGCAAAGATCTGGATGAAATGTTATCCCGATATAACGCCGTCTATCTGAAGCCCACTATGGAATCTATGGCCAGGGGGATTATTAAAGCGGTTCGTTCGGGTTATGGCTATCAGTTCATTTACCCTGAAAATAATAAAAAGGCCCGCGCTTATCGATTTGTACCCGTTAGAACCAATGAGGTAGCTGGTTTTCTAGCGAATCTCCTGCGAGAACAACAGTATATCGTGCAGCAAGGGATAGAAATGAAACGAAAAGACAGCAGAGGCATCGACTTTAGGGTCATTATGCAAAAAAACGAACAGCTTCAGTGGTCCTGTACAGGGGTTATTGCAAGGTTCGGCAAGAAAAACGGCATTGTTACAAACTTTACCTCTGCCGGATTTGCCTCCAAAGGTTTGAATGCGCTGCAAGGCACTTATGGCTATAGCCGAAGTCAGTCGCTGCAGATGCAGCAACGAATGATAGGGATCTGCACCAAGGCCTGCAAAGTATTTGATGCCAAAGGCGGGAATTATGCCGATATTGGCGTCGATGTGATGGTGGATAAAAACGGTCATATTTATGTGTTGGAAGTGAACATTTTACCCGATCATCATCTGGCGTTGTATGCAAAGCAAAGGGACTTATACCTTAAGCAAGTGGCTAAGCCATTGCTATATGCCAATGCACTTGCCGGCTTCAAAACCTCTAATTGAATGAAGTATCCTCCTGGCGCCCCATTTGGCGCTTTTTCTTTTTGCTACGACATTATTTCCCCCGTAGACGTATCCACTAACGAGCGCTACACTAGGGAAGGCAACAGAGAAAAACATAGTAGGAGCTAGTAAACGTGACCTTATCCGATAATACTCCATCGTGGAAGAAACTTAGTCTTTATGCTGTGACATGGCCCATATTCGTAGACTTCGTGCTGCGGATGCTGCTGGGTACAGTGGATGTGTTTATGTTAAGCCGCATCTCCGATAAGGCGACAGGGGCAGTAGGCTTAGCCAATGAAATTATTTATTTTTGTATTCTGATGTTCGGCTTTGTTGGGGTAGGCACTAGTGTTGCGGTTGCCCAGTATATCGGCGCAGGGCGGGCGAAAGAGGCGAGCCGTATATCGGCGCTGGCGATTACGATGAACCTGATATTCGGGATCCTCGTCAGCATCGTTCTCGTAAGTTTTGGGGAATCTCTGCTGCAGCTATTGAAATTAAATCCTGAACAAATTGGAATTGCTAATCATTATTTGAAGATCATTGGCGGTTTTATTTGGATCGAGGCGCTTTCTTACGCTGTGTCGTCGGTCATCCGTTCGAGCGGAAACACTAAGAGCGTTATGTATGTAACGCTAGGTGTGAACATTATCCATATTGTAGGAAACTATTTGCTAGTCTTTGGCAACTTGGGCTTCCCCGAATGGGGTGTTACAGGAGCGGCCATATCAACGGTCGTGAGCCGTTTGCTCGGCATTATCGTTTTATTTATCCTTTTGTATCGCCGGATTTCTGAACCCATTCGTCGTAAGGATTACGTGACCTGGAACGGTTCTTACGCGAAACAGATCATGAGCATTGGCTTGCCTGCCGCGGGGGAGCATATCTCTTATCAGTCGCAGTATCTGATGATTATTAGTTTTGTTAATATGATTGGTATCACTGCATTAAATACGCATGTTTATGTTATGAATATATCGAACTATTTTATGGCGTTGGGATTAGCAATCGGGATGGGGACGGAAATCATCGTCGGACAAATGGTTGGTGCGGGCGATATGAAAGCAGCCTACCAGAGACTGATGAAAAGCTTGAAGGTTAGCTTTTTATTAACATTAGTTATCGTCGGTGTGGCAGCGATATTCCGGCATGAGCTGGTCGGCATGTTTACAGATGACCCTGAGATCATTGCTGCTGGATCGAGTATTTTTTTGCTTTCCATCATACTTGAACCAGGCAGAACCTTCAATACGGTCGTCATCAATTCGCTGCGTGCCGCCGGGGATGCGCGGTTTCCTGTCTTGATGGGCACTATCTCCATGTGGGGGGTCTCCGTACCGCTTGCCTATTTGCTAGGTGTTCATTTCGGAATCGGACTGCTTGGCATATGGATTGCCTTTACGGTTGACGAGTGGCTGCGTGGACTCATGATGCTGCTTCGCTGGAGAAGCCGAGTCTGGGAAAAGAAAGCGCTAGTGAAGCCTGCTTCCGTTTCGGATAACGGCGTGGAAGCGCAGGCTTAAAGGCGGAGGGGTTCGCCTCCACCTGTCCCATCATAATCAAACTTAGCAAAGCGTTCTGAATCTTATAATCGATTCGGACGCTTTTTTTCTTTCATTATTTACCCGTATCTTATTATGAATTTTTATCGTTAATAGATTGAAAATTTTTATTCCTGTAACAGATATTGCACTTTCAGCGGAGTGGTACGTTCGAATGTTCGATCTGGAACCAATTGAAGAGCTGGCAGGGTTACCCGAAGACTGCAACTCCTTTGCTGCTATTAACACAGGTTGAGATGCATGAATTTCATCACAAGGGTCAAATCGTATCGGACTTTTTTAACTAAAGGCGGCTACCGAATTGAATGGAGAGCTCATTCTTTCGTGTTCTTGCTGTCTCATTCCGAATTCGTATAAACGCCTAATGATCTGTGCTACATTAGGAATATAATACGACTCGGAAAGGAGTCAAACGCATGACCATGCATGTGGAAATCGAACCTAAAATCTTGTATTTCGGCTCGCCTGTCGTGCTGATTAGCACGATGAATGCAGACGGAACACCCAATTTGGCGCCAATGTCGTCAGCGTGGTGGTTGAATCGATCTTGCATGCTCGGATTAAGCAGTAGATCTCAGACCGCTCTGAACTTGATTAGAGAGGGAGAATGCGTGCTAAACTTGCCGTCTATCGACCTGATTCCTGCTATTGAAAGTCTCACCTTGGTAACCGGACGAAACCCCGTTCCGGAATCCAAGGCAGCTAGAGGATATCATTTCGAGCCGGACAAATTCGGCAGGTCGAAGCTCACTCCCTTACCATCTCGAGAGGTCAAAGCACCTCGCGTACAACAATGCCCTGTTCACTTAGAGGCAAAGCTTATAAAGGTACATCCGTTCGAAGAACCGAGTTCATTGGTTGCATTGGAGGTCCACATCGAGAAGATTCACGTGGATCAAGATCTGACGATGAAAGACCATCCCAATTACATTGATCCGTCCAAATGGAATCCAATGATTATGAACTTCTGTGAATATTTCGGCCTAAGCGAACAGCTTTCTAATTCCCGATTGGCCCCAGTATTTGGGCCAGGTGCGGCGAAATAGAGGGCGTTACAGAGCACGGCGAGAGGAATGCCGTTGCTCTGTATTTTTTATAGCCCCTCCTATCACTAGTAAATCTCTCACTTCACTCTGAAAGTGCGAGGTCCCCACTTCTTAACAAGAGTAAGCGCCGTTACGAAGTAAACGATCGTTATGGCAGTTATGGTGATCGCGAGTGTCGCGGCATCAGCTTCCAAGATGAGGGCCAAAACGAAAGCGATGGAAACGACAAAGTTTACGACAAAGAAGAAAGGATTTTTCATATTTAGCTCGGTCGAATAAGGCTGCAGAATGTAATACAGGAATAGATGGTGGATGGAGAAAAACACAGACAGCGCAATTAAAGAGACTAATGTCAGAAGCAATTCTTCCGATGATATTCCCCCGGCAGTCAGTGCAAATCCGGTCAATGCGGCTCCAAGTAAGGCGGCAAGCGCTAAGTTATACCCGCAGATGCGGTATAGCCGCTCTCGGAAATGCTGTTCGGCGGCATTTCGATAGAAGCTGTAGCGCATCAGGCTGAGATCACAGTTATAGAAAATAGCCTTGCACGCTTTTTCTCCAATGGACAGAAAGTTCATGATCCAGATCAACCATGGAAGTCCCGTGCTCCATTTTGCAGCCAGGGAGGAGGCTTCTTCCGGATCGAAGAGAGCAAATGCTATGCCGATTACCCCTATAGCACCAATAATTGCCATTCTGTTCCACAGAGGTCGTAACAGGAGACTGCGATGCCTTGCGAAAAACAACGCATTCAGATACGCATAACCTTCCCGGCTCTTATATTTGGCTGACTGCCCGGCCATAGACGTATAGTCGACGTCCTTTGACTTCACTTGCTTTTTATTTGCTTCCACAAACATACGGCTAAGATCGAGCAGCGGATCATCCCTTTTTGTCGCTGCGTCAACTGCCATTCGATAGTCAGAATATCGTTTTAACTGCACCGCAGCTATTGCGCCAAGCACCGCAATGACCAACGTAACGGGCCACAGGAGCAGCAGCTCGCCGCTTGTCGGCGTCCAATTTAGCAAAAGAGGCACATAAGCAGCACCATAGCCAAGTCCTATCGCAAGCCACACTGCCACGTTATTTTTGATGAGCACGATTCCCTTTTTCTGAAACAGTTTGAGATGTAGATATTCGCACAGTACCCGCCAAAGCGTGACCGACAAGGCCAGCCCCATCCCTTTAAGAATTGGGACATCCAGCAAGGAGGTGAAGATCAGCATAGCCGGGATATAGTAGATAAAGTAAGAGCAATAACGATAGCCCAGCGACGCATGCATATAGGCGGCAGGCTTCATCCGCATGAGCTTTACGGCAATGTACTTCTCTCGTTTCGTCTCGAGCACCATGACGCTGGCGACACCCGCCACCCCAAAGCTAATCAGCAAGAAGATATGCAAAAATAGTGAAAGCTGATCCTCCTTTGGCAGGGTCCCGTTCATGGTGACAGCCGGCATGTAAACCATCAATCCTAGAAAAGCCAGCTTGGATACGAAGCCCCAAATGACATGCAGAAGGAACGCGACGACAGCAATCGCCTTTTTCCCACCCAAATTAGCATACTGCGTATCTTTAATTGCTTTGCCGATCAAAGGTAGCTTCTGAGCGTAAAAAATCAGACGATTGACGGTTGAGGAAGTCCGAATGGAAAACAGCGTGCTAAATGTTGTCAGCATGACTGTCATCCTTTAACAATGAAATTATGTTTTGCTCGAACTCCGCGCTATGCAGCAAATCGGCCGGCACGGCGGACAACTGACCGTTGTTCAGTACGACAATCTCATCACATAAATCGGCGGCTAACTGCAAAATGTGGGTAGAGAAAATGAGGATATGATCGTGTTTCATTTCGCGCAGCATATTTTTCATCTCATGTGCTACGATCACGTCGAAGGAGGTCAGCGGTTCGTCAAGCAAAATGACCGGCGGTTTTGAAATGAGAAAAAGCAGCATCTGAATTTTGTTTTTCATGCCATGGGAATAGTTTTTAATAAGCCGGTGACGATCTTCCTGCGACATGCTCATCTTATCGAAGTAAGCGTCAATATTGGAGCCCGGACGCTTGTCACGGTTAATATCAAGGTAGAACTTGATGAATTCATAACCGGTCAGAAATTCGGGCAGGATCGGCAGCGAATACACGTAACCAATATCCTCCTCGACCAATTTCCGCTCGTCTTCCTCATCCTTTAACCACGCATGTCCGCTATCGATCTTGGTTTCACCGCTTAAGCAATTAAACAATGTTGTTTTCCCTACGCCGTTGCGACCCAGCAGTCCGTATATTTTACCCTTTTGAAAATGGAACCCTGCGCCCTGGAGCACTTTCTTATCCCCAAAGCTTTTCGTAATTCCTTGTAGGATCAATTCCATGCTTGTGAACCTCATTTCTTTCATACTTAGAATATGGTTACTCGTCTATTACGCAATTGTGACTAGACCGTTGCGGAGATTCCTAATTTATTCTGCCATTTCTATAATAGGTAGAGATAGGTCTTGAAAAACTATAAGATCAGATTATGATGAAGAGGTAGCTAGAATCAGGGAGGGGTCAAGGGAATGAGTCAATATGATACAGATTCTCTTTTGAAAGCGGTTACGGATCGAATGATTCCTAAGGATGATTGGCAGTCAGCGAGTGAAGCGGGCGCTTTAACCTATTTGGAGCAATATGCCGCGACAGGTGCAGCAGATTGGACGAAGGTGATTGAACCGGGACTCCGCTCCATGGAGGAGGAAGCATTAAAGCTTCATGGGAAGCCATTTTCAAATTTGTCGGCTAATGAGCAAGATGAACTTTTAAAGAAGGCGGAGCTTGATGCCTTTCAGGACTGGCCTGTTTCGTCAAAGCTATTTTTTGATACGTTATTGAATCTATCCGCAGAAGGTTACTATGGAACCCCGGAAGCGGGAGGTAATATAAAAGGTCAGTCATGGGACATGATAGGTTTTCGTCCAGGCCCCGTGGAAGGAACGGCTGCGCCAGCTCCCGAAGCTGAGTTGCCGCAAAAATCAATTGAGCAGCTGCGATACCGGTATGATGCTGTTGTAATCGGATCCGGAGCAGGGGGATCGGTAGCTGCGGCTGTTCTTGCCGAAGCGGGAATGCAGGTGCTTGTCGTCGAGCGAGGCAGTTGGCTGCAATACGATCAGGTTGGCAGGGATCACCTGCGGAATCATCGGATTAGCAAATATGGGCATAACACAGGACCGGATGTGGAAGGCAATCCCCGCACAATTGCGCTAGCGAATGGCAGCGAGCGAATGACGCTACCTATTGATGGTGATTACCACAATAACGCGATGACGGTTGGGGGAGGTACACGGGTTTATGGGGCGCAGGCGTGGCGGTTTCATTCGGATGATTTCCGTATGGCAAGCCGTTATGGAGTGCCAGAAGGTAGCTCGTTGAGCGATTGGCCGATCCATTATGAAGATCTTGAACCTTATTACGAGCGTGCGGAATGGGAGGTTGGCGTATCCGGTGATGGGAATGCCCATCCTGGTAGAGGCAAACGTCACAATGCTTATCCCATGCCGGCTATGCCTCTGACGCTGGAAGCCGAACGGTTAGCCCATGCTGCCCAAAAGCTGGGATGGCACTACGGGGCGGTACCGCTTCTTATTAACTCTATTGAAAGAGATGGCAGGCAGGCTTGCGGCAGATGTGGTCAATGCGTTGGATTTGCTTGTCCGACGAACAGCAAGAACGGCGGACACAACACCATGCTGGTAAGAGCACTAGCTACGGGCAATTGCGATCTGATCTGCGATACGATGGTCGAGCATATCGACACCGAAGGAGGAAGGCATGCGACCGGAGTCCGCCTTGTGCAGCAATCGAATGGTTCGACCCATCGGCGGCAAATACGGGCAGAGCACGTTGTAGTAGCCGCGGGGGCAATCGAAAGTGCAAGACTTCTTCTGAATTCCACAAGCGATGCGGAGCCAGACGGAATCGGCAATCGGAACGGCCAAGTTGGCAGGAACCTGCAAGGTCATGTTTATTCCGGCGCTTATGGGATTTTTGACGAGATCGTTCAAGACGGCCTTGGTCCAGGGGTCAGCATAGCGAGTTTCAGCTCTGAACATAGCAATAAGGGGATTATCGGCGGGGGACTGCTGGCAAACGAGTTTACCCGGCTGCCTCTTATTCACTGGTATCGAGCACTTTCGCCGAATGCGGCAAGATGGGGAATTAAAGGCAAGGAGACGATGCGTGATACCTTCTTGCGTACGAGTCAAATTCAAGGCCCGATTCAGGAGATTCCAAACGCCGATTCCAGGGTGCTGCTGTCGAAGTCGGTTAAGGACCGTTTTGGCATACCGGTTGCAGCGCTTTCTGGCAGCGTTCATCCCGAGTCCCTTCGAGCGTCGGCAGTAAATGGAGAGCAGGCTGAGAAGTGGCTTTGGGCTGCCGGAGCGCGTGAAGTGTGGCAAACCAAGCCCGGTGGAGGGTTAAGTGGAGGACAGCATCAGGCAGGTACACTTCGTATGGGGAACGATCCTGCGACATCTGTCACCGATCCATCAGGCCGCGTGCATGGCTATGACAATCTATGGGTTAGTGATGGTTCCGTTCACGTAACAAACGGCGGCGTTAACCCGGTGCTGACGATTATGGCCTTGGCTTTCCGCACTGCGGATAACCTGGTGAAGCTAGGCTAGCCAATCTATTTAAAAAGCTATTATGCTCGTAAAAACGGACCTACATAGGAGGATCGAGCATGGCATTTAAGCTATGGACTCGTTTGACGGCGTTATCTTTACTCTCCTTACTTGTATTAAGTTCTTCGCCACTTGGGTTACAGAAGGCTGATGGAGCGGAGAAACGGGAGGTTGGCATGTCGGCGGGGGATTCCTTTGCCATTGTTTTGCAGAGTGACGGTACCGTATGGGGCTGGGGAAGTAATGCTGCGGGTCAATTAGCAACGGGTCAAATCTCCAAGAAGGCATCGACGCTGCCAATCCAAATTAAAGGGATTAAGAGCATTAACAAAATCGTCGCCGGCGGGTCACATGCCTTTGCAATGGCGAATGGCAAGGTCTGGGGATGGGGGCTCAACCACTCAGGACAAGTAGGCATTGACTCCAGAGCGGAATACATTATGCAGCCGACTCTAATCCCGCAATTGAAAGACGTCGTCTCTATTAGCGGAGGTAATTCTTATAATCTAGCCTTAACGAAAAAAGGCGCTGTACTCGCTTGGGGAGATAATACATCGGGTCAGCTTGGCATAGGGAATAATAAACTTAGCCGGGAGCCGGTAGAAGTGCCGGAATTAACGCATGTTATCTCGATTTATGCCGGGTATAAGACCTCCTATGCGATCCGTGATGACGGTACATTGTGGGCATGGGGAGATAATTCAAGCTATCAACTAGCGGACGGAACAAAGACTAACCGGAATAAGCCTGTACAGGTGAAAAACATTTCCTCCGTGCAGCAAGTAGCCAGCGGTTCATCTCCGCATACGGTCGTGCTGAAAAAGGATGGAACGGTTTGGACTTGGGGAGTAAATGGCAGCGGACAGCTTGGTAATGGCGGTGTCTCCGCTGAGCAGGTTCAGAAAAGCCCTGCCAGAGTTCAAGGGATCAGCGGTGTTGTTAAGGTTGCAGCCAGCAAGGGTAATACGCTTGCACTGACCAAGAACGGCGCGGTGTATATCTGGGGCGGCAACGAGATAGGACAGAGTGGTGGCGGGAAGAGCAGTCGAACAACACCATATCATTTTCCTGGGTTAACCGGCGTTGTTGATGTGGCAGCTTCCTCTTCGAGAAGCTTCTATGCTTTTGATACGAATGGTTACGTATGGGCATGGGGAGATAACGTGAATGGGATGATTGGGAACGGCAAGGAGACAATCAATGACCCTAAGAACCCGGCAAAAATCATTACTAATCATAATCAGACGTCAGCTTATAGAGTGATGAAGTTATAACAACAGTTAAGTACAAACAGGGAGAGTCACCTATCTGGTGGCTCTCCCTTTAATCTGTGAGCAGACGGATCTCAAGCAATTCATAAGTTCCATCCGCTTGTTCGACGTAATGGACGGTGTACTTTCGGTTGATCGCAACCGTACTCCAGAGTGCTTCTTTCACATTCAGTTTAATGGTGCTTTTGAACTTCTTTTTATCCGGATATACAGCGAGGATCCAATAGTGTCCGTCATCCGTTGTTCCCTTATCTGTAACTACAACATTAGAGACAATCGCTATCGCTTCTGCGGAATGATCTTTATGCCGGGAACAAGCAGCAAACAGCAGACTAGCGACAAATAGAAGGATAAAAGCGCACCATAAATTTCTTTTTCGAAGCAATAGTCGCACCTCCTGTCGATCCTTATACATTGCAGATACTTATTGACGTCAGTGGATAGTCAGTGAAACATCAGTCGACAGCCTTCGAGCTAAAGGTATAATTAATAGATGAGGTATTTCTACAAATGGTGGTGATAGTATTTTATATTTTGTTGCTTTTCTGCTGTCTTTTGTGACGGTTCTCGTGTTAATTCCTCCATTCAGCAAGCTTGCTTTTAGAATCGATTTTGTGGACAAGCCTAGAAAAAATGTTGAGCGTAAACTGCACCGAAAGCCTATTCCGCTTACGGCTGGTTATGCTATTTTTATTGGCTTTTTTGTTGCTTACTTAGTTGTCGTTCGGGATTTCTCTATGGAAACAGGGGCTATTTTTCTAGGCGGGCTATTGTTGCTAGCGATAGGTACACTAGATGATTGGTATAAGACAAAAGGGAAAGACTTCCCTGCTCTGCCCAAACTGATTGTTCAGCTTTCCGCTGCTATATTAGTCTATGCCGCAGGTGTTGTGTTTACCGGCTTCGTTAATCCGTTTTCTGGCGAATATATTGAGCTTCCTATCTTCTTGCAGTTTATTTTAACTACGCTGTGGATATTTGGTGTTACGACAGTTATCAACTTCTCGGATGGATTGGATGGACTAGCGGGTGGGCTGTCTGCTATATCTGCGATGACCTTGTTTATTGTGGCGTTAACAATGGGGCAGTCGAACTCTGCTAGTATGGCTATTATTTTAGTAGGGATAACATTAGCGTATTTAAGATTCAACAAACCTCCGGCTAAAATATTTATGGGCGATGCGGGAGCTACTTTTCTTGGATTCATGCTCGCTGTTATTTCACTCGATGGGGCTTTCAAGCAAGCAACGGCTCTCTCTATCTTCATTCCGATCCTTGCATTAGGCGTACCGATATTCGATAACCTGTATGTGATGATCAAACGATTTTTGCAAGGAAAAGCGATCTATCAGGCAGATGCTAGCCAGGCTCATTATCGTTTGCTGAGGGCGGGACTTAATCATAAACAGGCTCTAATGGTACTATGTTTAATGGGTACATGCATGGGCTTGTCCTCTATTATTCTTATGCTGGTACAGGTGTAAGAGGTAATCAGTAGGAGCGAAAGCACGAAAACAGAGTACGGCGAGAAAGACGCTGTACTCTGTTTTTTTTATTTTGGCACATACTTAATTCACCATATGTTCTGGAAGACATAAACATCGAGCATTGCTCAATGTTTTATATTGTTAAATTCCGATAGGGATGGTAGTATATAGAAAAATATGTAAGGGAGTGGATGGAATGAGTAAGCCGCTTTTAGTTATTGTTGGAGCAGGACAGGGAGTGAGCGCGGCCGTCGCGCGTAAATTTGGATCCAATGGGTTCCGGGTTGCACTTATCGCACGTAATCAAGGCTCTTTGGATACGTTAGTGAATAATCTTAAGGATGAGGCTGTCGAGGCGTTTGCTATAACTGCTGATGCAACGAACACGGAGTCAGTCGAAAATGCGTTTCAGGTTATTAGAGAACAGTTCAGTACGCCAGATGTATTGCTCTACAATGCGGCTGTCATTTCACAATCCACGGTTTCTAAGTTAAATGAACAGCAATTGATTGATGAATTTAAAGTAAATGTCGTTGGCGCGTTGACGAGCGTTAAGCAGGTAGTACCGGCATTCGTGGAACGCAGAGAAGGGACGATTCTTATTACAGGTGGTGGAATTGCGATCACTCCGAATCCTGAATATGCTTCATTATCAATCGGTAAAGCTGGGGTCCGCTCGCTCGCTTATTCTTTAGCTCAGGAACTGAAAGCTCACAATGTCTACGTTGGTACAGTCTCAATTGGCGGGCATGTAGCTAAAGGCACGTTTTATGATCCGGATCAAATTGCCGAGAAGTACTGGGAGCTGTATCAAGAGCGTAATGAAGTGGAGTATGTGTTCGCTCAATCTTAAAGTGCTGGGGTACATCACACATGTAGTGATGTACCCTTTATTTATGAAACATTTGATACAAAACGTATCGAAAAACCATCATTATCCTGTATAATGCAAATGTATGACGGCCTATTAATCCGTTAAAAGGGGGATGAGCTTGATCGTTCTCTTCTTTGGGTTGGCAGAATATTTTAGTGATTCAGTTGAGTGAACATTCATGGTTTATGCTTACGAAGTAAGAATCATCACAATTAACCATTGATCATGGTTAGTTGGGTGATAATTTTTTTCAGGAGGGATTTCTATTACGTTCTCATTTGGGAGTACATTCAAAAAAAGCGTTACGCTATTGCTTGTCGCCGCAATCACGTTGGTAGTGGTCGCGTTGTTTGGAGGACCATTCGCGAGCGCAGAGCCTCAGGAACACGTCTATGATGTTTATCTGAAGCTCGAAGGCTTTAGCGGAGATTCCGTTACGAAGGGTTATGAGAAGTGGATTGCACTAAATGACAACGTCAAGTTTGGGGTGGAGAACTCATCCGCAGTTGTTGGTGTAGGAGCCGGCGTATCCATAAGCAAACCTACCATTGATGGAATTGAGTTTACGAAGCCGACCGATTCTGCCTCTATTCAACTCATGCAGGCGGCTGCTATGTCAACAATTATTAAGAGTGCATCGATCGTATTCGTCAAGGCAGGTGCAACAGGTACGAAGCCTTTCCTGACGGTTGACTTAACCGACGTCGTATTAAATTCTTATAGCTTCAACGGTGGTGTTGAAACGATAAAAATCGGCTACTCATCTATTAACATGTCTTACACGGCTTTGAAAGCGGATGGTACGGCCGGCGCGACGATTAAAGGCGGCTTTGACTTCAAGAAGTTAATTAAAATTTAAGTGGCGCGGTTCAATATAGCATAAGTGTCAATTCAAAAGCAGGGCTGTCATTGGTAGCAACAAGCTGCCAGTTACAGCCCTATTTGTCGTTCTTTTTGATCATCCCTCACAATAATATAATGAATATATTTTATTTTGACATATTAGACCTAGACATAATATATTGGATGAAGATGGAATCAAAAAAAATGCTGTCACCGGAAAGGTGGGGATAAGCTGCTAGATGACGAATAAATCGGATACTTACAAGCAATTAAGCTCCTATTGGAGTAACAACATGTTCTTTTTGGGCACCGCGTACAGGACTGCTCCGCGGCGGGTTATTTTGCAATTCATACTTAGCATGCTGAACTATGGAATCGATTATTTGTATGCCATCCTGTTCATCGGTTACGTGTTTGGCGCTGTCGAGCATGGTACGCCTTATGTGCATGTTCTCGTCTTTATTGCGGCTATGATGGTGGTGTCCTTCTCCTTAACGCTCATCTCTGAATGGTTTCAGAATCGGTACAAGCCGGTGTGTGATCTGAAGATCTCCCAGGAACTGAATCGTATGCTGTTCGAGAAAGCTGCAGAGGTTGAACTCGCTTGCTACGAGGATGCAGAGTTTTATGACAAATATACCCGGGCGGGCAATGAAGCCGATACTCGAATGGCTAGTGTTCTGGACAATTTAACTAATTTTTTTGGCGCGCTGACTTCGTTTGTTCTGCTTATGTTTACCGTCATTTATCTTGATCCAATCGCACTTATATTTATGATTCTTCCGGCCGTGACCAAACTGACGATTACGGTGCGCCGCAACCGGGCGCTGTATGAGCTTAACAAAGCGAATACTGCCCCAGTCCGGGTGAGCAAATACGTCAATCGGATCGCTTACCTCGAGAGCTTCGCCAAGGAGCTCAGAATGTCGAATATTTTTCGGATATTACTCAGCCGCTATGATCGGGCAGTTGGTGTCATGCGTGGGAACTTTCTTCATTTAGGCAGAAAGGCAGCGAAATACCGGGCGCTTGATGATGTGTTTGGCAGAGTCGCTCCTTTCCCGCTGGCCATGATGTATGCGGCTGTTAGTGTGCTGTTGCTTCATAGAATTAAAGCTTTTCAATTTATCGTTATGCTTAACGCAATTAATAATTTATCCCGCTCTGTTGCGGAGGTATCAGGATTTTTCACGAACCTACAGGAAAACGGCATTTATATCGAAAATGTACGGGAGTTTCTGCGGTATGAGCCGGTTATCTCAGAAAGTCAACCGGGGCGTAAGCCGGATGGAGGGAAGCCGAGGCTTGAGCTGGAGCAGGTAGGATTTAAGTATGATGGCGGAGCTCAGCCGATATTAAGCGGCATTCATTTCAAGGTGGAGCCTGGCGAGAAGATCGCCCTCGTTGGCCACAACGGGGCAGGCAAATCCACATTAATTAAGTTAATTATGCGGCTGTACGATCCGACAGATGGGGTCGTCCGCTTGAATGGAGTGGCCGCTGGAGATTACGAGGTAAAGGGTTATCGGGAGATCTTCGGTACGGTGTTCCAGGATTGCAAAGTGATGGCGATGCCACTTGCGGATAACCTGTTTATGCGAAGGGCTTCGGCAAGCGAGTATAAACAAGCGGAAGAAGTACTGGAGGCGGTAGGTGTCTATTCGAAAATAGCCAGCCTTGGCGGATCGGCAGCTTCTGTGATGACTCGCGAATTCGACGACAGAGGGCTCGTTCTCTCCGGTGGCGAGGTTCAGAAGATTTCGATTGGCCGTTTGTTCGCCAGTGACAGCCGCATTGCGATATTGGATGAGCCGTCTAGTGCACTTGATCCTGTAGCGGAGTACCACATGTTCGAGCTGCTGCTGCAAGCATCGGAAGGCCGGACCGTCATCTTTATATCCCATCGGCTTTCCTCGGCTGCGCTGGCGGATCGTATTTTCTTGTTAGAGCATGGCCAGATCGTTGAGAGTGGTAACCATGAAGAGTTGATGGCGCGCGGCGGCAAATACGCAGATATGTTCCACAAGCAGGCGGAGTCTTACAGAGAGGAGGCCATTAAAATTGGGTAAGCGGGGCGAAATTATTCGCAATAATCTTTTTATGCTCGGCTATGTCTTCCGGATTGTCCCTCTCTACGCCGTGGTGCATCTGTTCATGCAAGCGCTGTTTGGCCTCTTTGACGTCATGTGGGGGATCCTGCTGATCAAACTCGTTGTAGACGCAGTAACTGTCAGCCAGTCTTTTGTACCTGTGCTGCTTGCTGCAGGGGGATATCTGCTCTACGGTTCGATCATCCAGACAGCGGCAGCCTATGTCTACGAAGTATTCGCGCCGATTCAACTGCAGAGGCTGAATAAAGCTATGCAGGAGGAGCTTTTCCTGAAGGCAATCAAGATGGATTACTCTCGTTATCATGATCCGGAATTTTTTAATCAGTTCGTCTGGGCAGCTTCGCAAACCGAAGGTAAGGCGGCAGTTGTGCTGGATCATGCGGCGGCGCTTCTCAAGAACGTCATTACTGTATCTGGCATCCTTGTTGCCTTGCTCACCTTAAATCCGCTTGGCGTTGTAGTTGTCATTGTCGGAATGGCTGCAAGGTTCGGACTTACAATCATGAGCAATAAGGTTCATTTCAAAAGTGAGCTGGAGTCCAAGCCGCTTGAGCGCAAGAAAAGCTACATCAGCCGGGTGTTTTATTTGCCTGACTATGCCAAGGAGCTGCGGACCAGCCGGATTACGGCTCCGCTCATGGAGGATTACCGGGATGCAAACTTCGCTATGCAGCAGGTTGTACGTAAATATTCGCCTAGTATCATCGTTTATCAGGTATTGAATAACTTCGTATTTCGCTCGCTGCTCATGGACGGCATCTATTTCGCATTCACCGCTTACCAAGTGATTGTCCTGCATACGATTACTTACGGGACATTCGCTGCCGTCACAAACGGTGTATGGACAATGGGGTGGAGTCTTAACAATCTGATCGATTCGGTGACGGCCTTCCAGAAAAACAATCTCTATATTCGGAAATTACGCGGATTTCTGGAGGAAGAGCCGCGGATGGAAGAACCAGCCCTACCGGTAGCAATGCCTGACATGCCGAAGGAGTTTAGGTTGTCTCATGTCAGCTTCACCTATGAGAACGGCGATCAGCCAACGCTTATTGATATCAACATGAACATTCAGCCCAAGGAGAAGATTGCTATAGTCGGCTACAACGGGGCAGGCAAATCAACGCTGATCAAGCTATTGCTTCGACTCTATGATGTGACGGAAGGCGAGATCGCCTACGATTCACGTAATATCAAAGCTTATCGGTCAGAAAACTACCGCGCTGCGTTTGGTGTTGCATTCCAGGACTTCCAGCTCTTTGCGGCCAGCCTGGCGGAAAATGTTTGGATGGATCAGGTGGCTGTTGAGGATAAGGGGGTGAATGACAGGATCTATCAAGCCCTGCATAAGGCAGATTTTGCTGACCGCTTGAGCCGTCTGGATAAAGGCTTGCAAACGGAGCTGACGCGTGAATTTTCGGAGGAAGGGCAAATATTCTCAGGGGGAGAATCGCAAAAGATCGCAATCGCACGGGCTTTTGCCAAGCCTTGCTCGGTCCTTATTCTGGATGAGCCTTCTAGTGCACTTGATCCAATTAGTGAGTATAACCTGAATCGGGCGATGCTCGAGGCAGCCGAGGACAGGACGGTTATCTTTATCTCTCACAGACTGTCAACGACACGGCTTGCTGATCGAATCTATATGATGGAGAACGGCAGAATTATTGAATCAGGGAGCCATGATGAGCTAATGCGCCTTGATGGAAGCTATGCTCGTCTGTTCCAGCTTCAGGCGGGACGTTATCAAACAGCTTAATATAGCTGACTAACTAATAGGAGTGATACGCGAATGAAAATCTCAAATATTTTGCCAGAATGGAAAGTAGAGAAGATTGAGGTTGCAACTCTTACAGGTGAGCGTGCAAGAAGCGCGGGTTCGAACGGCAGGCTTGGAGATCACGGTAAAAATTGTTCGGTTCGTATCGCGCGAATTACGATTGACGGTCAGACGGGCTTTGGTCACACGGGATCATTGTCGGAGGAATTGGCGGAAGCCGTTGTTGGCATGAGGCTGCTCGATCTGTTCGACGAGAGCGGCAGGGTGCTTGAACCGTATCGTATTCCGCTTGAATATCCGATTCTGGATTGGCTGGGTCGCAGACTAAATACTCCTGTATACGAATTGGTAACCGCTGTCAATCGCGAGCCGGGTTCGCCGCTTGTTGTCCCTTGTTATGATACTTCGCTGTATTTCGATGACCTTCACCTGCAGAATGAGCAGGATGCAGTGGCGCTGCTCAAAGAGGAAGCGGAGCAGGGTTTCGCCAAAGGTCATCGGAATTTCAAAATTAAAGTCGGCCGCGGAGGTAGGCACATGCCGCTGTGGGAAGGGACGAAGCGGGATATCGCGATCATTCATGGTGTCGCCGAAGTTGCCGGACCAGCGGGGAAGATTATGATCGATGCCAACAATGCTTATAACTTGAATTTGACCAAAGAAGTGCTGGCAGCCGTCCAAGATGTGAATCTTCATTGGGTCGAAGAGGCTTTTCACGAGGATGATGCCTTGTACGCGGATTTGAAAGCGTGGCTTCGTGAACGTGGACAAAACGTACTCATTGCCGATGGAGAGGGACTTGCATCTCCACATCTCGTCCATTGGGCGAAAAAAGGTCTTGTTGACGTGCTGCAATATGACATTATTTATCCAGGCTTTACGCATTGGCTGGAGCTTGGCGCGGATCTGGACCAAGCGGGACTTCGTTCTGCACCGCATTGTTACGGTAACGCCTACGGCATCTTCGCTCTTAGCCATATTGCTGCTGCGATTAATAACTTCGAGTTCGTCGAATACGATGATATCGCAATCGAAGGCATGGATACATCTGCTTATCGGGTGGAGAATGGCCAGTTCTACGTTCCGAATAAAGCTGGTTTTGGTCTCGATTTTGATGAGGAGCTGTTTGGAAGTCGAGTTCTGGCAAATGGCTGGAGCCGTTAACGGAGTTGATGGTATGATAGTGAGCAACAATATGAAATAGGTTGAGGTATTTATGAAGCTAGAACGCTTGATCTCCATCATCTACAAGCTGCTTAATAACGATGTGCTGCCGGCATCTATCCTGGCAGAAGAGTTCCAAGTTTCTCAGAGAACGATCTATCGGGATGTCGATGTAATCTGTGCGGCGGGGTTTCCGGTTGTATCGTATCAGGGGAACAAGGGCGGCTTTGGCATGATGGACGGATTCAAAATGGATAGAAGTCTGCTCGGTTCGTATGACGTCGATTCCTTGATCACTGTACTGAAGGGGCTCTCCACCGTCTTTGAGGACGAGCGTGCGCAGGGGACAATCGAGAGGCTGCAAACGATCGGAACGGAACAGCAGACTTCCCGCTTAGCGGTAGATTTTGAAACCCGCCGGATGGATCCCGAAGTCCTTCCTCTACTACGTCAAGCCATTTCGGCACGGACGATTATCCGGTTTGATTACATTAGTGGGAAGAATGAGCGGACAAACCGTGAGATGGAACCAATCAGGCTGCATTTCAAGTATGGCAACTGGTATATGTATGGCTATTGCCGAACGCGCTGTGATTATCGGGAGTTCCGGCTTTCCCGGATGGTGGAGTTATCCCTGACAGAGCATACTTTTCAGCCGCATCAGGAGGTGCCTGAGGAGGCTGGCCCATTTGTGGGGGAGCAGATTCATGTAGAAGATGTGGTGATCCGGCTTGGGCCGGAAGCTTTGGCGGAAGCGATGGATCAGTTTGGTCATGTGGAAAAATCCTTTCATACGGACGGCAGCATGACGATGCGGATCCCGGTGTATAAGCCACTGGAAGCCTGCTGGCTATGGGCTATTCTTCTGAGTTTCGGCAGCGGCGCCGAAGTGCTCGAGCCTAGTGGACTAAGAGATATCTTAAAACTAGAGCTTCAAAAAACACTCCAACTTTACGAGTAGTATGACACACTGTTGTCATACTGCTTTTTTTATAATGACAACATGACCAGTCAAAAAGGAGACGATATACATGATGAATTATCCATCAGAAATGTTTAACTACCACACTTGGGCAAGCCAGACGATCCTTGGGAGAATCGAGGAGCTGCCAGCCGCTGTACTGCATCAGGAAGTGAACAGCTCTTTCCCAACGATTGCCCATGCACTTAATCATATTTATGCCGTTGATAAAATGTGGTATATGGTGTTAACGGGCACCGATATGGGAGAAGCGCTGCAAGAGTGTATGCCGTTAAATGGGCGTATCCTTCAGACGGTTGATGAGTACGTCATCCTTTTCAATGAGCTATCTGAACAATTCAGAGAATGGATTAGCAGTGAGTCTGATTTGGATCGAACCATCACACTAAACAATCCATATGCCGGAATACGAGAAACACGCCTATCAGAGATCGTACTTCAGGTTGTTAATCATGGAAGCTACCATAGGGGGAATATTTCCACTATGCTGCGACAGTTGGGATATGCTTCTACGATGAACGACTACGTATTATTCTTGTATCAGCAGCCTGCGGAACAGGCAGAGGCTTCATAGGTTAAGGTAGCATGGCAACAGTGCACGGTATATCGTGCACTGTTTTTTTGTGATCTCATGTACGACCTAGGAGCCATCACTTTGGTCTCTAATCGGCAGATCGAATGCAATAAACATAACATTATTTGTTAATTTAATGGTATAAATTGTTGGTAACCAGATTATATCGCTACGGATCATGACATACTTTGGCGAAAAATGCCATAAGTCCCTCGATTAATGAGGCGAATTTCCTCATTTTTTAATTTAAATGTCATGTATATTGACATGAAAATTGCCCCCTCCTATAATGATGATGCGAACGATGGAAATGCAATCCATTTTAATGTTCGTGATTAGAACAAAAACAAAGAAGAGTTGGGGAGTGGAGAGATGAAAAAGAAATGGTTTTATCAGATGGGGCTTGTTGCAGTGGTACTTAGCTTACTGCTTGCAGCTTGCGGCAACAATGAGGAACCTGCATCCACAACAACAGAGAACGGCTCGGGAGCTGCAACCGGTGACACAATCAAGGTAGGGGTGTTGCATTCTTTAAGCGGAACGATGGCAATCAGCGAGGTATCCGTTCGGGACGCTGAGATGATGGCGATTGAAGAAATTAACGCAGCTGGCGGTGTGCTTGGCAAGAAGATCGAAGCAATCCAAGAGGATGGCGCATCCGACTGGCCAACCTTTGCTGAGAAAGCGCGTAAGCTGCTCTCGGAAGATAAAGTCGCAACCGTGTTCGGAGGATGGACGTCTTCCAGCCGTAAAGCGATGAAACCGGTGTTTGAAGAATTGAACGGATTACTCTGGTATCCGGTTCAATATGAAGGCCTCGAAGCTTCCCCTAACATTTTCTATACAGGTGCAACAACCAACCAACAAATCGTTCCGGCGGTCGACTGGCTGCTTGAGAATCGCGGCAAAAAGTTCTATCTGCTTGGTTCAGACTACGTATTCCCTCGTACAGCAAATCTGATCATCAAAGAGCAATTGAAAGCAAAAGGCGGAGAAATGGTTGGAGAGGAATATACGCCGCTTGGCCATACCGACTACAGCACAATTATCAGTAAAATCAAAGAAGCGAAGCCGGACGTTGTGTTCAACACACTAAACGGTGACAGTAACGTTGCATTCTTCAAGCAGCTGCAGGATGCAGGCATTACGGCTAAAGATATGACGACACTGTCCGTATCGGTCGCCGAAGAAGAAATTCGCGGCATCGGCGTAGACGTGCTGCAAGGTCAGCTGGCTGCATGGAACTACTATCAAACGACGGATACACCAGCGAACAAGACGTTCGTTGAGAACTATAAGAAGAAATACGGTGAAGACCGCGTAACGGCAGACCCTATCGAAGCAGGCTACACCGCAGTATACCTGTGGAAGGCTGCAGTAGAGAAAGCAGGCTCGACCGACGTGGATAAAGTGAAAGAGGCGGCGAAAGGGCTCGAGTGGGATGCTCCTGAAGGTAAAGTGAAGATTGATGGAGAAACGCAGCATATTTTCAAAACCGTGAGGATCGGCGAAGTGCAGGCAGACGGACAGTTTGAAGAGCTGTGGAACTCCGGAGATGCGGTTAAACCGGATCCATTCTTGAAAGGTTACGACTGGGCAGCAAGCATCAAACCGACAGATTAATCGGGTGAGCTTAAGCTAAGCGGCAGCGATTAAGGCGGGGAGTATTCGACAGGATTTTGCTTCGAATGCTCCTTTTCCTTTTGTGGCGGAAATCAGGAAGGAGCTGAAGGTGTATGGAAGTAATTGCGTTGCAGTTGTTTAATGGGTTGAGCGTCAGTTCGATTTTGCTGCTGATTGCGCTTGGCTTAGCCATTACGTTTGGTTTGATGAAGGTCATCAATATGGCGCATGGGGAGCTTATTATGATCGGCGCTTACTCCACGTACTTGACGCAAAATATATTTAACGACTATTTGCCGAAATCAATGTTCGATTGGTATTTCGTGCTTGCGATCCCTGTCAGCTTCCTGATTGCCTTCTTATTTGGCCTAATTCTTGAGATGAGCCTCATTCGGTTTCTATATGGCAGACCACTCGACAGCCTGCTCGCTACATGGGGTGTTGGTCTAGTGCTGCAGCAGCTCGCGAGATCCATCTTCGGGGCGCCAAACGTTGCGGTGACGAGTCCGTCCTGGCTGGATGGTGGTGTTACCTTCCTTGGATCGGTGCTTCCATACAAGCGGTTATTTATTATCGGACTGGTCGCTCTCACGCTGCTTGCGATGTACTTCTATATATACCGCAGCCTTGAAGGGCGCAGAATGCGGGCAGTTATGCAAAATCGCGACATGGCCGCATGCCTTGGCGTATCGACTCGCCGCGTTGATGCAATGACATTTGCAATTGGCTCGGGGATTGCAGGCATTGCCGGATGTGCGCTTACGCTGCTTGGTCCAATTGGACCTTCGCTTGGCACTTATTATATTGTAGATGCCTTTATGGTTGTGGTTCTTGGCGGGGTCGGCAAGCTGGTTGGTACCGTGCTTGGTGCGCTTGGGATCGGCGTGTTTAATACGATGTTCGAATATTGGACGAATGCATCGCTTGGCAAAGTACTCGTATTCATCTGTATCGTTGCCTTCCTGCAATGGAGACCGATGGGGTTCATCGCGATGCGCTCGCGTTCGCTTGATTCATAGAGAAAGGTGGAGAATCGATGTTGACACTAAGAAAATTATCTCCCCAACGTTTATGGCTGCTCGCTGGATATGCAGCGGCCGCCGCTGCGCTGTTCTCAGCTCCGTTGTTCTTAAGCGACTTCCGGTTAAATCTGCTTGCCAAGTTCTTGGCTTTTGCGATTGTCGCGCTTGGTCTTGATCTGATCTGGGGCTACACCGGTATTCTTAGCTTAGGGCATGGCATCTTCTTTGGTCTTGGTGCCTATGCGATGGCGATGTACCTGAAGCTTGAAGCAAGTGGCGGTAAGCTTCCGGATTTTATGGGCTGGAGCGGTTTAAGCGAGCTGCCGTGGTTCTGGAGGCCATTCGAGAATTTCGGATTTGCGGTACTTATGGGGATCCTCATACCTGCTGCATTGGCGCTGTTTCTTGGTTTATTCACCTTCCGCAACCGGATTCGCGGCGTCTATTTCACCATTCTTACGCAGGCTCTTGTCATCATTACAACAACGCTGCTTGTTGGTCAGCAGGCGTATACAGGCGGGACGAACGGTGTTACGGGTTTTAGCAAAATATTAGGGGAATCCATTGCTTCGCCGGATACGAAGCGGATGTTGTATTGGGTGACGGCGGCGGTGCTGGCGGCAGTGTTTATCTTGTGCCGTTATGTCGTAAAAAGCCGGTTCGGCAAAGTGCTTCGCGCTATCCGTGACGGAGAGAACCGGGTTCGCTTTATCGGCTATAATCCGGCTGTTTATCAAATGGTTATTTTCACATTGTCGGCTGCGATTGCGGGGATTGCAGGGATGCTGTTTGTGCTCCATGTTGGTATTATTTCGCCTTCTATGATGGGGATCGTTCCTTCGATTGAGATGGTGCTGTGGGTTGCGATTGGTGGCCGTGGCACATTGATCGGTGCGGCAATTGGCGCAGTGCTGATGAACTGGGCGAAAAGCGAGTTCAGCACGACCTATCCGGAAGGATGGACGTATTTCCTCGGCGGCGTGTTTATCCTTGTTGTTGTCTTTCTGCCAAACGGGCTGGCGGGACTGGTCAGTAAGCTCAAGTTCAGCAAAACAAGACAGGTTAGGAGTGAGGCGGAGCATGACGGAATCGAGCATCCTGCAGTGTGATGAGGTGACGGTGGCGTTTGATGGGTTCAAAGCGATTCAGGGCATGAGCCTGCATTTGCAGAAAGAAGAGCTTCGTTTTCTAATCGGTCCAAATGGTGCTGGTAAAACAACGATGCTGGACGTGATCTGCGGCAAGGTGAAGCCGACGACTGGCTCCGTTACCTTCAAGCAATCCATCGATATCGCGAAGAAAAAAGAGCATCAGATCGCCGAACTTGGCATCGGACGCAAGTTTCAAGCGCCGTCGATTTTTCCATCGATGACGGTGTTCGAGAATTTGGAGATTGCTATGCGCCAGCGGCGCGGCGTGTTTACGGTGATGTTTGCCCGGATGAAGGCGGAGGAGCGGGAACGTATCGAGCAGCAGCTTGTTATGATTGGACTGCAGGATAAGGCGGATTGGCGGGCGGGCGGCTTGTCGCATGGCGAGAAGCAGTGGCTCGAGATTGGTATGATGCTGCTTCAAGAACCGGAAGTCTTGCTGCTGGATGAACCTGTAGCAGGGATGACCGATAAAGAAACAGATAAGACAGGCGAACTATTAATTGAGATAGCCCGGCATCGTTCAATCGTTGTGGTGGAGCATGATATGGAGTTTGTCCGTAATTTTGCGAGCAAGGTAACGGTCATGCATGAAGGGAAGCTGCTGAAGGAAGGCTCGATGGAAGAGGTGCAGCGGGATGACCGTGTAGCTGAAGTCTATCTAGGGAAAAGGCGGGATGCAGATGTTAGCCGTTCAACAGCTTGAAGCGGGTTATGGAGAAAGCATCATTTTGCGTAATGTCACCCTGCGGGTAGAACCTGGGCAGGTTGTCTGCCTGCTTGGACGTAATGGTGTCGGGAAGACGACGCTGATGAAGAGTATTATGGGCTTGCTCAAAGCGCGAAAAGGAACGGTCGCTTACAACGGACGTGAACTGACGAAGGCCGCGCCGGGACGCCGCGCGAAGAGTGGAATCGGTTATGTGCCGCAGGGACGTGAAATTTTCGGACAGCTGACCGTCTATGAGAATATATTGGTCGGCCTTGAGGCTTCGCGGGATAATAAGCTCCAGTCCATTCCGGAGGAGGCGATCGCCAAGTTCCCTGTGCTGCCCACGATGTACACTCGGCGCGGCGGCGATCTAAGCGGCGGCCAGCAGCAGCAGCTGGCTTTTGCTCGGGCACTCGCTTCAAAGCCAGACTTGCTACTGCTCGATGAACCATGCGAGGGCATCCAGCCATCCATCGTCGATGACATTCGTGATGTGATCCGATCCATTAAGGCGGATGGGAAGACATCGATTTTGCTGGTGGAGCAAAGCCTTGATTTTGTGAGGAGTGTTGGGGACTATTTTTACGTGTTAGAGAAGGGTGCTATCGCATGGGAAGGCGGCCTTGAGGCGCTGAGTGATGAAGTCATTAAGAAGTATTTGACGGTGTAACTGAAATAGGATCTCTTGGATCCGTCTAAAGACGTGAGCTACATTGGATTATATCCAATAGAATGATACGCGGAGAATGATAGAAAAAGCCTACGTTGGATGTACTCCAATAGAACTCTCGAGAATGACAGTAGATTCGTATAAGTGGGGGATTTTATTGGATTTATTCCAATCAAGGTTCGAAGCTATACCCAATTTAGCGTAAATATTGGATGAAATCCAATGTTTGATCCAAGGGAAATAAAAGTGGTTGTACAAGGTACGAAACCTGTGCAGCTGCTTTTTTTGTTGTGATCCAATATCAAATATGCCTCAAACCTACTTGTGGTGTTTTCTTTATTCATCGGCGACGCCTGACAGCGGGCAGACTCACCCATATTGTGCATGTGCTGCAAAAGGATCTGGGGCTGCCTTCCAAAGTGGAGCATCTGTATATCATGGGCGGAGCGGTTAACGTAATAAGGTTATGAGTTCAAAACAGAGCACGGCGAGAGTCTGTTTTCTTGTTGCAGTTAACATGGATTACTACTTTCGAATAATATCCAATTTAATGCAGTAATGTTAGTGTTGAGGTGGTTTTGGGAAAAGTGCGTCCATTGAAAGCTGGTTGTTTTAGGTTAATGGGAGGTGTTTTTATTTTTAGAAGAAGCCTACATTTACTCATCCTGCTGACCACATTTTGTATGCTGGTTAGCATTGTCCCTCCGACTTTGGCCGCTGCTGCGAATGATAGCAATGGAGCAGGTCAGGCAGAGCAGTCCGGGCGTCCTGTCTTCAGCGATATTCAGTCGCACTGGGCATACAACGAAATTATGGAGCTTGCCGAGGCGAAAATCGTGGCGGGGTTCACGGATGGAACGTTTAGGCCTTCCGGTCAAGTGACGCGGGAACAATTTTTGAAGATGCTGGTGGAACTAAGGAAAAGTAAAAGCACAGACGCTTCACAACCATTTAAGGACGTCGAAGCCACACGGTGGTCCGCACCTTATATTGCGGCGGGATTAAAAAACGGAATCTTGCTGCTAACCGATTATCCGGACGGCAAATTTAAGCCAGGTCAGCCAATTACCCGTTTCGAGATGGCCATTTGGATTGTCAGAGCGCTGAAGCTTTCGCCGGGAACCAATGAGCAGCTAATAAGCAAGCTGAAAGATCAAGCGGACATCAAACAGAGTCGGAGTTTAATAGAGGCTGCGTTGCAGACAGGAATTATTCGAGGGATGCCGGATGGCAGCTTCAAAGGCGGAAATGTTTCGACCCGCGCGGAAGCGGCCGTCATGCTTTCGCGTGCTCTTCATTATTCATCGGGTGAACCGACGAACCCTGGAACTCCCCGCAAAATTGTCCAATACAGACCTGAAGTGAAACTAAGCACTAGTAAGAATTATTCGATGATAGATAGCTCGACTTGGGTCATTAACGATCCGAATATGAAACTAAAAGTTGGCGATGTGTTCGTCATGCCTCCAAATGACAAGTATTATGGCGGCATTGCGAAAAAGGTAGTATCGATCAGTAATAAGAACGGCTCGCTTGTTGTCAAAACCTCCGTTCCTAGGCTGAAGGAAGTGTTCTCCAAGCTTGATATAAGTACGACGGAGATGATTGATCCAAAGCTGCTCAAGCCTATTAATTCATCCGTTACGATTCAGACCAGCGGGCAAAGTCTACAGAAAGTGAATATGGGTCTGCAGAGATCCGCATTCGCCTCACAAAGCGGGTCTTCCTATACCGCACAAAACTATGCAGCGCTGACTTTGCCATGCTTCAACATTGCCATGAATAATGCAAAGCTTGATGGCATGACGTTTGATGCCAGTTTGAATGCCTGCAATGTAGGAATTAATGCGGATATCGGTCTTGATGTCGATTTCGATTGGTTCGACACCGACCTGGAGTTCTATTCGAAGCTTGTGCTGATCGGCGATATTACAACGAAGGTTCACGCGGCGGCTGATACAGGCAACAGCGCATTAAATGCGCCTAAGTTTATACCACTTACTACGCCATTCTACGTACCTGTCTTTACCGGCGTTTTCGTTAAGGGACAGCTGTTTTTACGAATCGATCCTGATTTCAGGGCTTCAATCGTTGTTAATTTCACCGACAACTTCCACCTGGAAGAGGGATTTAGTCTTTCATCCAGCAACGGACTCCGCGGGATTGATAACACAACGAACTCGGCAAGCTTGGACGTTGATACAAAAGCGAATGCGAGCATTGCCGCTGGACCAGACGTTCAATTGACGCTAACACTGCTTGATATGGCGTATGCCGGCTTTGACCTGTATCCCGGTATAGAAGCAGGCTATAATCGCTATTACGAACAGGGAAGATGCGACGCGATCAACGTTGACGCTTTTCTCCGGTTGGATGTGATCGCGGGCTACGATATTTGGATAGCCTCTGATGAATTCAGATATAATCTGTTAAACGCGAAGTATCAGCTCTATCAGATGGAGATAAATTGTCCTCCGCCTCAGCCTCCCGGCAATGTAAAGGCTAAATTGATCGGCTATCGGGCATCACTTGGCCAATACAACAGTACGATTATCAACCGAACTGACGTCCAGCTGAGCTGGGATGCCGTGAAAGATGCCGCGAGTTATAACATTAAACGCTCGGAATCACCTGGTGGTCCGTTCACCGTAAGACGTACAGCGAATACACAGTTTAAGGATACAACCGCCTCGATCGGCAAAACCTATTATTATCAAATTACGGCTGTGAATGAGCATGGCGAAAGCAAACCTTCCTCAACGCTAACCGTAGCGGTCACGGTTCAGCCACCGCCGGCACCACAGAATTTGACCGCAGCAGCAAGGGGTGGTGCAAGTGTCAATCTCCATTGGAATGACGTCGGAGGACTTGTGGAGTATACCGTACAGCGCGCGGATGGGCACGGTACGAATTTTACGACGATAGCCTCTGATGTGAGTGGTGTGTCGTATACGGATTCATCAGCTTCTCTCATAAAATCCTACAGTTATCGTGTCATGGCTAAGGATCAAGGGGGAGTAAGTGAGCCAAGTAATGTCGTCTTTGTCCCGATACCAAACATTGAAGTTATTCCAATTGATCCTGGCGGCCCCATAGGCCCAATTATCATTACCAAATTGCCGGCACCTGCCAATTTCAATGCCGGAACAGACACTAATAGCGGGAAAGTGAACCTTAGTTGGAACGCGGTTAACGGGGCAGCGGGTTATAACGTCATGCGTTCGACGGCAGCAAACGGAACATTCGCGGTAATTGGCTCTAAAATTGCGGATACGAAGTTTACGGATACGACGGCTGCCGTTGGCAATACGTACTATTACAAGGTCGCGGCGGTGAATAGCAGCGGCGCTGAAGGCAGTGTGACGCCAGTCAAGTCGGCTGCACCGAGCTACGGAATACATTAAGTGTTTATGAAAAGAGCAGTTCCTCTTATCGAAGGAACTGCTCTTTTCTCTGTCTATTAGAACAAGCCTAACCACTTTTTGCAGGTATTTTTGCGTCCTGGATCAACAATCGGAGTAATGCCGGCTTTATCAAGCTTTTCTAATAAGGCATCCGAGCCGTGCTTGAGTTTAAAGCTCATTTCACTATTATAAAGAGGCATTAAGTTGAAGAAGTGTACTTCCTTGCCTGGTAAAATCGGTAGCGTAAAGAACTCTTTCGGCGATTGGACTGTAGTGGGAAGGGTAAGCATCATACCCGACAGCTTTGTATTTTTTGCATAGGGCTCTACAGGATTGTTATTTGGAATCGTATGGCCTGCATACAGCCAAGTTTTGTATTCATGCGGAAAACGCGCAAGCGTCTTTAGGCTTCTGATGGGCCAATAATTCTCTTCGTTTTTAAAGCTTTCTTCAGATAGTTCCCAAGAAGCAGGGAGACAAATCATAAGTTCGGCATAACGGAAATCTTCCGCTCCATCAGGCACTGTCATAGATATATTACTCATTCCGCAGGTTATTAAGGTAATGTAGTTTCTCTCTTTGGTTGGAGCGACGAACAAGATATCCAGATGAATGAGATCGGAGATCATTTCATGGAAAACAGCTTGAATTGGCCCGATATGCTTCTCAACATGCTGGGAAATTAAATCAATGGAGACCTCATTAGCTTGAGCAAAAGTAAAAGAGTGGTTCGATGGTTGGTGACGATAAATGATACTTCCAGCAGGCGAGCGTTCTTCTGTTTTCATAAGGACTCCTTCGGGATAAAGATTTAATATAATTAATTAAATAATACAATTTTGTACATTTTTTGGATAGATTCAGTTTTGGTACTTAAATACTTGAAATATCGCAATAATTGAGAAGTATATAGTAACATTTTTGGGGAGTTTTGTTAGGAAAATGAGTACAATTACACTTATGAAAGCGCATTCATAGTTTATGCCGTGTAAACAATAGAAAAAGGAGGCTATATCCATTTTGCGAAATTTGAAACGATGTCTTTCTCTGACACTCATTACTGCGATGGTTTCCTCATCCGCCAGCTTTGCAACAATAGCGGTTGCTAGTGAGCCTAACTCCGAGTCGCAGCTTGCTCCAGCTGGGCTGAATTATGATCAATACCCGGCGTTGAAGGACGTGTATAAGGATTACTTCAAGGTTGGTACGGTCGGTTCCTTGGCCGGTCCTAGGTCGGGCCTTATCCGTTACAATTTTAACGCATATACGCCAGAAAATGAGATGAAGCCCCAAAGCGTGCAGAACGTCAAAGACAATTTCACCTTTAACAACTTGGACGAGCTGCTGAACAATGTTAACACCTTGTCCAGCGATATTGCATTGATCGGGCATACGCTCGCGTGGCATTCGCAGACACCCAACTGGATGTGGGACGCGCCTACTTTCGATCGGGATACCGCGCTGGACAATCTCAATACCCATATCGACAGTGTCCTTGGCAAATATGGCGGGGAGCTTTACAGCATTGACGTGGTGAACGAAGCCATTGGCAAGGCGACCCCAAGCGATTGGAAGTCCTCCTTGGATAAAGGGGAAGGCTGGTCTCTAGCTCTCGGCTCGGATTGGGTTGAGCTTGCTTTCCTAGAGGCGGCTAAAGTAATTGACGAGAACGGCTGGGATACGAAGCTGTACTACAATGATTTTGGTCTCGACAGCGAAGCCAAAGCTCAAACCGTATACGCGATGGTCAAGGAAATCAACGAGAAATACGCCGGCACACGTCCGAACGGCAAGCCATTAATTGAAGGCATCGGTATGCAGGAGCATTACAACAGCAGCACGAGGCCCGAGAATGTAGAAGCTTCCATTAAGCTGTTCGCAACCCTGCCGGGCGTAAGCGTGAGCGTCACCGAGCTTGATATGGAATGGCCTAATCTGGGTTCTCTCACATCAGCACAGGCTGTGGCGCAAGCCCAAAAGTACGCACAGTTTTTCCAGATCTACAAAAAGTACGCCGCGGGTCCGGCGAATAACACGGATAACCCGAAGGTTATCGAACGCGTGACGTTCTGGGGCTCAAATGATGGAGACAGCTGGAAGCATGATGGCTTACCGCTGCTCTTCAATGCTCCAAGCGGAACGGACATAACAGCCAAAGAAGCGCTGGTAGCGGTTCTTGATCCCGACACGTATCTTGCGGAGAATCCTATTGTAGATGAGCCTGAGCAGGAGCAAAAAGAGCCTGTCGACGGTGTTCATGTCTATGATACAAGCAAAGGAGACTCTTGGTCCGGCGCAAATATCATCCTGGGTAACAGCGCAAGCGCGTGGCCTTGGTCGACGGCGGGCGAAGATGGTAAAGCAGCCTTCAAACCCGAGAAAGATGCGACGTATCGTATTTCGGTTAATTTAACATCACTTGGAACTAATGCTATACGTATGCGTTGGCTGAAAGATGATACAAACGGCTCCTTCACTTCGGCCGATGCGGCAGCAGTCAACAGTCATCCCTATTCGGCTGACCAGGTCGCCACGGCATTACCTGCCTACTTCAACAGTGGCATGTCGACTGGCAACAGCTACACCTTAGTGAATGAAATCAAGCTCGACGGCTCCCAAACTGCCGATGGCCTGATTGGCAACATTGCTATACGAGGAGGAGCAGGAGGTAATAGCTTCTCTATTAATTGGATCAAAGTAGAGAAGATTGGTGCCGGCGATGCGTCCGATAAATTGCTGGTCAATTGGCCGGATGGTATGCCAAAGGCCGGAACGCAAGGCGTCCATATTTACAATACATCTAACGGAGACAGTTGGTCTGGTGCGAACATCGTTCTAGGCAATAACGCGAGCGCATGGCCATGGTCGACGGCAGGCGAGGATGGCGAAGTAGCCTTCACTCCTGAGAAAGACTCGGCGTATCGGATCTCCGTCAATTACACCTCGATGGGGACAAGTGCTATACGCGTGCGCTGGCTCAAGGATGAATCAAACGGCGGCTACACCTCGGCCGATGCCGCAGCTGTTAACGCTCATCCGTATTCAGCCAGCCAAGTTGCTGCCGCAATACCTGCTTATTTCAACAGCGGTATGGTGAATGCCGGAACCTACACGTTAACTAGTGAAGTTACGATGGACGGCAGCCAGCCAGCTGATGGCCTGATTGGCAACATCGGCATCCGCGGAGGAGCAGGCGGCAACAGTTTCTTGATTAACTGGATCAAAGTAGAGAAGATCGGTGCCGGAGGCTCGGCTGATAAGCTGCTTGTTAATTGGCCGGAAGGAATCGACGATCCAGGCACAGAGCCTGGAGAAACCGAAGAGCCTGCGATCGTAATCCCGCCTGCGGGCCAAACTTATGAAGCATATCCAGCGCTGAAGGATGTCTACAAAGATTACTTCACTATGGGGATTTTTGGCGCAGGCGAGAATAATGCCTTGATCCATAATTTTGCCTCGTTTACACCTGGCAATCAGATGAAGCCCGAGAGCACGCAAAATGTTAAAGGCACTTTTACGTATGACAGCACAGACACTATGTTCAACAACCTTACTAGCCAGAACCAAGACATGTTGTTCTACGGGCATACACTGGCTTGGCATTCACAGACACCTACGTGGATGTGGGACGCGCCGCCAGCAAGATATGGACAGCCAGGTACGTTCGATAAAGGCACCGCCCTAGCCAATCTCAATAATCATATTGAGAATGTACTTGGTTACTACGGCGGACGTCTTACAGGCATCGACGTAGTTAATGAAGCTGTTGGCACAGCGAATCCGAACGACTGGAAAGCCTCGCTTGCTAAAGGAGAGGGCTGGTACATGGCGCTCGGCTGGGAGTGGGTTGAGCTCGCATTCTTGAAAGCGGCCAGCGTGGTGGACAGTCATCCAGATTGGGATGTCAAACTGATCTACAATGACTTTGGTCTTGATTCACCGAGCAAGGCTCGCGTTGTCTATGAGATGGTTAAGGACATTAACGAGCGTTACGCTGGCGTTCGTCCAAACGGCAAGCCATTAATTGAAGTTATCGGTATGCAATCACACTACAACCTGATCACAAGTGCGGTAGATGTCGAGAACTCTATTAAGCTTTTCGCAACGCTCCCGGGTGTCAGTATCAATATTACGGAGATGGATATCGGCAGCCCGCCTGTTGGAGCTCTCACTCCAGAAAATGAGAACAACCAAGCTATGAAGTTCGCTGAGTTGTTCCAGATTTACAAAAAGTATGCGACAGGTTCAGCCAACAAGACGGACAACCCGAAAGTTATCGATCGCGTAAGTATTTGCGGCGTGAGAGATGCAACAACCGGCTGGCGTGCCGGCGAATTTGCACTGCTGTTCACTTCGGATGGACTGGCCAAAGATGCGTTGGTGGCGGTACTAGATCCTGCTGCGTATCTTGGAACACATGAATACATTGAGCCGGAGACCGGTCCGAAGCAAGAGCTGCTTGACGGCGTCCATGTCTATGACGCGGGTAATGGAGACGCTTGGACCGGCGCGAATATTATCCTAGGAAATAACGCGAATGCGTGGCCTTGGTCGACGGCAGGCGAGGATGGAAAAGTAGCCTTTACTCCGGAGAAGGACACGAAATATCGTCTTACCTTCAACTACACCGCGAAAGGTACGACCGCCCTTCGTGTACGTTGGAGCAAAGATGATACAAACGGCGGTTACACCGAGGCTGATGGAGCGGCTGTCAACAGCCATCCGTATTCAGCTAGCGAAGTAGCTGCTGCATTACCTGCGTACTTCAACAGCGGTATGGTGAATATGGGAAGCTATACATTAACATCAGAAATCCAATTGGACGGTTCACAGCATGCCAATGGCCTGATTGGCAACATTGCCATTCGTGGCGGCGGCGGTGGCAATGCCTACACGATTAACTGGATTAAAGTAGAGAAAATGGGTACCGGTGGCGCGGATGATCAGCTTCTGGTTGACTGGCCGAAAAAAGTCGAAGTTCCTGCAGCACCTGCAGCACCAACCAATGTTTCTGCACAAGCGAAGAGCTACAACGAGATTGAGGTCAGCTGGACAGCTGCGGACAACGCAACGGGCTACAACGTCTATCGTTCTGCTTCCGCAGATGGCGATTATAGCAAAGTGAATACACAGCTAATTACCGAAACCAATTTCCTCAATAGCGGCTTGTCGTCGTCGACCACCTACTATTACAAGGTGATGGCTGTCAATGAGGCAGGTGAATCCGAGCTATCCATTGCAGCGCAAGCGACAACGAATAGAAGTGCTAATTCGGGGACTTCTCCATCAACACCTACAGATCAAATTCCTGTGAAGCCTGGTGAAGTGAGGGCAGAAGTTGATGCAAATGGTAATGCCAAAGCTTCAGTCACAGCCGATGATGTGAAAAAGGCGCTATCTGAAGCGCAGGCTGGTACCATGAAGTTACAAGTTCAAGATGTCGAGAATATGAAGCAGGTTACGGTCTCTATACCGGTTGATCAGGTGAAAGCAGCCAAAGAAGCAGGCATTAAACGTATCCAAATTTCATCTGGACTAGCATCTGTACAGCTGCCTGTATCGTTGTTCGAAGGTGCGGCAAGTCATGCAAATGTTGAATTAACCATAGCTAAAGTGGACAACCGTTCACTGTCAGATGAAGTGGGCAAACTCGTAGGTTTGAACACCGTATATGACTTCAATCTGAGTATTAACGGTCTGAAGATCACAGGCTTCGGTCAAAGTCAGCCTGTGAAAGTAGCGGTGCCTTACACACTTAAGCCTGGTGAAAACCCGGGTCAGGTCGTGATCTACTATTTGACGGAAGATGGCAAGCTCGAAGTGATCAAGAATGGCCGTTACAACAAGGATACAGGCATGGTGGAATTTAACGCGAAGCACTTCAGCAAATACGCCGCTATCGCCAATCCTGTAAATTTCAAAGATGCTAAAGCAGTCGCATGGGCGAGTGAAAGTATTGAGGGACTAGCTGTACGGGGAATTATAAGTGGTGTGACGAAAGATTCATTTGCACCAAGCAACTCGGTTACAAGAGCTGAGTTCATCCAAATGTTAATGCTGGCGCTTGACCTGAACCAAGCTAACGCAACAAGTACTTTCTCGGATGTTAAGCAAGGCGCATGGTATTATAACTCGATCGCTTCAGCTCAGCAGCTTGGTATCGTGTCTGGACTGACTGATGGATCGTTTGGCATCAACAACAAGATTACTCGTCAAGAGATGGCTGCTATGGCATATCAAGCGATTATGAAAGCAGGAATTACGCTGGATGAAGAGAATTCGGCAGCTGGCTTCCGCGACGCGCAAGACATTGCAAGCTATGCCCAAGAAGCGGTGACTGTCATGAATCAGGCAGGCATCATCAATGGCATCGGCAACGACAAGTTTGATCCTAAGGGAACGGCAACTCGTGCTCAGGCGGCAGTTATTTTGTATCAATTGTTAATGAAGTCACTATAATTTCGAATCCACACGGATAAAAGGAAAGCACCGTGCAGACTCTGGCCTGCACGGTGCTTTTTCGATTTTAAACCAGCTCAAATGGACTGTTCCAGCAGCTCCAAAGGCAAAAAGGCATAATCCCCGTGCCTCAGAATGTCGCCTTTGCGAACAGGGATAGGACGCTTGAAAAGGGGGCCATCGATGACGGTGGTATGGAACTCGCCGCCTTCTCCACATGGGTCAATATTACGAGCTTGCAGTTCTTTTATGTAGTCGTGAGTTAATGTTCGTCCCAAATCATCTTCCCGCATTCCAAGCGACAAATTGACAGTAACCACAATGGATGTAAATCCGAGATTTATAAACTCCTCGACAGCCTCTAGATGATCCATTTCCCATAACGGCATTCCAAGTTTAAGGCCTGCGATCTGAGTAACCTTGTCATGCCAGCAGTTGTCGATAGGCATATCCAAGTCTCCAGTGACTAACACTTCAGCACCTTGACGCTTAGCTTGTTCTAATAGAGTTATAAATTTATTCTCATAGTCATCCCAGCTTGCAGCAGTTGTATAAACAGGTAAGCCAATCGATTCAGCTTGAGCGCGGATAAGCTCCGGAGGCATGCCATGCGATCTGGAACGCTTCCCTTCTTCCTCCATCATGACGATAAGTCCGATTGGTTCTCCAATCTTCATTGATTTATACAATGCCAGGACGCTATCTTTTCCCCCGCTAAATGAAGCTATAAATTTATGCCCGTGAGCACCATTCTTCCAGTTCACCATTTCTTTCATTCCTATCGTTCTCCTTTATTAATATGCTTTGTGAATTGTAACATACAGGGACACCCTTTTTTTGTGCCAATAACCCCAGCCCAGTCGAAAGCTACCCGTATGGACATAAGCAGAAACGAAATGGCAAAGCGGAAGGCCAGCGTGTCGAGCGGGCTGGCCAAATCGAGGGTCGTGGGGCAACGTTCTTCCTAGCTTCAGATCACGATGGATTTCCGCTAATGATTTTGGTAGAACTCAGCGAAGTTCAAGTTTTGAATTATCCCAGCTACATTCTTAACGCGACTAATGTATGGGAGATGTATAGGGATTTGGAGCTGAGCGGGACAGGGCTACCTACTATATAAAGGGTTTTTTTATATCCAAATATTTAATTAGACATGAAAACTCGGAAAATATTAAATGAAGTACAATGATTCGACAACATTCGCTGAATAATACTAGTATATTTTATCTATTGAACAAAGAGTAGTCGAATGAAAGCGAGAAAGTTTGTTCCAAATTGCACAATCGTTACCGTCCACGCAGATTTTCGGACTCTATTTTCTGATTATTCTGGAAAATCACATTGCTTTAAAATTCATTTCACCCAGATTAGAACGAGCGGAAATATCGGGGGTTTTCTCCGCAATTTTCCTTCCTACATAAACAAAGTGAGATTATTATCAGATAATCAATATGTACCGCTTCAGTCTTGTGATCAGTTCTGCAACAACATAAACGGAGAATTTTTTTATTCTAAGGGGTGAAGCGAGTGCTGAAAATGATGATTGTCGATGATGAACCAAGGACGCTGGATGGAATCCGAAGATGTTTGCAATGGAACGAATTAAATATTCGCATAGTGGCGCAAGCAAGTAACGGCAGGGATGCGATCAATCTAGCCGGACAGTTGAATCCGGATATTGTGCTTACCGATATTCGCATGCCGATCATTGACGGCATCGCACTCTCCAAGATGTTAAAAAAGAATGTCCCGCAGACAAAGGTTATTTTTATAACCGGTTATATGGATTCCGTATATATGAAATCAGCCTTTAAAGTAGGGATCGTCGATTACATTTTAAAGCCCATCGATATTCAAGAGCTCGAGCATACTATCCGAAAAACTGCGGAAATATGCCTTTTGGAGAAAATGGAAGAGCAGCGGTTGGCGGAGCTGGAGTCAAGGCTTCGCGAAAGCTTGCCGTTGATGCAGAAGGAATTTCTGGAAATGCTTGTACTTGGGGAAATCGGAGTTCAGGAGGACATTTTAGAACGCCTAGAATCTCTCGAGCTGGATATTCCCCAGATTGGAAGCTATTTGGCGGTATCAATTTATTTGGATGATAATATCTCGCTTAAGAAGCAATTTTCCGCCCTGGATATCCAACGGCTATCCAAGCGGTTACTCCGCGAGATAAAAGCTGGGTTGGACGGATCAGGCAGCATCGTATTCGAGTTGTATGAATGCCAATTTGTCGTTTTGCTTTACGAGTCCGAACCTGACAAGATCCGGGAAGAACATTTAACGGAGAAATTTAAAGCGCTGGCCATTGACATCCAAAGCGTCTTTCATGAAACTATGAGACAAAGCGTGACTATCGGGATCGGCCATCGGGTCGATCGTTTGGAAGATTTGAAGGATTCCTACTATACGGCATTGCATGAGGTGAATCAAAAGCTGTCCTTGTATGAGGATGACAGCTCATTATACGCCGTAAGGCAGGGTTCGAATTCTTACAAAGTGGTTGAGCGCTTAAAGTCGATCATGCATGAGAGATTCGCGGAAAATCTGTCTATCGAACTCTTGGCCAATGAAGTTTTTGTATCACCTCCCCATATTTGCTTGCTGTTCAAAAAAGTAACCGGGGAAACGATTAATGGTCATTTAACCCGTATCCGAATCGAAGAAGCAAAGCGATTGCTTACGCAAGGAACGAAGAAGCTTTTCGAAGTTTGTCTGGAAGTAGGGTACACCGACCCCAAATATTTCAGCAAGCTGTTCAAAAAGCATACTGGAATGAATCCGTCCGACTTTAAGCGGTAGGGGTTTACAAAATTCGATTGTTTTTCAAAAACAGGAAGCACCGCACAGGCGGTGCTTTTCTTTTTTTGGAAAATAATCTGAAAGTTCAGACGATTAGACACCTTCACAATACGTTTACCTACCCCATCCGAATAGGGGAATCTCTACAATAAGGATATAAAATTCGAGCTTATTCTCGGAAATTAGCCGATCAAGAGCTGTCCTTCATCGTCGAAGATGATCGAAGGACAGCTCAACCTGGTTAGGAAGCAGGAGGAGAGAAAAATTTGAAGAGAAAAAGAATGAAACAAGCTTTAATGGTCACCTTCTCGGCCGCAATGTTGTTTAGCTTAATTATGAAACAGGCTGCCCATGCAGAGTCTTACGAGCTGACATCGGGCCACTTCCTTTCACCCGCAACTGATACGGCAGGTGTAGGCTCTGGTCGAATTATTGTGAAATATAAAGAAGGCGCGGATCGACAACAATTGTATGCGAAATACGCTTTAACGGCGATGGAGCAGTCGAAAGCATCCAATTCCAGTTTGGACGTATTGAAAGTTTCTCCTGGTTCGGATGTTGCGAAAGTGATCGATTCGTTGGAGAAAGATCCGAATGTGCTCTACGCGGAGCCGGATTTCCAAATTCAGAGAACGAGCTCGGCGGGGGATCTCCAGGGTACACAGGTGACGAAGAGTCAAGGTAACTCTGTCGTGCCAACTGCGTCTGCTGAGGAATTTGTATCTTCCAACCTTCCTAATGATCCGCATTTCTATGAACAATGGGGCCTCAATAACATCGGGCAATATTTGCCTAACCTTCAACCGTCAATGGCGCAATGGGATATCGATATTAACGCTCCTGAAGCATGGGAAGTAACGCAGGGTGCCAGCGATGCGATTGTTGCCGTTATTGATACGGGCGTTGATATCAATCACCCTGACCTGCAAGACAGCATTTGGACAAACAAAGGCGAAGTAGCTGGCAATGGGAAGGATGATGACGGCAACGGCTTTGTCGATGACGTTCACGGGTGGAATTTCTTTGATCGAAATAATTCGCTTTACAACGTATTTGATGATGATCTTCTGGGTACGCAAATGGCCGGTGTGATTGCCGCTACTGCAAATAACGGAATTGGGATTGCCGGTGTCGCGCCCAATGCTAAGATCATGCCACTCAAAGTTATAGGGGCCAATGGGGCAGGTTACTTATCCGATGTCATATGGGCCATTGAATACGCCGAACGTATGGGAGCGAAAGTTGTTAACATTAGTTGGTCTCTAACGGAATACAGCCAGGCGTTAAAGGATGCCATCGATGGCTCTTCCATGCTGTTTGTTGCGATTGGCGGTGTGGACTATTTGAACAGCAAGGATGTGGTTCCCGAATATCCGGCTGCCTATGACAGTGACAATGTTCTCTCCGTAACGGGTCTAGATCCTCATGGCGACCCTATCAATGGTTATTCTGTCCGGGGGAAGAACGTAGATCTATCAGCGCCAAACAAAAATATATGGACTACCATTCCAAGTAGAAACCCCGGGCTCGGAGCACAAATCGCGGATGGAAAATATAAAGCTCTCTATAATGGGATCGGCTTTGAGAATATAACATTGTCGGAAGAATCTCGGCAAGCCGCCTTCGATCGGGCGATGCAGTACTTTGGTAAGCAGAACCCCTCAATTCTTCTTGTGCAGGATGATGAATGGCAAGCGATTGATGCAGGAGCCAATTATTTGCCACTCTATCAATCTTTGCTTGACGCTTCTGGCTATCAATATGACACCTTGACCGTTACTTATGGTGACGATGGCCCCTCTCTAGAAAAGTTGAAACCGTATGATCTTGTTGTTTGGTTTACAGGGAGCGGAGTAGGTTTTGAATGGCGGGATTTTAGTATTGATACTTACACGACTCCGCTGAAGGAAGCGGACCAAGCGAACTTAAGTGCCTATTTGCATGGCGGAGGGAATTTACTGCTAACAGGTTCATCTCCGCTGCTAGGCAATGAGTTTTCTTCCTTTGTGAATGACGTTCTGCATTTGGATGTCGTAAGGATGAACTCGTGGAGGCCAGGTGAACTTTGGGAACACGCGGAGGGAGCGCCTGGCACGTTGAATGAGAGGCTGTCATTCGACATGTATTCGTTGGGGTCTTACGAAGACGTGATATCAAACGATCCTTCCATAACGACAGTCAATTTGAATGCGGAGCTTGAGGATTATAGCTATATTTTGGGTGGCTTTGAATATCCCGCAGCTTTCGCTTCGGGGGTTGCAGCATTAATTTACAGCCAATATCCCTCAGAGGCCGCTTCCATTGTCAAGGATAGAATGATACTTAACGGCAAGTCGTTTTATCCTGACATAGATGTCACAGCCAGCAATAAAATGGTGGATGCGTACAAAGCGCTGACCGATAATGACCTTCCGGGCCAACCTTATATCGGAACGAGTTATACCGATACGCTTGCTGCAGAGTCGGATGCGCATGATGTGTACTATATCAACCTGCATAAAGGCGATAAATTGGACATTACTCTGGCAGGCGATTCGGGAACGGATTTTGACTTGCATCTGTTTGATCCAACGGCCCAATCTTTATACGACACCCACAAAGTGGCAGCCAGCTCTGCAATTAGGGGAAGCTCCACTGAATTGATCTCATATGTGGCGACGGTGACAGGGACGTATTTTATTGACATAGCTGCTTTCAGCGGCGCAGGCGGATACACCATCAGCGCGCAGCGGACCCCTGTTCATGAGACGGGAACCTACGAGGACAGCGATGCGACTCTTACCTTTACCGGTCCTTGGTCGAACAAAACGGAAGCCAAGCATTCGGGAGGCACAGCGAAGCAGTTGGACGCAGCAGGCAACGTTGAATTCACGTTTACAGGCGGCCAAATTGAATGGATCGGCTATAAAAATGAAGAGCAAGGAATTGCAGATGTTTATATCGATGGAGTGAAAGTGAAATCGGTATCGCTGTTCAGCGAATCTTCGCAAACGCAGCAAATCCTCTACAGCGAGTCATTGCCTTATGGAGGACATACGATCTCCCTCAAATGGACGGGAAAATCGGATCCGGCAGCAAAGAAATCGACGAATTCAATTAATATCGATGCGTTTCGCGTAGTGACTGAAACCGATGCGTATACGGTGAAAACAGAAGAACTAGATCCATCGTTCGCGTATTACGGGAAGTGGAACGCTTTGGATAACGTGAACTATTCAGGGGGCAGGATCAAAACGACAAGCAGTAAAGGATCCTTCGTCGATATTCCGTTTACGGGATCGAAGGTAGTGCTGCTGGCTTCTACCATGCCTACGGGCGGGAAAGCGAAAATAATGATAGATAATAAACCGGAAACAGCAAAAATAGTAGATTTCTATAGCTTAGCTTCTCGCTATCAGGTTGCTGTGTTTGATTCAGGTGACCTGGAATACGGAAGTCATTCGCTCAGAGTGATCAACATTGGCGAACATCAGACGAGCTCCACTGGGTTAGCGATTGATATCGACGCGATTATGGTAACGAAGTCTTCATCCGTGAATGAAATAACAAAACGGTTTGAAGAAAGCAATCCATACGTCAACCTGCATGGCGCTTGGACTTTCACGATGAATAGCCAATATTCGGATAGAAGTGCCGCCTATACCAACCTTGCAGGAAACTATGCGGAGCTTTATTTCGACGGAACGAAGGTGAAAGTGATGGCAACTGCTGGGCCTAATAGAGGGAAAATTGATGTTTATATTGATGGGAACCTAGTAACGGGCGAGCCAATTGATCTGTATAGAGAAACCTATCAATTTCAAGTTCCTATCTTTGAATCTGCAGATTTGTCCGTCGGAAGTCATACCATCAAAGTCGTGAATGCAGGGGAGAAGAGTGAGCAATCCTCCGGAAATTATGTATCTATCGATGCCTTCCTTGTAACTAGTGTTCTGAAATAAATGGTAGAGAGAATTGCGGACATCATTATCCTTTTGGAAATGGGGAATACAACTTGAACAAATTATATGTGAAGAAGATAGTCTCATTCTCAGCGGCCTTGCTTCTGGCGTTTCAAGGTTCGTCTTACAGCTCGGCTGCGGCTACTGTCAGTTCAATTCAACAAGATGCAATAGTCCAGTCTATTCAGGAGAGGATCTCTGGAGCGACAAAAGGCACGGACTCCGAAGTAACAACAGACGTATATGTCTCTCCTGAGATCGATACCGATTCGTCTGACAAGGTAAAGGTAATCGTTCAGTTGAGCGGTTCTCCTGTATCGGTAGGGAAATACAACCTCCACCTGCAAAAGAAATCTTTAACTGCACAAACGATCCAGTCGCTGGAAAAGGCTGTTAGCACGGAGCAATCAGTCTTCTTAAGCAAAGCTAGCTCTGAGGGTGTAAGCCTGAAGGTGAATCGTAAGTATAACACGGTCATGAATGGCTTCGAAGTGACGGTTCCCGCTAATCAAATTGCGGAATTGGCGAAGATGCCTGGAGTGAAGGGTATCTATGAGAACAAGATGTATTATCCGCTTGAGACCGCTGTCGCTGATGCGCCAGAAACGACGGATAGTGGAGATGAACTCTTTGATATCAACCCGCTGGAACAGCTTGGCGTTCCTGAGGCATGGGCGCAAGGCTTAACCGGCGAGGGAATGAAAGTCGGGGTTCTCGATACAGGGGTGGATTATCTTCACCCGGATTTAAAGGATGCTTATGCTGGAGGCTATGACGTCTTCCATGATGACGCAGACCCTTACGAAGATTTGCCCAGTGAGTCTGAACATTATGAAGGCTCCTACCACGGAACGCATGTATCGGGTACGATTGTCGGAAGAGCCGTGAACGACACTGAAATTCCTGTCCAGAAAGGGATCGCATACGAAGCAGAGTTGTATTCGTATAAGGTTTTGGGAAAAACACAGCAGGTTGACGGCTCATGGCAAGACAGCGGCACCTCTGCAATAATCATTGCCGGTATTGAGCGAGCCGTTAAAGATGGAATGGATGTTATCAATATGTCACTGGGATCGGATATGGATAAAGATCCCTATACGGCTGAATCGATTGCGGTGAATAATGCGACGCTTGCTGGAGTTGTAGTAGTTGTGGCTAATGGAAATGCGGGGGATTCCGGGCCGTATTATTATTCGATGGGGTCGCCTGCTAGTGCGCCTTTCGCCTTTTCTGTAGCGGCTTCAATCAGCAAGTATAGCAAATACGAAACTGCCTTCACAAGCAGTTTTAAATCACAGACCATGGTCCCTGTGACTACAACAATCGAAGACGATGATCCGTCGATTGCGTGGGGGTCTAACTGGAGTCAGGTGGACGATCCTGGGTATACTGACGGTCATGCCCATGCTGCCAGCAGCGGAGGACCGCCAGTAACATTCTCATTTGAGGGAACAGGCGTGAAGTTGCTGGCCTCCAAAACGCCGAGCAGCGGACAATTGATGGTTCTAGTGGATAATGGTGAGAGTTATGTCGCTCCTTCAATAGATTTATATAGCGAAACACAAGAGAATCAGGTAACTGTGTTGGAAGTGACCAACTTGAAGGATGGTCCACACACGCTTTCGATTATGAAAACAGGGCAAAACCCCAGTTCGACGGGCACCGACTCAATCATTGATCAGATTCAGGTGACAAGCCTCGTGCCTGCGTCTTCAACCGAACCGGAAACTGAACCGGAAACCGAGCCGGCGACTACTACGATCGAAGATGATGATCCGTCGATTGCGTGGGGGTTTAACTGGAGTCAGTTAGATGATCCCCAATACACCGCCGGTCATGCCCATGTTGCTAGCAGCGGGGGACCGACAGTTACTTACTCATTTGAGGGAACAGGCGTGAAGTTGCTGGCTTCCAAAACGCCGAGCAGCGGACAATTGATGGTTCTAGTAGATAATGGTGAGAGTTATATCGCTCCTTCAATAGATTTATATAGTGAAACGCAAGTGAATCAGGTAACGGTGTTGGAAGTGGCCAACTTGACGAATGGTCCACACACGCTTTCGATCATGAAAACAGGGCAAAACCCCGATTCGACGGGTACTGACTCGATCATTGATCAGATTCAAGTGACAGGTCCCGTGGCAGATACGATAGAACCGGTAGACAAGAGAGATACGGCAGAACCAGTAGACACGAAAGATACGGAAGAATCGATAGTCAACGTAGACTCGGCAGAGGAGTTTGACGAATATTCGATTGATTTGGTTTCTTGGAAGAATGGTGAAACAAACTTCGAAGAGATGTTTGGTGAAGCTCCGGTCGAGGCTGTATACGTGGGGCTGGGCGATGAGTCTGATTATAATAATGTCGATGTTGAAGGTAAAATCGCCCTTGTTTCACGCGGATATATTAATTTAGTTAGTAAAATTGATAATGCCAAAGAGCATGGAGCGAAAGCCATCATTATGTTTAACGGCATCAATAAGGCCGTTGACGGTGTGGATGTCCCTGATCTATCTGAATCCATTGACGGGAGAGACGGTCCGATAGGCGATGTGCTTGCAGTAGGATCAACTCCTAATGGCTTGCCAACATTCGATATGGCAGGTTTGGAAGGACGAGCTCTCGCAAGACAAATACTGGCTCATTCAGGGGAACCTCTATACTTTACATTCAATGAGTCTTTTAATGAAGTGATTGACAACGGAGATCATATTGCTTCGTTTAGCTCCCGAGGACCGGTGTCGGATGAGAACTACACCATTAAGCCGGATATCAGCGCACCGGGTGTCAATATTTATTCGACTTGGCCTGTCTATGGGAATACCAATCCGGATGCCAATTACGATGAGGCCTACAATCGAATTAGCGGAACGAGTATGGCTGCTCCGCATATTGCCGGTCTTGCAGTGCTCTTGAAGCAATTGCATCCGGATTGGACGCCATTCGATATTCGCGCAGCATTGGCTAATACGTCAGATTTGTTGAGTGATAAGGAAGACACATTGTACGATGTCTATTCACAAGGCGCGGGACGTGCGGACTTGGCGAATGCCATCAAGACGCCGGCGTTGCTGAAGGCGATGGATGACACGACGATTTACGATGAGAAAATGAACCTGAAGACAATGGCAAGCCAAGCGGTCAGCCTCAGCTTCGGGAACTTGGAGGCAGGAGTGGATGCCATCTCCAAACCATTACGATTGGAAAATAAATCGTCCGATTCTGTAACCTATACGGCCAAAGTGGAGATGCATTCGTTAGTAACGTCAGATCCGAACGATCCGATTATTACGCCTGATACGAGTAATGTTGAAGTTGCGCTGGGGAATGTGGATGAGACGGGGCAAATTACCGCAGCCGCAAAAGGCGCGTACGACTTTACATTGTCTGCAAAGGCTATAGCAAACGCAACTCACGGCGTGTATGAGGGAGAGGTTATTCTAGAAAGCGAGGAGTTCCCGGCGCTGCATCTGCCATTTGTCATTCATATAGGCGATGATGTGGACGACAACGACTTTCCAATTAAGAATGTTCAATTGTCGGACCTGAAGCTTTCTCCTCTATACAATCCAGTCGATCTATCCTTCACATTAAATGTGGAAAATATTAATTACATCGTAGTATATGTAACGAATTCGGATGGATATATACTTGGAACGATTGGAACGATGTATGCGGAGGATTTAAGTTATCTTCCTGTTGGTAACATTTTGTTTGAACAGATCGATGGAACTTATCTCACATCCAATAGTGTACCGGACCTTGATGGAAATCCGGATACAGAGATATTGCAAGATGGGAAGTATTCTCTTCTTATTGCCGGGCTGCATCTGGATGAGAATGGGAGGGAAGTGGCGAAGGATACTCAGGTTGTTTTCGAAAACTTAGTAGTCGATCATTCCTACAACTCTGGCAAGCCGGTCGATCCGGTCGATCCGGTTGACCCTGTCGATCCAGTTGACCCTGGCAACCCAGGCGGAGGCGGAGGCGGCTCCGGCGAAGTAATACTTGATATACCTGCAACTGAAACAACCAACAATCAAGAAGTGCTGGCATCTGTTGTCAAAAAAGGACAGTCAGAGGTATCTATTAAAGGCAAATCTGAAGTAGAGGGCAGTAAACTGGCGGTATCGGTGCAAGGCGACGAGTGGAAGAAAGCGATGGATACGGCGAAGCAATCAAAGTCTGCGCTCATCATCGATGTGTCTTCCGAAACCAAGGAAGCTCAGTTGACGCTTACCAAAGAGCAATTGGCGGAGCTGAAGGGTATGCCGGACGACAGCTCAATTATTTTCTCGTGGAATAATGCGACCGTATCATTGCCGCTATCGGCATTGAAGCAAGTGCCGGCAGGAAGCGATCTTGTCGTGACGATTAAGGAAGCAGTGGACAGCAAGCCGGCATTTACGGAGGAGCATGCGGATGCCACTCTGCTGGGATCTCCATATGAAGTCACAGTGGAAATCAAGGCAAACGGCCAATCAAAGCCGTTCGAGGTATCTCCTGATCAGGCTGTACAATTCGCATTCCTGCTGAATAACGGAGTAGATGCGAATTCGGTCGGTGTACTGTATACAGAAGGAGCTAAAGCGTATCCGGCTCCGGCGAAATTTACAGCGACCAAGGACGGCAATACGGTTGTTACGGTTACGCGTTCCGGATTCGGAACCTATGTTGCAGCGAATAGGGATGTTACGTTTAGCGATATTGACACTTCTTGGGCGAAAACCCAGATTCAATTACTTGCGAACAAATTCATCCTGAATGGAACGACAGAGTCCACGTTCTCGCCGAAAAGCAACGTGACCCGCGCGCAATTTGCAACCATGTTGGTAAATGCATTGGGCTTGTCCAAGCAAGCTACGAATGCCCCATTCGGCGATGTGAGCAAAGGCGATTGGTTTGAGGAAAATGTAGCAACAGCGTATGCAGCAGGACTTATTACAGGATCGAATGGCGAGTTCAGGCCTAATGACGAAATCAGCCGCCAAGAGCTGGCAGTGATGCTCGTCAGAGCACTTGAACTCCGTAATAATCTAGGAGCGGCAGACAACGCAGCTGGCAAGTTGTATGGGGATGCCGAGCAAATCGGAGGCTTCGCGCAATCAAGCATTGAAGCCGTAACGAAGGCGGGATTAATGAACGGTTCTGAAGTAAACGGCGAGTTCTATTTCCGCCCTAACGATTCGACGACTCGGGCAGAAGCAGCCAAGGTTCTGCTGGAATTGCTTGCCTCAGCCAATCTGATTAATAAGTAACATGCTTGATTGAGTAGCCTAAGGTCGGTATGGAGCTGAGACCACAAGCACGAGCGGATACCGACCTTAGGCAGCTTACAAGCTTCCATTTTAGGTTACAGAAGGAGCGAAAAACTTGAATAGAAAACGAGGAAGAAATTCGTTGGTTGCGATTCTTTCTATATCATTACTGCTCAGTCTGTTTGCCGCTCAACTACCTGCTCACGCAGAGTCAAGAAAAAGCCAATGGCCGGCAGAACAACGAGCAGAGGATCAATCGCAATCGATCACTCCGGAAGATGGAAATGAGCCTACAGCAGATCAGAAACAATACGAGCAACCGTCAGAAACGGCATTCCGTAAAGAGGATAGTGAGTCTGTTGCAGATAGCGAGCAACGGATTATCGTTAAATATAAAAAAGGGGCAAGCATAGAACAGATTCGATCGAAGCTTGCTGCAGCACAATCGTTGGGACAATCGTGGGAATTGACCAACTCCGGTCTGGGAGTGATGAAGATCTCTCCAACAGCGGATTTGGAAAAGGCGATTGCAGCTTTAAAGCAAGATCCAAACGTGCTTTATGCAGAGCCGGATTACAAAGTCCAAATCGCCTCTCTTCCGAACGATCCAAGATTTAGCGAACAATGGGGATTGCATAACGAAGGACAACCGGCTGTTATTGATGGAGATATAAAATTGTATGGAACCGTTGATACGGATATCAATGCGCCAGAGGCTTGGGAGATTACCCAGGGAAGCGATAACGTTGTCGTTGCCGTCCTTGATACAGGAATTGATATTTACCACCCCGATTTGGCCAATAGTATTTGGCTGAACAAAGGTGAAACGCCAGATAACGGAGTCGACGATGATCACAATGGTTTTGTTGATGACGTGCACGGATGGGATTTTTACAATAAGGATAATTCGCTTTTTGATGCATGGGACGGTGACATTCATGGCACACAAGTCGCGGGAATCATTGCCGCATCCGCAAATAATGGTATTGGGATTGCAGGAACGGCGCCGAATGTAAAGGTTTTGCCGTTGAAAGTGATCGGACCCGATGGAACAGGATATATTTCGGATATCATTAAGGCGATTCAATATGCGGAGCAAGTGGGAGCACAAGTTGCAAATCTTAGCTGGGTTACCCAAATACCAAGCTTGGCGTTGGAAGAGGCAATTGAAGCATCTCCCCTGTTGTTTGTTGCGGCAGCCGGCAACGATTTAGAAGATGGCACGTCCAACGAAGTTCGAGACTTAGATGTTAGTCCGGTATATCCGGCTGCTTATGACAGCGATAATATTCTTTCCATTGCAGCAATGAGTTTTGATAATGTGCTGGCTTGGTTTTCAAATTACGGAAAAAACACCGTAGACGTGGCTGCACCAGGTTCGAATATACTAAGTACGGTTCCTGCTCGAAATATTGGGTTGGGAGCGCAGATCAACAATGGCACGTATAAGGCTATTGTGAATAACATCGGATTCGAGTTTATTAACGATGATCTTAAAAGGCTTGAGACATTCAAGAAAGCACTTCAGTATCTAAAGCCATCGAGCGGCTTAAGTCCTAAGATTCTTCTTGTGCAGGATGACGAGAGCGAACTGCCAACCAGAATCAATTCCTTGCTAACTTATCAAAAATTGCTTGATTCTACCGGTTCTACGTATGAAACTTTGACATTGCTTCCTGGAGAAGACGGCCCTTCACTAGATACGTTAAAATCGTATGATGTTGTGATTTGGTTTACTGGCAACGCAACGGGAGCCATTATTGATGATGGGACTACGATTTATCAATCAACAAATTTATCCGAAACCGATCAGCAAAATCTGACGGGCTATTTAAACGGTGGGGGCAATCTGCTTTTAAGCGGACCGATGGCGTTAGGCGGAATAATAAACTCTTCGTTTATGAATGATATGTTACATTTGGAATTTGTAAGGGCAGAAAATAGTGATAATGAATCTTGGATTGCAGCTAGTGGAGTACCCGGGTCCTTATATGATGGGCAAGCGTACGATCTGACGGATACGGGTATATATGCGGATTTCGAATCCAATGACCCTTCGATTACAGTCATGAACCTGGAAATTCCTACGGTTGATTATGCGCACGGTGGGGGTACCTCTTTTGCTGCTCCATTCGCTTCTGGAGCTGCTGCCTTACTCTTCAGTCAAGATCCTGGGGAAAATGCTGAAGATGTGAAAGAAAGAATCATCCTTGGAGGTAAACCATTTAATGCTTTAACAGATAAAACCGTTACCGGTAAAATGGTGAATGCTTATAAAGCGTTAAACACGAATGATATTCCGGGTAAACCTATCCATGGGGCAAGCATTAAAGGTATCCTGGATTCGGCAAAAGAAAAACGGGATGTTGTATACTACGTTTATCTGCGTGCAGGCGAAACATTGGATGTCTCGCTAACCGGAAATGCAGGAACGGATTTCGATTTATACCTTTATGATTCAACGGCTGCCTCGGTTTCGGCGGTTGCAGGAATGGTCACTTCTTCAGAGAAGATTAACAGCTCGACGGAAACCATTTCCTATGAGGCAACTGAAGCGGGCTACTATTATATTGATGTTTATGCTTTTGCAGGCGCAGGTAATTATACACTCCTCAAAACCCAAAATTATCGGGACAAGGGAGCAGGTACCTACGAGGATTCGAACGCTGCACTTATCTATACCGGCGCTTGGTCAGTGGGATCTAAACCGGAGTATTCAGGCGGAACAGCGAAACAACTGAACGAGGTAGGTCACGTTGAATTTTCGTTCACAGGCAACCAGATTGAATGGATTGCCTTTAAGGACAGTGACCAGGGAATTGCCGATGTATATATCGACGGCAATAAAGAAGCCTCGCCTTCTTTATACAGCAGCACCTTCTTGCCCAAGCAATCCGTCTTCAAGCAAACGATGCCGTATGGCGTCCATACGATTAGAATCGAATGGACAGGCAATCAGGATTTGAAGTCGTCAGCCGCTTCCGTGAATGTGGATTCTTTCATTGTAACCGAAGCTCCTGAGACGTTTACAGTAACCATGCAAGAAAACGATCTAGGAGCTATATACTACGGGGACTGGAGAACATATGAATCAGCGGCATATTCCCAAGGATTCGAAGTGATGTCAATCAGTAAGGGGGATTACGTCGACATCTCATTTACAGGAACACGATTGAAGCTGCTGGCTTCATTGACTCCATACACTGGCGGCGAAGCAACGATTACCATTGATCATCGACCAGGGACAGCCCAGACAATCAGCTTTAAGGGAGAGCAAAAGAATCGAGTTCCCGTCTATGATTCAGGCGAGCTGTCGAATGGTCCGCATGTGCTTCGGATTGTCAATACGAGTCCTGAACTTTATTCTTCGATCTCTGTCGATGCACTGATTGTGACCAAGGCAACGAAAGAAGAAGCGATGCTAGAACCGGTAACCATTATTCAGGAATATTATCCTGGCGTTGTTTTTGAAGGGGTATGGAATACTTCAATTAGCAGGAAATATTCCGGTGTGAGTGCCAAATATACAAACGTATCAGGCAACTATGTGGAATATACATTTGAGAGCAACAAGATCAAAGTGCTAGGTGAAATGGGGCCGAATCGAGGCAAAGTAAATATTTATATCGACGGACAACTCGTCACGGACTCGCCAATCGATCTGTATAGCAGCAAATATAAATACAGAACATCCATTTTTGAATCGGACATTCTGGAGTTCGGCAAGCATACGATCAAAGTGGTGAACGCTGGGGAGAAGAATAGGCAATCTTCGGGAACCTACACTTCAATTGATGCGTTCCTTGTGGTAGGCGCTTCTGACGATGGATTTAGTACAGAATAACCGCTGGACGGTCGATAAAGAATAAAAGCACAGCTGGTAGAAAAAAACGATCGTCCGGCTCCTATCATTCAGGGGCTGGTGATCGCTTCTAGCTTTAAATCTTGGGACGCTGTTGCGTGATTCGCAGCAACGTCCTTTTTTCTTGACAATGAACTCCCAGTATTCAAGGCTGAAGTAATTATGACAGCGGTTCCTCATTTCGTTGTTTATACGAGTCCATTGACCGGACAAGCCTGTTCTTGATCACGATTGTATTTCCGAGTTTCCGCATCCTCTAGCAATATACGAACGGTTTGACTGGCAATCTTAATTATTTGTTAGAAACGGCTGTCGATCGGATTTAGTCAAATGAATGACGCTGTTATTCATGATCTTGGCAGGCACACAAAACCGTTCCGATTCGCGTAGAATGATTTTAAAGGAAGCACAATTAATAGATGTGATCTGGCCAATGTAGTTTTAAACCTTGAACTGGTGGCTGGATTTGTTGCAGGGAATGGTAATGGTTATAAGGCAAAGCGACAGGGAATAATATGGTAATACTGTCCATCGAAATGAGTGATAGAAATGAAGGAAGTTACCTTTAAAGCCTATGCGATTACCAATGAAATTGATTTGAACCAAATTGCCATCCATTGCGGCATCCCTAAGAAATACACCTGGGAGCAGCCTTTAATCCTGAAGGGTGATGTTCTAGCCTCTATCCTTGAGCATCAGGTTGACGATTCACAGCAGGTGCTGGTATTTTCCTTTGGCAGCCTTGTCTTCGTTAACAATTCACGTCCTAAAGATATACAAAGCTTTATGAAATACGTCCAGTCCTTCGAGCCAGACATCGATATTACGAATGCCGATCGATATACCGATGATTACCGCCTTCATTATGGAGAGATCGAGACGATGGAGTTAACCGATGAATACGTGGAAGTACCTGAATATGAGGTGTTCCATCCTGAGCTTATAGCCACGGTACTTGCGAAATCGGTTGCGCTGGAGAAGATAGAAGAGCAGCTTGGGAAAATCCATGACAAGCTTGAGAACATGATTGAACGGCTGGAAAAAGGAAGGCTCAGAATCGGCAACAAGGAACTAGCCAGGACGACGGCTATCATATTGCGTTACGAGTACAACACCCTTGGTTATATCATGATTTTGGACAAGCCTGATATAACATGGAGTATTAGCCATGCCGGCGAATTTTATGATAAAATGCTGGAGTTTTTTGAGCTGAATGATCGATATAAAATTTTGAAAAGCAAAACGGATCTTTTACATCACATTATGGAGGGGTTCTCCACGATCAGTCATTCGATACGGGGACTATTTGTAGAATGGATCATCGTGATCCTTATTGTAATTGAAGTCGTGCTGACCGTATTACAGATTGCAGGATTGCTGCCATAAAGGTATTTTTCCGTTAGATGGAGAATTACTAATCGACTGATACAATGCCGAATCGAATACGACCTCAGTATTCTTTATTGGAGGATCGAGAAGATGACCATTAAAGAGCAGACGATCGTAACGTCTACGGGCAACAAAATCCTAACCAAGGATAAAGAGATTCGTATCGTTGGCAAAATGGATGAACCACTTATTTTGATCCTGGAAAATGTATTAAGCTCCGAGGAATGCGACTTGATGATTGACTTGGCTACAGCTAGAATGCAGCGAGCCAAGATAGGGAACTCTCACGATGTTAGCGACGTTAGAACAAGCAGCAGCATGTTCTTCGAGGAAAGTGAAAATGAAAGCATTAAACAAGTGGAATCCCGAGTTGCTGAGCTGATGAATATTCCGGTCTCCCATGCGGAACCGCTGCAAGTGCTGCGTTATCAGCCTGGTGAACAGTATCATCCTCATTTTGACTATTTCACAAGAGGTAATGACGTTAATAATCGGATCAGTACGCTGGTGATGTATCTGAATGATGTGGAAGAAGGCGGAGAGACGTATTTTCCATCGCTTCATTTTTCGGTCACACCTAAGAAAGGCAGTGCCGTTTACTTCGAGTATTTCTATAACGATGCCCACTTAAACGAATTAACGTTACATGCGGGTCATCCCGTAGCAGCCGGGGAGAAATGGGTAGCGACCCAATGGATGAGAAGACAAAGATATCGCTAAATTTTTAAAATAGACAAGAAGGCCGGGATCCCGCTGAGGATTCCGGCCTTCTTTTATAGTTAGAACTTAGTTGGATCAATCCCCTGCGGGAACGTTTCTTCAAAATGATCCTTGCTCTCATATAGGTTGTACCAAGTCTCAGCAATCAGATCGGGATCACCCGCTGTACCCGGCTGTATGAAGGTTCCAATTGAGAGATGTCCGACATAGATCCCTTTGTCCTTCAATTCATTGTGCAGGTTTGTCGCATAATTACGGAGACCCGACATGGCAATCCCGACATTCCCAACAAAAGGTATAGGGAACATAGCCGATAAGCCTGTTGTAAATAGAATAGCTCCTGAGCCTTGAGCGATCATGTCTGGTAAAACCTCATTGACGGCCAGAAGGGCAGGCATTAAATGGCTGTTCACTTGTTCCAACACGTCATCATGGGTTGTTTCTAACACATGCTTGAAAATTTGCGGTCCTGCATAAGGGCTGAATTCGAGAACATCAATACGGCCAAAATCTTGCTTGGCAGCTTGTAAGGCTTGCCTAAGAGCAGCTAAATCAGATACATCGGCCACATAAGACTTCGCTTCAATATTCAGTTGGTTAAGCTCATTAACGATAAGGGCTAATTTCTCAGGATTTCGTGCGATAGCTGCGACCTTGAAGCCCTGCTCACCGAATTTTTTGGCAAGAGACAATCCTAGTCCCGGTCCTGCACCAATAATTGCAATAGTTCTCATTTTATATAAACTCCTTTTCGTGATATATTAAGTCAACGCGTGTTGCTTTAATAAACATACCGTGGATCATGAAACGGAGCAACCAACAATGTAGATACGAATGTTGCTATAGCAACAGGTTGGCAAAGATGTCGGGGAAGGAGTGAGCGAATGTGGGGACAAAAGTTAGAAATATACGAAATACGAATACGAAGCAGTCTTTAATCAGCGCCTTTATTCGATTAGTGAATGAAAAGGACTTTGATAAAATAACAGTGGCCGATTTAACCAGTGGGGCGCAAGTGAATCGGGCTACATTTTATGCTCATTTCAATGATAAGTACGAGTTGTTAGACTACATTGTTGTGGATTCTGCTTCAACGGTTATTGCAAACCGCACATCAGAAGTAGTGAAGTTCGATCATGACAGCATCAAACAACTCGTATACGCTGTATGCGACTTTCATCAACCACCGAATATTCAATGCCGCCGCAGTTATTTGAATTTAATTCCGCTGTTGAAAGAGAAGATGTTAATGGAGTTAAGAACCTATTTATCTGAAAGTTTAGCTGCCATTTATACAGACACAGAGAAGGGCTTTTATGTCCCTATGTACGCGAGTATGATTCTGGAGGCTGGTTATTTATGGGCATCTGGGGAAGTAGCTTTGGATAAAGAGGAAGTAGCTGAGAGGGTTTCGTTGTTAGTGATAGGAGGCGGCAAGTAAATTTTAGGAATATCCGCTAATGTCCGGAGTTGAATGAACGGATCTGTGTTACAATGATGCTTTGCGAGTGCTAATTAAGGTTTATATAAATGATTGGAGATAAATAATAATGAGTTTGTTAACAGTTGAGCAGTTGTCGCATACGTTTGGCGATCGGGTGTTGTTTAGGAATGTGTCTTTCCGTCTGCTTGAGGGGGAGCGTGTTGGGCTTGTTGGTGCGAATGGTACGGGGAAATCTACGCTTATGAATATTTTGACAGGTAAGCTGCTCAAGGACGAAGGCAAGGTGGAATGGACACCGCGTATTCGTTATGGTTATTTGGATCAGCATACAAAGCTTGAAGCAGGGAAGACGATTCGTGATGTTCTGAAGGATGCGTTTCTGCCACTGCTCGTGTTAGAAGAGGAGCTTAACGACATTGCTGCGCAAATGGGCGATGCCGATCCGGATAAGCTGGAGCAGCTGTTAGAACGTATGGGAGAAATTCAAGAAGAGCTGGAAATCGGCGATTTCTACTTAATCGATGTAAAGGTCGATGATATGGCTAATGGCTTAGGTCTTAATGCAATCGGGCTTGACCGCGATGTTACCGCACTAAGCGGCGGACAACGGACGAAGGTTCTGCTTGCCAAGCTGCTGCTTGAGAAGCCGGGCGTTCTGCTGCTTGATGAGCCTACCAACTATTTGGATGAAGAGCATATTAACTGGCTGACCAATTATTTGAAAAACTATCCGTATTCGTTCGTTCTGATTTCTCATGAAACAGCCTTTATGAACCAGGTCGTTAACGTGATTTATCATCTTGAATTCACGAAGATGACGCGTTACTCGGCCAACTATGAAAAATTCTTGGAGATGTCTGAGCTGAACAAAGCACAGCATATCGACGCTTATGAGAAACAGCAGGATTATATTAAGAAGCAAGAAGAGTTTATTCAGAAAAATAAAGCTCGCGCTTCAACCTCTGGACGTGCGAAGAGCCGTGAGAAGCAGCTCGTCCGGATCGATCGTATCGATAAGCCGGAGGAGGCAGCAAAGCCAACCTTTAACTTTAAGGAGTCCAGAACAAGCGGCAAGACGGTATTTGAAGCAGATGGAATGGTCATCGGCTATAACAAGCCGCTGCTGCCTAAGATGGATATGGTTATCGAGCGAGGCGACAAGATTGCAATCGTAGGCTGCAACGGTGTTGGTAAGTCGACGCTGCTTAAGACCATTCTTGGGGTTATTCCGCCACTGGATGGCAAGACCTATCTTGGCGATTATTTAAATCCTGCCTACTTTGAGCAGGAAGCGAAAGCCCCTACGATGACTCCGCTGGAGGATGTATGGGATGAGTTCTCCTTCATGAACCAGCATGAGGTTCGGGCAGCGCTTGCCCGCTGTGGTCTGAAGAACGAGCATATTACACGTGCTCTGAATCAGCTTAGCGGTGGAGAACAGGCGAAGGTTCGGCTTTGCAAGCTGATGATGCGAGAGAGCAACTGGATCCTATTCGATGAGCCGACGAACCATTTGGACATCGTCGCTAAAGCCGAATTGAAGCGCGCTCTGAAAGCTTACAAAGGTACAGTCGTACTCGTCTCTCACGAGCCTGATTTCTATGAAGATTGGGTAACAAAAACGTGGGATGTTGAATCTTGGGCTATGCAGAGCCAAAGATAAGGAATAGATGGAATAGGGAGGCAGTCACGAAACCGTGATGTGCCTCCCTTCTTTTGTTGACCAGGACCCAACATTTTGCCAAATACATAAGGACATTCCCATTGGACCCGAGCTGAGCTATGATACCCTCAAAGTCACTAAAGCAACGGGAGGTATTGCGGTGGATCGACCTAACATTCTGCTTATTACTAGCGATCAGCAGCATTGGAATACGATAGGGGCATTTAATCCGGAGCTTCACACGCCTAATCTGGATCGGTTAGCGAAGGAGGGGACGACGTTCACTCGGGCGTATTGCCCGAATCCGACCTGTACACCTACAAGGGCATCCATCATTACCGGGACATATCCAAGTCAGCATGGGGCATGGACGCTTGGTACTAAGCTGCTCGAGGACCGTAAGACTATTGGGGCAGATTTCTCGGAGGCGGGTTATAAGACATCTCTGGTCGGTAAAGCTCATTTTCAGCCGCTGCACAGCACGGAGAAATATCCGTCACTGGAGGCCTATCCAACACTGCAGGATTTGGATTTCTGGCGTAACTTTAATGATCCGTTTTATGGCTTTGACCACGTCGAGCTGGCGCGTAATCATACGAACGAAGCACACGTAGGGCAGCATTATACCCTCTGGTTGGAGGAGAAAGGCTGCGATAACTGGCGGGATTACTTCCTAGCACCAACAGGGACGATGGATCCATCAATCACACACACTTGGCCAATCCCAGAAGAGTTCCACTATGATACGTGGATTGCCGAACGAACCAACGCTCTTCTTACACAATATAAGGAGGCTAACGAGCCATTCTTCTTATGGTCGAGCTTCTTTGATCCGCATCCTGACTATCTTGTACCCGAGCCTTGGGATCGTATGTACGATCCAGATAAGCTGACGATTCCGGGAGTGATCCCAGGGGAGCATGATCAGAATCCACCGCATTTTGGGCAAACACAGCAGGAGAATCCAGACTTCTCTCACTTGCTGGAGACAGGGCGGGCGATTCATGGCTATCAATCACATTTGCTGCCGGATACGGAACGTAAGCAGCTAGTAGCGACCTATTACGGGATGATCAGCCTTATGGATAAGTATATCGGCCGTATATTGGATAAGCTCGACGAGCTGGGGCTTGCTGACAATACGATTGTCGTGTTTACGACGGATCATGGTCACTTTTTTGGCCAGCATGGTTTGCAATATAAGGGAGGCTTCCATTACGAAGATCTAATCAAGCTTCCGTTTATTGTTCGTTATCCGGGCCAAGTTCCTGCAGGGCAGCAGTCGTCTGCGATCCAGTCTCTTGTTGATTTGGCTCCGACCTTCCTTTCTATGAGTGGCCTGGACATTCGTTCTGAGATCACAGGGGTTGATCAAAGTGAGGTTTGGCGTGGCAAAAGCTCTTCAGCGCGAGACCATGCGATTTGTGAATTCCGGCATGAGCCAACGACCATCCATCAGAAAACTTATGTGAATCAACGTTATAAAATCACCGTGTACTACAATCAGACATACGGCGAGATTTTTGATCTGGAGAACGATCCAGGCGAGCTGCGTAATTTGTGGGATGACCCCGAGCATCAGGCTTTAAAAACAGAGCTGCTGCTGAAATACGTTTGGGCAGAGCTTGGGAAGGAACCAATGCCGATGCCTCGTATTTGGCATGCGTGATCCGGGACAATAACGTGTAGCTATACAAGAGCGAGTTAAGTATCCTTAAGTAAGAGTCAGAATCCTAGGGGAGGTTTGACGATTGAAGGAGCACGCTCATGAATATGTGGATTTCCGTTATTATACACCGTCCGAATTCGAGAAGCTGGGAGGGTTATGGCCCATCCGGTCCGGCAGCAACGTGGCGAAAGCCAATTATGCCATAGGCACTCGTATGATCGAGTGTTACTCCATTCACTTTGTTCTGAATGGATCAGTAGATTTTACGTTCGAGGAAGGGAAGGAACGTCTCAGGAAGGGAGATTTGTTCTGTCTGTATCCCGGCCGAAAACATAGCTATCAGGTTGCTGAATATACAACACACTCGCCTCTTCGTATGTGTTGGCTGGCTTTTGACGGGCCGCAGGCATCCCATCTGCTAGAGAGAATCGGGCTGACCGAGGGAAGGCCTTATCTTCACGGTAAAGCTTCCGCTGAGGTTCATGACCTTATCCAGCTGATCTTCGGCTGGATGGCTGATGAAGGGGCAGAGCTTCAGCTTCAGCAAGCCCTTTATCAGTTGTTCGCTATGCTTTCTCTTCCGCCCAATGAGGGTCAGAAGAAGACGGTAGATTGGTTGAAAAAATGCGAGGATTACATAAGCAGCCATTATATGGAGCCAATCAGTGTATCCGATGTGGCAGAGATCGCTGGTGTTCATCGCTCTCATCTATACATGGAATTTACCCGCAGCTATGGGATGGGGCCCAAGCATTATTTGATTCAGAAGCGGATGGAGAAGGCGAGTGAGCTGCTGCTGCAAGCAACGCTTACGATAACCGAAATTGCTCTCTCGCTTGGGTATGCGGATGTGTATGCATTCTCCCGAGCTTTCTATAACTTTTACAGCATCTCACCTAGTAACTATCGTGTTCAGCATCATTCGTCGCAATGATGTGTCGACCTTTAAAAGCTAATTAAGAGGAAAGTGAGGACATTTAAAAATGAACAATCTTTCGACTATTACTATAGATACGGCAGCCGCCGGTGAAGAACGGATTAACCCGTTTATCTTCGGCCACTTTGTGGAGGATATCCGCGATCATATGGACGCGATGCTCGCCTTCACACTTAAGGATATAGACTTTGAGGAAGAGGCCGCAAGCCATGGTGTATCGGCGGGCTGGTACCCGGTGACGAATGGGAAAAACACACAATACAGCCTGGAGCCAGCCGCGCTTAAGCATTCCGGCCACAGCCAGAGAATCCGCATCCTCAGTGATGACCGTTGTTACGGAGGAATTGCTCAGCGTGTAGCAGTCAAGGGTGGTATGACGTACCGGCTGTCGCTTGTTGCGAGAGCAGCGATTGAACTGAAAGCGCTCGTCTGCGAGTTAGTTGACCCGGAAACAGGAGATCAGCTAGGCAAGGCTGAGCTTGAGCTGACGAACCATAATTGGCAGACCTATGAGTTCGAACTTACGGCTTTGAAGTCGCACGAGCGGGCAGAGCTTAGACTTCTTATCTCCTCGGAAGAGGAGGTCTGGAGAGATTCTACCGGCTCGGGTATGTTGTGGATCGATCATGTATCGATGCTGCCGGAAGATAGTGTTGGCTTCGTGAAACGTGAGGTCGTGGAGATGACCCGGCAGCTGAAGCCGGGCATGATGCGGCTGGCCGGCAACTATATCAGCGCCTATCACTTCGAGCATGCGATCGGGCCGGTGCTGGAGCGTCCAAATATGGTTAATGAGGCATGGGGTGGATGGACGAACAAGTATTTTGGCACAGATGAGTTCCTTGCCTTCTGCCAAGCAACAAATACCGAGCCGCTCATCTGCGTAAATGCAGGAACGGGCACGCCGGAGGAAGCGGCGGCATGGCTGGAGTATTGTAATGGTGACGAGAGTACACCTTATGGGGCATTGCGTGCAAAGAACGGACATCCGGAGCCGTATAGGGTCCGTTATTGGGAGATCGGCAATGAAATTTATGGACCTTGGCAGCATGGGCATTGTACCGCTGAGCAGTTCGCTGAGCGCTACATTAGATTCGCTGAAGCCTTGAAGCGGGTGGATCCGGATGTTGTTCTTCTCGCTTGTGGTGATGTTGATCCTGCCTGGAATCGCACACTGCTGGCGGCCGCAGCAGAACATATTGATATGCTGACGCTGCATATTTACCATGGCTCTGCTACGGTTGGCATCCATCCGGATACGTCGAAGGAAGCAAGATATGCTGCTGTATCCTCCTTCCCAGAGGTATCTCGAGCCATTATTAATCAAGCAGGTGAGCTGATTAACAGCGATACTCGTTATGGCCACGTCAAGCTGGCGATTACGGAGTACAATACCATGTATTATCCGAACACGATTCGAAAAGGGCTGCCAAACGAGCATACACTTGAAGCAGCGGTTGCTAATGCAGCGAATCTGAATGAATTTATCCGTCAGTCAAATCTGGTTCAGATCGGCAGCTACTCTGATCTCGTCAACGGTTGGCTCGGCGGCTGCATTCGGGTAGGCGACCACTATGCGGATCAATATCGTGGTAAGGTTGCCGGCTGGAGTGGGAAGAGCCAAACGGTATATGGAACGCCAACGTACCATGTCATGCAGCTGTATGCGAACCGGCCGATTGCGTCGGTCGTACCGGTACAGACGGAATGTGGTTCTTATCCTTGGGAAGGAAGCCGCCCACAGTTTGGACTTGCGGCGACACCGCTGCCGACGCTTGATGTAGCAGCATGTCTGGATAACAGCAAGCAGGTGCTGACCGTATTTGTTGTTAATAGAGGGTTGGAACCCGAAGAGGTTGATATCCGTGCTTTAGCGTTTGAGCAGGAGCAGGCTGTGCTTTGGGAGATTGGTGCTGACGATTACGAGGTAATCAATTCCGTGTTTGAGCCAGAACGGATCCTTGCAACTGAAAGGTCGCTAGCACTTTCGAATGACGGTCACCTCCGGGTGAGACTTCGTCCTCATTCCGTCAACGTGCTGGAGCTTCGACGTTAACAGGGGGGCTGTCCCATAAGTCATTATAATGACGAGGGGACAGCCTCTTTATTTCATTTGGTACGTGGTAGTACAACGATAAGACCCTCACAGGATCTTATGATTACTAATTCCACTGAACTACCACTGTATAAAGCCCCCGCAGGGTCTTATTACACCTCCAAGTGCTCAAGACAGCTAGGTTTTCTACCAATATTAAGAAAATAAGACCCTCGCAGGGACTTATGAATACTAGTTTCCCATAAAGAACGCCCTATAAGACCTCCCCAGGGTCTTATAGAACGTAACTCTTTTTACCAGGCTGTCCCATGTAGAGGAACTCCTTTGAGTTTCCTGCATGGGGCAGCCCTTTTTTTATAGGATATATTTGGCACTATTATCCTATATTATAATTTAATGTGTAAATATTTAACATAAATGGACTTAAAACTCCATACTCGGGACTTTAAGCTTAGTTTTGTGTAACTAATTCTCAGTTCCTCATATTTTAAAAACAATTTTAGGTTATTATGAAGTAAAATCGTCTATTTTTAGACTTTTTTTAAAATTCCCATTAAATTCTAATCATATTTCAATAAAATTATTAAAATTTGATATTCAAAAGATGATAGAATAGCAGAATATATAGGTGGAGTTGAAGTCGGTGAAAAAGCGGATTACTCTTCTGGCGGCCCTGACAGCTGTATTGCTGGGAGTGGTCTGGTTTTTTAGCAGTCTCGGTGACAGCAGAAGCGAGAGTGGCGAAGCGGTTGAGGTGGTTCCTGCCAGATACGGAGATACGCTGGGGTTTAAGATGCATCGTCTGGAGCTGCAGCGGTTCATTGAGCTGAAGCTGATGGGCGAAGCTGGTGTCTTTACGAATTACAAGGAAACCGATGAAGCCGCGGAAGTCGCAACTGGGCACGAGACATTAAGTGAATCTGCAGGTCTGCTTATGCGTTATTATGTGCTGACCGGGCAGAAGGATGCCTTTGACGCCGTGTGGTCTCGGTCAAAGCAGACGCTGGCAACGGAAGCTGGCTTTAGTTATCGATATAGTCCTTTACTCGACAAGCAATACCCGGTTAATGCCGTCGTTGACGATTTGCGGATTAATCGCGCGCTGCATGAGGCAGAGACTGCTTTTGGTGATGCGTACGGACAGGAAGCTGATCGCTATGGTGACCTTGTATTTGAACATAATGTCCAACAGGATAAGCTATTTGACTTCTACGATATAACCTATGGAACGACTAATGATTTTTTAACTTTATGCTATGCCGATTTTCAATCTATTCGATTGTTAGACATCTCGTCAAAGGATAAACGAGAATTGGAAAACAAGCTTTTGGAAATCGTCTCGGGTGGGTATTTATCTGATAAGTTCCCGTTTTATGAAACCCGCTATGAGTACGCAACAAATACATACGGTGATCATGAGGGTGAAATAAGTACGATCGAGTCACTGCTGACGGTGTTATCTTTGGCTGAAATCGGCACGGAGCGTGCCCCAAGCATCACGTACATTAAGAAGGTTGTAGAGGCAGGCACGCTGTACGGCCGTTATGATCGTGAAGGTAAACCGGTTACGGATATCCAGTCTACAGCAGCTTACGCCATTGCGGCGCTGATCGGATCAACGATCGGGGATAAAGCACTTTATGAGGAAAGTATTCACCGAATGGAACAATACCGAATTGAGGATGGGACAAGCCCGATTAACGGCAGCTTTGGGAATGCAGCTACTGAAGAGGTCTACTCGTTCGATAATTTGTTGGCTTTATTGGCTTATGCCTATTAAGACTTCAGAAGTGGAAAGGGGCATAGCATGAATAAGCTGCAGCGGATGAAATGGAAACAAACGCTCTTCTTCTTAGAAAAGTACATATCTCCGGCCTCGCTGGCGGCGTTTGGTGTTGCGCTTATTCTGCTGATTGAGCTCTTTATTCCTCCTTATGTCGGCATGGCGGATAATGGGGACTATTACCGGATTCTTTACAGCAATGGCTTGTACTTTAATGTGCCGGATTATACGAGCCAAACTCTCGGATATTTTGTAAAAACTTTCGGAATTTTCCAATATTACAATGATAGTGCGCTGTTGTGGTCTTCGCAGACGCTATTTGTCCGCTTATCGCTTCAGATCAGTGAGTGGTTTGGTTATGATAAGCAGTTTGATATACGAATACAGGCTGCGCTGTACGGTGTGCTGTACGTTGGTGCCGTGTATTTGCTCGTGAAGGCCGTAACCTGGAAGGCTTCACGCAGAGCAGGCTATGGGCTGGCAGCTGCTGCGATTTTTGTGTTTGGGGACATCGGGTATGTCGCCTATTTCAATTCTTTCTATAGTGAGAGCGTCGTGCTCGTTATGCTGCTGCTCTTGTTCAGCGCCTGTATGCTGCTTTACCAGCGGCAGTACAACGATTATTTCTTGTTGTTCCTGTTTGGCGTCAGCGCAATCATACTCACGACGAGTAAACAACAGAATGCGCCTATTGGTTTGATCGTTGCTATTGTTGGGGTATTGTTCGTCTTCCTGCGGCGGGAGAGGATATTTCGGGTAATCGCCGGACTGCAGGCAGTCGTGCTGCTTCTTACAGCAGTAGGTACGTATGCCCTTATTCCGGAGCAATTCGTAAACATAAACAAATACCACGCAATGACGCGAGGTGTGTTGATGACGACGGATAATCCGGAAGAAGCACTGGATTTTTTTGGCATAGACAAGCAGTTCGCTGTCCTTACCGGTGAGATTTATTATGACCAGTTCTCCCCTATTCCCGTCGAATCGGAAGAGATGCAGGTTCAATTCCTGGACAAATATGGATTCCCATCAATTGCACGGTATTACTTATCCCATCCCGATGCAGCGAGCAAGATTTTTGAGACAGCGGCGCATTACGCTTTTTCGAACCGAACGAAGCTTGGCAACTATGAGCAGGCGGCGGGTAAGCCCTTTGGGGCCCGTACGGTGGCCTTTTCCGGATACAGTTATCTGAAAGAGCTAGCGGCTCCCAAGACATCGGGGTTCGTTGTATTATGGTTGATTGTGATCGCTGGGCTGTATGCCCCTTCGTTCTATAGGGCCGTTAAGGCGCGTGCCCTTCGAAGGGCGCTTCGTCTTCCTATAATCCTCATGATGATGGCAGCGGGGCTTTGTGCGATGGGGCTAGCCGTCATTGGCGCCGGAGATGCGGACATCGCAAAGCATGAGTTTTTATTCGCGGTGGCGTTTGATCTGGTTACCTTCTGGACGATTGCCGACTGCGTCTGCCGCCGGTTATGGGGGCCAAATGCGCAGAGAAATGCGGGCGAAGAAGACGACGAACAATCGTTGGCGCAGCAGCAGGAGGGACAGCAATGAGCAGACTCGCAGCAATTAAGCATTGGTTGTTCTATACGGTATGTCTCAGCTTACTGGCAGCTTTGCTGCTCCCGGCCTCCGCGGCTGCACAAGAGGGGTCTAAACCTGCGAATGTACTTCTCGTCTATGACAGCTTGGGGGTTGATACACCTGCAGCTGGTAATTTAGAAGCTTTGCAGCAGCTGCTTCTATCGTTTGGGATGGCAGTTAAGACGATAGCGTCTGACACCTATAAGCCTGAGATGGCAGCGGATTACGAGAAGCTGATCACAATTTGTAACACGGAGGATTTGTGTGACTCCATCACGCATGGGGCTGAACAATACACGGAAAAAGACCAGTTGCATATCGGGTACAATCCCCCGGACATTCTTCGCAGAAAGCTCGCATTGCAGACGGAGACCAGAACGAGGCAGTCACTTAAGCTGTCGGTTGATGGACTCTCGCAAGATAATGTATTTGTCAGTCGACTGGATTTCATTGCAGAAGGAAAGGGCGAGACTTACGGACAAATGACGTCTACGGACGGGACTATTAATGCTCCATTCGCTATTAAGGCTGGCGGCTATGCCTATGTGCCGTATTTCGAGCCGGGCAATATGAGTGAAGTGGCGATCACCTACTTTCTGCGGGCATGGCTTGGTGTAGAAGCTGCGGCTGCTCCCACACAGGCGTATTTGCTCATTCGTGAAGTAACGCCGTTCATTGATTTGAATAGACTTGAGGGGCTTTCGAAGCAATTGTATGAAGCCGGCATTCCGTTTCTGGTTAGTGTTAGCCCACTGTTCAGCAATACAGATTATCCGGCAATGAAGCGATACCTGGCTGCTCTGCAAACCGTGCAGTCCTATAACGGCAGTGTACTTGTCAACGTACCGACACCAACGTCTATGGGACAGGATTCTTCGATTCTAAAGGAGCAGATGGACGGGTTTTTAAATGATTTGGCCGAAGTGGGTATTGCCCCTCTTGGCATGACGGGTGAAATGAAGAGAGCGCAGGAGAAGAGTGGACGCGAAGCGGGCTTTGCGTTCTCGGATACAACGATTTTGTTCCCAAATGAAACAGCATTCATGCAGGAACAATCGGAGGCTGTTCAGCCTTTTCCTTCGTCACCTTACAGTATGCGAGGAGAAGAACTTCTCCAGCTTAATCGTGCGGACAAAATATGGCCTGCTTTTCCGGTTGATCTGGCGATAACTTTTGATTGGTTTGAGAGTGAAGCCAAGCAGGAGGAGGCTGTTCAGTCTATAGCGGGCAGTTGGCTGCCATTCGCTGACTTTAAGTCCGGTGAGCATAGCCTGAGCAGCAGTTCGCACAAAGCCGAATCTTTACAAGGGGCACTGCTTCTCGACGGCAAGCCGGTTGACCTGCAGTATCGGTCGAATCCAACGGAGGAAGTTCTTCAAGTGAAGGCACCCGTACAAAAGGAGAGCTTTCATCTGTTGTTTTCTGTGCAGAGCAGGGTCTTGATTGTACTGATTGTAACAACATTAATGCTGTTCATCGTTTTCCTAACGGTCGGATATCGTTTGTATAAGAGAAAATACTACAAGTCGGGAGGGAGTTTATGACGATACCGGATATATTAATGGTTATTTGCGTTTTATGTATCTGGTCTTTACTACTCGTAAATATAGCGCTGATCATCGCTGGTTACTTCTACTATATGAAGCTGGAGAGTGAGATGCCGCCCGAGCTCATAGGGGAAGCGCCTTTTGTATCCATCATGGTACCGGCACATAATGAAGGCAAAGTGATTACCAAAACGGTAGAGTCATTACTCGCACTTGATTATCCGCATGACCGGTATGAAATTATCGTTATTAATGATAATTCTTCAGATAATAGCAGTGTACTGCTAGGTCAATTGCAGGAGAAATATAAGAGCCGCAATCTGATCATCATTAATACCGACAATATTACCGGAGGTAAAGGGAAATCGAATGCGCTTAATATCGGCTTCACCCGCAGCAAAGGGGAGCTGATCGCCATTTACGACGCAGATAATACCCCGGAGCGGACTGCGCTTCGTTATCTTGTAGCCGAAATTGTTAATGATGCTAAGCTTGGCGCGGTTATCGGCAAATTTCGGACGCGGAACCGGGATGAGAACCTGCTTACCCGATTTATTAATATTGAGACCTTATCGTTTCAGTGGATGGCACAAGCAGGCAGGTGGAAGCTGTTCAAGTTATGTACGATTCCAGGCACCAACTTCATCATGCGACGGCATATTATTGAGGCGATTGGAGGCTGGGACACGAAGGCGATCGCGGAAGATACAGAGATCAGCTTCCGAATTTACATGATGGGCTACCGAATCAAGTTCCAGCCAAAGTCGGTTACCTGGGAGCAAGAGCCCCAGACGGTTAAGGTATGGTTCAAGCAGCGAACACGCTGGGCGAAGGGTAATATTTATGTCATTGTCAAAAACATCCCTCTGCTCTTCCGTCCGGAAGCGCGTACCATTCGCTTCGATATCTTATATTTTCTAGCCATCTATTTCTTACTAGTTACATCGCTCTTAACGTCGGACTTGTTACTTGTCCTGCATGCTCTAGGTTATGTCCATACGACGATTTCGGGACTAAGCTTCTACTTGTGGATGCTCGCCATCACGCTGTTCGTGGTCGGGACGTTTGTTACGCTTATTACGGAGAAGGGCGAAATGCGTCCTTCGAATCTCGGTATTATTTTACTTATGTACGTCAGTTACTGTCAGCTATGGATGCTCGTCGCTGCCAACGGCCTTTATCAATATGTGAAGGACGTTATTTTTAAACGCGAAGCCAAATGGTACAAAACGGAACGGTTCTGAGAAGGAAGTGATCACATGAATAGAAGAACAGGAATTGCGGTATGGGCGGCAGTTGCTCTGCTTGCCGCACTGCTTCTTCCGGGCGCAGGGACAAGAACCGCAGCGGCAGCGGAAGTGCAGAAGACATACGAAACACCAATGACGGAAACCTCGCTTTTGGGCACAAGCGCGTATGCTCAGCAGTTTTTTCAGGTGCCGAATTATTGGAAGGTCGAAAGCGCAGCGTTTAGGCTGGATTATAAAGTATCACAGCTTACGATCAATGATTCATCAATCGTTACGCTAAAGCTAAACGGCAAGCCATTCTACACGTTAAGGCCAGGGACCGATACGAATAAAAAGGTGACCCGAACCATTGGTCTTCCGCTTGAGTACTTGAAGAGCGGTGTGAATGAGCTGACAATTGAAGGGGTTATTCAGACTAGAAATAACGCGGATCAGATCTGTACCCCAACGCAGGATCAGGGCAGCTGGCTGCAAATTTTCGACAGCTCAGGTGTCGATATGAAATATGGATTGAAGCCTGTAGGTGCGAGTATCAGCGATTTCAGCCGCCATTTTATTGGACTGGATACGGTGCAGGATGGGCTTGCTGCTGTATTTGTACCGGAGAAAGGCGATCTGAATGAAACGGAAGCTGCCGTATATGCGCTGACCGGATTAGCCGGCGTAAGTGAGGATACCTCGCATATCATTCCACTCCTGTCTTACCGTGCAGATAATGTGAAAAATAAACCGCTTGGCGTATTGGTAGGGCTTACGAAGAATCTTCCGTCAGACCTGCGCGCAAAGCTGAATGAGACCTCCCTGCAGGATAAGGCGCTTATCCAGCTTATCCAAAGTGGCACATCCTCTATGCTGGTCGTAACGTCAGACAATGAGGCGATGCTGAAAAAAGCCGGCCGATTCATTGGCAATTCCGCCTTGATGGAACAATTGCAAGGTTCATCAAAGGTTGTGGACGAGGCGACAGAGGTTAATACGCCAGTCTCCAGCATCAATCGTTATTTTCCGCTGACGGATTCGGGTGACAAGCTGACCGGTTCATCGCATCGAGAGAAAAATTATTTCATCACGCTGCCTAGTAACCGCTCCATTGCGGAAGCCAGCAAGCTGAGTCTGGATTTCCGCTATGCTGCCAATTTGGACTTTGACCGTTCGATGATTACGGTGCTGGTTAACAATGTACCGATCGGCAGCAAGAAGCTGACTGCCGAGCGAGCGGGCGGCGACAATCTCGAATTGACCATTCCGAAGAACCTTGGTATTTCCGGCAACTTCACGATCACGACGGCTTTTGATTTGGAGTTGAAGAACGCAGTGTGCACCGGAAATCAGGATCAGATGCCATGGGCGTTTGTTGCGAAAGATTCGGTGCTGCAGCTGAACACAAAGGATCGCACCGATATGCTGTTCAACAATTACCCGTATCCATTCCTTCGGGACGGCAGCTTTAACCGAGTAGCCGTTGTACTGCCGCAAACCCGCGATGGTTATACGTATTTAGCGCTGTCTAACTTGTTTAACCTGATGGGACAATTCGCCGCTTCCAATACCGGTGAAATTCAATTCTATACAGATGAGGTTGCGGAGAGCGAACTTAAGGACCGGCAGATCATTGCGATTGGAACATACGCCAATAATCGTTACATCAGGGATAACAACAAAAAGTTATTTTTCAAATATGACGATAAAGGCGAAGGGTTCTTGTCTAATGAGAAGGCAAGTATTGAAGAAGGCTACGGACGGAGAATCGGGACGCTTCAGCTTATCGACTCCCCTTATGGCAAAGGACATGGCTTCCTGGCGGTTACAGGGAGCAGCTCGGAATACGTCTATTTAGCGTCAAAGCTGGTCGGCAACTCGGCCAATTTATATAAAATTTTCGGTGATGGAGCTATGGTCGACAAAGACGGACAGGTCAACGCCTTCCGCTTCAAGAAGGAAGCGGAGTCGAATGAGCCGGCCGTACTTACCCAAGTGCTCGATCGCAGTGACGTTGTCAGCTTCATCGTCGTAATCATGCTTGTGCTTGTTCTGGTGCTCGTATCGCTTGTGCTTCTCGTTCGTAAACACCGGAAGAAGAGAAGAAGGAGGTAGGAATCATGAGACGTAACTCAAGCCTGTTATCCGACGGGGGCTTCCTGCTTCTGTTCATCGCGTGCTTCGTCACGATCATGTTTACGGCGCGTGATCCAAATCTTTATCTGCAAAACATTATCTTCTTGAATGTGGCGTTCCTGATCGCGATCATCACGTATTTTACGACGATTACGACGGGGCTTATTTTAAACATCCTGTTTGTGTTTGGGTATGGTACGTTCACGATCTATCAGACGGTTGTGCAGGGAGATGTCGTAACCGCCCAAAGCTACTTCTGGCTGTTCATGACGCCGGTGTTTACCGCGATAACCTGGATGTTCACCCAGGCGAGCAAACAGCTTCAAGAGCAGAACGACATGCTGAAGAAGAAAAATGCTTCTCTCGCAACGATGGATGAGAGTACGAATCTGAAAAATATGCTGTCCTTCCAGAAGGATACGACAGTGTTTATGGCATTGTCAGATCGCTACAAGATTCCATTGACGTTGCTTGTTCTGAACGTCAAATACTGGCATGAGCTGAGACGTATGATCGGCGAGGAGCAGCTTAATGCGGCTGTCTACAATATTACAACGATCAGCCAGACAAGCATTCGGGCGAATGATTCGCTGTATATGCTGACGCAGGATAACCCAACTTGGGGGCTGCTCCTGTTCACGGACCGGGATGGCGCAGATATTGTAATGAATCGGATCCGAAGCAGAATGATTGAGATGAACGAGACGGAGAGATCTAGCCGCAACCGATTTGAGCTCAACCTTAGAATGGGTGCCTTCGAGTATAATGCCGAAGAAACACCTACACCTCTGGAATGGATTGCTCGGGCACGGAAGGAACTAGAGTATGATGTATAGCAGAGTCTGTTGACTCTGCTCAAGGTAAGGCAGCTGCGAATCGCATGCTGCCTTTTTTATTTTATTGCGCAATCGTCTTAAAATATTGATAAATCCGGTCCAGCTTCTGCTCTTGCTTGCCTTGCTTTTTCTCCATGCCGCCAAATTCGAAAAACTTCACTTTCTTAATACCAACATAGCTGAGCAGGGCTTTTCGCATCAGTACCTTATGAGCGTTATTCAGCCAGAGCAGAGGATAGAGAGTGGGACCCTTCATCGTGGAGACGCATACGACTGTCTTACCCTTCAGTAAGCCTTCTGGAAGCATTCCACCCTTATCGCGATAAGCGAAATTGGAAGCGAACATCCGGTCAATGTAGCCAAGCAGCATAGCAGGGGGGCGTCCCCACCAGATTGGATAAACGAATACGATTTTTTCTGCCCAAAGCAGCTGATTTCGATATTTCTCCAGCTCCGGATCAATATGCATATCTCTTCTTCGTTTGTCCTCGTTGAACACGAGAAGCGGATCAAAGGATTCGGCATACAGATCCAGCACTTGGACTTCATCTACAAGCGGATTTTCTTCCAGACCTTGTATCGTTCTCTGTAGAAATGAGTAGCTTAGACTATGATGATTCGGATGCGTATAAATAATAAGGGTTTTCATAGGGCACCTTCTTTGTTATCATTTGATAAGAAGTTACCATGTGGTCAAATTAGTTGTCAATAGATAATTGTTATTTGATAACAAATATATGCCTGAGCCTAATACAAGGAGATGTTTTGGTATGGCCTCCAAGGAAATCGTCTTTCAACAACTGGTCTTCCTTATTGCATCCTCTCATCAACTGCATTACGACATGACCAAGGATTTGCCGATGGATGATATTACGCCTCTTCAATATGGTATGCTGGAGCTTTTGTCGGTGAAGCAGCCGATGACCTTAAGTGAAATCAGCGATTGCACAGGCATCTCGATGCCGAACACAAGCCGGGAAATCCGAAAGCTGACGGAAAAAGGGTTATGCGAGAAGACCGGGGATGGGGAAGATCGCAGAAAACAGTACATTCGACTTTCTTCGCTGGGCGAGGAGAGAATGGCCTTAGCATTCGATCATATGAATAAGCTGTTTATGCAGCAGGTTAAGGATGTATCGGATGAGGAATTGTCCCGAATATCTGAAGCACTGCATGTGCTTGGATCGACCATTTTTCGATAATTAGGGGGATTAATCATGGACAAGAAGATTGATGTTCTTAGTAAGGCACCGGGTCCAGAAGAATATCTTGCTCTAAGGGCAGCTGCAGGATTAAGTCCACGAGATGTGGACGGCGCCAGGATTGCCATGAACAATTCCATCTTTGCGGTTACCCTGAGAGATTCAAGCCAGCAGCTGATTGGGATGGGCAGAGTTATAGGAGATGGCGGCTGTTTTTATCAAATCGTGGACATCGCCGTTGATCCTGATTATCAAGGACATGGTTACGGCAAGCGGATTATGACGGAATTGATGGAATATCTAAATACCCATGGGCAAAAAGGGGCTTTCGTCAATCTGATCGCGGATATACCCGCGGATGGCTTGTACAAGAAATTTGGGTTTGAATACACCGCTCCGAACTCTGTTGGGATGTACAAAAAACTATAGAACATGCAAAGAAGCCGTGCTCCTGTTCAAGGAGTACGGCTTCTTTGATGTTGCTCCTATTATTTCGATTGTGACGTGCTTGTCGTCTGTTTACGATCCCAGCGGAATAAACGGTTTAGCACGTTAAATATGATTTTGTTCTCCTTTGTGAGGAGCGGTCCCAGGATGGCTAGAATCAGAACATATAGGGCAGCAAACGGCTGGATCACCGCCATCAGTGCACCTGCCTTAGCGAGATTAGCCATAATGATGGAGAATTCTCCACGTGATACGATGGTCAGTCCGATATTAACGGAAGCTCTAGGAGAAAGTCCTGCGCTGCGCCCAGCCAGCATCCCGGCTGTCAGATTGCCGATCAGCGTGACGGCAACAGCAGCTAGTGACAGCCAGACCGCTCCGCCTAAGGCGGTTGGATCAATCGTCAGGCCAAAGCTGAAGAAGAACACAGCGCCGAAGAAGTCCCGGAAGGGAAGGATCAGCTTCTCAATCCGTTTCATGTGCTCAGTTTCAGCGAGTACGAGGCCAAACAATAAGGCACCAATGGCTTCGGCGACATGAATCGTCTCGGAGAGTCCTGCCACAAGGAACAGCCCCGCGAAGATGACCAGTGCAAACAGCTCATTGGAACGGATATTAAGCAGCTTGTTCAGTGTCGGCGCCGCTTTGCGGCCAAGGGTAAGAAGAGCAAGCATAAAGACAAGGGCAATAACCGTAGAGAGTACAATGCCGCCGATCGAGGTTGAACCACTCAGGACGAGCCCGGATAGGATCGAGATATAAACAGCGAGGAATACATCCTCGAACATAATGATGCCAAGAATCATCTCCGTCTCCGGATTGGCGGTACGCTTCAGATCAACCAGCACCTTGGCAACAATCGCACTGGAAGAAATCGTAGTTATTCCGGCAATAACGAGTGTCTCTTGAAAAGGAAAGCCGCTCAGCCAGCCAAACAGGAGTCCAAGTGTGAAGTTAATGGCGATATAGATCGTTCCACCGACCGCGATAGATCGGCCGGACTTAATTAAGCGCCCAACGGAGAATTCCAGTCCGAGGTAGAAGAGCAGGAATAAGACGCCAAGTCTGCCCATGAACTCGATGAGAGGAGCGCTTTCGATAAAACGGAAGTCGAAATGCCAGAGCTCAACGGAATGCGGACCAACGGCCATCCCGATCAGAATATAGAACGGAATGACGGAAAACCGGATTTTTGCCGACAGCAAACCAGCCACAGCGATAAGCGCAATAGCGAGGCCAACCTCTAATATGATGTGATCCATAGGCATTAATCACATCCATTCATGAGGATTTTTTTCAGTTCTTTATGCTGCGCACGTTCTCCGGCAACAACGATCGTATTATCAGCGGCCAGAATAGCCTCAGGCCCAGGATTGATCTGTTTGGCATGATTGGCGGAGAGCAGCGCAATAACTGTTGTTCCTGTATTTTTACGGATATTCAGCTCTCCGATCGATTTCCCGATGCAGGCGTAATGCGCCTCAAGTTTATACCATTCAATAATGAGCTCGTCGAGTGCGACCTCGATCGTCTCGAGCATCTTTGGTTTATACGTCATACCGCCGATCATAGCGGCAGCCATACGGGCTTCGTCGTCATCAAGGGTAATCATGGAGATGCTGGATTCGGGGTTGTCGTGGTGGAAATGATAGCATTCTCGGCGGCCGTCATTATGCACGATAATGACAAGCTGGTCGCCGCTGCGGGTATTCATTTGAAATTTTTTACCGATGCCGGGCAAGTCGATTTCACGGATATTCATAGGAAATTCCTCCTCGAGTATGATCGAAATTCTATTCGTCTGTTGTTGCCTTAAACGATCGAATAGGATGTCGTCAGCTTGAGGGGCATGAGCAGGCGTTTGAGCCGCTGCAGGAAAATGAAGGGGAGTAGAAAAACACGCTTGGCCTGCAAGAACAGGCGAGGGTAGCTGATCCAGCAGTATATCACAGCCAGCAGTGTTGCCATTAGAAGCAGCTTGCTGGCAGGAGACACCGTGACCCTCTTAACAGCTTTCATGCTGTTCGGAAGGCTGTGCTCGATGTGGGCTCTGCTTGATTTCGAGGCATCGAAGTTGCCAAGCATCATAGTTGGCATGCTGAACAGAATAAATGCTCCAAGGAGGAAGAGAAGCAGCGTCAAACGACCTGCAGAATGTGTTGTTCTCATGAATGACGCCTCCCTTCGTTATTCTATCTGCTTTGCCATAACTGAGCTTATGCGGTATTCGAGCCGTACCTCTTTTACGTCAAAATGGCTATTGAGGTTTCACTCCTTTAGCTGGAACATGAACAGCCCTCGCTGTGGCTTTTTGCCGCTCTTGCGAGCTTCTAAGAAGAAGGCGATATGCAGCACTTAATCCGACTAGCAGCAGAGACCCAGCCAAGACCGGGGTTAGCAGGAAAGACCAGCCTGCTCCGGACAGGATAACGACAAGTGGATCAGCACCAGCCGGGGGATGAAGGGTTTTGGTTAACTGCATGAAGAAGATCGATAATGCTACCGCTGCAGCCATGGTCCAGGCATGATGACCAAACACATGCAGGAAAGTGAGACCGGTCAACGTGCTAATAAGGTGGCCGCCGATTACATTGCGAGGTTTAGCCAAAGGACTATCTGGCAGAGCGAATACAATAACGCAGGAAGCACCAAAGGGGGCCATTAACAGCGCTAGTCCCATCGAATTTTCAAACTGGAATAAGAGAAAGATGGCAGCAAAAGCACCTATAGCGGGCCATAGGAAGCGGATAGTACGGTCAAACATGAAGCATCAGCTCTCCTTTACGATCGAATACTTCGATGGTATCATGTGCTTAACCATTTTAAAAACGAATATATATGATAGCTATCATTTTGAAATAAAATACCTAAGGAGGCGGTAAAATGCTGGATCAATGGGATGGGAGATCGCTCCGAACTTTTCTGACGGTAATGGAAGAGAAGAACTTTAGCCGAGCCGCTGACAAGCTGGGTTATGTACAGTCCACCGTGACAACTCATATTGCACAGCTGGAGAAGGTCAGCGGCAAGAAGCTGTTCGACCGTCTGCCAAGAGGTGTTGAGCCAACTGAAGCAGGAGCAGCGCTGGCACGGTTCGCGAGACAATTTGCGGAATTAAGCCAGGCCTTGGAGGATGATCTTCTACGTACGGAGCAGCCACGCGGGGTGCTTAAGGTTCGGGCATTAGAAGCCTACTGCGTGACTAGACTGCCTGATCTCCTTGCCTCCTATGCCGAACAGTACCCGGATGTTGAGCTGCAGCTCTCAACAGGGTTTATGGAGGATATTTGCGGCAGGGTACTTGATCAGAAGGATGACCTGGGGATCGTTCCCCGTGATCCTGAGCATGACAATCTCGTATTTGAGCCGCTGCTTGTAGAAGAATTAGTGTGGGTAGGAAGCCCGGATGCAAGAGGTGGCGGAAAGCAGGTTTACATCAGTTATGGGAATGCTTGCTTGTATCACGAGTTAGGTGAGTCATCCCTGCGTGAAGCGGGACATACCGTGCATGATCGCAGAAGCTTCCCGAGTGTGGAGCTGATTAAGCGTATGGTCCAATCGGGGTTTGGGATATCTTTATTGCCCAGGGTGAATGTGGAGGAGGAGCTACGGTCAGGGAAGCTGATTACGATGAATTTTCCTGTGCCAGAGCCTGTTCATCAAGGATTTATCTATCTGAAAGGTAAGCAGCTTCGGCCGGCGGGAGCAGCATTTATAGAATGGGTGCGTTCTGGGCTTACCTCATAATATGACAATTTCGCTCGATCGTACGAATTTATATTGTAATTCTAGCTCGATCGTACTAAACTAAGTGGTATCAACGGGTCTCAATGATTAGCGAGGATGGAAGAGCATGAAGGGAACACGGGGAAAAATACTGCAAGCCTCACAAGAGCTTATAGCTAAACTCGGTTACGCCGGCTTTTCGCTAGGTATGATAGCCGAGCATTTGAGCATCAGCAAGGGCGTAGTAACGTACCATTTTCCGCAAAAGGATCTTATTCTGGCGGAGCTTGTGGAAGGCTACTTTCATGATGCAGCAGAGTATATGGGCAGGCATATGGTTATTGATAAAACGGCTCCTGAAGCATTGGAGTCTTATATCGATAGCAATCTGCGTTATGTGGCTGAGAATCGGCTCGGGACATTGGCCATCATTCACATTATCGCAAACCATCGTAACAAGGATGGAGAGCTGATTTTCTCGGATAAAGATAACCATATTCACCAGCCGCTTATCGAAATTTTTCAATACGGACAAGATGAAGAGAAAAGCTTTAGGGATTTTCAGCCTGAGTTAATGGCTTTGCTCGTTAGAAGCGCAATAGACACGTTAAGCGGACGGATTGCGATGAACGAAATTGCTGATCTTGATGGAACCATTAAGGAGACGATCAGAACTTTTACTTTTGCGACAAGGAGAGAAGGTCATGAAGAAGATTAAAAATGACGGGCTGCAAATCTTAGGGATCGTCTTGAGTATGGTCGGTATTGCTACCATTGCACAGCCGCTTATTCGAGCGCTCTTTGGCAAACCGCTGAAGTATCAGTTCCTGGGGCTGCTCCCGGAAGGCTGGGCTTCCTTTGCGGCATTGGCCGTTATTTTGGTCGTTGGGCTTGTACTTGTGACCATTACGCAGGGACTCACTTCAGTTAAAAAAGAATAGCAATTAAAAGAGCAACGGCCTTGATAGTGCCGTTGCTCTTTTTCACTTATTGACGATAGATTGGAGCGCCAAATGGTGCTCCGTCAGCTCCGCCGTCTACTTGAAGCTCAGCAGCTTGAACAAAGGAGGATTCATCCGAGGCCAAGAATAAAACAGCATTCGCAATTTCCTCGGGTTCTCCGAGACGGTTCTGCGGAATGGAGTGGGAGAGAGCAGCCTCCAGCTGCATCAGTTGCTCAGGTGAAGAAGCTCCCCAGATTGGGGTTTTGGTCGCGCCCGGCACAACCGTATTCACCCGGATGCCACGCGGCGACAGCTCGGAGGCGAGTACTTTGGCCATGCTGCTAACAGCACCTTTGCTGGCGGCATAAGCTGCCCAGCCAAATCCGCCGGTAGTGGCAAGCACTGAGCCGACAAGGATAACCGACGCACCAGGCTGCAAATAAGGTGCCGCTGCCTGTACGGTGAAGAATACACCAGTCACGTTAATCTTCAGAATATGATCGAAGTCTTCCAGCTTCGTATCACCAAGTGGTGTACTGCCGGCTACACCGGCATTCGCAAAGACGATGTCCAGTTTGCCAAATTGCTTAATGGCAGCAGCAACGGCTTGCTCTGCACCAGCAGGATCGGTTGCATCCGCCTGTACAGCGAAGGCATTTTCTTGACCAAGCTCATTAACTGCTGCTGTTAAAGAAGCCTGATTGCGGCCTGTAATAACAACCTTTGCACCTTCCTCTACAAATCTTCTGGCGGTAGCCAGCCCGATTCCACTATTACCTCCAGTAATTAATGCTACTTTTCCGTTTAATTTACTCATTATAAACACAACTCCTTATTTTTTTAATACGAGAACGATCATTCTAGAATATGCAAAAAAATTTAGTCTAGAATAGACATTGTTGTCGCAATAATCTGTTGTAATCTCTCTCTATTGTATTGGGTCTTTGCCATCACCCGAAGTCCCGTCAACGCATTGTTGAAGTAGGCAGATAACATTTCTGCATCAAGTGCTGCAGACAGTTCCCCATTCTGCTGGCCTTTGACGATCAGATCACGGATCAGCTCTTCGGTAAGTGCCCAGCTTCTGTTGACATAAGCTTCAAGCTCGGTATCATGAACGGCTAATTCCACAGCTGTATTCACCATTAAACAGCCTTGCGGACGTTCCTCATCTTGAGCGATCGTTGCTTCCATGAGAGAGCGAATGGCGGCATTTGCTGTGAAGGAGCTGTTTGCCCGTTGTTCAATGGACTTCCAGACCGTGTCGCTATAGCGCTTCAAAGCTAACAAATATAAGGCGTGCTTATCGCCGAAGGTATCGTAGATACTTCTTCTATGAATGCCCATATGCTCAACAAGATCCTGCATAGAGGTCTTCTCATAGCCTTGTGCCCAGAACAGCTTCATTGCCTTCAGCAGTACAGCATCTTCATCAAATTCTTTGCTTCTGGCCAAATCGTTTCTGCCTCCTTTCGAGATCAGAATATCATATTGAGAACGATAGGTAAAGAATTATTTTTGCTGATCGTTCTCAAAAGGGGGGTGGACTCCTAATTCGCCGTACTGGAAAATTTTAATAATAATTAGTTGCAATAGCATTCTATCTGACATAAGATGAGAATAAATTAGTTGCAATAACACTCTATTATGGAGGAGGACATAATCTGAGCGGGCATTGGAATAAAGAGCATGAGAATGCCTCGGAATCGCACGGGCAATATATTTCGGCGATCTACCGCCATATGCAGATCTTGATCACAGCTGAGCTGGCACCATACCGAATTGGGAGCGGGCAGTATATTTTTCTCATGGCGATTGCCTCTCAGCAGCCAGTTACACAGAAGGCCCTAAGCGAGAAGCTGTTTATCGATAAAACAACAACGGCGAAGGCTATTGCGAAGCTGGAAGCAGAAGGATACGTGCGCAGGGAGGCCGATCCGGCGGATAACCGCTACCATCTGCTCTTTTTGACAGAAGCGGGTCATGAGGTAGTACCGAAGGTGCAGGAAGCGTTGAATCGGATCAAAAGTAAGACCCGAAGAGGAATCAGCGATGATGAATATGGCTTATTATTAACCCTGTTAAAAAATGTGCTTCATAATCTAACGGAGGTGGATGAATAAGATGATTGCACAGCCTTTTATAGTAGTGGAGAATTGCAAAGAGGAAATCAAGTATTATCAAAGCGTTTTTGGCGGTGAGATTGTGATCCTGCGAGAGCAGGGGGACACGGTTCTTAATGCGGATCTCCATGTAGAGGGAACCTCTCTTAAGTTCGCAGATACGCAAGCGGCGAAGCCGGCTGTGAAAGGCGATTATGTTAGAGTGTTTCTGAAGATTGATACGGAGGAAGCGTTCGGACGGATCTACGATGAGTTTGTTGGGAGCGGGACAGTACAAACGGCCATGTACGAAGCGCCGTTTAATGGCTATCTGGCAATTGTAACAGACCGGAATGGCGTATGCTGGGTTCTGTCGTATTATCGGGAAGGTTAAAAAGAAAACAACAGTGCGGGAAAAGTTCCCGCACTGTTGCTTGTTTATGGTAATGGTGTGCAATTTGTGTAAATTAATGTTGGATCCGGACATGTAAAAGCTGGTGGTGTAGGCTGTGTTGTTTCCGGAGAAGATGTTTCTTCCGTATCGGTAGGAGGAGTTGTCTCATCTACCCATGGAGGAGCTGTCTCCTCGGTACCAGTGTCAGTAGGACAAGTCTCTTCAGTTACCGGAGTAGTCGGCTCTTCAGTTACCGGAGTAGTCGGCTCTTCAGTCACTGGAGTAGTTGGCTCTTCACTTGTAGGTTGTTCTGACTGTGAAGGAGTCGATGGTGTCGTTGTATGTACCGGAGTGGGCGTTGGTGTCGGCGCTACATACTGCTGCTTGGCCTCATATGCACCAGTAATGAGCAAATCACGTGTTGCATTAGCTTGTCCGCCAAATTTTCCGTCAGCGCCGTTAGACAATACTTTTAATTCGAGGGCTAGTGCGACATAACCTTGCGCCCAATCGGATACAGTCTTGTCATTCCCAGTGGCTGATCTGCCTTCGGCATCTTTGCCAAGAACTCTGACCAAAAACGTAGCGAGCTGCTCTTTAGTTACTTTACCGGCAGGATTGTAAGTGCCTTCTCCAAAGCCATCGGTAATACCTGCCGTTTTAAGAGCTTCAATATAAGGCAGGGCATATCCGTTTGCAGGATCATCGCTCTTTACATCAGAGAAGCTGGATGTCTTCAACGAAGAGTCGGTTTCCAATCCTGTGAGCAACGCTGCAACCTTGGCGAATTGGGCGCGGTTCATTTCTTCCTTGAGTCCGAAGCTTGTGTCTGAGACACCATCGAAGATTCCTGCGCTAATCATGGCATCGAACTTGGCTTTAGTGGCTGCATCCAAATCCTTTAGGTCGGTGAAATCGGCAGATGTCTTTGCAGTGGCGGCAAAACTCAATGAACCATAGGTACATAAGAGCAGAGCCAAGGCAATACCTGCGATTTTCTTTTTCATCATACTCATTCCTTTCAAGATATAATCAATACAATTGCTATATACAATTATCGGCGCAATATTAAAAAATGTTTATATTATTCAGTTGATTTTCCCTATGGAGGAATAGGTATATGGAACTATTGTTGGAATGTGTTTTGGAAGAGCATGATCAGTTGGGCGAAGGCCCTGTATGGGACGAACGGCTGCAGGAGCTGTTCCGAGTTGATATCGAAAGCTGCAAGCTGCACAGATATCGTCCCAGCGATGGCAGACAAATCGCATATCAGCTGGATCAGAAAATAGGTGCAGCAGTTCCAGCAGAGGATGGATCATGGATCCTCGCGTTAGCAGATGGGTTCTATCGTTTCGACCTCGAGACAGGAACAACAACATTAATTGCGCACACCAAAGAGGATATTCCTAACAGACTTAATGATGGCAAATGCGATCCGGCCGGTCGATTCTGGGCGGGCACAATGAGCAGCAAATGGAACCAGCGAAGCGGACATTTGTACGTTCTTGAGGATAGTAAGTTGTTAACGCGCTTATCCGAGGTTGGCTGCTCGAATGGACTTGCTTGGAATGCGGATGGAACAGTGATGTACTATATCGACACCTTTGAGAATTTTATTCATGCCTTCGATTACGATGCAGCGACCGGTCAGATCTCAAATAGAACAACTGTGATTACGATCCCAGAAGGAGAGGGTAGTCCGGACGGGATGTGCATCGACTCAGAGGGAATGCTGTGGGTTGGCCATTGGAATGGCTGGCAGATCTCACGATGGAATCCTTTGACGGGTGAAAAGCTGGCAACCATTCCGCTCCCCGTCAGTAATGTCACGTCCTGCGCATTTGGCGGCGATAACCTGGACGAGCTATTCATCACAACAGCAAGAATTGGCAATGACGAATTGCAGCTCAGCAAGCAGCCGCTTGCCGGCGCATTGTTCCGCGTTAAGCTGGATGTTAAAGGACTGCCCGTGCAGCGGGCGAAGTGATTAGAATAAATGAAACGACCACTCTCAATGAAGTGGTCGTTTCATTTATTCGTGGTTACAGCTCATTGAGTAATTTTTGAGCGCGATTTTCACATACTGAAACAAATCCTGCATTCATTGATCAAAGAAAGCAGCTGCTTTATGCTAGTTAAGAGGTGAGCATCATGCCAGACTATGAGGTCTCCAGCCTGAAAAAAGGTCTCCAGATTCTAGATCTGCTAAAGGAAAAGCAGCGCCTCAATCTTACTGAAATCTCAAACCGGATTGAAGTAAACAAGACAACGGTGTTCCGTCTGCTGCACACTTTAGAAGAGATGAATTACATCATTAAGCTGGGCAGGGACTATGAGCTTCATCCGATGCTTTTCAACGATATACAGGCTGTAAGAAGGACGATAAAATGGTCCAAGCTTCAGGCACTTGGCCGGCTGGGGGCGGAGTGCGGAAAAGATGTGTTTGTTGGTACGCTTCATGGACGCGATGTCATCGTCCGTCAGGTGTATGAGGCGAATACCGGGCAGATGGTCGACAGGGAGACGAGCGGATCTGTACCTGCCTATCAAACAGCTGTGGGCAAAGTGATATTGGCACAGCTGGAACGTTCGGAACAGCTCGAGTTATTCCTTTCGTCAATCGATCCGATGCAGATAACGGATCAAACCTTCACTGATCCGGATTTATTCCTCCGTCATCTGGAAGTCATCAAGCAGCAGCGATACGCAGCAGATTACGAAGAATTTCGTAAGGGTGTGCAGTGTATCTCTTCCCCTGTGTTCAGCGGGAATAAGGTTGTCGCATCCATTGCTGCAGCGGATTACAGCGATTTTATGCCGAAACACGAAATGAGAAGCTTAACTCGCAAAGTTATTTATGCCGCTGAGGAAATAACGAAAGAAATCAACACGTATGTCAATGCTATGGAATGAGAAATGGGGAGGTACGTTCATGCGCATTGTAGAAGGATTAGAAATGCTCGAGATTGAAATGAAGCTGGCCGGACGTTCGATGATGATTCATCCGGTTATCCTGCATGATAAAGACACTTGGATACTGATCGACACTGGAATGCCAAGCAATGCAGACGATATTCGTGCTTTTGCAGAACAAGTGGGAATCTCAGGACTCCCATTAACGACAATCATTCTGACCCATCAGGATATCGATCACATTGGCGGCCTGCCGTCATTCCTGGAGAAGGAAGGCAGCACGATACCGATTGAGATATATGCCCATGAAGAAGATAGATCCGTCATTGATGGAGAATCTCCGCTTCTCAAGTTCCCGGCGGACCGGTTAGAGACTGAGCTTGAGGCTTTGCCGAGTGAAGTAAGTGAGCAGTACAAAAATGCATTTATGCAGGGGTTCAAGCCGAATGTGACAAAGCTGATGGCAGACGGAGAGACACTGCCGTTTGGCGGCGGTCTAACCGTCATCCATACGCCAGGCCATACACCAGGTCATGTCAGCCTCTATCATCATGCCAGCAAGACGCTGATCGCCGCGGATGCTTTGGTTATTCATAACGGTGAGCTGCTGCCTTCGTCGCCATATTCAACCGCAGATATGGAGCAGGCACTTCGCTCTGTAGAGAAGTTCAAGGACTTTGATATTGAAGCGGTTATTTGTTATCATGGCGGATTGCTGCGAGGCAATATGAATGAACTTATCAATAAACTGATTACGAAGTAATAAGAAAGATTCCATTTCAAAGAGCCATTCAGCTTCCTCATGAGAAGTTGAATGGCTCTTTTTGTTAGGGATAAGGAAATGACGGTGGGGCTGTATGAAGCTTGTTATTTTAATGTAATAAGTTTGCCTGGGTATAGGCAATTCCGCAGGAGCAGCGGTGACTTCCAAACATGGCATCGTAGGAGGGCGGAAACTCTCGGTTAACCCGAATAACTTGTTCGGCGAATTCCACGGAGTCCTTAGGTACTGGGCCAAGAGAGTCGGCTTTCTCCTGTGTATCAATATGTGCACCAGGTGGAACAAACCGTTGAGGAGCGATTCTTACCCCGTTTGTCACAATAGCATCCATCGAAACATAAGAACCACGGCCTACATAAGCATTAAATACAATAGCTTTGAAGCTCACGAATACATCATCTTCGATGAGGCAAGGACCATGGACAATAGCCCCATGAGCAATGGATACTCTGTCGCCTATAAATATAGAGTAACTTTTACTCCCTACATGAATGCCTTGATTAGCTAATCCGTGCAAAATCACGCCATCTTGAATATTGGAGCTCTTGCCGATGAAAAAAGGAGTTCCTTCATCGGCGCGAAGAGTTGCACTGGGTGCTACAAATACATTGTCGGAGATGATCACGTCACCAATAACCGTGGAGAACGGACTCAAAAAGGCGGTAGGATGGATGGAAGGAAAGCGCTGAACCGGATTAATCGATGTTATCAGGTTTGGGCTAATAAACCTTGCGAATAGATTAACAGGGCCTTTCGGAAGAAGCTCAGGGTTTATCGGCCAGGCGCTGCTCCTGATGAAAGGCTTCTCTTGTGCCATGAACCATTCTCCTCGTCGTGAATAATGCCTTATAAATTAGGCTATTCGGCATATAGGTAAATGTCACAAGGAATTAGCTGCTATAACGAGAATTTGAAGTTGCCGCTGACCAAGAGCCCGAAGCAGGCCGCGTTAACTAGAAAGGTAATGCCCGCACCAATTAGCAGGCCTTGAACGATGCCAGTTTTTTTGTTGAAAATAAGGATAGCAGGCAGCAGGTAGACGAGCTGTACAACGCTGATAAAGAAGAACCCGATCGGAAATAGGAATAGCAATAAATGAAGGACAGCGAGTAGTCCAATCCCAAGAAACACATCTCTGACATGATGAGGTGATTTCTCGTAGGGTGATTGCTTCTTCTGCTTATTCTCCTCGTCACTCGCTCCATTCATAGACCTTACCTCCCGGACGCATGTCAAATTCTTGTCTCAGTTCGGCCAGCTTCTTCTCCTGATCTGCGGATCGGTAGAACATATTGTAGGTATCAAAAGGAATAATTCTTCCATCAGGATGTACGATATGTACACATGACTTCTTAACAGAGCGTACATCGAAATTGTACGGGTCTAGAAATTGCATAATAATAACCCGGAATACATTGTCATAGCTAATATGCTCCGGCACCGAGACGAGCGGCAGGCAGCATAGCAGGCTCTTCAGCGACAGGGCGGAAGAAGAGGGAGAATGGGCGGTCGAGAACAGCTCGAATATCCGCGACTTTAGCGTCTCATCTTGCTCGAATACGATGGTATTGCGGCCGCCGTCTAACAGAATTTGTGGATCAATTAACCCAGTAAGCGGCAGTACCGCCTCCTCGCCGAGCTTCAAGGCGTAGCCCATGGCTAAGCAGTCCGGATGGCATGGAACAGGAATTATATCCTCAGCACGGAAAATACCCGACTGGTTAATGATACTTTGCCTTACTTCGCTTAATGTCAGACGGTCCTTGGCAGGATCAAAATCCTCGAGTCTTCCTGCCGCTTGGATTGGTTGGAAGGTAACACCACGCACAGCACGCTGCTTCAGGCCGTACTGAATAATGTCGCCGATCTCATGATCGTTAAGGCCTTTCTTAAGCGTGACGACCAGCGTTGTCGAAATATTGAACTCATTCAGATGCTCCAGCGCTCGGCGGCGGACATCACGCAGATCAACTCCGCGCAGTTCTTTAAGCGTCTCCTCCTCGAAGCTGTCGAACTGCAAATAGATTTCAAACCCTGGCATATAGGCAGCCAGACGCTCCACAAATTTCCTGTCCTGGGCAATACGCAGTCCGTTTGTATTGACCATCACATGCTTAATCGGTTTGCTCTTCACAAGGTCGAGTATTTCAAAAAACTGTGGATGAATCGTTGGCTCGCCGCCGCTGATCTGCACAATATCCGGCTCGCCCTCATTGCGGACAATAGCATTCAGCATGAACTCGATCTGCTCCATCGAGCGATAGGAACCCGCATGCGGGGAAGACTCCGCGTAGCAAATCGGGCACTGCAGGTTACAGCGCTCCGTGATCTCGAGGAGTGTCAGGCAGCTGTGCTGCTCATGATCGGGACATAGACCGCAATCATAGGGGCAGCCGTAGCGGATTGGGGTGTTCCAAACCTCCGGCATTTCCGCTGGCTTAAGGAACTCCCGACATTTCTTGTAGTATTCAGCATCGCTTGCAATCAGAACCTTTTCCCTGCCATGCTGTCCGCAGTATTTCAGAAGGAATACTTGATTGTCCTCAATGATGACTTTCGCTTCGACCTTGCGCAAACATTTGGAACATACACTGTTCGTAAGCTCATAGAAAATGTAGGGTCTGTTTTTGGTTGTCATCATTATAATTCCTTTCTATGTGAGCGATGCGGCTGCACGAGCCACTTGGATATTAGAACAAAGTAATAGAATAGGCCAGCGATGCAGGCAAGCTGAATATTGTTTATTCCGAAATAGAAATGAGGGGTTGGCTTTATGAAATCAATCGTGAAGCGGAACAAGAGATACCCCGTCATAAATAGCTGAAAGATCGCTCCGTCAGGCAAGACGGCTTTTCTTTTCCATTGGAAGAGCAAGGCCCCAAGCAGAAGCAAGAAAGCTATCTCATAGAGCTGTGTAGGATGTCTTAGAACGCCGTCACCGAAATCAATACCTGTAATCCATGTGGTCGCAACACCGTAGGTATGATCATCCAGTCCGGTCATAAAGCATCCGATTCGTCCAATAACCATGCCGACAATAATTGGAAGCGCCATATCGTCACCGGTGGAGCGGGTATAACCGATGCGCTTCTTGGTCCATTCGACGCCAATCAATCCGCCTAGCAGCCCGCCGACAATTGTTTTGCCTTCCATTAAGTAGGTGTAGCTGTTCCAATTCTCGAGCGTCAGCCTAGGATCCTCGATCCAATACAGTAATTTTGATCCGATAGCGGCTCCTAATATGGCTCCAACGACAACCCACATGCCTTGTACGATCGGAATCTTGTCCTTGCTTCGAGTGTAGAGGTACACGCGAAAGCCGATAAAATAAGCAAGTGTTTCAAATACCGCATGAGGATGCAGTCTGATAAAACCAAGATCGATCCAGATTGGAAATGTCATTGTGTGCTCCGATTTGTAGTTTTGGTTTATTTTGTATAGATTCGCTGATTAGAATAAAAACTCCTGTCTAATTCCTTAACTAGCATTATCTTGGGCGTAAAAATGAAACAGCAACATTACAAAACTGCTCCTATGATACAACTAATAGTGTAAAAAATTAGAAGGAGTTGAACGGAGCATGAGTAGATTAAATGGAAAAATTGCCTTGGTTACAGGTGCAAGCAGAGGGATTGGCCGTGCTATTGCGCTGAGACTTGCCCAGGAGGGAGCAATAATAGTTGTTCACTATGGTGCTGATTTTGAGGCGGCGGCTGATGTTGTAAGGCAAATCAAGCAAAACGGAGGGGAAGCTTTTTCAATAGGGCAGGAGCTTGGGACTGCTGCTAGTGCTGCTAAGCTTTATGAACAATTGGATCAGGCTTTGGAGCAGCGTACGGGTGAGAGCTCCTTTGATATTCTCGTCAATAATGCAGGTGTGGGGCTTCCCGCTGCTATTGAGGATACTACAGAGGATGCCTTCGATCATGTTATGAATACGAACGTAAAGGCTCCTTTCTTCCTCATTCAGCAAGCGTTGCCTCGCCTAAGAGATAACGGCAGGATTATTAATTTGTCCTCTGCTACAACGAGGATTTCCCTGCCTGGGGTTACGGCATACAGTATGACCAAAGGGGCTATCAATACGCTTACGCTTTCTTTATCTACCCAGCTTGCACATCGCGGGATTACTGTTAATGCCATCCAGCCCGGTTTTATCGCCACAGATATGAATAATGCCTTGTTGCAGGATGCGTCTGGGTATAGATTTGGCGCTGAATATTCGAGCTTCGGCAGATGGGGAGATCCTTCAGATATTGCGGATGTTGCGGCCTTCCTGGCTTCTTCAGATAGCCGCTGGATTACGGGGCAATGCATAGATGTAAGTGGCGGGTCGCATTTATAAAGATTCATCAAAAAATACACCGCTTCGTCCCTCAGGGCTTCAGCGGTGTATTTTTATCCGGTCATAAGCTTAGAATACAATACTTATCTTCCCAAATGCAGAACCTTGCGCCAAGTAGCGGAGAGCATCAAGGGATTGGGAGAAGGGGAAGGATCGGTCCATGACTGGACGAAGGGCATGCTGCTCAATGACAGCATTCATTCTTTCGAACATTTCCCGGCTGCCGACATTGATCGCTTGAAGTCTGGCTTTGCGGATAATAGCAGGGACAATGGCGAAGTCCTCAACTGCTGCGCCTGACAGGATACCTATAATGCTGACTTGCCCGCCCACTTTCAGCGCCGAGATGGAACGATTCAGTGTAGAGGCACCGCCTAGATCAACGATGTGGTCAGCTCCGCGTCCTTGTGTATAGGTCAAAACAGCCTGGTCCCACTCAGGATTTGTTCTATAGTTAATGCCATAGTCGGCCCCAAGAGCCTTCGCGCGTTCCAGCTTCTCATCGCTGCTGGAAGTGACGATAACAGTGGCTCCCCGAAGTTTGGCGAATTGCAGAGCAAATAGGGACACACCACCCGTTCCTTGCACAACAACGATGTCACCAGCCTTCACTTGACCTTCCACCACAATTGCATGCCAAGCCGTGACACCCGCGCAGGCTAAAGTTGCAGCTTCTTCATCCGTGAGATGTTCGGGGACCCGCACGAGTCCTTCCTCCGGCAGTACAACAAACTCGGCAAGCATACCGTCAAGCGGGCTGCCTAGTGTTGATACCCAGTTCTCCTGTGTAGGTTCGCCTGTTGTCCAGCTTTGCGTAAATATCCCACTGACACGGTCTCCGACTTGGAACTTGTCTGCGTGTTTCCCTAAGGCAATGATCCTGCCGACACCATCTGAGACCGGAATAAGAGGTTCCGTCCGATTTGGTTCATAAAATCCGTCAATCACTCCTGTATCACGGGAATTAAGAGACACTGCCTGTATCTGAATCAGAACCTGCCCAGGTCCAGGAGAAGGAATAGGGAGATCTGCCTCCATCACATGTTCAAGTCCAAAACCGCCTTGTAACACAAATGCTTTCATCTCAAGCACACTCCTTTGTAAAAGATAGACATAATATAGCGCACGTCATAAAATTTAGTAACACGGCACTTTAAAGTGGGTTACGAACTTAAAGGTGCGTACAAAGGGAGGGGAGCAGTCATGAAGAAGCTGCCAGATATCTCTCTGGAGGCATGCAGGTATAGTCATGTGCTGGAGATCATATCTAACAAATGGACGGCACTGGCTATATATGCGATGGAGGATGGCACCATTCGTTACGGAGAAATCAAGAGGCGTATTGAAGGTATTTCTCAGAAAATGCTGACTCAAACGCTGAAGCAGCTGGAGCGGGATGGCGTAGCTAACCGCAGGCTTATACCTTCTGTTCCGCCGATAACGGAGTATTCCCTTACGCCACTTGGGGAATCGCTTCTTCCCATTATGAATATGCTTAAGATCTGGGCGGTCGACCATTATGACGATGTGAAGCAGGCAAGAGAAGGATACGACAGCGATAAGGGTTAGATAGAGGATTGGCTGGAATAGAAGGGCCGAGAATCTCCGCAGGGGAGACTCTCGGCCCTTTATGATTATCTTAAGCTCCAAGCACAGGAAGCAGAACATGACTCGGATATTGTTCGGAATGATGGATCGTCTGGGTAGCCAAGATCGGTTCCGGATCATCATACGGGTTAAGGCCCGTGTTCGAGTTCGGGAATGCGACGAACTTGCTGGACGATGTAATTGAGAAGCGGATCCGGTGTCCGGCCGGGAATTGGTGCGCGATATTTGGCATGAAAATATCAAATTGCTCCACTTGGCCTGGCGTCAGCAGCTCCGGCTTATCGTAGCCGTGGCGGTATTTCGCCCGAACGATGTAGCTGGACAGCAGGATCGAGTTGTCCGCTTCATCTACATCGCTAAGTGCCACAACCCAGTCGGTATCCACAGCAGAGCTTGAGGCATACAAAACAGCAGAGAGCTCGCCGGCGATAGTAATCGACTCAGCCAGCTTGTCGCTTGTATAACAAACGACGTCCTGGCGAAGTTCGATTGTGCGGCGATTTTCCGGGATACGCTCGCCGGAGTCAACCACTGGATCAAATGGATTATAGACATAGACATCAGGCGTGCTGTCTTGCTCGGGTTGAGCAAGGCTCAGCTTACCATCACCAAAGGCGGAATTCGCTCGTCCGTCACCACCGAGATAGAAAGGCGTTACGGCAGCTTCTGCCGGTGTCCAATCCTCAGATGTACGCCACTTATTCTCGCCAACGACATAGTAACGGGCGCGAGGCTCTTCGTTGATCCCATTCTGCACACCTTTGAGGTAATGGTCGAACCAGCGAAGAACGTTCACATCATAATCGTAGACGACAGCATCTTCACCGAAGGCGGTGCCTTCGAGATCGCGGGCACGGTTTGGACCATGCTCCCACGGACCAAGCCAGATTTTACGGTTCGGAACATCATGCTCCGTAAGGAGGCGCCATGTCTCTGATACACCGGGGCTGTCGCCATCGTACCAGCCGGAGATGACGAACATCGGTGTTTTGATCTGGTCAGCGCGCTCCGAATGGGTACAGTTCGCCCAGTATTCATCGTATTCTGGATGCTGGCTCCAGAAGTCCCATGGTCCGGAAGCTTTGCCGATCATCTGTTGAGGAATTTCGCGGATTGGCCGCGCCTCAACCGCTTTGGCTGGATCAACGGTAATGCCGCCAAAAATTTGGAAATCTGTGCGGGTGCCAACCGACTGAGCTAGCGTCCAAGAGAGAAGCGGCCAAGAGCAGACCGTACCGCCTCTGCGGACGGTATCTACAAACGGTGAGCCAACGTTCACTTCGTTTACGACAGCCTTCAGGTTCGGGTGTCCGCTTGTGGAAGCGGCCATAACAACATAACCGAGATACGAAGCGCCCCACATACCAACATCGCCATTCGACCAGTCCTGGGAAATAATCCAGTCGATGGTGTCACTGCCGTCTTCTCGTTCATAATAGAACGGCACTAGCTCCCCCTCGGAATCCGCACGTCCCCGAACATCCTGGTTTACGACGGCATAACCTTTATTTGCCCAGCGGATAAGGTTTTCTTTCTTGCCGTTCCTGTCGTAGCAGGTCCGAATCAGAATGGTAGGCAGACGTGTTCCCTGCTTGATACCCTCCGGCAGATAAACATCAGTCGCAAGCTTCAGGCCATCTCTCATTGGAATAAGAAAAGTACCTAGATCATTAATGCCATACTCAGACTTGGATAGAAGAGGATCATCGTACACAACAAGCGGCGTCAGCTTCTCCAATCCCTCTTGAACGATCAGCTCCATCCCATAGCGGTTAGGGCAGAGGAAGGCAATAATGTCACCGTCCAAGGTTACGATATCAACTGCTGTATCGCCGCGCTTCGCCCATACTTGAGAGGTGTGGCCTTGATCATCCGAATAGGTGAGGTGGCGGTGATACGTTTCGCCGTTATCTACGATGACGCGGTCCCCGGACCATTCCGCTTTGCGATAGAGCGACAAATTTTCGTGGATTTTTTGCAGCGGCAGAACATACTTCGCTTTGTCATCCAGCACATGCTCCTGCATTTGCGTACGTCTTCTTGAATCGACCTTGGCATGCATCACTTTCGTATCGGCAAAACGAATCTTACCTTCGTACACACCCGCCCAGTAAAAGTTAAAAGTTGTCATCTTCCGTATCCCTCCTATCCCCACACCTGTTCGAATATACGCAGCCAGTTGCCGCCGATGATTTTGCTTACATCTTCATCGGAATAACCACGGGCCACAAGGCCGCGGGTGAAGTTAATGAACATGCCATATTGCTCGAGCCCTGCAACCAGCTCAGTTGATGGACCGTCTCCTTTGGCAAAACCAAGCTTAGGTGCAATATGCTCCTTGAAATATACGAGTGACCAGTCGACGTCGCTCATCGGCCAGTCTGTACCGATGCCAACATGATCAACGCCTACAAGGCGGACGATGTAATCGATATGATCAAGCACATGGTCTATTGTAGTTCCTTGTGGATCCGCGTGAACGAACCATGGCATAGCAAAAACGCCGATAACACCGCCTGTAGCGGCGATCGCGCGCAGTTCTGCGTCGCTTTTACACCGGCGATGTGGATAGATTGCTTCAACTCCTGTATGCGAAGCGATAACCGGCTTCGTTGACAGGCGGCATGCATCCAGCGTGGTTTGCTCACCGCAGTGACTTGTATCTACGACGATGCCAAGCTCATTCATCTTGCTGATGAACCGTACGCCGAAGTTGGAGATGCCGCCGTTCGCCAGCTCCATACAGCCGGACGCGATAGCATTCTGATTGTTATAAGTTAATTGAAGGACCCGCAGGCCAAAGCCGTGAAGGGCTTCAAGAAGATCGAGGTTTTTGCCAAGACCAGTTGGATCTTGTGAAGTTACAATGCCCGCCTTTAGACCTTTGCTCTTGGCTTCGCGGATATCCGCTGCCTTCAGAGCTTTCACAAGCCAATCGATACGGTCGAACTGCTCCTGTACTTCGCCCATACTCGTCATAATCGCTTCCGGGCTGGATAAGTCTACTTCCCGGTTACCGGCTGTAATACCGGAGCGATACCACTCATCTTTGAACGCAGCTAGTCCGCCGCGTACAGACATTTGGCGCAGCCGTTTGGCAGGAAGGGCGCTGTACGCCATTGGGTCGTCCTTCAGAGATTCACATTCTTCTTTGATTTGCGCCGATATTTCTGCAGGAACAACGCCAGGGGAAAGAGGGCCTTGGAACAGCAGGTCAATGACGATGCTGCTCTCGTGAATGTCGATTGCCCGCTGCTCTTGCTCTGGAGTAAGGTAAAAGTTGTACAATCCTTGATGATCTCTCATGATGACACGCTCCTAGATTGCGATAGTTGTACCTTTGCCTTGAAGCTTAGCCTGCTCAACAATGTAAGTTGCCGCTGCCAAATCTTCGACGGCTAGACCAAGTGATTTGAACAGCGTAATCTCTTTGCCGGATACTCTTCCCGGAGCACTCCCAAGTAACACTTCGCCAATTTCTCCGACGATGTGTTCGCTGTTAATAGCACCTTCTTGAAGCGGGATCAGATAATCACCGGCTTCATTCAGAGCGGATTCACGCCGGTCAACGTAAAGCCTTGCCTTTTCAACCACATTTGTGGCGAGCTCTCGATCTTGTGCACGGCACGCTCCAACTGCATTAATATGGACGCCTTCTGGAATCCATTTGCCTTGTAAGACAGGCACTGTCGAAGAGGTGATTGTACAAATGATATCGGCATCCGCAACAGCTTGCTTCGCGGAGTCCGCAGCTTCAATGGTCAAATCAGGGTAAAGAGCACTCATCTCCGATTGAAACTTTAACGCGTGTGATGGGTTTGGACTCCATACACGGACAAGCTTGATAGGGCGGACGAGAAGCAGCGCTTCCAGATGGCTGCGGGCTTGCTCGCCCGTACCGATCAATGCGAGTGTTCGCGAGTCAGGTCTTGCCAGCAGCTTGGTTGCTGCTGCACTGACAGCGGCTGTGCGGATCGCGGTAACCCGGCGTCCGTCAACAATGGCGTTCATGGCACCATTTTCCGCATCAAACAGAGCAATAACACCTTGATGGGAAGGCAGTCCACGGTCGTGGTTATGCGGGAAGACGCTGATTAACTTGGCTCCGACAACTTCTTGGCGGACGAGATAAGCAGGCATGAGTCCCATTAAGCCGCCCTGACGGACGGGTACGACAGATCTGAGCTGCTGCTCAGCTTGTCCACTAGATAAGTCAGTTAATACATCTTCCATGAGAGTAATGCATGATTCCATGGACAATAGTTCGGATACTTCATTGCGGTCAATGACTAACATGCTGCGCTCACCTGCTTGCTTCCGAATAAAAGAACAACTTTATTTTACCTCAAAAGCTTTCGGGAGTGTTATCTAGCCAGCCTGACTGCGGAAAATGCTGTTTCGACCATTGCGTTTGGCCGTATACAGGGCTTGATCACATCTTGTATACATTGATTCCAGATGAGTGTGCTGATCCGGGACAACCGTGAGTACTCCTATACTAATGGTATAAGTGACAGGCAGGCTGCTTGGAACTGTTTCGAGCAGTTTCTTAATCCGCTCGGCCAATTCGTTTGATTGGGCCTCGTTTTTCCCGGGTAACAGGATACCGAACTCATCTCCTCCATAACGAACGAACAGATCGTTCTCCCCTAATTGCTGCTTAATCCGGTTCGTAACATCTTTAAGCACGAGATCTCCTATATGATGGCCGTATGTATCATTAATGTCCTTAAAGCTGTCGATATCAAACAGCAGATACGATACAGCTTCACTTTTTTTTGCAGAGCGAGTAAGAAAATCCTTAGCATGCTCGGTGAACGTTCTTCGATTAAGAGTTCCGGTCAGATCATCATAACTAGCATAGCGAATCAGATCCTGATTGATTTTCTCCTTCCACATGAGTAGAAATCCCATGATCGAAAGAATGGTAAGAAGATAGATAGTCAGCAGGTAGAACAATTGATAAATACCTGGTGTGTAAAAGCTTGCTGAGATATCCGTAAAGAGGGCCGTTACCCCTCTGAAGATATTCGCTGCTATAACAAATAAATAGATATAGCCTATAACTTTCATTAATGAGGATGGTCCTTTAATTAACCGATACACGGGTGCCAGAAGGAATACAAGGATGAAGGAGCAGTAGGCGATTCGTATGTCCTCATTCTGATGAAGGAGTAATTGAAAACCAACGATGCTAAGGAGGAGGAATGATAAATATATTTTTCTGAAGGCAACACGCCATTCGTTCCTTAAGTGTAACAGAGAGATAATTTCCAGAGATGCTCCGATAAACATGAATGAATTGGCAACGGAGAAGGATAGAAAGTCTGATATATCTCCACGTAATACGGCACAGAACCAGGAGATGGACTGCAATAATTTAGCTACGAAGAATGTTCTGACTGGTAAAGCCTTGATCAGATCACGCCAGTAAGCACTCATAACAATAAACGTGAATAGATATCCGATTCCAAGAAAAATAACGATCGTAGTTGAATCGAGCATTATATTTATAATAGTCACCAGCCTGACGAGAAGAATGTCCGTTAATGTCGATTATATCAGGTCAAAGGAAACACTTGGAAGTGATTGTGTGTAAAAAGTAGGTCTTTTTCACCAGATATAACGTTGCATCCCATTTCAGATTGATTTAAGGAATGAAGTATACACTGGCTGTAATTACCATTGAAGCGATGAAGGGGGCTACATAGATGGCTAATCCAAAGTGGGTGAAATGGGTTGTCGGCATCTCCAGCGTAGCATTATTTACAGGTATGGTAGGCGTGATTAATCATTCCGACACAACAACTGCAGCCAGTCCGGTCAGCAGTGATATCATAAACACCAGTCCAACGGACGAGAGTATGCAAGGCGGCAGCAGCTCAGACAGCTTTCAGCAGCGCCCGCTAGGCGGCCGTGGCCGTGGATCGAGCTCAGAGTCAACAGATGAAGGCATGCGGACACACGCATCTTAGAGGAGGGAATCGGGCATGACTTTGCATAGATTTTACGCGATGAATACGCAGTTCTTCACCAAAGGACTGCCAACTGGAGCGCAGGAGATGTCTGAAGGCTGGATGGCCACCGTAGAGGGAAAGCTCAGCCGATTTAATCCACATAGCGAGTTGTCATTATTCAATCGTTCGGCGGGACAACCTTTTCTTGCCTCAACTTTGCTGTATGAAGTGTTGAACGAAGCGAATCGATACTACGAGGCAACAGAGGGGTTATTTAATCCTTATTTGGGCCATGTGATCCGCCAGCTTGGTTATTCGAAGTCCTATGAACTTCTGGAGGAAGAGGCTGTAATTCACGACATAATGTCAAAGCCTTTCGAGTGTGATATTCCTGTAATTCTTGATCCCGATCTAGGTGCCATTAGACTTAACCTGAAGCTTGCTGTTGATCTGGGCGGTTTTGCAAAAGGCTGGAGTGCCCATCAATTATCTCTCATGCTGCAGCAAGCAGGCATCCGTTCTGGAGCAATTGGAGCGGGGGGCGACATTACATTATGGGGAGTACCGGAAGAGGGTTGGACAGTCAGCATCGGTGATCCTTGGGAGGCGAGCCGGGATTTGATGACACTTCGCGTGCGTTACCCAGCCGGAATCGCCACGAGCAGCATAGTGAAACGGCAGTGGAAGGATCATTTGGGACAGTCCCATCATCATATTATTCATCCACATACAGGGGCTTCTGTCCGTTCTGATCTTGCTCAGGTTACGATCTTTGCCCCTCATCTGGTAGACGCTGAGGTGTATGCCAAATGTGTACTTATTCTTGGTTCGGAGCAAGGCTTTGAATGGTTATCTAGTCATCATCCCTCTTGTGCGGCAATAGGTGTTCTGCATGACGGTTCTATACGGACAGTTGGTGTGATTGGGCAGTATGTGGAGGAAGGGGAGCTTCTTCATGCATGGAGTTATTGAAGCTTTTAGTGTATGGACGACTACGCGTGCGTCAGGCATTACCTCGTATTTGTTTCTGTTTCTATCAACGGTTGCAGGCATAACAATAGGACTTAGTCTGGTCAAAAATAAAGCTAAACCAATTGTCCTTACCATCCATCAATCTGCGGGCTGGTTTGGATTTCTATTCGGCATGATTCATGGCTCGGTGCTGTGGTTTGATCACTATGTGGGCTATTCAATCAGTGATGTGTTGATTCCTTTCACGTCTGACTCGCATCCTATTTTGACTGGCCTAGGCACATTATCCTTTTACTTCACCTTCATCGTAATCCTGTCTTCTGATCTGATGAGAAGGCTTGGCAAAAAAGTTTGGAAAATGACGCATATGCTGGCTTTTCCCGGTTACTTTCTGTCTCTTACACATGGGCTCTTGATCGGTTCAGACTCCCATTACCCATGGGCGCAGGCGATGTATTGGTCGACAGGTATCATCGTAGTTCTTCTTACGTGGTATAGGGTAGCTACTTTGAAATCTAAAACACTTGAGGCTCCGAAGAACGGACGGCTGGCCTATCCGCCTGTTAAGCCAATTATTGAGAAGAGTGAATAAGGAGCAAGGCTGTACTACAAGAAGCCCGTTGCTGAGCCGAAAAGTCCACATACAAGAGATAAGACCCTGCGAGGGTCTTATCTCCCCAATACCAGCTACTTTTCCGCGAAATAAGACCCCCGCAGGATCTTATTTCGTGCTAGTCCCATCTTTTCACCCCGTCTACGCGCCATTTTGACAGCGATAAGGTCCTACGAGGGCTTTATCACTTACATACCAGCAACTTTTCTATCTGATAAGACCCCTGTAGGGTCTTATTTTTTGTGCTGCGCCTATCATTCTTCTTCGTCCCTTTCACACGTTTTCTTGTATCCAATAAGCACGCTTTTTTATTTTCGAGAATATACGTTGATACAGGCTTATGGTGGAGACAACTTGCGAGCTTCCTGCATAAAATGTAAGCGTATCACATTCCTCTAATTCGGAGGTGATGAAAAGTGCTAGGATCATTTACACTTTGGATGGAAGTCGCAATGTGGGTCGTAATGGGCTCAATGGCAGCCAACTTATTAGTTGATTTGTTCAAAATGGTAACAGGAGGAAAATTCTCAACTGACTTCGTGTTAGGCTATTTGAAAGACATGGTTTACTATGTGCTCCCGCTGCTCCTTCTTGCAGGTCTTGCTGCAATGGATGTAACAGGCTGGCTAGTTTTGGTCGGCTACTACTTGGGCGCCCTCGCTGTACTGTTAAAGTATTTGATGGACTTGAAGGGTAAACTATAAGACTCATAGATGCAGCAGTTCGAGCCGCTAGAGAGGACTGCGTATCTTCGGATATGATAGGCCGGAGCCCCCTTAGGGAGTGCTCCGGCCTTTGTGTTTTTGCACGAGGCAGTTAAGGTAATAAGGCAAGAAAGGACTTCGTTGCCGCAGATAAAGGAACTCCCCGCAAGGTTGCAATTCCAATAGGACGAGCAGGTATGGAGGGGGTTAATGGAATTTCAACTAGCTCGCCTCGCTGCAATTCCTCAAGTACAAAGTTACGAATGACAAACGCAAGACCAAACCCACTTCTGGCAAATTGGACAAGAAGATCTACGCTGCCAAGTTCAAATTCCGGTGTCAGCGTTATGTCGTGCGATGCCGCATAGTCATCCAAGTAACGCCTGGTATAGCTTCCTTTCTCGAGTAAAAGCAAAGGATATTCGTTTAATTGTTCAAGAGGCAGTGGAGAGCTTGCTGCTAGTGCTTGGTATCCGGTACCTCCAACGAGACAGTCTTGCAGAGGTGTGCTTTCACGAATATCAACTTGTTTATCTGATACTGGGATACTTACAATACCGCAATCAATCTTCCCTTCTTTTAGCAGCCCGAGTGTTTCTGGTGTTGTTCGATTCGTTATCCGAATTCGGATGCCGGGAAGCTCTTTATGAAACTGCTCCAGATAGGGTAGCAAAAAATGCTTGCACAACGTGTCGCTGGCTCCTATTGTGATCTCACCGCTATTCAGGTTGTTCATTTCAGCAATAGCCTTTTCACCAATTTCAACAGACTGGAACGCCTGCTCAATATATTGCAGCAAAACGGCTCCTTCCGTTGTTAAGGTGACGCCCCTTGGCGTTCGGAAGAAGAGCTGCCCTCCCAATGTACTCTCGAGCTGCTTAATCGTATGACTAACTGCAGGCTGCGTAATATGCAGCTGTTCGGCTGCTCGTGATAAGCTCCCTGTCTTCGCAATCCAATAAAAGACACGGTACCATTCCAAGTTAACTTCCATAGGTATTCCTCACATTTATATCGGATATTAGTTATATGAATTATTCTAATACACTTCTTTGCCTTTATCATTTGTTTTGTAAGTAATAAATGAGCGGAGGTTGAGAAGATGGCTGTTACGGCAATTGTAGGAGCAAATTGGGGAGACGAAGGAAAGGGCAAAATGACGGATGTGCTTGCTGCACAATCTTCCTATGTGGTCCGTTATCAAGGTGGGAGCAATGCGGGGCATACGATTATTAATGACTATGGCAAGTTTGCGATGCATATCCTTCCCTCGGGCGTTTTTAATCCGAATGTGATGAATATCATTGGACCAGGAGTAGCGCTGGATATCGACGTATTATCAGAAGAACTTCAGGCTTTATCCTCAAGAGGAGTACCACTTCCGCAATTAATGATTTCTGATCGAACTCAGATTGTACTGCCTATTCATAAGCTGTTTGACCAGCTTGAAGAAGAGCGGCTGGGCAAAAACAGCTTTGGTTCGACTAGACGGGGAATTGCTCCTTTTTATGCTGATAAGTATATGAAGCTTGGCATTCAGGCCTCGGATCTGCTGGATCCCAATCGGCTGCGCGAACGTATTGCTCGGCTGCTGGATGCTAAAAATGTACTCCTCGAGCATTTTTACGGACAATCACCGATAGAAGCTGACGAGTGGATGCCGCAATTGCGTAAGCAAGCCGAGTTTCTAGCTCCATATATCGGCGATACTACGACTTTACTTCAGAAGGCATATATGAATGGCCAAAATATTTTGCTCGAGGGTCAATTGGGAGCACTGCGAGATCCGGATCATGGTGTGTATCCTTTTACCACATCATCCTCTACACTAGCTGGATTTGCTTCTGTTGGAGCAGGGCTTCCCCCATATGCCATTACGGAGGTAATAGCCGTAACGAAAGCCTACTCCAGTTGTGTAGGCGCAGGACCTTTTGTCTCTGAACTGGATGGTACAGAGGCAGAAGCACTCAGGCAGCGAGGCGGGGATGCCGGAGAATATGGCGTAACAACGGGACGGCCGAGACGTGTAGGCTGGTTCGATGCTGTGGCAACCCGTTATGGATGTCGTTTGCAAGGAGCGACCTCGGTGGTGCTAACGAATTTGGATGTATTAGCTTACTTAGACGAAATCCCTGTATGCATCGGTTACGAGATGGAGGACGGCATCACTGATCAGTTTCCAATCACATCGAGACTGACATCTGCCAAACCGGTGTTCAAGCAGCTGCCTGGCTGGAAATGTGATCTGTCGGGGATCAAACATTACGATGAGCTGCCGGCTGAAGCCAGACGATATGTAGAATTTATGGAGTCGGAGATTGGGGTTGTGATCGCAACCGTTTCTGTTGGTCCAAGACGTGATCAGGTCATAACACGATAGACATACGAATAGTTAAGCTGTAATAACATCCATTAAGGTAGTAGAACGGAGGGACTATTTGATGGGGAAGGTTACAGAAGTACTGCTGTCGTGGCCAGGAGTAACGTCGGGGCCGCATCGGTTTGGAGGAATTGAGTTCATTGTTAGCGGAAGAGAAATCGGCCATCTCCATGGCGAGCAGCTTGTTGACCTGCTATTGCCAAAGGCCAAGCGTGATGACGCTGTGAATGTCGGAAAAGCGAAAGCACATCATATTCTTCCTGATTCAGGCTGGGTTTCGATTTATTTAAATACCGAAGAAGATGTTGCACATGCGATTGAGCTTCTTAGGTTCAACTATGAACGGTTTGCAAAAGGGAGAGAAGAGATCTAACGCATAATTGGGTGCATATTCCATTCCTCCTCCGCTCATACTGTAATGAGTTTGAAGCAGAGGAGGTTATGGCGATGGATGTTAATCGGGCAACAGAGATTGCGGCATCTCCGATTATGGCAGATGTGAGTTATAACGGGATCCCGGTCTATATTCAGCATGTGGATGAGGAAAAAGGGACAGCCCGGATTTATCCTCTTGCTGAGCCGGATCAAGAAATAGAAGTACCCTTACGCAGCTTGGCTGAGCCTTCAGCTATGATGGCTATGGAAGTTGATCAAGTGGCTTGTCGGGTGTCTGATAGTGGAATGGAAGAATAAAGCTTTTCGCAGAACAGAGCATAGCGGATGACCGCTGTGCTTTGTTTTTGTATAATTAACTTTTAGATCGTGTGAAAACGGGAGAGACGTAATTCATGAAACAACAAGGGCAATTAAAATCGAGTTTACTATTATTAATCGCCGCTTTAATATGGGGATTCGCTTTTGTAGCACAGCGGCAGGGAATGGAGCATACAGGGCCTTTTACTTTTAATGCGGTCAGATTTGCACTAGGGGCACTGTCGTTGGTTCCGCTCATTTGGGTGATGGATCGAAAATCCGGTCAGACGCCAATGCAGCTTCGCTCATCATTTAAGAGTGCCTCGATGTACGGGCTCTGTTCGGGACTTATTTTGTTCGCTGGCGCGTCTTTGCAGCAAATCGGACTCATGTACACGACTGCGGGAAAAGCAGCTTTTGTTACGGGGCTGTACATTGTTATCGTACCTTTCTTTGGTTTGTTCCTGAAGCAGCGGCTTGGGATAAACAGTGCCGTGGGTGCGATACTCGCGGTCATTGGCCTTTATTTATTATGTATGACGGATGAACTAACGCTTGGCAAAGGCGATCTGTACGAGCTTGTGGGTGCACTATTTTGGTCCGTACATATTCTGATGATCGACAGCTTTTCCAGAAAGACGGACGTGCTGAAGCTATCGCTGGTGCAGATACTGACCTGTTCGCTGTTGAGCTTCATTGCGGCTTTCTCTACTGAAAAGGTTGAGTTAGCTGGATTGTCCGATGCGATTATTCCTTTGCTGTACGGGGGAATCTGTTCAGTCGGCATCGCATACACGCTTCAGATCGTAGGTCAAAAGAACGCACATCCCACACAAGCGGCAATTATTCTGAGCTTGGAAACGGTATTTGCCGCAATTGGGGGCTATCTGCTGCTCGATGAGATACTTGGCGTTCGCGCTGGAATTGGCTGTTTGTTTATGCTGGTAGGCATGATCGTGCCGCAGCTTCCACCGCTTTGGCGTGTAGGTTTAAAGGCAGGCGTTAACGTTAGAAAATAATTGTTTTGAAATGAGGTTTATGATTAATTGAAGAAATCATTTACTTCATAAATAAACTGGGCAAATAACGGATGCTGTTGGCTGTCTTCAGCTTTAATGAATGCATCAGCAAGGCTTTTATAGTACCAGGCTTGCTTTTTCTCACCTCTTTTAAAACGTGACCAGAAGGTCGGGCCAAATGCTTCATAATCCCGTTTCATGCTTCGCAGGTTATGCAGCTTGTCTGCGCACGCCACTAAACGGACTTCAAGCGGATCAGTAGGGATATTCTCGATCGTATGGGTTTTCCGTTCTTCCCAGCTAAGTGATTTATCTGGTTCGGAACAACCCTTCACAATGGAAGTGACTTCATGGCCAAACTTTTCAATCAGCTGCTGCTCCGTAACATCGGTATCCTCCAGAAGATCATGAAGAAGGGCGGCAATAATAACCTTCTCGCTGCAAAGATATGACGATAAGATCATGGCTACACCAAACGGATGGGAAATATACGGCGTATTTGTTCCTTTACGGTATTGGGATTGATGGGCCGTAGCGGCAAACTCGATAGCCATATCTACTAAGCTCATTGGAATCAGCTCCTTTAGGATTGGATATAAGGAAAGTTTACGTGCAGCTGACATTGATGTCGAGAAGGCGAAGGACACATTTTCTTGCAGATTGCTTAACGATGTCCGACATCGTTAAGGAGGTAGAAAAGTAACATTAGTGTGGTCTTAACGATGTCGCGCATCGTTAAGTGGACCCAGCACGTCCACAACGAGCAAAAAAGAGGCCCTCCCATCGTCATCTTGGATGACAGATGGGAGGGCTTCTTCATTTATTGCCTACCAGTTGTTCCCCGATACTCTCGTTACCGTGAAGTTCGGGCTTGCTGCTTCGCCGTAGATCGCGGAGATACCTGGATTGTTGACCTTCACGTTCGTGAAGCTTGCGCCGCCGTAAGCAGGGCCTTGGCCTTGCTCGGCACGTAAGACAAGCTTGATCCCGTAGCGAGTCGGGTTGTTGATGTTTACGTTCTCGATGCGGATATTTTGCATCACCATATTGTTAGGCGTCATGGACTGGAACATAAGGCCGAAGTAGACCGGATTGTTGATGTCTACATTTTTGATCAAAATGTTCTTGATTGCCCGGTCTCCGCCGTAGATCCAGATCGCGCCGAAGTTCTGATAATCGTTAATTTTGTCATCGGCTCCAACGCTGGTCCAGAAGTCTCCGCCGGTGCGATCCAGAGTTGCTCCGTCAATAACGGTGTCTTGATCACCAAAGCCAAGTGTATTGTAGCCAAAGCTGTAGCTGCTGATCGTGATACCTGGATAAGTCAGAGTATCGGCACCATACAGGTTCTGGAACAGATTATTCGAGCCGCCGTATACCGCAAAGGCAGCTGCACGTCTGACATTAGTTGCTGTCAGGTTGGTGTATTTGTTGCCTACATTGTAGGAACCGCCTGCATCGGCAGCGCTGAACAAGGCGAAGGAGTCATCCCCCGTTCCACGAGCATAGTTGTTGTCGATGACATTGTTAGACGAGCCGTTAGTCATGTTGATGCCATCTGCGAATGTGTTCTTGATCCGGTTGTTTTTGAACGTATTGTTAGAGGAGTTCACGCCCCAGTACAAGCAGATAAAATGCTCGACCCAAATGTTCTGAACCGTTACGTTCTGCATGCCGTTACCGTCAATGAATTTGCCCGGTCCGTCAGTCCGATAAATGTAGTTGCCCCATGCGGAGAGGTCACGGATGGTCGAGCCGTTTGCCGCTGAGCCGATGTTGAAGCCCACATCTGTATTCGATTGGTCCTGAGGAGCGACCAGCTTCGTATACCAAGGACCAGCGCCTACAATTTCCGTTGCACGTCCGTAGAGGAAGATCTTACTGTTAATCGTCCAATTGCCGGCAGGGATGTAGATGCCTTTTTTCGTAGTATCCTGTCTGAATTCGTTTAAAGCCTGCTCGATCGATTTGGAAGAGGATACTTCGACGTATTTGCTAGGGTCCGGGTTCGCTTGCGCCGGTGCGACATTTTCCGTCTCGATCATGTCAACATAGATCCAAGGTACATCTCCTGCATCCTTCTGAATCTTAATCTTTGTTCCAACGGGATACACTTGATCCAGCATAAGCTGCGAATCTTCGTAGAGCCAGTAAGCAGTGAGGCCAGCACCAGGTGCATTGTCATAGCCAAGACGGCCAAGCGTACTAGGTGTTGTGTACAGGTAAGAGAACTTGGAAGAGACGTTGAACTTGCCTTTGCTTACCCCATTTGCATAGACGCTTACTGTACCAGTTGTATTCTCGGCAACAGCGTTGCGGAGGACAAAAGCATTCGCCGGGGACGTGAGCGTAAACTCGACATATTCACCCGTTGCATCAAGCTGAACGGCGGAACGTCCGGAAGCTTCACCGGCAAAATCACCTGGCTTGAAGTTAGGAGCTAATTTCGTACCGTTGGTAGTATTCGAAGTCGACTCTGCTTCCATAATCGTAAACGGCATATTTGCGCCGCGGCCCGAGTACAGGCTTACTGCATTGGTGTTATTGGTTTGCTTCGTGCTCACTTCACTGCCATCAGCCGCAACCGTAGTTGTTACCGAGTAGCTGCCGTTAACAGCTGTCCAAGTGCCCATTGTCACGTTGACCGATTGGCCTGCAGCAAGAGATCCGCTATAAGAGCCGTTCCATGACTGAACCGTTGCTCCGGCTGCATTTTTCAATGTAACAGTAATCGCATGAGCGCCGCCGGCAGAAGCGATGTTGCCTTGGTTTTTCAGATTCGTAGTAAGGGTTACCGTATTGCCTGCGCTTGGATTGCTTGGGTTCCATGTCGTCGAGACGATCAGGTCCGAGCTTTGTACAGCTGCTACCGTAATACCAGCTGAGTTGCTGTAGCTGTTGTTGTTATTGTTTTGCTCAATTACCGTGTTGCTCTCGTCGACTTTGGCGCTGACCGGATAGCTGCCTGCATTTCTTGCTCCGGCATTCACCGATACAGTAGCTGTAGCATTAGCGGCAAGCGCAGCAACAGGAGCAGATTCAACAAGCTCGCTGCCCAGATAGAAGTTAACCGAAGAAGCTGGGGAGCCGGCATTGCCGATATTTTTCACCGTTGCGCTAAGGGTAATCGCATCTGTCTCAACCGGAGCGGAAGGTGTCCAGGTTATGCCTGTGATCGTCAGATCCGGGTTAGCAGCTGGTGTACCGTAGATCTCGAATTCCGCCACTTGACCAGCTGGTGCTCCAGAGTTGGCCGAAATATTTAATTGAACCTTGCTAGCAGTAGCAGTGACCGGAATGGTTACCGAGTTGCCGGAGGTTGGGTTAAAGGTATACGACTGTGCGGACACCAGATTGCTCAAGGCTGTTGTGCTTTGGTTAGCACCCAGCACTTGAATCGTTTGGGTACGCGTGCTCCATTCGGTCGCAGGATTAAGCTTCACAACGACGGAAGTAATGTCATGGTTGGCACCTAGATCAACGGTTAATTGGCTAGGACTACTGCCACCTTCCCAATAAGTAGCTGTGCTGCCGTCATTGCCGTTAGCTGCTACAAAAGTAAAAGTAGAGGATGAAGCGGTAATGGTCTTGCCTAATGCTACATTTGATGAGCCGGCAGGAGGTGTTGGAGTAGGTGTTGGAGTAGGTGTTGGAGTAGGTGTTGGAGTCGGTGTCGGTGTCGGCGTTGGAGTTGGAGTCGGCGTCGGAGTAGGTGTAGGCGTTGGAGTCGGTGTCGCCGAAGCAGCTACTGAAATTTGGTCCAGGTTAATGTTACCGGAATCGGTTGTATCGTATTTGTAGGCAATTGTGTTATTGCCGGCATTCAGCGTCAGCGTTTCTGTCTTGGTTCCCCAAGTATCCCAGTTGGCCAGATTGTTCAATGTCGTTTGGCGGATCTTAGTACCGTTGACGTATATGCTGAGCGTGCGTGAAGCCCCTTGGGAGTTTGCATATTTGAGCGAGACATCGTAATTGCCAGCAGAACCTACATTTGCGGTGAAGGTCGTTATTGCACCTTGCGTCCAGTAGCCGTCAACAAAACCTGTACCGGAGTAACCGGTGTGGTCTGTGTTCACTTTGGCGCCGCCCGACAGTGCCGCACTTTCAGCTTGGTAAGTACCGGATGGTGGTGGAGTAACAGCTGCTCCATAGATTTCGAATTCGGAAATTTGTCCAGCCTGCCAGCCTGTGTTAGCGGTGATATTCAGGCGAACATAACGTGTGCTGGCTGCCGAGAAGTTGATTGTAACCGAATTGTTATTCACCGTAGGATTAAAGACATAACTGGCTGAGCCAACGATATTAGTAAATGTCGAGCCATTGGTACTGCCTTGTACAGAGAGGGTTTGCGTGCGGGTTTCCCAGCCAGCAGGGATCTTGAGTACGACCTGATCAATGCTGGTGGTGGCACCAAGATCGACTTGAACCCATTGCGGGAAGGCGTTGTTCGCACTTTCCCAATACGTAGCTTGATTGCCGTCAGCCACATTGGCGGATACATATACATCGGCGTAGCCGCTCGCTGTTACGGTCTTGCCTATAGCAAGGTTAGAACCGCCTGCCGCCGAAGAAGTAGAAGGGTAGAGCGTAAGCTGGAATAAAAGGATGACGAATGCTAAAGAGAACATGAAAAGTGGATTGCGGTTTAACCTTTTGCTTATTGCGAACATAATTAACCTCCTAAAAAGAATGATCAAACAAAAAAATAATGCGCTTACATTTTGACACAAAGTTACATTCAACCACCTCCTAAAATGAATTGCACAGTAAAGGGACTATCTTATGACATTGGGTAATTCTTGCTTCGTAGCATTAAACATGGGGAAACAAAAAACCAATACCGAAAGCTCCTATTGATTCGCGGTAATGGTCATATTGAGGTTTGTTCATGAGGTTATTGTCCGAACTATGAGCATAGCATAATGCACTTGCCGATTAAGCTGAAGATGTATTCCTACGATGAACATGTGTGATTCTATGTATCCATTTCTGTTAATTACCTACAAAATGGAATGAGTAAATTACCCCCAAGAAAACATTCAAGCTCAATCAACCATGCTGCGTCTTTATAGGGAGAACATTCACAGAGGCCAGACTGTACATTATCCAACAGAATGGAGCATCCGAGCCAAGTAACCATAGCTGCATTGGATTCTATCCAGCAGAATTCAGCGCACATAGGCGAAACAGCTCATGATGCGTGAAAGTTAATGGATGGAATCCAACATAATCTACAGTACTGACTCTCAGAATCGATTTCGTTGGATGAGATCCAATGAAAAAACGAGGATCAGGCGTGTAACGCCTTAATGGCATAGGTCTTGCTTAACTTCGATATCATTCCACATCCACATTCTTCGTCGATATGGCCAAAGTAGAGAAGCTGTCATAAGAATAGCAGACGTCTGGTGAAAAATAGAAAACCGGCAGCCAAAAGTGGCTGCCGGTTCCTCGTATTACATATCTTGTTCCTTCAAATAGCTGAGCGCAGAGCGCATCTTCTCGATATAAGCTTCTTCGCCGCCGGTGCACATGAACTGTACATGGCCGCTGCCGCGCCCAGCTCCGATCCCGTAACGGTTCAGCATGGCGGATAAACGACGGATCGTTCCCATATTGCCGTTCACAATCTGAATATGCGGCGGCAAGACCTCTTGCAGAATAGACGTATAGAACGGGAAATGCGTGCAGCCAAGCACGACTATGCCGTAATCCTCAAGATCATAAGGAGCCAGCTTGGCCAGGAAATAATCGCGAAGGACATTCGTATCGAATTGAAGCGACTCGCAATATTGGACAAGCTCAGGCATCGGCAAGGAGTCGACGATGCCTTCTTCATCGACGCGGGAGACGAGTGCGTAATATTTTGGCATCCGAAGGGTAAGGGGAGTTGCCCAGACAAGAACCTTTTTCCCTGTTGCCCGGTTCATCTCCACAGCCGGCTTAACGGCTGGCTCCATCCCTATGATTGGAAAAGAATACCGCTCACGCAGCTCATTAATTGCAATGCTGGTCGCTGTATTACAGGCCACAACAAGCGCATCAATGCCTTGCTCTACCATCTGTTCTACGGTCTGTAGCACGAAGGCGCGTACTTCCTCTTCTGACTTCGTGCCATATGGGACATGCTTCGTGTCGGCCATATAGAGATAATTCTCGGCAGGAAGACGCTTCAGCGCTTCTGCCAGTACTGTAAGTCCTCCGAGTCCGGAGTCGAAAATACCGATCATCATAGATTATGAGTTCCTATCGTATGGTATTGATTACACTCAGCATAACGCGAGAAAGGCGTTAGGGCAAGACTACGATAGGATTATTTGAAATTATAAAAAAGTATAAGAATTTCTCCATACAGGGCTTATAATTCACCACGAAACTTGGCTGCTCCTCCTATGGACAGCCAAGCCGTTTACGCTTGCCTCCGTTTATCCTGTGATCACTCTCTCAATCGGATAGCGGTACTTCGACATCGTTTGCTGTCCGCCGATGATATAGAGGAAGGAGGTTAGCCCAATTCTTCCGATGAACATCAGCAGCATAAGAATACATTTGGCAAATATGCTTAAGTCCGGCGTAATGCCTGTCGACAGGCCCACTGTACCAAAAGCAGAGCATACTTCCAGAATGATCGCAACGAGCTGATGCTGCTTATCTGAGAAGCTGATTGCGATGACGGATAAGATGCACATGACAATGGCCATCATCGATATCGCGAGCGACTTCAGAACATCGTCTGGATGAAGCTCCCGCTTGAATACTTTGTAATCCCGGCGACCTCTGGCAAAGTGGTACACAAACAGCATGTTCAGTACAAAGGTCGTTGTCCGGATCCCCCCGCCTACCGAGTTAGGAGAACCCCCGATAAACATATACACGCACATGAGAAGAAGAGTTGGCAGCGTCAAATGGGTAATATCCATCGTCGTAAGTCCTGCGCTGCGGGTAGTCGCGGCCTGGAAAAAGGCATAAAAGAAGCTTTCATGCCAGGACAAGCCTTTGAAATAATGCTGTGATTCGAACAGCAGGATCAGAATGGTGCCAATTCCGAGCAATATGAAATAAGTGGACGTCGCAAGCTTAGTAAATAAGGAGAAACGGAACGGATAGTTCAGATCGAGCTTTTTCCGGGACAAGAATGCCTTCACTTCAATTAACACTGGGAATCCAATCGCGCCAAAAACAATAAGTAATATCGTGACCAGCTGCACGAAATAATCATCCTTGAACGGAATCAGTGACTGGCCAGTAATGTCCATTCCGGCATTGGTCGTTGCACTAACGGATGCAAACAGGCCTTGCAGAAAAGCTTCCTGCCACGTCGGAAAGTAGCGGAGGAAACGCAGACCAAATATGATCGCTCCGACCAACTCGGTCAATAGAGTAATCCGCAGGATCTCCTTAACCAATTGGACAAGCCCAGACAATGCAAATTGATTATTGTCGACCATGATGAGGCGGCGCTCGCGCAGGCCGATTTTGCGTCCGATGAGCAGCCAAAAGAACGTACTCATCGCCATAATGCCGATGCCGCCGAACTGCAGGACGATCATAATAACGAAATATCCGAACACGCTATATGTTTCTGCGACGTTAAATACGCTTAGTCCAGTATCGCTTACGACACTGACAGCCGTAAAGATGGTGTCAAAAAAGGATACTTTCATTCCGGGTTTCCGTACGGCAGGAAGGCTGAATAGCAGGATAGATAACAGCACGGCCACAATGTAATAACCAGAAATGACTTGTGCGGGTGAACGTTTGCTCACCCAATTCCGAAATGTTCTCCACATGAATGATTAATCCTCTCCGATGTTTCTTTTCAGATAGCCATAATATGGTTAGATCGGAGCGGAAATATGCGGAAGGCTGCATTTACAAACTCTTCACCAAATTTTAAAATTCCCTTTATAAAGCCCCCCTACAATAAAAACATGAATACAAGTCGTATACGAGCAAGACACAACCAGTACACAACCAATTTGTAGGGGGAAATAATAACAATGAAATTATCCAAAGCTTACGCAGCAACCGCAATCGCAGCATCTCTGGTACTTGGTGCAGTAGCTGCACCAGCAGCAAGCTTCGCAGCACCGGTTGCAGCATCCCAAAAGCAAGTGCAAAGCGTATTCACACAAGCAAGCGTTGAGCGTACAGCAGACGGCAAATTGAAAATTCACTGGAACTCGAATGTAGATCTTGGCGCTGCGAAAATCCTGTACAGCACCTCGCCTGACAATATCGCGATAAACGGCAAGCAGCTGAAACGCATCAACGCCAGCTATAACGGTTATGTAACATCCGATCCGAAGCCAGGCTCCCGCTTGTATTTCTATATTAAGACAAGCAGCGGCGCGACAATTACGGTTGCTGAACGCAAAGTAAACCTACAAGGCGCATTCAACTTCCGCGACCTAGGCGGTTACAAAACAACTGACGGCAAGACTGTAAAATGGGGCAAGCTGTTCCGCGGCGAAGAGCTTGGACATTTGACGGATGCTGATATTAAGATTGTTCAGTCCATGGGTATCAAATCAAACGTTGACTACCGTACTGATGCAGAAGTTAACGCTATGCCAGATCCGATTATCCCAGGTATCACAAATATCCGTACCGATGCAGGTAATGCTGGTTCGACAGCAGATCTGAACTCCATGATTGCTTCTGGTATGATGAAAGATGAAGCTAGTGCAGTTGCAATGATGGCAGGCTTCAACAAGCAAATGGTTGATAGCCCTAAATTCTATGTTCAACTGATGGAATTGCTTAACGATCCGAACAATATCGGCTTGCTGCAGCACTGTACAGCTGGTAAAGATCGTACAGGCCTTGGTTCCGCAATCATCCTCCTGGCACTTGGTGTAGATGAGAAAACAGTGATGGACGACTACCTTCTGAGCAACGTTTACCGTGCAGAAGCTAACAAAAAAGCAGTTGATGCTGTCAGAGCTCAGGTGAAAGATGAGAACGTTGTTGCAGCTATCTCGGCAATGATGGGCGTTCAGAAGGAATTCCTGCAAGCAGCAATCGATGAAATGAAAAATAAATACGGCTCAATCGACGCTTTCCTTGAAAAAGGTCTTGGCATCACCAAGCAAGAGCGTGCGAAGCTGAAAGCCATGTACACAGAGTAAGATTTCATGCAGAGTCCGTTGACCATTTGGTCACGGGCTCTTTTTTATTTGGACGTTTCTTCATGGTAAATGGAAGGAAGGTTATAATAAGGTTAAATATGAAAATGGATTGGAGACCAAGATGACGGATAACAAATCGCAAATAGGCTGGAACTTTGAGAACAGCTATTCTGGCTTGCCGGACTTATTGTTTACCAAGCAAAATCCTATTCCTGTATGTGCTCCGCAATTAATCAAGTTAAATGAATCACTTGCTGCTGCACTTGGATTACATGCTGATGCACTGCGCGGAAGTGATGGTGTAGATGTGTTTGCGGGTAATCAGGTTCCAGAGGGCGCGGATCCGCTTGCACAGGCGTACGCCGGACATCAATTCTCTTATTTCAACAAGCTGGGGGATGGCCGGGCAGTGCTGCTTGGCGAGCAGATTACTCCACAAGGAGAGAGAGTGGATGTGCAGCTCAAGGGCTCAGGCCGGACGCCTTATTCCCGTGGTGGAGACGGCCGGGCAGCGCTTGGACCAATGCTGCGTGAATATATCATCAGCGAGGCGATGCATGCACTGGGCATTCCGACTACACGCAGCCTTGCTGTTGTGACAACAGGCGAAGAGATTGTGCGGGAAAGCTTGCTGCCGGGAGCTATTCTAACTCGTATCGCAGCAAGTCATATCCGCGTTGGAACCTTCCAATATGCCGCACAATGGGGAACACATGAGGAGCTTCGTGAACTGGCGGATTATACGATTAAGAGGCACTATCCGAATATGGAAGATGGGGACAACCGCTATGTCAGCTTCCTTAAGGAAGTGATCAAGCGGCAGGCCTCACTTATTGCGAAGTGGCAGCTTGTTGGTTTTATCCACGGCGTTATGAATACCGACAATATGGCGATCAGCGGAGAATCGATTGATTACGGGCCATGTGCGTTTATGGATACGTATGATCCGGCTACGGTCTTCAGTTCAATCGATCGGGAAGGCCGTTATGCTTACGGCAACCAGCCGTATATCGGTTCATGGAACTTAGCTAGATTAGCTGAAGCTTTGTTGCCGCTGTTTGATGAAGATGAGGAAGGGGCAATCGAGCTTGCCCAAGACGCGTTGTCTGATTTTAGCGAACTGTTTCATGAGCATTGGCTACAAGGGATGAGAGCGAAGCTTGGGATTTTCAATGATGAGCCTGAGGATGAAGCTCTGATTGAAGCTTTTCTACTGCTTATGCAGAGCAACAAGGCCGATTACACAAATACGTTTCGTGCTTTATCGCTGGATAAGCCGGAGGATACGGTACTGCATGGGATAACGGAGTTTGCCGAGTGGCAGGAGCAGTGGCAGGCAAGGTTGGACAGACAAGTGGAGTCCAAGGAGGATTCTTTGAGGCTGATGAGAAGCAGCAATCCGGCTGTTATTCCGCGCAACCACAGGGTAGAAGCAGCGCTGGAAGCGGCAGAGCAAGGTGATTTATGCGTCATGAATAGTCTGCTGGAGGCACTTAGCAACCCGTATGCTTACTCGGAAGAACAGGCGGAATATGCTCTGCTGCCAGATGAATCCCCACGTCCTTATCGGACGTTCTGCGGGACATAACTTGAGGGAGATTAACACCATGAAATATGAACTTGGCCGATGCTTGTTGCAGGAACAGCTAGAGGAGCGGGGAATGAGCAGAGAGGCGCTGGCAGGGGCTTTGTTTTATAAGCCGGAGCGGCTTGCGGACTATATCGATAATAAGCGGTTAATGCCGCTAAAGACGGCAATCTCGATCGCTGATACCGTAGGTTGTACGGTCAATGATCTATATGAGCTTATTCCCGTAGAGAGAGGTAACGGTCGATCTGGGAGAGAATGATGGCAGTGGCGGAAATGACGAGCCTTGATCGTTGAAGGAAGCGGGCCAGCCGTTTCCGAATTTTAAGAGGCTGGAGCTATAGGGTGAATAGGAAAAGGACGGGGCAGCCCGTCCTTTTTGTTATTTAATAATGTGGCTGTTAGTGAAGCTGCTGCAAAGCGTCCTGATATTTCGGATACCAGCGTTCCCAATGCTCGCGGCGTGCAGCAAGAGGTTGTCCGGTGTCCAGCAAGGATTGAATCATGTCAAAGCATACATGCCAGCCTGCCAGATCCTTTGGTGTATGATCGGAAGGAGTAAGGATGCTTTCAATTAATTGAAGTGTGCAGACACCGTCTTTTTCATGCAGCTCGAACCTCACGGCCATGTCTTCACCCCAAGTGAAGGCGAGCACGGATAATGGCTCATAGGCGGTAATCCTCATCGTCTCATAATTGCCGTCACCCATGTTGAAGCTCAGGTGTCCGCCTTCCTTCAGATCCTCTACCCGAAGCTCGGAGAACCATTTCGACAGTTTTTCGTTAACGGTAAAATAAGACCAGACCTCTTCTTTCGGATGTTTCAGCTTGCGCTCAAACACCACTGTATAACCAGAGCCTTCTCTTCGAATGGTTGCCAGCATACGGACTAATCCCCTTTGTAAGGAAGTAACATCAAGGAAAGTGTATCAAATGGCGGCATGGGAATAAAGAGAGTGCTTGATTGACAGGGTTCATTCGCTTGGCGTATAAGGAGAGTACATCGGACAATGAATTAGAGGAGGCATATAAAAGGATGCTGATCGACCTTACCCATACGATTGTAAACGGGCTGCCGCCGTTCCCGGGAGATGCAGAGACGGAGCTCGTGCAGTCGAGATTTTTCCAGGCGGATGGCTACAACAATCACCAGTTGAATATTAACATGCATGCGGGAACTCATATTGATGGGCCTATGCATTTAACGGATTGTTACGAGTATTTAAATGAGGTTCCTCTAGAATCATTCATCAGCGAAGGATGTCTGTTAGATGTAAGAGGACAGGAAGTTATTGATTATAAAGACGTGTATGAGCAACGTATCGGAGAGCATCAGATTATCGTGGTGTATACGGGGCATAGTCACAGATTTGGGGAACCCGGCTATTTTACGGATTATCCTGTTCTTACACCAGCGTTTGCTGATTTGCTCGTTCGGAAAAAAACGAAGATGGTTGCTCTGGATACACCGTCACCGGATCGGGACCCCTATGAAGTACATACTCGTTTATTCGAAAATCGTATTCCTATTGCTGAGAATTTGACGAATGTAGATAAGCTTTTGGACGTACAAGCATTCGAAATCATTGCACTGCCCCTGAAAATCCGAGCCGATTCATCAATCGCACGTATCGTTGCTCGGGTTTTGTAGCGAGAATCACTGTGGGACAAATGTTCGGCGTACAAATGACCGATGCCATATACCCAAGCCATCCGTGTCCCAGCTTCTTATAATAAATAAGCGGTTATGCAGGATTGGGAAAGGAGATCGGTATGAAATTATATGGCCGGAGCAAGAGAGAATCGGTTCCGCTGCTGCTGTATATGTCTCAGCAGCAGTCAGGTTTTTTGTCCCCTCCAACAAACCACATAGATCAGCCAAAGAAGAAAAGGAAGAAACCATACAGCAGTGAGAAAAAGCAGAAATCGATCGTTACCAACACCAATACCACCACCAACACTAATATCAATAGTCGAGTCAGACCCGAATACCGAACAAAGCTAAAGCCTCATAAACGGTATGGTATGAAAGAGCTGGAGGATTTCGTAGAAGAGGTTGAGCTTGAGCTTGATCAGATGGATGTTAATCTGATCTATGTCACCTCACAAGAGGATAGTCTGATTACCGTCATTGACGGAGAGACGGAAGTCGTTATTCGGACGATCCCTTTATCTCCGGCTGGTTCATCCACACGAGGCATTACCCATAATCCAATAACGAATCGTATTTATGCGATTAACAACGTCACACATAATGTCTCCGTTATTGATGGTACGACAGGTAATGTCCTTGCAGTTGTCCCGGTCAATCCTTTTCCTTGCCATGCGGCGGTGAATATGGTCACTAATCATGTCTATATCACTAGTCTTCTGCTGAATACAGTAGATGTCATGGACGGGGAGACTAATACCATCATCCGATCGGTAGGAGTGGGCAATATTCCTTCGGGTATTTCCGTCAATCCGGTTACGAATCGTATTTATGTCGCGAATGGCGATCCCGATAACGACGTATCGATTATTGATGGTTTGACGCATACCAGGATATTCCCGGATATTCCGGCGGGCAAAGATCCCGGTTTGCTCGCCATTCATACGGCTGCGAATCTGATTTATGTTCCGAATTTCAAGAGTAACAACGTCTCTGTGATGAATGGAGCAACCCATTCCTTGCTGACAACCATTAAGGAAGGAATCGGGGTTAATCCTTATGCAGCGGCGGTTAATCCATTGACGAATCTCGTCTATGTATCGAACTTCGGCAGCGATTCCTTATCTGTTATTGATGCCGCTGCGAATACAGTGGTAGCGACGATCCCAGTTGGCAGCCATCCAAGAGCAGTTGCCGTTCATCCAAGAACAAACCGGATTTATGCTGCGCTGGGCAGCGAAGTTGCCATTATTGACGGAAAGACAAACCAAGTAGTGAACCGCATAAAGGTGGCTGCTAACCCTAGTGGTATTACAATACAGGATTAGCATATTGAATTAAAAAGTACAACGACATAATAATCCATTAGAACCTTGATAAATCAAGGTTCTTTTTCGTATTTTCTTGTCATTTATTTTTTGATGTGAAAATCCCTTAATCTAGCGCTGCCGACAAGAAAATCACATTATTATGTGTTGTATGAGCAATATTTGAGCGAGTTAAGCTAAGAAAATAAAATGAAGACAGACAAGACACTTTATTCAACTACCATGAAAATTAAATTAGCTCAAAACCAGTAAATGAGCAAAACAAAAAGACCCAAAAAAGCACTTTTTAAAAAAGGCCTGAGCCTATGATATTAACGATTATGTAGTTGAAGAGGTAGTAGCGACTTTCTTCTAAAAGCAAAGGTAAGGCTGGTGCAACCAGTCAAAAAGGATTAATCTCCCATAAGTGCTACCCGTAAAGGGTGCGACATTCTGTGATGCACCGTGATGGTTGGAGTCAGACTAACGGTTGGGCTCTAATGGCACCATAGTTCACAGACCTTCTTCCTCCAGCCCCGTTAGAAGTATTGACAGATTCTAAACATTTTCATCCTCTGTGGTGCAGCGCTGATCTTACGCTGCATGTATGGCTAACGGGGAACTTTAGCTCAATAGGAAACGGTAGCCGGTGTACAATGACTGGCTACCGTTTTGTCAACTAAAGGTCTGGTCAACTGAATAATATCGTAAAGGTCTGGAACAATATGTATAAACTATCGAGAGAAGTGTATTGTGAGTATGCTGAAGACATTAGATGGACTTGATCCAAGGTGACGAAATCCTGCGAATGAGTGAGTATATGTGAGATAAACCCTTAAAACCGAGGGACGGGAGACTTTAGTTCAACAATACAGGAGCAGTTTGCCACTGCGGCAGTTGCTCTTTGTGTCGTTAAGCTGTTTGGCAACGGCAATAAGTGCATGTGTAGATGCGTCGATATAATGGGAATCCTTTTCAAGTAAAAGGAGGGTATGCTACGGGATGGCCCTGAGAATTGGCTACTTAATGATGATTTGCTGGGTTTTTTATGTAGTTTACTCTATTCAGCATGTGGATACTTGGAACGATGATAACCGTATTGCAATAGCTATATTCATTGCCTTTGCAGGACTAGTGATATTCCCTGTTTATTTTGTCTCAATTTACTTTTTTGAAAAAGTGAGAAAAATCCTGCAACGTTAAGCTATCTAGGAACGATAGTTCAAAACAACACGACAGCAGCCGTCAACAAGTAAGCGGGTGTTGTTTTTATTGTGTTGATTTAAAAACACAGTGTGTAATGCAATTGAGCCTCAGTCAGTAATATATTATTGGGGCCAATGAATACATTTAATAGAATGTTAAGGAGGGTACAAGCAAGAATAAGAGCATTAGTTATATATTCGGGTTAATTGGTGGAGTAGGACTAATTTTCCCTCTTATTTTAGTAAGTAGTATTCCTACTTCAATCGCCAGAATTGTATTTTATAACTTCGAATTTAATATAATAAAACTCGTTGCTAATATTGGCTTTTATACTGTTTTACTATTCAGTTTTTTACTGGTTTTAAACGGAATTAAATCTATAATTAAGAAGTAAAGAGAGCATATTGCCCTCTGTGAATTCAACTAACGGAGAACACTAGCTTAATAAAAATGTCTAAAACCTTCTATTAGAAGCAAACTAGTAATAGATGCTCTAATGGGAGGTTTTTCTTATGCTTATAAGCGAATTTATGGTCATTGTATGAGGCAGATAAACGTATCCAGGGATTTAGCACGAATACCTTGAGAGCTTATGCATTGCAACTGAAAATATTAGTTATCGGGCACCTTGCCATCCAATCTTCAAAAATGACAACGCTTTCTTAAGAATGTTGGCTTTCGACGCTCTGATTCGAAGAGTACACTGAAAACAAAGGAGGAGCAGATATGGAGTTGGATACACGCGTAACCGGAATTAAGGGAAAAACAGAACAGCGAACGCAGTTTTGGAAGCGGTTTAAAAAACAAAAAACGCTGCACCTGTTCGTTGGGCTCGGCATGATATTTTTGCTTGTCTTCGCCTATACGCCGATGTTCGGCATTCTAATGGCATTTAAGCAGTATTCCATCTCTACCGGAATTAAGGGCATTTTTACAAGCGAATGGGTGGGATTAAAGCATTTCAAGGAGTTCTTTAATGACTATCAGTTTGGAACAATCGTTCGAAATACGCTGGCATTGAGTCTGCTAAAAATCCTTTTTGCTTTTCCGGCTCCCATATTGCTGGCCATTCTATTAAGCGAAGTGAAAAATTTGAAGTTTAAGCGTTTTGTCCAAACGATCAGCTATTTGCCCCATTTCATCTCGTGGGTTGTCGTCGCAGGCATCGCTTTCGCCTTCCTGTCGACGGATATCGGGATGGTCAATAAAGCGCTTCTAGGGCTAGGCATAATCGACAAGCCGCTTGACATATTGACGAACCCCAACTATTTCTGGGGACTGGCGACTGGAAGTGCCGTCTGGAAGGAGATGGGCTGGTGGACGATTATCTTCCTGGCCGCCATAGCGGGAATTAACCCGTCATTATACGAAGCCGCGCAGATCGACGGAGCGGGCCGCTTGGCTCGAATTCGCCATATTACGTTCCCTGGAATGAAGGGAACGATCGTCGTTGTACTTATTCTGACGATCGGAAGCATTCTGGGCGGAGGACTGGTGGGCTCCAACTTCGAGCAGGCGTTTCTGTTCGGCAACAGCATCAACAATCCGACCTCGGAGATCGTGCAAACTTATGCGTTTAAGGTCGGATTAAGAGACGGGAGATTTTCCTATGCGGCAGCGATTGATTTGATCCAGTCCGTCATTTCCGTCATCCTGATTTTCTCCAGCAACTACATTGCCAAACGCACTTCGGGATCAAGTCTATTCTAGGAAAGGGGAGCGTGCATGCAGCTCAGCCAAAAACAAAAAGATCGTATCATGGACGCTATGATTTATGCATTACTAGCCATTCTGACGTTATCGATGCTTTATCCGTTCTATTACGTCCTGATTCTTTCCTTCAATAAAGGAACCGATTCGCTTCTTGGGGGCGTCTATCTATGGCCAAGGACCTTTTCCTTTGAAAATTACGCGCGATTTTTGGATGACCCCCACTGGTACCGTGCTTTTTTGGTCACGATTATGAGAACGCTTGCGGGAACCGCCCTAGGCGTCCTTTTTACCTGTTTGGTTGCTTATGGGCTGTCTCACCGCGATCTGCTGTTTCGCAAAGGTTATTTCACGGTCATTATATTCGCGATGTACTTTTCCGGCGGTTTGATACCGTATTACGTCGTTCTGCGCGCACTGGGGCTGCTGAACACGTTTGGTGTCTATGTCATTCCTTCCATGTTAAGTACGTTTTTTCTGCTGATAGCCATTTCGTTCTTTCAGGAAATTCCGAGTGAACTCAAGGAGTCGGCTTACATGGACGGGGCTACCGAGCTCGTTATTTTCTACCGGATCATCCTTCCCGTCTCTATGCCGCTGATCGCAACCATGTCGCTTTTCTTGGGGGTTGGTCAATGGAACTCTTGGCTGGATTCCGCTTACTTCGTGCAGTCGGAAGGTCTGCGGACGCTCGCTTTCCGGATGATGGAGGTTATCAACAAGAGCAATGCGCCGATGGACGCTATAGCCGTTGCGAACAGCGCTTCAGCGGGCGTCACCAGCTATTCGCTTCAGGTAGCGGCCATGGTTATCTCTATCGCTCCTATCGTATGCGTCTATCCGTTCCTCCAGAGGTTTTTCATTCAAGGCATTATGCTGGGTTCCGTGAAGGGTTGATTTTGTTGGCATGATATTAAAGCGTTTGCTTTAATATAAACATCACTTGTTGGAGGGGTTATTTTGAAAAGAAACAAAGGGAAGAAGGCACTGCTCTTATCGCTCATCCTAATGATGACGATAGCGCTGATGTCCGCATGCGGAAATAACAACGATGGTCAAGTCAATAACTCGGTGGGGAGCGAACCGCCCGCCAAAAGCAACGAGGTGAAGGAGCTATCCCTGTTTATCGATGCCTCCTGGTATCCGGTGAAGGAGTGGAAGGGGGCGGTTGCCGAGAAAATTACCGAAAAGACGGGAATCAAGCTGAAAGTGACAGTAGCCACGGACGACAAGCAGCTTCCGCTCATGATCGCGTCCGGCGATCTCCCGGATCTGGTTTTTACTAACGCGAACATCGAACGGATGTCCGATTCGAAGCTTTCTTATCCTTGGAACGAGCTGATCGAGAAATACGCGCCTGACTTTAAGATCGACCCGACAAGAATTGCGATACACACGATGGATGACGGCAATTTCTACACGGTGCGCAATTCTTTCGCGACCCAGGAGGAAGTGGCGAATAACAAATACTCGGTTGGCAGCGACGGCAACCCGGGAATAGCGGTGCGCGAGGATATTCTGAAAGAGCTGGGGAATCCGCCGATCGACACCATCGATAATTTCATAAAGGTTCTGGGCATGGTCAAACAAAAATACCCGGACATGATTCCGCTCATTATGGACAAGGACTGGATCGAGCAATACTTCCTGCAGCAGTTCGGTGTCGAAGGTCTTCTGGACGGCTGGTACGAACGGGACGGAAAAGTAGACTACGCGATAAGGCAGCCGGAAATGCTGGAATTTTTCAAGTTTATGAATCGTCTTTACCGCGAAGGGGACATTCTGGCGGAGAACTTCGCCTATACGAACGATCAGATCGACGATCAGTATGCGACCAGCGGGAAGGCGTTCGCGCATAGCCATACGGTCAGCATAGCGGACATGGACAATATCAAGGTCAAAAACGCCGGCGGTTCGTATACGTTCCAGATGCTGCCCAGCGCAATCTCGAAAAGCACGAAAGCGGTCAGCTCGGGACTGGGCTTCGCAGGTACGTTCATCACGAAGAAAAACAAGGATCCCGAGGCGTCGATTAAATTCCTTGAATATCTTGCAAGTGACGAAGGAAAGAAATTGACGATGTTCGGCGTCGAAGGCGAGCATTGGACTTGGAACGAAGAAGGTTATCCGAATTTGAAATATGATCCGTCCGATGCCGATTTCGTCAACAGCAACGGAATCAAATGGTGGTACCTGTACAACGACGGCGTTACGGAAGGCATGTTGAGCTACGTACCGGGAGCGCAGAAGACGAAAGCGTTGATGGAAAGAAAGGCGTTCACGGTTTACAAGCCGGAGCTCGGCTTGATTCAGCTGCAGCCGGATTCGGACGAGAAGACGATCAAAACGAAGATCGACGAGATGATCAAAAACGAGAAGGTTAAAATCTACTTGGCGAAGTCGGAGGAAGAAGCCGTGGCAAACTACGAGAGCATGGTGAAGAACGCCGAGAAGATAGGTCTGGAGCGCTTGGTGGATTGGGCTAACCAAACCTATCAGAAGAAGAAGGATTTGTTTAAAAAATAAGACTGGGTCCGTCAGGAGCGCTGCGCGTTCCTGACGGACTTTGCACGCTATATTGCAGGTGAAGGCAAATGGGAGAACGGAAATGCGGGAAAATGATGAAGCTGGAGTATGATTCGCCCGGTACGGCATGGAAAGAGGCTCTTCCGATTGGCAACGGACGGCTGGGAGCAATGGTGTTCGGAGCAGCGGAAACGGAAAGAATCCAGATCAACGAGGAGACGTTGTGGTCGGGGGCGCCGCACGATTATAACCGGCCGGACTCGGGGCAATATTTGCAAGAAGTCCGGAGCCTGATTTTCAATGATCGGATCGAGGAGGCGGAGCGGCTGTTTCTGGACCGCATGATGGGCGAGCCGATCCATCTGCAAGCCTATCTGCCTTTTTGCGAGCTGAATCTGGCGTTCCCCGGGCATCGCGAGGTTACGCGATATCGGCGTGAATTGGATCTGCGGCGGGCGGTGGCGACCGTATCCTATGAAGCCGACGGATGCGAATACACGCGCGAAATCTTCTGTTCCCGCCCGAGCGGCTGCCTGGTGATTCGGCTTTCGTGCGGCGAGCGGGGCAGTATCGCCGTAGACGCGTCTTTGTCCAGCGTCCACCCCGATGCGTCCGTTCAATCGGACGGCAGCCGTGCGATTCGGCTGACTGGACGGACCGGAACGCGCAAGGGTCCAAGAAATTGGAGCGGCTCTTGGGAAGGTCCGGGACTCCGATTCGAAGGGAGGCTCACGGCTTTTTGCGAAGGCGGCTCGTGCGCGGCCGGCGACGGCGTCCTGCGCATAGCGGAAGCGAGTGCCGTAACCCTCGTTTTTTCCGGAGCGACAAGCTTCTTGAACTACCGGGACATGGGGGGCGATACTTCGGAATTGAACAATCGGTATATGGCGCGCGTCTCCGAACGACCTTATCGCGAGTTGCTGGACGAACACGTCGAAGACCATAAAGCCTTGTATGAACGGGTCTCGATAAGGCTGGGGGGAGCCGGGGCGGACGAGCGAACTGGCGGCAAGCGGCGTCCGACGGATCGGCGCGTACTCGACATTCGGGAGACGGAGGACCCGTCGCTCGCCGCGTTATATTTTCAGTTCGGCCGGTATTTGCTCATTGCATCTTCCAGACCGGGCGATCAGCCTTCCAACTTGCAAGGCATATGGAATGAAGAAGAATGGCCGGAATGGGGAAGCAAATGGACGACCAACATCAACGTCCAGATGAATTACTGGCCGGCGGAGGTCGGAAACTTGCCGGAATGCCACCTGCCGTTGTTCGATCTGATCGACGATCTTCGCGTCACCGGCGCGCGCACGGCGGAACTCTATTACGGCGCGAAGGGCTTCGTCGTCCACCACAATACCGATTTATGGCGCGCCGCGGCCCCGGTCGACATCCATGCCGGAATATGGCCGATGGGCGGGGTATGGTTGGTCCAGCACTTATGGGATCACTTCGAATACAATCCCGACCTTGACTTTCTGAGGGTACGGGCCTACCCTGCCATGAAAGAAGCCGCCCGATTCGTGATGGACTTCCTGGTGGAGGCTCCCGAAGGCGTCAAATTCGCCGGTCTGCTGATTACCAATCCTTCCTATTCGCCGGAGAACGCGTATCGGGACGGCCGCGATCGAAGAAGGCATCTCACGATCTCGTCAACGATGGACGTGCAGTTGATCCGAGACTTGCTCGAACGTTGTTTGATCGCAAGCGAGCTGCTGGGCGAAAATTCGGCGTTCGAACACGAAATCCGAAAGGTTCTGGACCGGATCCCCCCCATGCAAATCGGACGATTCGGCCAATTGCAGGAATGGCCGGAGGATTGGGATCGACCGGAAGATTCGAACGGCCACGTTTCTCACCTTTACGGCTTATATCCCGGCAATCAGATATCCGAGGATACGCCCGAAACGTTCGAGGGGGCGCGCAAAAGCCTTGAGCTTCGCCATCGGAGCAAGGACCGAATCCTGGCTTGGCCGGCTGCTTGGCGGATAGCGCTGCACGCCAGATTGCGAGACGGGGAGCGCGCGCGCAAGCGGCTCGTCGATCTCTTGGCGGGATCGACCAATCCGAATCTGCTCAATCAGCATGAGCCGTTTCCGATGCAGATCGACGCCAATTTCGGCGGAACCGCGGGCATTGCGGAAATGCTGCTGCAAAGCCGATCCCGCTATCGAAACGGAAAAGCCGAATACGAAATCGAATTGCTTCCTGCCTTGCCGGAAACATGGCCGGAAGGCTCCGTCTCGGGCTTTCGCGCCAGAGGGGGATTCGAAGTCGGCATGACTTGGGCGGAAGGAAGCTTAATCGGAGCCGAGATCCGTTCCCTTTACGGAATGCCTTGTACGCTGCGCTATAGGAAGCGATCGATCCGATACACCGTGAAGGCTGGCGAATCGTTTCAATTTGATCCGTTCTCACGTTAACCGGGGTTTGCGGAATTGCAAATCTGGAAGGGATGCGCCTCTATCGGAATTCTTTAGTACATGATATGTTAACGATATATGGATTCCGCATCGGAGGGAAACGCCGCCTTGAGCATCATGCGCAAAATCGTGCTTGGTTACGTGATTATGATCTTTATCCCTGTTCTGGCATTCGGTTATCACTATTACACGCAAATCTACGGCAACCTGACGCAACAATTCGTGGAGAGCAGGCAGAAAATCCTGGAGCAGGCTTACGCCAATCTGAAAACGGATTTCGCCCGAATTCAGTCGGTCCACCGGGTGCTGCAATACAATCCTTACTTGACCGATTATCTGGACGGCGTATACGAATCCGACGCGGACAGCATCTACGCGCTGACCCGCTATATTCTCCCGCTTAACACGCAATCGATGTTCGCTAATCCGGAGATCGAATCCATCGTCATTTATAAGATGAAGGATCGGGTATTGCCCATCACCAATCTGTTTCGCGATCGGTCTATGCTGGATCCGCAAACGGAACAAACCGTCTCGTCCCTGAAAGCCGGACAGGGGAAATGGCTGCGCGCCGATCCCGCGGCGTCGGATCCGGACCTGATCTATTACCAGTACATTTACAATACGCAAATTACGGAGCGAATCGGCCTTCTTGAAATTCGGGTACGCAAAAGTTTAATCCATAACTTCTATGCGGCCGCGGGTGTGGAAGGAAGTTGGAGAGCGTTGCTGTTGTCCGGACAGGGCGATCCGTTGACGAACGAAGCGCCGGCGTTGGACAAGAAGACATTGCGTCTTCTGCAAGCGGATGACAGGAAATTTTTTATCAACCGGCAAACGATCGTCAATCAGCTGAAGCTCGAGCCGCTGGACGTTCGCGTCATCGTCACCGGTCAGGTGGGAGACGTCTTCCGTTCCGTGAAGAAGAAGGAAATCGTCTTGGTGACGATGATCGTGCTGCTGTTGATCGCTTTATCCATCGCCTATTACCTGCTGGCTTCGACGATTACCAAACGGATTCTTCGGTTGGCCCGGCATATGCGTACGCTGAACGACAATAACCTCAGGCAGCTGACGATCAAAAACGGCAAGTTCGAAAAGGATGAAATCGGCTTCCTGATCGTCACCTATAACGCGATGGTCCGGCGAATGGACGAGCTCATCAACAACGTCCACCGAGCTGAAATGCGCAACAAAGAAGCGGCATACCAGGTGCTGCAAGCGCAGATCAAGCCTCATTTCCTCTATAACACGCTCGAGACGATCCGCATGGTCGCCGAGGCTAACGACGACAAGGAAGTCGCCGATATTTCCTTCTGGTTCGGGAAACTGATGCGGTACAGCTTGTCGTCCGCGCGGGAAGAAACGGTTCTTGCGAAGGAAATCGAGATAGTTTCCTTTTATATGAACATCCACAAAATGAGGCTCCAAAGCAGGCTGACTTTTGAAATTCAAGTTGCGCTGGATGCCGAACGGCTGGCTTGTCCGCGATTCCTTTTGCAGCCGCTTATCGAAAATGCGATCGTGCATGGAGCTTCCGCCGTCCTTCGACCCGTCCATATCTCGCTGCAGGCGACGGAAACGGAAAGCGAGATTACGATCGACGTTACCGACAACGGCAACGGGATTACGCCGGAGAAGCTTCTCGCGCTTCGCGAACGGCTGTCCAGGCACGACGAGCCTAGAAAGGCAGAGGAGCGGATCGGCGTAGGTTTGAAAAATGTCAACGAACGAGTCAAAAGCTTCTTCGGAGGAGAATCCCGACTGGAAATCCTCAGCGAGTCGGGCAAAGGAGCCTGCTTGCGCATTATCATCGTGAAAAGGAAGGTGGCGGACGTTGAAGATCTTGATCGTAGACGACGAACCTTTGATTCTGAAAGGGTTAGTTAAAATCGTCGAGGAAGTCGCGCCTGTCGGTTCCGACATTTGCTCGGCCATCAATGCCCCGGAGGCATTAGAGACAATGAAGCGCTTTATGCCCGATGTGACGATAACGGATATCCATATGCCGGAGAAGAACGGATTCGAATTAATTCAGGAGGCCAGGCTTGAGGGGTTATGCGATCGATTTATTATCCTGACCGGCTATGACGAGTTCGACTATGTCCGTCAGGCCCTTCGCTCGGGCGTCGTGGATTACTTGCTGAAGCCTTTGGACAAAAAGGAAATCGCGTCCCTGCTGAGCCGCGTGAAGGAGGAGCTTCCCGCCGCATCGGATTCGGATTACAGTCGGCACGCCGAACGGATATTGGCCTATTTGCAAATGAACTATATGAACGATCTGTCCCTCGACCATCTTGCGGATCGCATGAGTCTGCATCCGAATTATATTAGCAGCTTGTTCAAGAAGGAGACGGGAGACACCCTCGTCAATTACTTGAATGCGTTACGAATCCGGGAAGCGCAAAAGCTGCTGAAAACGCAGCCTCATTTGACCGTTTGCGCGATCAGCCGGCAGGTCGGCTTCGATACCAAGCACTACTTCGCGAAGGTGTTCAAAAAATACACGGGAACGACTCCCGGCACCTACCGCGAAAATCAAGAAGAAATCGAACGTCATGAATCGCCTAATACCTGAAGGTTTTCTTCATTCGCGCTTCACAGGCGAACAACTTAACAATTCCTTGCTTCATTTTCTGACGGGGATTAATTTCTTGAAACCAGAAAGTTTATTGTTCGCCAGCATATCTGGATTAGATGAAGAGGTAGACGCTATAAAAACTGAATCTCCAGTTTCATCCACCTCATCAGCGATTGGTTTAAATAACCAATTACCAACAATTATTTCAACTAGCACAACCAATTAAGACAATTTATGAGGGGGTTATTCGAAACGTATGAAGCTGAACAGAGACTGGGAGAATCCGCATGTCGCTCACAAGAACCGTCATCCCATGCATGAGCCGTATGGAATATACGAAACCGTGGAACAGGCGCTAAGCGGCGACCGGAGAGCGTCAAAATACGTAAAATGCTTAAACGGCACTTGGAAATTTAAAACGTTTTCATCTCCGGATGTAGTAACTGATGAGTTTTATCATCCTGCATATGACGTGTCCAAATGGGATGATATCCCCGTTCCTTCCAACTGGGAGTTGTTCGGATACGGGAAACCTATATACACTAATATTAAGTATCCCTTTGCGCGGAAGGGGGCGGACTCTCATCACGAAATTCAACTGAAGCAAGATGAATTTGTTTTGAATCCGCCTTATGTGCCGGAGGATAACCTCACCGGATGTTATGTCCTATCGTTCGAAATTCCTGAACATTTTAACGGCAGAGATTTGTTTATCGATTTTGCCGGTGTGGAATCCTGCTTTTATCTGTGGTTAAACGGGAAGTTCGTCGGTTATTCGCAGGACAGCAAGCTTAACGCTTCTTTTGATATTACCGATTACATCCAAACGGGGCAAAACCATTTGGCCGTTCAGGTGATGCGATTCGGAGCCGGTTCTTATCTGGAGGATCAGGACTACTGGCATCTATCGGGTATTTTCAGAGATGTTCTGATTTATGCAAAACCGCGAATGCGAATTCATGATTATAAAATCGAAACGCTTTTCCCGGGTGATTATGACAATGCCGAATTAGCCGTGACGGTTTATCCTAATAATCAAGCAAGCTGTTATGGGGAAGCTCACGTGCGTCTGTCACTTTATGATCACGATCGAAAATTGGTTACGCAATTTGAGACGCCGAAGTTTGCGGATTTCAGATCCTATCTGCAAGACAACTATGTGGCGAAAGTCAAACAAACCATTAAGAGTCCCCAATTGTGGAGCGACGAAATTCCTTACCTCTATAAATTGGTATTGGAAATGATCGACCCTGACGGAAATGTCGTTGACATCGAGAGTGCAAATGTCGGCTTCCGAGAAATCAGCATCGATAACACCGGGATATTGAAAATTAACGGCAAACGTCTCATAATTCGCGGAACCAACCTTCATGCATTTTGTCCCGAAACGGGGCGCGTGGTGTCGACGGAGTATATGAGTGAGCAGATCAAGATCATGAAATCGCTAAATATCAATGCGGTAAGAACGAGTCACTATCCGCATGCCGTCGAATGGTACGACCTTTGTGATGAACTGGGCATATATGTTGTGGATGAGGCCAATATTGAAACCCATGGCATCGGCGGCCAGCTCAGCGCATCTCCCGAATGGACGCATGCTTATATGGAACGTGCTGCACGGATGGTGTTGCGAGATAAGAATCATCCCTCGATCATTCTGTGGTCCTTGGGAAATGAGTCCGGTTACGGAGCGAACCATGCTGCCATGTACGGGTGGATGAAGGAATATGATAAAACAAGATATGTTCAGTATGAGTCCTTGAATCCTCCGGCCAATATTTCCGATATCATGGCGCCCATGTATCCTCAGAAGGATTGGATCGTGGATTGCATGACGAGCAGCGATGACTTGCGGCCGTTTATTATGTGTGAATATGCGTACGCGAAAAGCAACAGCAACGGGAATTTTAAGGAATTCTGGGACCTTATTCATAAATTCCCGCGGTTTCAGGGCGGCTTCATTTGGGATTTCCAGGATAAAGCGCTAGTCCGGCATGATGAATCTGGGAACAAAAAATATGTTTATGGCGGCGCCTTCCAGGAAGAGATTATTGATTCCGCGCCCGATATGTGCCTGAACGGCATTGTATTTCCGGATTTAACGCTGAAACCGGCTGCCTATGAAATTAAAAATGTACAAGCTCCCGTCCAGATCGATTATTTTGCACGGTCTTATGATGTTCCCGGTAATAAAAGTTATCGAATTTATAATCATTATACGCATCGGGACTTAAGCCACCTGGACATCGGTTGGGAACTTGTTTGCGACGGGAAGGTTGTGGAAAACGGTACATTACCCCAATTACACACGCCGGCCGGAGCTATCGAAAGTCTTCAGGCACCATACGATCCAACCAAGGTCTCTGGGGAAGCGTTCCTGAATTTTTATGCTTATCTGAACGAGGACACCTATTATGCAAATAAGGGAACCTGTATCTATGCATGCCAGGTCGAGTTGAAAGATTCCGTATATGAAATACATACCGGGGATATTCAAAGTGGGAGCCTGGTATATGAAGAAGCTGCGGATCGAATTCATATTTATAATGAAAATACGAACGTGGTCTTCTCGAAAGAAACGGCAGAGTTCATTTCTGTCAGATACAATAATCAAGACTACTTTACGGGCGGAGCGAACAATTTCTATCGGCCGCCAACGGGGATAGACGCAGGTGTGCCTGGTGAGACGCTAAACTATGCAGATGATTGGAGAAGCCTCGGGCTGGACTCCGATCAGAAAGAGATCAAGCGTATCCGGGTATATGCAGCGCCTGCATCAGTCATCATTCAGGTTCATGTTCTTTATCATGGATGCATTGAAACACTTACGGAGTATGCGATTGGCGGTAAAGGCATTGAAATTACTAACACTGTCGTGAATAATGCTAATGTCGATACCTTACCGAGAATCGGTCTGAGCTTTACCTTCCCTGCTGCCTGGAAGAGTATCAAATGGTATGGCCGCGGGCCATGGGAGAACTATGCGGACCGTAAAACGGCTGCCTTCGTCGGTATATATGAAAGCTCTGTTGAAGAACAGCATGTTCCCTACATCGTGCCGGTTGAGTGCGGGGGCAAGGAAGATGTCCGTTATTTGTATGTGTCGGCGGATGACCGCAAGGTAAAAGTTACCTCGGTGGGTCACTTCCATTTTGACATCCATCAGTACAGCATCGGACAGTATGACAATGCCGCCTATGAGGACGAGCTTGGCACATCCGATTCTGTTTTCCTTCATATCGATTACAAACATGCAGGTCTTGGTGGCGATACTGGATGGACCAAAAATATTCACGATGAATATAAAATCGAAAAGGGCATCTATGTATACAAGATCACTTTAGAGATCGTGGATTGAATAGTAGATCCTCGAAAGCGAAGGATAGAAGTGAATTTTTGATAAAGGCACTGGCCAAAGTCAGAGGTCTTTATTGATTAACGACGATTCATTGGCATTGGCTTCTAGTACATCGGATCGGACTCCGCATTGTGCATCAGCGCCTTATTCTGACTTACGGGGAAGGATATAGGCTGAAGCAATTCCTTGACTACCTGGCGTCCGAACAGGCTCAAGTCCTGATCAACTGGGGCGTTGAAGGAAAGCATTATGTAATAGAGAACGGCAAACGCGTCGTTCCGGCAGACGTGCAGAAGCGTATCATCGAGGATAACGAGGCGTTCAAGAAGGAATCCGGCGTTGAATCCTATGTCACCATGGGACTCCACTATGGCGATGGCGTCAAGGATTCTACCGGCAATTTCTTCACGAAGAAGAACCCTGAAGAAATTTAGAACAAGTATACGGCCGCGGACAAGGAAACTTTGAAGGCCTATGGCGCCACGGTTTGGGCGGATTTCTTCACGCCAGTGAACGACATGCCGGCGAAGCCTTGGGGAGCGGCCTGGAATCTCTCTTTACCGGCCGACGACGAGGTCTCGATCCTGCAAACCAAGGTGATGGATATTACCTGGAGTCGGATTCCTCAGGCCATTATGGCTAAGCCGGAGAAATTCGACCAAATTTGGGATGAATATCAACAAGAACTGATCAGTACCGGTGTAGAGAGAATGGAAAAAGGATTTTCGAAATACATCCAGGATCGCTTCAAGCTTTGGAACGAATAGGAACTAGTTAAGATTATTTTCAGCCAAGATTTAGTCCATCGGGACCGGATCGGGTCAGTACGATTTGGAGAAAGTTAAATTCCGTGAGCCTAACTGGCTCGCGGAATTTTTTACTTCCTCGGCCAACTGACAAACGATACGGCGGCAGTCATCGATCCGTTCTCGCCAGCCACTCCTCCCATTTTCCTCTGTCTCCCCGACTTTCAATATAAATGCTCGTACAGCACCAATCCTGGGAAGGCGACAATTTCTTCGTTTCCGCAAGCAAATGCCGGTACGCTCTCTCTATGCGGTTGCCCGGACGCTCCGACATCATCCGCAAACGTTGTTGACGCCGATCAGGATGCTGATCAGATCCGGATTTAAGCTGATCGCGTCATCGTCCCAGCGGGCGTAAAAATCTGCGACCCGGTTGCCGCCGACTCCCCGGTTGATGAAATGCGGCCGGTTGCCGACCAATTCGAGGCCGAGCTTGCCGGCAGCAGCCGCAAGTAAGCGGCTACTATTTTTATGAAAGTAACGGGCTGATTAATCTATGCCTTGACCAAATTTGGGGTTATATAGCCCGTAAGGAACAACAAGCTTATGCTAAACAATCCTGTAGAGCTTAAGAAATAGGCTTTGTAAAAAAAGGAGCTCCTCGGTATGATGGGTTTGTCGAGAACACATCAGGGAGGAGCTCTTACTATGAAGTTTAA
>NZ_JBWDNV010000018.1:0-57062 GCF_056269375.1 Paenibacillus sp. J22R56
CTCCATGAAATGGTTTTGTTTGACTTGCTCAAACTTGTTTTTATCGCTTTTTCCGTTATTTCTAACGGGGCAGTTTTGCTCGTTGTTCAGTTTTCAAAGAACAATTTTTTTCAACAACGCTGTATATCTTATCACGTTATCGAATTCAGTGTCAAGCTTTGTTTTTCGTTGATTTCAATTTCTATCCATCAATGATCTTTAGCTTTTCGTCCCAGCCGCTTGTTTCTCTCGGCCAGAAATAGAATATACCATAGGCATCTAATTCATTGCAAGACTTTTTTTGAAAAACTTTTCCGAAAACAATTTGTTTTGTTCTAAACACAAACCAAAAAAACTACCCCTGCAATCACGTAAACTGTAACTCGAAATAGTTACTTCATTAAAAGCAATCATTTCAGAGCGTATATGGTGGCGGAGAATTGTGGCTGTGTGAATCCATAATTTAAAGAGCTTGATCACTGAAGTACAGTGACCAAGCTCTTTTGCATCCGCGTGAGGACGGGGGTTTTACTTCCTCACTTCATTCCTTGCGACCTTTTTGAAATAACTTGGCAATCGCACCTCTAAGGTATAGGGACTCCGTTCATCTCGTATATGCTAATTCACCGCAATGACCAATGGATCACTAGCTACCTTTTGAGCTTCTTTCGCTACCACTTTTATCGTTTGGCCAGTGACCAACTGAATCAAAGAAACATTGATCGAAAATGAACCGTCACCCAACATATCTAGTTGTAATTGCATTGCCCTTATCATTAACTATCATAATTATTGTCGGTATCCGTTCATCGACACTTGGACCATCGTAAGTTCCTTGTATATTTACCGTTTCGCTGCTAACAATACTCGAAACAACAGGCACTGTGCTTTTAGGCGCTGGTTGAATTGTAATGTATACCGGATCGCTTGGCAGCATTCCTGCCTCATCGGTGATAACATATATTCGATCTCCGCCTCGCAGAACAGTAAACGCTTTAAACCGATCGACCAGTTACCTGAATTCATTTCGGAAAAGGTACCCGTATAATCTGCGTGCCATCTTCAAGATAGGCGCTTATTAAACCTGTCCCGTAATAGTAGGTGGACTGAACTTCTCTTCTCTACTGACATAACAGGCGTGAGCACCAGCGCATTGCTCATTACTTTACCAGGCGCATCAGCTTTGAGCTGCAATGTTTCTCCAGCCGGCAACGGAGGATATGACGGCATCATAAAGCTAAACTCGCCCTCATCATTAGCTTGTTTACTGTGAATGAACGTTCCGTCTTTATATATAGAAGAAGAAGGTAGCATGTGGCTCAATAACACCTTCTAAAATATAATTTGTATCCGTGTAGGCTGGAGCTGTAACAGAAGGAAAAGGTGTTTCTTCCGTCGGAACGATGGTGGTAAACAAGAACGGCTGGCTGGCTTTCTTCCCTGCTAACTTGGCTGTTAATTGATATTGGGTTTCGGATTCCAAAGCCAATTTGTGTACAAATGTTGTTCCGCCAGCACCTGAATAAAACTCTCTAATTACGTTTTCGTAGCTTATAATCTACCAAAATTGTAATAACAAAAATATCCAAATTTATATAGTAACAATCCATTTACTAGAAATTAATATGTAACTAGGTATTTGCGAAAATCCACTATTTAATGAGGCTAAAAAGAATATCAGATACGCCCATCCTCTTCTCCCCGCTCTTACATACAATGTTTTAGCCCATCAAATAAGGAGTGACAAGATCATGTCATTTTTCCCACCTCCCGGCCCCCCAGGATTCCCTGGACAGCCGGGACCTCCGGGAGGACCACCAGGAGGACCTTCGGGACCGTCAGGGCAGCCGATGGCGCCCAGCTCACCTCCGCCGGGATTCATCCCTCAACAACCTCAGGTCTCACCGTTTGCTGTTGACCCTGGCGCGATTTCTCGTTGTATGTTTAGGAATACGTACATTTGGCTCAGAAATGGAAACCAATTCTGGTTCTTCCCAGTATTCTTAGGGCGCACATCAGTTGCGGGTTTTCAGTGGAACGGACGGTTTTGGATGTATACTGGGCTGAGCTTGCAGTCCATTCAATCATTCACATGCGTCTAACCAAACCACGAGATAGAGCTCCGTCCCTCTAGGGATGGGGCTCTTTCTCGCGTTTGTATTTCTCTATGGAGGCGAGGGGCATCAATACCACCCATTATATGGGATATTATCATGGAGTTGTCTAACCATCGGTCTTACAGGCGTCCGAATAGGCGCGGCTCCGTCCTTAATGTTATAATGGCGGCAAATCCTAACTATCTACGAGAGAGGGCACGGGTGCTTGAGATTCCAGAAAATCTACCGCAACTATATACAGAACAACCTGTTCGTCAAAGTCATTCTCGTCTTCGCGGTCATCGTGCATCTGACGATCATCACGCTCTCGTACCTGCTCTTTGGTCTCATATCTGATTCCATCGTGAACAGCGAGCTGAATAACCAGAAGCAGGCAATGGAACGGGTGAACCGCTATATGGAGCAGAAGTACGACTGGGTGCAGAACACGGTGCAGGACATCTACCGCAACAGCCTGCTCGCGAGCAACGCGTCCTACTTTCTCCGTCATTCCTACAGCGAATACGCGCAGTACATGCTCGACCAGAACTACGCGGGCGGCAACGAGAGCGCGGTCGATATTCTGAGCTATCTCGCTGACCGGATGGATGCCGATCCCGACATCCAGAACATCCTGCTGTACAGCACTGACATGCAGCAGTTGTATGCTTTCAATCAAAACGGACCTCGGCGGCTTTACAAGACCAATCCGACCCGCTCCTACATTCCCGAGATCATGGCAGCGGACGGGCCAGTGGCGGCGACGCCGAACATCTGGATCCGCGGGCTGATCGGCCAATGGAACTCGCAGCTGTATTCCATGCGCGTCCAGGTGAACGATAAGAATACGCTCAAGAACATCGGACAGCTGCTCATATACTTCGATTCCGGCATGGTGAGCCGATCACTTGACCAGCAGCGGACGCCGCTTAAGGGCGAGATTCTGGTACTGTCTCAGGACGGGCAGGTGCTGTCCGATTCGGCGAACCAATACTACGGACAGCTCTTCCCGTACATGAAGCAAATCGGCTCCCTGAAGGAAACCGAGCTGATCGACGAGCCGTCGTACATCTCCACGCTGACGCAGAACAAAGCCGGGTACTTCGTGGTCGGCATTATGCCTAAAAGCGTGATGGCCGAGGCTTACGCAGGCCTCAAGCGAACGATCATTCTGATCAGCTCGATTTGCATCGTCGTCTCGGTGATCATTCCGTCCATCCTGATTGTCAATATCTCGCGGCGGACGAACCGGATCGTACACTTCATGCGGAAGGTGGAGGGGGGCAACTTCACCGCCCGCCTGCAGGACGCCCGCGAGGACGAGCTTGGGCAGATCTCCCAGAGCTTCAACGAGATGCTCGACGAGCTGGGCCGGCATATCGACCGGGAATACAAGGCGGAGATACGGCATAAGCAGACGGAACTTGCCGCTCTGCAGGCCAGGGTAAACCCACATTTTCTTTACAACACGCTTGAGGTCATCCGAATGCGGGCGATGTCGCAAGGAGCGGTCGACGTAGGCGAGATGATCTACAGCCTCGCGGCGCTGTTCCGCAACTCGGTCAGTGCGAAAGCGGAGAACACCCTTGGCGAGGAGCTCGAGATGTGCAGGCTGTACCTGGAGCTGTTCCGAATCCGTTACAAAGACAAATTCGCCTATGAGGTCGAATGCGACCAGGAGCTGCTGCGGGTTCCAGTTGCAAAGCTCCTGCTGCAGCCAATCGTAGAGAACTATATCGTGCACGGGATGGATTCCCGTCGTAAGAACAACAGCCTGACTATCGAAGCCGTGCAAGAGCACGGCCTGATCCAGGTTCAGATACGCGACAACGGCAAAGGCATCGAGCCGGAGAGGCTTGCGCGCATCATGCACCGGCTGAAGATGCCGGAAACCGAGGAACAGCAATCCTTCGGGCTGCGCAGCGTGCACGAGCGGATCGAACTCGTGTATGGACCCGGCTACGGGATAAGCATAGAGAGCATGCCCGGGAAGGGGACATCGGTGACGGTGACCTGGCCCGAGGCCACACAAAGGGAGGAAGCTGGCGATGTATAAAGTATTACTCGTGGACGACGAGCCGTTTATCACGGAAGGCTTGAGCGACGCGATCGATTGGTCCGCTTTCGGTCTGGAGGTCGTCGGCAGCTCCGAAGACGGCGAGGAAGCATTGGAGCGACTGCGCGAGTTGCCAGTCGACCTGCTCATCACTGACATCTCCATGCCGATCATGACCGGACTGGAGCTGATCCGCAAAGCACGGGAGCTGCAGCCGCAATTGAAGGTGATCATCCTGAGCGGGTTCAACGAATTCAATTATCTCAAGGAAGGCATGCGCCTTGGCATCGAGAACTACCTGCTCAAGCCGATTAACTTCGGGGAGCTTGAGGCGACGCTGACGGATACGGTACGGAAGCTGGAGGTGGACAAGCCAGAAAAGCCGTTGGGGGAAGATGAGATTGGCATCCTGCGGGACAATGTGATGACCCGATGGGTAAACGGGCGGATCGCGTTACCCGAGCTGACGGAACGAACAACACTACTCGGCATCGATCTTTCGAAGCCATATGTGGCGCTGGCGATCATCCGTTTTCGCCCGGAACAGAGTGCCACAGGTTACGGCCCGGACGACCGCATTGCGGATCTCCTGGCCGAAGAGACTGACCGCCTGACTCTTGTTCCCTTTCGCAACGACGAAGGCGAGCTGGTTGCCGTCTGCTGCATAAACGGAGACGAGCAGAATCAAGCTAAGGTAACGGAAGCCTTGGAAAGAGTAGCGGACAAATGGGAAAACAGGCAACTCGGCCCGCAGATCGCGCTCGGCGGGATCATGTCGACAGCCGACGCCCCTGCTAGCTACATCCAGGCTCGTAAAGCTCAGCAGTTTTTCCTGGTGCGGCATGACCGGCATTTACTCGACTATGCGGATATTTCCGCTGACACGGCAGCTCTTCCTTCGGGATTATTCGAATGGGAGGTATATGCAAAGTCCATCCTCGCCAAGGACAAGGACGAGCTGGCGGGGGTTATCGACCGCGATTTCGCGGCTATACGGATAGCGGAGAGCTTGCATCCCATCCGGGCGAGAGGCGCCGCCATCGAGCTGATGATCCTGATGAAGATCGAAGTTGACAAGCTCGGACGCACGGATGCCGCGGAGGTGTTCCAAAGCGCACTCGACCAAGCGGTGACCGCGGCAACGCTCGAAGGCGTGGAGAAAGCCGTACGGACGGCGGCATTCTTCACTGCCGATTCATTCTCCGGGGAAGACATGAGTCCTGTCATCAAGCAGGCGTTGCGCTACATCCACGAGCACTACGCGGATGCGCTGACGCTCAAGTCGCTTGGGTTGCAGTTCCATATTCACCCCAATTACCTTGGGCAGCTCTTTCACAAGCAGACGGGAGATACGTTCACGGATTACCTGAATAAATTTCGTATCGACAAAGCTAAGGAACTGCTGGCGGACAGCCGGCTTAAGGTGAACGAAATCGCAAGACAGGTCGGGTATTGGGAGACAGGCTACTTCTACAAGCAGTTCAAGAAGCATGTCGGGATGGTGCCGGGCGATTTTAAGGAGCTGCTATGACGCCGAGGCGTCATTCGTGGTTCCTTTCTTTATTTTGTACACTTATTCTTTGTTTTCTATTATTTTTGAAAATGTTTTCATCTTCTAAGATGAAGTAGCAAGAAGTCGCGACTACTGAAATGCTACACAGACAAAAGGGAGGAAACACAAATGGGAATCATCCGTAAAAAGGCAGCGATCGGTCTGACGTCCGCGATGGCCGTCATGCTCTTGCTGAGCGCCTGCGGAAGCAACGGTAACACTGCCACGAACAACAACACTTCGTCCGGCAACACAGGCAGCACCGCCAAACCGGTCGAATTGAACTGGTACACAATCGGCACGCCGCAGAAAGACGTCGACAAAGTTATGGAAGCGGTTAGCGAATACACGAAAGAAAAAATCGGCGCAACAGTCAAAATGACAATGATTGACTGGGGCGATTACAACCAAAAGATGCAAGTACTTACGGCTTCCGGCGCAGACATGGATATCATGTTCACTGCAGCATGGGCATTCGATTATGTGCAAAACGCGCGTAAAGGGGCTTTCGCTCCAATCGACGATCTGCTGACGCAATACGGCAAAGGAATTACCGACACTTTGAACCCTGCCTTCCTGAGTGGCTCCAAAGTCGACGGCAAAAACTACGGCGTACCGGCGAACAAAGAGCTTCCGACATCCGAGGTATGGCGCTTCAACAAGAACATCCTTGATGAGAATAAGCTGAGCATCACGGACGTGCGCTCCCTGGAAAGCCTGGAGCCGCTATTGAAGACAGTTAAACAAAACAACCCGGACGTGACGCCGCTGCAAGTGGACAAGACCTTCACGCCGTACATTCCATATGACTACCTGATTGAGAAATTCCCGCTGGCCGTTAAGCTGGGCGACTCCAGCTACAAAATTGTAAACGTGTTCGAAACGCCGGAAATGAAGCAAGCGCTCGAAACCATGCACAAATACTACCAAGCCGGCTACATTCCTACGGAAGCCGCGACGCTGGAATCGTCTTCGGACGTGCAAGCGACGGGCAAATGGTTCACCGATAAAGCGACGACGCAGCCGTTCGCGGACAACGTCTGGTCGACCAGCTACGGCTACCCTATCGTCTCGACGCCGATGAGCGACGCGCTGATCTACAACGCATCGGTCATGGGTTCCATGCAAGCCATCTCCGCGAACTCGAAGCATAAAGAGAAGGCGATGGAATTCCTGAACCTGCTGAACACCGATCCGGTTCTTCGCAACATGGTCGACTCCGGCATCGAAGGCACGCACTACAAGGTAACCGACGGCGACTACATGGAGAACCTGCCTGAGTCCAAGAACTACGATATGCCAACGTTCGCACTTGGCAACATTATGATCACGCACCTGAACCCTGGCGATCCTGCCGACAAATGGGAACAGTTCAAGACATACAACGATGCCGGCAAACCTGCCGCATTACTCGGCTTCAACTTCGATCCAACGAAAGTATCGAGCGAGATCGCGGCTGTGCAAAACGCGAAGGAATCCTTCTGGGCACCGCTCATGACGGGTACCGTCGATCCGGATAAATACTTGCCGCAAGCGATCAAAAAACTGAACGACGCGGGTCTTGGCAAAATCCTGACCGAAGCGCAAACACAACTCGACGCTTGGAAAGCTACGCAAGGCAAGTAAAGCACTTATAGCACCGAAGGGCGAATGCGAACATTCGCCCTTTTTTCAAAAACAAGGAACCGAACGGGATGGGACATCCCGTACATTGTTTCTCGTTCTAAGGGATGAAACTTGCGCCGCCAATGGACGGCATCAGCCGTTTCACCTTGAATTCTAAGAGTCTATATGTGTTTTTTATAAACATGGCTTAGAATTCTCCGGATTGAAACGCGCCACCCCTCCCTAAGGACGGGGAAGCCGTTTCACCTTGGGACGAAATGCCGCAGGCCCTTGGTGCTGCAAACCGACTTCGCTTAGAAAGGGTGAACCCCATGAAGGCCTTTGGGCGTTTCTTCAAAGACATCAACCGTAATAAAGCCCTGCTCCTGATGGTGCTTCCGGCTAGTATCTGGTTTATTTTCTTCTCGTACCTGCCAATGCTCGGCACGGTGATTTCCTTCAAGGAATACCGCGTGCACGGCGGATTTCTCTCCAGCATCATCCACAGCCGCTGGGTCGGCTTCGATAATTTCAAGTTCCTGTTCAGCACAAACGACGCGTACATCATCACCCGCAATACCTTACTCTATAACATCGTGTTCATCATCATTGGTCTAGTTCTGGCAGTGGCCATGGCCATCGTCCTTTCCGAAATCGCAAACAAGCGGCTGGCGAAATGGTTCCAAACGGGGATGTTCCTGCCTTACTTCCTGTCCTGGGTCATCGTCGGTTATTTCGCATATAGCTTCCTCAGCTACGACCGCGGCGTGATGAACAAGATCGTCCTGGCGTTCGGCATGGATCCGCAGCAATGGTATTCGGAGCCGAAGTACTGGCCGTTCATCATCGTCATCGTGTTCCTATGGAAGTCGCTCGGTTATAACAGCGTCGTCTATCTGGCCGCAATCATGGGCATCGATAAATCTCTATACGAAGCGGCAATGATCGACGGCGCGAACAAATGGCAGCAGATCCGTAACGTCACGCTGCCGATGCTGACACCACTCATGACCATTTTGACCTTGCTGGCCATAGGCCGCATTTTCTACGCGGATTTCGGCTTGTTCTACCAAGTTACCCGCGATTCCGGGACGCTCTACAACGTCACGAACGTTATCGATACTTACGTCTACCGTGGCCTGAAGACAACCGGGGAGATCGGCATGAGCACAGCAGCCGGCCTGTATCAATCTTTCGTCGGCTTCGCACTCGTCATCACGTCCAACTGGATCGTCCGTCGTTTCAATAAGGACAACGCGTTATTTTAGGAAGAAAGGAGCATCATCATGGCATCCCTTACGAAATCCAAGGACTTCCACCGGCTGACGCCGGCCTGGAACATCATCTTCAACCTCATTGCTGGACTGTTCGCGCTAGCTTGCGTGTTTCCATTTCTGCTCGTCATGGTTATCTCGTTCACGGATGAGAAGACACTGGCGCAGGACGGGTACTCGTTATTTCCGAACAAATGGAGTACCGACGCCTACAGCTACCTATTCAAAGCGGGCGACCAACTATTGCGCTCCTACGGCGTGACCATTCTCGTCACGGTTGTCGGCACGGCGATCAGCTTGATCTTTATCTCGCTTTTCGCGTACGCGATCTCCCGCAAAGGATTCAAATACCGTAAATTTTTCTCGTTCCTTGCCTTCTTCACGATGCTGTTCAACGGCGGACTCGTACCGTCCTACATCGTGACGACGAAGCTGCTCGGTCTCGGGAATTCCCTGTGGGCGCTCATTCTGCCGCTTGCAGTCAATGCCTTCTACATTATGATCATGCGTACGTTCTTCTCGACCATGATCCCGGACGCAATTATCGAATCCGGCAAAATCGATGGCGCCGGCGAGTTCGGCATATTCTTCCGACTCATCGTACCGCTTGCGCTGCCGGGCCTCGCGACAATCGCGCTGTTCAACGTGCTTGGCTATTGGAACGACTGGTTCAACGCCCTGCTGTACATCGAGAACCCCGATCTGGTGCCGCTGCAATCGATGCTGATGCGGATCGAGAACAGCATGCAGTTCATTCTTGCCAATAGCAACAACGCCTCCCTGGGGACGTCCGTGCTGCAGTCGATGCCGCAGGATACATCACGGATGGCGATGGTCGTCTTGGCAACCGGGCCTATCGTGCTCGCGTATCCGTTCTTCCAGCGCTATTTTGTGCAGGGGCTAACGGTTGGCGCCGTGAAAGAGTAATACCCTTTTGAAAACATTTCACACCGCAAGCGGCCCGCGGCGCGGACAACCGCCCACGGGCCGTTTGCGGTACGCATAAGTACGTATAAGCAACAACGCAATATAGTAACGACAAAGGGGAAAAACACCATGGAACAATTCAGATTACCAAAAATCGACATGCCTCACCTCCCGCTCCCGCAATCCGTGCAAGCGGTGCTAGCAGAGGCAGAGACGCGCCTCGCACACCGGCCGAAGCTGCTTCAGCTGTTTAAGAACTGTTTTCCGAATACGCTGGAAACGACAACCAAGCTGCTGAACGATGGCACGACTTTCGTCATTACGGGAGATATCCCCGCGATGTGGCTGCGTGATTCCGTCGAGCAGGTCATGCATTACGTACCGTTCGCCAAGGACGACGCAGACCTGCAGCGGATCATCGGCGGCCTGATCAAGCTGCATATGCGCAACATCGTCATCGACCCATACGCAAACGCGTTCAACGAGATGGCAAATGACTGGCACTGGAACACCGACGACAAGACGGACATGTCCCCTTGGGTATGGGAGCGCAAATTCGAGCTCGATTCCATCTGCTTCTCGATGCGCCTCGCGTTCACGTACTGGAAGGAAACCGGCCGCGCCGATATCTTTGACGCGGACTTCAAGATCGCCATGCGCGCCGCAGTTGACCTGTGGAAACGGGAGCAATACCATTTCGAGCGTTCGCCATACCGCTTCGAGCGGGACAACGGCATCATGACCGATTCACTCATGAACGACGGACTCGGCATGCCGGTCAACTACACGGGCATGGTCTGGTCCGGCTTCCGGCCGAGCGACGACGCCTGCGATTTCCATTACAACATCCCAGACAACATGTTCGCGGTTGTCACCCTCCGCCAGATGCGCGAGATCGCCGAATTCGTCTTCCGTGACCTGTCGTTCGAGAAGGAAATGGCGAAGCTGGAACGCGAGATCAACCATGGCATCCAGCTGTACGGCATCTACCGGCATCCGGAGTTCGGGCCGATCTACGCTTACGAGACCGACGGCTTCGGCAACTACTGCTTGATGGACGACGCGGGTACGCCGGGTTTGATCTCGATTCCATACCTCGGTTACGTGGACGGGGACGATCCAATATACCAGAACACGCGCCGTTTCGCGCTGAGCAAGGAAAACCCGTTCTATTACGAAGGAACGGCCGCGAAAGGCATCGGCAGCCCGCATACGCCGCCGGGGTATATCTGGCATATGGCCTTGTCCATGCAAGGGCTGACGGCCAAGACGGACGAGGAGAAACTCGCCATGATCGCGGTCTTGGAAGCGACGGACGCCGAAACAGGCTTCATGCACGAAGGCTTCCATTCTGACGATCCAACCGTATTCACCCGCAAATGGTTCGCTTGGTCCAACAGCTTGTTCTCGCAGCTGGTCTATAAAGCGATGAAAGCAGGATTACTCGATGCTTAATTCAACGATAATTTTCTATGATGGCGCCTTTCCGGGCGCCTCTGCCATTGGCGGAGCGGATTTGGAACAGCTGCGGGGCGTCGGCGAGGTGTGCGGCGCCGATGCGCTGGCATCGAGGCTGGAAGGTGCGGACGACGGCGTATTCGTGTCGCTGCATGCGCCTTATTTTCCCGCCGCGGCTTGGGAAGCGCTGCTCGGGTTTTTAAAACGCGGCGGCGGCTTGATCAGCCTAGGAGGCGCGCCCTTCCGCGTGCCGGTCCGCAAAGAGGCGGGCGAATGGCTCGCAGAGTCGGAGCAAACGGCATATCATCGACAGCTGCGCATTCATGAGATGCTGCCAGTGAAAGCGGTGCCGGTCGCGAAGCTGGCATCTGTCGAGGAAATCCCTCTATTCAAGGGCCGGGAGTCGCTGCTCGACGTCACGGATACGTGGAACCTCGTGCCGCATGTGACCAAATCGAGCGACCTGCCGCAACAGATGGGCTCGGCCGGTCCGATGGACGCGCATATTTACCCCGTGCTGAAGGGCATCTCCTACGAAGGACGGGAAGTTGCTGCACCGGCCGTGCTGTGGGAGAACACGAAAGGTGATTTCGCCGGCGGACGCTGGCTCTTCGTCAACCAACCGCTTGGTGCGGATTTCTTCGCACGCGGCGGAGCCGAGGCGCTGCAAGCGTGGACGGCATTCTGCGCGGCTGGCGTGACCGAGCTGTGGCTGAAGCCGAGCTATGCTTCCTACGAGCTGCATGAGCGTCCGATGCTGACGCTGCAGTCGCAGAAGCTGGGTCGAAGCACGGCGGGCAAAACGAACTGGACATTTGACATCAAAGTCCGCCATGACGAAGACTCGGACGTGTTCACCTGCCGTCATGAGGCGGAAATCGGCCCCGAGCTCGAGTTGAAGCGCATTCCGCTGCTCGGCGACATCCACGCGGGTTATTATCATGTGATTTGTGTCGCTAAATCCTCGGACGGCGAGACGCGCCTGCTTCGCCAAGGCTTCTGGGGGATGGACGCCGATTTACTGAACGCTGGAGGGCTGCTGTCACGCGGCCGGGATTATTTCGAGAAGGACGGACAGCCGATGCCTGTCGTCGGCATGACCTATATGACCTCAGACGTTGCGCGCAAGTTCCTGTTCCTGCCGAATGTATCGGTGTGGGATCGCGATATGGCGCAAATGCGCAAGGCGGGCATCAACTGGATCCGCACGGGTATCTGGACGGCGTACCGCAACATCATGCAGGTGGACGGGCATGCGTCCGAAGAAGTGCTGCGCTCGATTGACGCGTTCTTCATGACCGCAAAGCGGCACGGCCTGCAAGTAACGTTTACATTCTTCTCCTTTACTCCGGAGACATGGGAAGGCACAAACCCGTACCTTGATCCACGCAGCGTGGAAGCGCAGAAGCGGTTCATCCGCTCCATCGTCAGCCGTCATCGCGAGACGACGAACGTCGATTGGGACCTGATCAACGAGCCGTCGATGTTCGATCCGCCGCGGATCTTCTCCGACGGTCCGCGCTCGAGCCGCGACCGGTTCGAGAAGGCGGCGTACGCGGAATGGCTGGCGGAGCGTCACGGCACCATCGAGAAGCTGCACGAACGATGGGGTATGACCCCGGGCGAGCTGCCGGATTTCGCGTCAGCCGTCATTCCGGAGCCGGAGGACATCAACTTCGACGTGCAGGACATGCACCAAGGCAAACGGGGTACGCGTTGGCTTGATTACGCACTGTTCTCTATGGACATGCACAACCGCTGGGCGAAGCAGCTCGTCGATGCGATCAAGGAAAGCAATCCGTCGCAGCTCGTGACGGTCGGCCAGGACGAAGCGCTTGGCGCTCAGCGGCCGTCGCCGTTCTTTTACGGGGAAGCGGTCGACTACACGACTGTGCATTCCTGGTGGCTGAACGACCATCTGCTTTGGGATGGCATCTTCGCGAAGACGGCTGACAAACCAAACGTCGTACAGGAGACGGGTATCATGTACGTGGAAACACCGGCCGGATTCGCGAAGCGGTCCGAGGAAGAACTGCGAGCGATGCTGGAGCGCAAGTACGCGTATGCCTTCGCGGCAGGCGGAGCCGGTGCTGTGCAGTGGATCTGGAACACCAACTTCTACATGGACAACGCGAATGAATCCCATATTGGCGCGCTACGGGCGGACGGAACCGAGAAGCCGGAGGCGGACGTCTCCTACCGGTTCGGCAGCTTCATGGAGCGGATCCGCGATCTGTTCCGGGACCGCGAGCTGGAAGATGTGGCTGCCGTGTTCCCTTATTCCAACGACTTCTCCAACCGCAAGCTGGCGTTTGATGCGACGACGAGCTTGACACGCGTGCTCGGCTACGAGCTGAATACGCCGTTCCGCGGCGTGTCGGAGTACCATCTGGATGCGCTGGAGACAGCGCCGGCCAAGCTGATCATTGTGCCGTCCGCGCATAACTTCTCCGACGAGGCATTCGCGCGGCTGCTGGACATCGTGGACCGGACAGCAGCGACACTCTTGTTCACGGGCCCTCTTGGGCTCGACGCCTACTGGCGGGAAGCGGACCGGCTCGCAGATACGTTCGGCCAGCGGAAGCCGGCCAACGTCGTCCGGGAAGAACGGCTCGCGATTGGGGACAAGGAGTATCCGGTATCATACGGTCACCGGAGGATCGCCGAAGTGTTCAAGGAAGCTGGCTACGGTGCCCCTGCGGGAGCGGACCAGGTCATGGAAACAGCCTACGGACAAGGACGCCTGATCTGGTGCCCGCTGCCCGTGGAGCTGAACGAACGCGCAGAACCGGTCGCTGCGCTCTATGCGCACGCGCTGGAGGTTTCCGGCGCGCGCCGCGAATTGGAATGGCTGAGAGGCGGCAACCTGGCCGGCGTATACGGCCGGAGTCTTCGCTTCAAGGACGGCGAGCTCTTCGTGTTCGTGTCCGAATACGCGCATGACGCGCAGATCGAAGTGAAGTCCGCCGCGACGGGAACAACCTATTCGTTCGTGCTGGAACGAGAGCGCGCGGTGTTGTTTGCCGTCGACCAGGCCGGTCGCGTGACGGATGTCTATCGCCCGGATGAAGTGGAAGTACTGGCGCAGCCGGCCGAAGAAGGCTTGAAATCGAAAGGAGACGATCGCCATGGCGAACGCTAATAATAGAAAAACGGCACATATCATCTCGCACACGCATTGGGACCGCGAATGGTATCTGCCTTACGAGAAACACCACGTGCGACTGATCGCACTCATGGATACACTGCTGGACACGCTGGAGAACGACGCGGAATACCGCAGCTTCTATCTCGATGGACAGACGATCATCATCGAGGACTACCTGCAGGTACGCCCGGACCAACGGGAGCGCCTGGAGAAATGGATCCGCGAGGGCCGCATTCATATCGGTCCATGGTACGTCCTGCAGGATGCGTTCCTGACGAGCAGTGAAGCGAACGTCCGCAATCTGCAGATCGGGCATCAAGATGCCTCGCATTACGGCACGATCGCAAAGGTCGGGTATTTCCCCGACACCTTCGGCAACATCGGCCAAGCGCCGCAGCTCATGAAGCAGGCGGGCATCGACAACGCGGTGTTCGGCCGCGGCGTCAAGCCGACGGGCTTCAACAACATGGTCTCGGACTCCGCTTATGAGTCGTCCTTCTCGGAGCTCGTATGGGAAGGACCGGACGGTTCGCAGGTGCTCGGCATTCTGTTCGCCAACTGGTACAGCAATGGCAATGAGGTGCCCGTGGATGAAGCGGAAGCCAAGGAGTACTGGGACCGCAAGCTTGCCGATGCAGGCAAATACGCATCGACGGGACAGCTGCTGTTCATGAACGGGTGCGATCATCAGCCGATCCAGACGGATCTGGCCGAAGCGATCCGCGTCGCGCGCAAGCTGTACCCGGATACGGATTTCGTCCATTCGAATTTCCCGGATTACCTGGCGTCACTGAAGTCGTCGCTCGAAGACAAGCAATTGTCGGTCGTGCGCGGCGAGCTGCGCAGCCAGCGGACGGACGGCTGGTCGACGCTCGTGAATACGGCATCCGCCCGCGTCTACCTGAAACAGATGAATCAGGTCGGCCAGACGATCCTCGAGAAGGTCGCCGAGCCGCTTGCCGCATTTGCGCATGTGACGGGCCAGGCCAAGTACCCGCATCATCTATTGAAGTACGCTTGGAAAACGCTCATGCAGAACCATCCGCACGACAGCATCTGCGGCTGCAGCGTCGACGAGGTGCACCGCGAGATGGTCACCCGGTTCGATAAGAGCCGCCATGTGGCCGAGACGATTGTCGACGACAGTAAACACGCGGTCGCAGGCACGGTCGATACAAGCGTATTCGCGGGCTACGGCCAGGATCCGCTGCCGCTCGTCGCGTTCAATACAACGGGATGGACGCGCAGCGGCGTCTTGGAAATTGAACTGGACATTGCGCGCGTGTATTTCCGTGAAGGCATCGCCCCGAATGACATGATTCGCATGATGAAGGAAATGTCCATCGAGGGCCGGACGCTCGTGGATGCGGACGGCAACGCCGTTGCGCATACGGTCGAGGATCTAGGCTTACAGTTCGGCTACGACCTGCCGGATGACAAATTCCGTCAGCCGTATTGGACACGCCGCGTGAAGCTGACATTCGAAGCGACCGCCGTGCCGGCGCTTGGATTGAAAACTTACGCTTGGGTGATCGGAGCTGCAAATGACGCTTCGTCGCCGTCAATGGTGACCGGTCCCCGTACGATTGCGAACGCCAACCTAAGCATCGAAATTGCCGAGGACGGAACCTTGGCGGTAACGGATATCGCCAGCGGACGCACGTACCGCGATCTGCTTATCTATGAAAATGTCGGAGATATCGGCAACGAGTATATGTTCAAGCAGCCGGACGGCGAGCCGGTTCTCACGACCAAGGGCCTAGTGGCTGAAATTCGCGTCATCGAAGACAGCGCGTTCCGCGCCGCGGTCGAGATCGTGCATCATTGGTCGATCCCGGCATCCGCCGATGAGCTGTTCGAGCAGGAGAAGCAGGAAGCTGTCTATTATCCCGAGCGCAAAGCCGGCCGATCGACAACATTCGTGCCGATTACGATTCGCACCGTCGTCAGCTTGGAGCGCTCCGGACGCGGCGTAGGCATCAGCACGACGTTCAATAACCAAGCGAAGGACCATCGCGTGCGCGCCTTGTTCCCGACCGATCTGGCTGCGTCCGTCCATCGGGCTGACGCGATCTTCGAAGTGGCGGTTCGGGGCAACGACCCGGCCGTCGAATGGGAGAACCCGAGTAACGCGCAGCATCAGCAAGCCTTTGCCGATGTCAGCGACGGTACGCAGGGCCTCACGATCGCGAATCTGGGCTTGAACGAATACGAAGTGCTTCGCGACGGCCGCAATACGATTGCCGTCACGCTGCTTCGCTCCGTCTCCGAGCTGGGCGACTGGGGCGTCTTCCCGACGCCGGAAGCGCAATGCCTCGGCGAGCATACGACCCAGCTATTGATCCTTCCGCATGGCGGCGACGGCGCAGCGACTGGCGCTTACGCGGACGCGTATCAGTTCCAAGCGCCGTGGACAAGCGCGCAGACCGGCGTACACGGCGGAACACTATCACCGGTGCACTCGTTCCTGGCATGGGAAGGAGAAGGCATTGCGTTCTCCTCTGCCAAGATCGCGGAAGCGACGGGCGACCTTATGCTGCGTTGGTTTAACATGCGGCCTGAAGCCGCGAAGCTGCAGGCGCAGCCGAACGTCGGCGCGGCCGCAGTGGCGTACGCGAGCGATGTACTCGAACAGATGGGCGAACGCCTGCAGCCGTCCGGTGAAGGTGCGAACGGCTCGTTCGCAGCGGAACTCGGGCCTTGCGAGATCTACACGGTAGGCATCACGGCAGCGAAGTGACGCAGTTGTGAACTGGATTTAACGGAATGAGAAAGAGGATGAACCGGCCATGGCTGGTTCATCCTCTTTTTTACCTGCGCTCGCTTGCTGAATGCTAATCGGACCGATTCAGTATCCATTGCCTTGGCAATCATCCTTAAATATACAGTTCTCTATGGCCCACTCTAACCGTTATAAACGCCTTCTACAACTCCGATGAGAGTTTCAGCCGCTATTACCCATACCCATCATATCGCCGTTCTAGAAGGCACTACAACGCTTCTGTGCCAAATTGAATAAAACACAAAAGGTCGACAGAAATTCTGCAGACCTTTTTGAGGGTTAGGACTCAACACCTTGCCCTAGTGATTTCGCACGAAACCTTGTTCTCGACGGTATGATAATCTGTTTATTATACCCACTCTCACAAGCAGTTAAGTTAGCTTACGACCTTCTCGGACTATAATAAAAAACATTCATTTTTTATTATTAACAATCCAATTATTAGGAATATTTATCAATTTAAAACAAAGCAAAAACCCCGACCTCTTGCGGTCGGGGCTTTACATGGTGGAGGCGAGGGGATTTGAACCCCTGTCCGAAGACAACGCCACACAGGCTTCTACGGGTGTAGTCACAGTATTGATGTCACCCGAGCGTCGTCCCGTAACCGACTACGCGTTGGGTCAGCCTGATTATCTTCTTCCGTCGACCCCAGGCGGAGACCGAACGGCGTATCCCACTACTTGTTAGCCCCTAGTCTAGTCACATGGGCGATGCTAGGTAGGAGCACGCTCACAGGTTATTAAGCTGCGAAAGCGTAAGTTTGTTGTTGTTTGCCATTTAATAGGCTTTAGCGTTGATGAAGCAGACGACTCCCTGCTACCCGCAACCCATGCTCGTACTATCCCCGTCGAATCCATAAACGCCCCCAATATCGCATAAACGACCTATTCAAAATATAAGAAAGTATACGATATCTCTATACTATGCTTATATTTCATTGGCCGATTAGCTTTAAGAACGCCTGGAATGAGGTGTAGCGCACTTACACGCTATTTCATTACAAGCAAGCATTACCTTACCTTGTATAACTTCTAGATCAGCGCCTCTTCTTTCCTTTAGCGCTTCTCTAGTATAACACGAACTCAATGACAATTGCTCAGCTTCTTGATACCAGTACATACAGGATGCACCATAAAAGGTTATCTTGCAACCTTCTGCTTCTCACGAAGCACACGCTGGATATCACGCTGTGCATCACGCTTGGCAGCAGTCTCACGCTTATCATACTGCTTCTTACCTTTACCAAGGCCGATCAGCAGCTTCGCGTAGCCATTGCGTACATAAATTTTGAGCGGCACGATCGAATAGCCTTCCTGCTTGGACTGGCCGAGCAGTTTGTGAATTTGCTGTTTATGAAGCAACAGCTTCCTGGCGCGTGTCGGATCGGTTGGATTGTGGCGATTGCCTTGTTCAAAAGGACTGATGTGCATATTATGAATGAACATCTCGCCGTTCCGGATCGTCGCGAACGCATCACCAATATTCGCCTTGCCCATTCGGAGCGCTTTAATCTCCGTACCCATAAGCACGATTCCCGCTTCATACGTATCCTCAATGAAGTAATCATGGGAAGCTTTCTTATTCTGAGCGAGTTGCTTTCCGTCATTTTTCTTACTACCCACAGTCTTTCACCTCATCTTTGTTTACGCCATCCAGCTCTAGAATGTGCTCTATTAAGAATTCATTGTAACAACTTTAAAAGCCTAACGCAAGAGACCTGTCCACGGAAATACATCGCTTACATAAATAAAAAGACCGCCCCATTAAGGGCGGTCTCCGTTCGTTAAATTAAGCTATTACAGCTTAACAACGTTCTCAGCTTGTGGTCCACGGTTGCCTTGAACAACGTTGAACTCAACGCGTTGGCCTTCTTCAAGAGTTTTGAAGCCTTCGCCAACGATTGCGGAGAAGTGAACGAATACGTCATTGCCGCCTTCAACTTCGATGAAGCCGAAACCTTTCTCAGCGTTGAACCATTTAACTGTACCTTGTTGCATGTGTATTACCTCCAAAAATGTATTAATATGCGCCTATTTCGTATCGAAACAAAAAATTCACACATTGAAAAAGGTCCATGACTTTAATGACACCCTTTTCAATATGTGAATTCAGGTTCATATCATCAATTGCTTTGAGTGTACTATACCCAAATTCAAAATGCAAGCGACAAGCTTAAATATATTTTCCCAGCTTATCCTAAGAAACGGTGCTGCTTACTCGCAGACCGCGCCGCTTCTGGCAGCACCATTTTCCCAGGTTTAGTACTATATATGTTCCATATTTATTTACTTTTATTTACGTTTCTTGCGGACAAACGCTGCGGTGGAGTTGCCTCCTCCGTTGTTATTACTGCCGTCTCCGCTATTTCTTTTTCTTTTCTTATTTTTCCCTTCTTCGCTGGAATTATTCACTCCACTCGAAGAATTTGTGCCGCCGCTGCGCTGACCAGTACCACGCTGGCCTCCACTACGATCTCCGCGTTGACTTCGGCCACCGCGATTACCGCCTGAGCGCTGCCCTTGATCCGGATCTTCGCCCGTATCGGCATCGCGACCCCGGCTGCCGCTAATCGGCAGCCCCCACATATCCGTGCGCGATCTTGCTCCGCGCACTTGACGCCCTTGCTCGAGCGGCTTCGCCGGCTCTTGCCATGGCGTGCGCTCCGCCGCGCCTTCGGCTGGGCGATTCGCGCCTTGCGCCGCTCCGCGGTCAGCGCCTCCGCGCTTCCGCTGCGCGCCACCGGCTTCGCCGGCTTTGCCGCGGCCCGCATTTGCGCCGCCGCGAGAACCACCTTGCGCACCGTTTTGCCCGGCGCGCTTATCTCCGCCGCGGCGTCCACCACCAGCGCGGTCGCCTCCGCGACCAGCAACAGCTCCCGCATCACCACCGCGGCCAAAGCCTCCGCGTTTGCGGCCGTTGTTGCCGCGGCCAGCACCAAAGCCTGCATCCGCTACGCCTTTGAAATCGCTGCGCGGTTTCATATCAACCATCTCAAAGTCGATCGTGTGGTCGTCCATATTTACCCGCGAGACGCGGATTTTCACTTCATCACCAATGCGATAGACCTTCGAGGTACGTTCGCCGATCAGCACCATATGAAGCTCGTGGAAGTGGTAATAGTCATCCGACATATCGCTTAGACGAATAAGCCCTTCCACCGTATTACTCAATTCGACAAACATGCCGAAGCTTGTCACACTGCTAATAATACCGTCGAATTCTTCTCCGACTTTATCCAGCATGTATTCACATTTTTTGAGCTTATCCGTATCCCGCTCTGCATCAACCGCTACACGCTCACGTTCGGATGAATGCTGCGCAATATCCGGCATGCGTGCTGCGAGTGCTTCGTTGCGTGCTTCCGTTAATGCACCACGGTTGTCCAACACTTCGCGGATAACTCGGTGAATCACAAGGTCCGGATAACGCCGGATTGGCGAGGTAAAGTGGGAATAAAACTCAGCCGCGAGGCCAAAGTGCCCAAGACTCTCAGCATCATATTTCGCCTGCTTCATGGAGCGCAGCATCACTGTTGAGATAACTGTCTCTTCTTTCGAGCCGCGAATCTCTTCGAGCAGCGTCTGGAGAGCGCGAGGATGAACCGAGTTCCCCTTACCCTTCACGACATATCCAAAGTTCGAAGCAAACTGCATAAAGTGAAGCAGCTTCTCTTGATCCGGATCTTCATGGATCCGGTATAAGAATGGAACGCGCAGCCAGTGGAAATGCTCCGCCACTGTCTCATTCGCCGAGAGCATGAATTCCTCGATAATCTGCTCAGCGACAGAACGCTCTCTTTTCACAATATCAACCGCTTTGCCCTGCTCGTCCACGATTACCTTCGACTCTTGGAAGTCAAAGTCAATCGCGCCGCGCTTCATCCGTTTCTTCCGAAGCTTCATCGCCAGCTCTTCCATCAAGCTGAACATATCAAGAAGATCTGCATAACGTTCTTTCAGCTCGGTTTGCGGCTCCTCTTCCGTTGCTGTCAGGATCTTCTTCACATTCGTATAGGTCATGCGTTCTTTCGTCTTGATCACACTCGTAAACACATCATGACGAACGCGCTTTAGCGTCTTCGCTTCAAATTCCATTTCGCAGGACAGCGTCAGACGGTCAACCTGAGGATTCAGCGAGCAGATCCCATTCGACAACCGATGCGGCAGCATTGGAATAACCCGGTCAACGAGATATACACTGCATCCACGGCGGAACGCTTCTTGATCAAGCTCTGATTTCTCCTTGACGTAATACCCGACATCTGCGATATGAACACCAAGCAGGTAGTTACCATTCTCAAGCCGCTTCACATGAACAGCATCATCAAGGTCCTTCGCATCTTCACCGTCAATCGTAACGATGACCTCACCGCGCAGGTCGCGGCGGCCTTGCTCGATAATCTCTTCCTCGGTAATGGAATCCGGGGCTGCTTCAGCCTCCGCCATTACTTCATCAGGGAAGCTCTCTGGCAGCTGATGCTTGCGGATAATCGACAGGATGTCGATACCTGGATCATTTTTATGCCCTAGAATCTCAACGATCTCACCTTGCGCAGCAGAACGTCCTTCCGGATAAGATACAATACGGACGACAACCTTTTGTCCCGACACTGCACCTTGGAATTCACCTTTCGCGATAAAAATATCACGGTTAATCCGTTTGTCATCCGGAATCACAAAGCCATAAGCTTCATGACTGTCGAAGGTACCTACAACCTGAGTGACAGCACGCTGCACAATGCGGACGACCTCGCCTTCCATTCGTCCTCCGCCTTCGCTTTGCGAAGTAATCCGTACCAGTACGATATCACCGTTCATCGCACTCTTCTGATCGTTAGCATGTATGTAAACGTCAGGGTGATCCTTCTCATCCGGCAATAGGAATGCGAACCCTTTCGCATGCGCCTGGATTTTACCTCTCAGCAGGTTCATTCTCTCTGGAACGCCATAGCGCTCGTTGCGCGTCCGAATGACCTTACCTTCTTCCTCCAACTGGTTTAACATCTTCAGGAATTGTTTAAACTCCGTCGCATCGGTTATGCCGAAATGCTGTTCCAGCTCCTGATAAGTCATTGGCTTATAAGCCGTTTCCCTCATAAAATCAAGCAGTTCCTGCTCTTGCATCATAATTCTCCTAGTCACCTCATACACCGGAGGCCTTTTTCTACCGTTATTTTGCTACCGGCTGATAGAATATCATATACCGTAAGTATACACGAAATCATTCCCCAGCATCCGTAAAACCCCGGAAAAAACAAAAAACGGAGGTTTCCCTCCGTTTTCGAGTACAAATCATGATCATTAAACTTTAACGACGTATGCTACAACCAAAGCTAAGATGAAAAATCCAGAAGCCAGGCCTACTGTCAGACGCTGAAGGAACAAGTCCAAACCGCGAGCTTTCTGCTTACCGAACAAATGCTCAGCACCGCCAGAGATTGCACCAGACAAACCAGCACTTTTCCCTTTTTGAAGCAATACGACCGATATCAAGCCAACTGCGAAAATAACGAGCAAAATCTTCCAAAAGATTTCCATTTGATCCACCTCCAGCATAGGAGCTCCGTAAAACACATAAATTTATTTTATCATAGGCGGACAAGTAATTCAATAGTTTCAAATTTAACTACAATTTCCTTCATCTAGCAAAAAAAGAAGGCGTCCGCTAAGCGGAACGCCTTCTTCTATTTTGACCTTCAAAACTTATTTGAAGTTTTTCAGGTTGTAGAATGCCGATTTGCCTGCATATTGAGCAACCGAACCCAGTTGGTCTTCGATGCGAAGCAATTGGTTGTATTTCGCAACGCGGTCCGTACGGGACGGAGCGCCTGTTTTGATTTGGCCAGCGTTTGTAGCAACAGCGATGTCAGCAATTGTGCTGTCTTCGCTTTCGCCCGAACGGTGGGAGATAACTGCAGTGTAACCAGCGCGTTTTGCCATTTCGATTGCATCGAATGTTTCAGTAAGCGAACCGATTTGGTTAACTTTAACCAGGATCGAGTTACCCACGCCTTTTTCGATACCGTCGGACAGACGCTCAGTGTTTGTAACGAACAGGTCGTCACCAACGAGTTGAACTTTGTCGCCGAGTTTATCAGTGAGCAATTTCCAACCTTCCCAGTCGTCCTCGGAGCAGCCGTCTTCGATTGTGATGATTGGGTACTTCTCAACCCACGAAGCAAGCAGGTCAACGAATTCAGCGGATGTGAACGATTTGCCTTCGCCTTCGAGGTGGTATTTGCCGTCTTTGTAGAACTCAGTGGAAGCTACGTCCATACCGAGGAATACATCAACGCCTGGTTTGTAACCAGAACGCTCGATAGCAGAGATGATTGTTGTAATTGCTTCTTCGTTGGAACCAAGGTTAGGAGCAAAGCCGCCTTCGTCGCCTACTGCAGTGTTCAGGCCTTTATCTTTCAGAACCGATTTCAGGTTGTGGAAGATTTCAGCGCCGATACGAAGAGCTTCTTTGAATGTAGGTGCGCCAACTGGCAGAACCATGAACTCTTGTACGTCAATGTTGTTGTCAGCATGCTCGCCGCCGTTGATGATGTTCATCATTGGAACTGGCAGAACTTTTGCATTGAATCCGCCCAGGTAAGTGTATAGGGATACGTTCAGAGCGTCAGCTGCAGCGCGAGCAACAGCCATCGATACAGCAAGGATTGCGTTAGCGCCCAGTTTAGCTTTGTTAGGCGTTCCGTCAAGCTCGATCATTTTACGGTCGATTGCTACTTGATCAAGTGCGTCCAGACCGATGATTTCAGGTGCGATAATTGCGTTTACGTTCTCAACCGCTTTTTCTACACCTTTGCCAAGGTAACGGCCTTTGTCGCCGTCACGAAGCTCAACAGCTTCGTAAGCGCCAGTGGATGCGCCGGATGGAACGATTGCGCGGCCTTTGCCGCCGGATTCCAGGGATACTTCTACTTCTACAGTTGGATTCCCGCGGGAATCCAGCACTTCGCGTGCGTATACGTCAACGATAATAGACATTTTAAGTAACACTCCTTATTAAGGTTTATTTATAGGGTTGAAGCATGGAAAACAACTCTTTTGAGTTTACCTTGAAACTTACTTCTGAATCAATGTTGTACCTGTCATTTGTTGCGGTTTAGCCAGTTCCATCAGATCAAGAACCGTTGGAGCCAGGTCAGCCAGAATACCGCCTTCGCGAAGCTCTCCGCCTGCCACTGTAACAATACAAGGAACAGGGTTCGTTGTATGTGCTGTGAACGGACGGCCGTTCTCGTCAAATACCATATCCGCGTTGCCATGGTCAGCCGTAATGATCGCTACGCCGCCTTTTGCAAGGATAGCTTCGACCACTTGACCAAGGCAATCATCTGTTGCTTCTACCGCTTTGATCGTTGGCTCCAGCATGCCGGAGTGACCAACCATGTCAGGGTTAGCAAAGTTCAGAATAATCGCATCATGATTGTCGGCTTCGATTTCTTTCACCGCAGCTGCTGCAACCTCATATGCACTCATTTCTGGCTGCAGGTCATAAGTTGCAACTTTTGGCGAATTGATCAGAACGCGTGTCTCGCCCGGAAGCTCAACATCGCGGCCACCGCTGAAGAAGAACGTAACATGCGGATATTTCTCCGTTTCCGCGATGCGCAGCTGCTTCTTGTTGTTCTGAACAAGCACTTCACCAAGCGTGTTATCCAGGTTCTTAGGCGAATAAGCCACATAACCGCCAATTGTCTCACTGAACAGCGTCAGGCAGACAAAATGCAGGTTTTTAGGGCAGCTCTCGCCACGGTCGAAACCACGGAAGTCTTCGTTCGTGAATACTTGTCCAAGCTGGATCGCACGGTCAGGACGGAAGTTGAAGAAGATGATAGAATCTTCCGATTCAACAAGCCCTACCGGCTGGTCATTCTCACCTACGATAACCGTTGGCATAACGAATTCATCATAAACGGATTTCTCATAGGATTCAACTACTGCCTTGATCGGATCCGTGTACTTAGGACCATCGCCGTAAACCATGGCGCGATAAGATTTCTCCGTACGCTCCCAACGTTTGTCACGGTCCATCGCATAGTAACGGCCTTGTACCGTTGCGATTTGGCCTACGCCTACTTCTTCGATCTTCGCTTGCAGTCTTTCAAGATAACCTTTCGCGCTGTCTGGAGCAACGTCACGTCCATCAAGGAAAGCATGAATGAATACTTCGTTCAGCTCTTCTTTCTTCGCCAGATCAAGCAGAGCGAAAAGATGTTCGATATGACTGTGAACGCCGCCGTCTGACAGGAGACCGTACAGATGAAGCTTCTTGCCGTTCGCTTTCGCATGGCGAACTGCCCCAAGAAGCGTTTCATTGTCGTAGAACTCCCCGTCACGGATCGACTTGGAGATTCGAGTCAAATCCTGATAAACGATACGGCCAGCGCCGATGTTCAGGTGCCCTACTTCAGAGTTGCCCATTTGCCCTTCCGGCAAACCAACAGCCTCACCACATGCTGTCAAAGTCGTATGCGGGTAAGTCGACCAGTAGCGGTCGTAGTTAGGCTTTTTCGCTTGTGCTACAGCATTACCTGTTACATCATCACGAAGACCAAAGCCGTCAAGAATAATCAGTGCAACTGGTTTCGGAGCCATGTTACTTGGCCCCCTCAACTAGTGCAATATAGGAAGCTGGCTCAAGCGATGCGCCGCCTACAAGTGCGCCGTCGATGTCCGCTTGGCCCATATATTCTGCTACGTTGTTAGGTTTTACACTGCCGCCGTATTGGATACGAACCACTTCAGCTGTTGCTGCATCATACAGATCAGCAACTACGCTGCGGATGTAACCGATAACGTCTTGTGCATCCTCAGAAGTCGAGGATTTGCCAGTGCCGATCGCCCAGATTGGCTCATAAGCGATAACCACTTCAGCAGCTTGTGCAGCCGACAGACCCTCAAAAGCTGCTTCTGTTTGCACTTTACAAACATCTTTTGTTTGGTTCGCTTCGCGCTCTTCGAGCTTCTCGCCTACGCAAACGATTGGCGTAATGCCATGTTTGAAAGCTGCATGCATTTTTTTATTAACGATTTCATCAGTCTCAGCGAAGTAAGCACGACGCTCGGAATGGCCGATAATGACATATTTCACGCCAAGATCCTTCAGCATTACGCCGCTGATCTCGCCTGTGAATGCACCATTGTCTTCGAAGTGCAGGTTTTGCGCACCGATTGCGATCGATGTGCCTTTAGCTGCTTCAACAAGTGCTGGAAGTGTAGTGTAAGGTGCGCAAATCACGCTCTCTACACCAGCAACCTCTGCTTTGCCTTTAACTTCGGAGAAGAACGATACGGCCTCGGAAACCGTTTTGAACATTTTCCAGTTACCTGCAATGATTGGTGTTCTGCTCATCGTAATCCCTCTTTTCTATTAATGATAATTCTATAAACTTCTTATTTATCGTTAAGAGCTACAACGCCTGGTAGTGCTTTGCCTTCCATGAACTCCAGGGAAGCGCCGCCGCCAGTCGAGATATGATCCATTTTGTCTGCTACGCCGAATTTCTCAGCTGCTGCAGCAGAGTCGCCGCCGCCGATAACCGTATAGCCAGCTGTTTCTGCACATGCGTTAGCAACTGCAATAGTACCATGGGAGAATGGTTCGATTTCGAATACGCCCATTGGTCCGTTCCAAACAACCAGCTTCGAGTTTTTGATTACATCAGCATAGATTTCACGCGTTTTTGGACCGATGTCGATGCCTTCCCAATCAGCAGGGATGCCGTCAACGTCAACGATTTTTGTGTTCGCGTTTTTGCTGAATTCGTCAGTAACTACGATATCTACTGGAATATAGAAGTTTTTGCCGAGCGATTTCGCTTTCTCGATGAACTCAAGAGCCAGATCCAGCTTGGAGTTATCAACGAGCGATTGGCCGATTTCATGACCTTGTGCTTTGAAGAATGTGTAAGACAAGCCGCCGCCGATGATGATGTTGTCAGCGATCTCGATCATTTTGTTGATAACGTCGATTTTGTCTTTTACTTTCGAACCACCAACGATAGCTGTGAAAGGACGCTCTGGATTGTTCAGTGCTTTGCCGAGTACATCCAGCTCTTTCTCCATCAGTAGGCCGGATACTGCAGGCAGGTAGTGAGCGATGCCTTCTGTCGAAGCATGCGCACGGTGTGCCGCGCCAAATGCATCGTTTACGTACAGGTCAGCCAGCTCAGCGAATTGCTTAGCCAGTTCCGGATCGTTTTTCTCTTCACCAGCATGGAAACGAACGTTTTCAAGCAGCAATACGTCGCCATTGTTCAGAACGTTTACTTGTGCTTTTACTTCTTCGCCAACCGAATCGTTAGCTTTCACTACTGGTTTGCCCAGAAGCTCGGAGAGACGAGCAGCAGAAGCCGTGTGGCGCAGTTCTTCAACTACTTCACCGTTAGGACGACCCAAGTGGCTCGCGAGAATAACTTTAGCGCCTTTTTCTATCAAGAAGTTAATCGTAGGCAGTGTTTCACGGATCCGTTTGTCGTCTGTAATTTTGCCGTCTTCCAATGGCACATTAAAATCGACGCGTACAAATACGCGTTTGCCTGCTACTTCTACGTCACGAACACTTTTCTTATTCATTGGTGTTGCCTCCCTGATTATGAAATTGAAAGCATAATGCATATATACAGCAAAAAAGGCGCCCCTTCTCGCAGGAAGGAACGCCTTTGCCTTAAATTCCACCCAAGTGGAGCCGCAGACTAAGCGTATCCCGGGGCATTAACCCCGGGACCTCCATGCCATTGTGGGGAATGCTAGATTATCTTACAGACCTTTAGATGCAACAAAAGCTGCGAGGTCAACTACACGGTTCGAGTAGCCCCACTCGTTGTCGTACCAAGAGATAACTTTAACCATGTTGCCTTCTACTACCATAGTCGACAGAGCGTCGATTGTGGAGGAAGCTGGGTCGGAGTTGTAGTCGCTCGATACCAATGGCAGTTCGTTGTAGTTCAGAATGCCTTTAAGAGCGCCTTCGGAAGCTTCTTTCAGAGCTGCGTTTACTTCTTCAACTGTTACGTTAACTTTCAGTTCAGCAACCAGGTCAGTTACAGAAACGTTAGGCGTAGGAACGCGCATAGCCATGCCGTTCAGTTTGCCTTTCAGTTCAGGCAGAACCAGGGATACTGCTTTAGCAGCGCCAGTCGACGAAGGAATGATGTTCTCAGCAGCTGCGCGAGCACGGCGCAGGTCTTTATGAGGAACGTCCAGAACGGATTGGTCGTTAGTGTACGAGTGAATTGTAGTCATCATACCTTTTACGATACCGAATTTGTCATTCAAAACTTTTGCAAATGGTGCCAGACAGTTCGTTGTGCAAGAAGCGTTCGAGATAACAGTGTGCGATGCAGCATCGTACTTGTCTTCGTTTACGCCCATAACGATTGTGATGTCTTCGTTAGTTGCTGGAGCGGAGATGATAACTTTTTTAGCGCCGCCTTTAAGGTGAAGCTCAGCTTTTTCTTTAGCTGTGAAGATACCAGTCGATTCAACAACGATTTCTGCGCCTACGGAGCCCCATGCCAGGTTCTCAGGGTTACGCTCAGCAAATACTTTGATTTCTTTGCCGTTAACAACGATTGCGCCTTCTTTAGCTTCAACTGTAGCATCAAGAGTGCCATGAGTTGTATCATATTTCAGCAGGTGAGCCAGAGTGCTAGTGTCAGTCAGGTCGTTCACCGCTACTACTTCTACATTAGGGTTGTTCAGCGCTGCGCGGAACACGTTACGGCCGATACGGCCAAATCCGTTAATACCAATTTTAACCATTTTAAATTCCTCCTAAGCTTTTTTAAATGACTATGGTATATATTTCAAAACGGTCTGCAGCAAGACTTGCCGCAAATCGTTAAGATAACGATTGTTGCTGTGCGTCGATAATGGCGGACAACTCAAGAGCAGCCGCTTCATCTGTAATCAGTACATCATCGTGCCCAAACTTCATTATGGCACCTATCGCTTCAGCTTTACTTTTGCCGCCAGCGATACCAATAACAACTTCAGTCTTCACAATATCATCGAGTCGTAATCCTACTGTCTGCATTTTGTGAACAACCTCGCCATTACGGTCGAAATAAAAACCAAATGCCTCCGCCAATGCGCCATCAGCTGCCATTGCATTTACAAGCTCAGGCTTCAGCTTTCTGCGTCTGGCCATCACCATAGCGTCCCCGATCCCGTGCACTACGATTCGAGCACTACGAATGACTTCAACAATATCTCGGATACTCGGCTCTTGCATCATGGATGCATAGGCTTCATCACCAAGATGATCCGGCACATGCAGCATACGGTAATTTGCACCCGTGCGCTTGGCCATCGTTGAGGCAATCGTATTCGCCTGATAATCAAGGCTTTCTCCAAGCCCGCCCCTTGCCGGCACGAACCAATTGTTCTTCAGCGGCGTTGTTGACGTTAAGTGGTTGGCAACCTGGGCAATTGTCGTTCCACCGGTTACAGCTACGACATCGTTAGGCTCCATTACTTTGCTGAGCACTTGGCAAGCTGCTCTTCCGAGCTCCCGCTTCGTTTGCTCAGACTCTTCGGAATCGCCTGCTACAATAACAACCTGCGATAAACCGAAATGACTTCTGATCTTCTCTTCCAGATCGGATAATCCGAACAACGTTTTGTAGAAGGGCTCCAATTGCTCAAGCAGTTGTTTGCCTGATTCGCTGATTCGCATTCCAGCCGTATGAATATCGAGCAGGCCCTGCGATTTCAGAAAATCTGTCTCTGCCCGGAGTACCCGTTCCGTCATCCCTAAGGAATTCGCGAGTGTTCGACGACCGATGAGATCAGACAACATAACTTGGCGCAATATCGAGTATCGCTTCTTCATTACGTCAAGCAGATCTGGGAGAAGCTGCTTCTGCAGCTCAATAATGTGACGCATCCTCTACTTTTCACTCCACCCGTCAATAGGCGTAATGGGCTTTCAGGGGATGGACGTTAAACGTCCCGCATACTCACTTTAAGTCCCACCTTTATTTTAGCTAAAAACAGTTCACATGGCAAGTAAGCAAATGTTGATGTAAGCGTTTGTATTCACGATTTGCTCAAATTTATTTTTCTCATCTATCTTGCTTTCTACAAATGATTCGCGTATACTAAGTTTTGCTGTTGCTTTACATTGTGTAATGCGCCCGTGGTCCAATGGATATGACGTAGGCCTCCGGAGCCTGAGATCTAGGTTCGATTCCTAGCGGGCGCGCCATTCAAACTATTAATATCGCCTATACATAAACGATAAACCGCCCTCCTGATGAGGGCGGTTTTTTTATTTGTTACAAGTTTTAGCTTTTCCAAATCCGAGTTTGACTTTCTTTGACTTTTGAATACCAATCCGCTATTATGAAATTATTGCAATACCATCTTTTTTATTATGAGGAGGGGACTTGGTTGGATATGAATTTCGTTCCTATGGTCATTGAACAGAACAATCGCGGAGAGCGCGCTTATGACATTTACTCCCGTCTTCTGAAGGATCGCATCATCTTCCTCGGGTCAGGCGTAAACGACATAGTGGCCAACTCCATTATCGCCCAATTGCTGTTCCTGGCAGCTGATGATCCTGAAAAAGATATTTCTCTCTACATTAACAGCCCAGGTGGTTCTATTACAGCGGGCATGGCAATCTATGATACGATGCAATACATTAAACCCGATGTTTCGACGATTTGCGTAGGTATGGCTGCTTCGATGGGTGCTTTCTTGCTCACAGCCGGTGCTAAGGGCAAACGTTATGCACTTCCAAACAGCGAGGTTATGATCCATCAGCCGCTTGGCGGCGCTGAAGGCCAAGCTAGTGACATCGAGATTCGGGCTCGCCGCATTATTAAGATGCGCGATAAGCTGAACGGTATTCTCGCTGAACGTTCCGGGCAGCCACTTGAACGGATCGAGAAGGATACAGACCGCGATTACTTCATGAGTGCAGCAGAAGCGCAGGAATACGGCTTGATCGACAGAGTTATCGAGAAAGTATAATTTATACAAAAAGAGCGCCCCGGTATTCGTAATGAATACCGGGGCGCTCTTTTGTTATTGGCTATTATTGGTTCTCCAGCTCTTCTTTGCTGACGAGAGCGACTAAAGCGTTTACAGCCTGCTCTGCATCCGAGCCTTCTGCGCTGATGAAAATCTCTGTACCCGAGCTGATAGCAAGGCTCATAATACCCATAATGGATTTTGCATTTACTTTCTTGTCGTCTTTCTCAACAAATACTTCGGAGGAAAATTTGTTCGCTTCTTGAACGAATAATGCGGCAGGTCTTGCGTGCAAACCTGTTTTAAGACGAACGACAACCGGTAGCCTTGTCATGGTAACCATACCCCCTATACTATAATAAGTCCGGCAAGCAGCCCTCCATACAAACGGACATTTCGCTTCATGCTCAGCCTGACATGACTAATAATTTTCAATAAGACTTTTTGTTCATATTATATCATTATACCATCTGATGCACTAGGTTAAAAGTTTAGCCATTGCGTATTTTTTCCGCAAGCTCATCAATCTTCCTAAGCCGATGGTTAACGCCCGATTTGCTCACACTGCCCTTGAGCATTTCGCCAACTTCCTTCAGATTCATATCGGGATGCTGAAGCCTGACTTCTGCAACTTCTCTCAGCTTATCCGGCAAATTATTGAGCCCGATCTCCCTCTGAAGCAGTCTGATGTTGTCGATTTGTCGAACAGCTGCACCAATCGTTTTGTTCAAGTTCGCCGTTTCACAATTAACAATCCGATTAACGGAATTACGCATGTCACGCATAATACGTACATCTTCGAATTTGAACAGTGCTTGGTGAGCGCCTACAATGTTCAGCAACTCGATAATTTTCTCGCCCTCTTTGATGTAGAACACAAAGCCCTTCTTGCGCTCAATACATCTGGCATTCAGATCAAACTTATTCGCAAGCTCCACCAAAGCCTCACAATGCTCTTCATACATCGAAGAAATCTCAAGGTGGTAGGACGAGCCTTCTGGGTTATTAACAGAGCCCCCAGCAAGGAATGCTCCCCGCAAGTAAGACCGTTTACAGCAAGACTTCTTGATAATACTCTTATCAATGCCATCATTAAATACAAAACCCTCAGATACAATTCGAAGCTCACTTAGTATTTCCTGTACCTTCGTCGGAATTCTGACGATGTATACATTATTTTTTTTAAGCCGCATTTTTTTACGAACGAGCAGTTCCGTATGCACTTCAAAATGCTTTTTCAACAAGGAATAGATCCGACGGGCAATTGCTGCATTTTCGGTTGAGATGTCGAGGACGACTTTGCGGCTGGATACACTGACGGAGCCGTTCATTCGAATGAGTGCAGACAATTCAGCCCGCTCGCAGCAGGTGTCCGCCTCAACCATTGTCAGCTCTTTCTTTGTTTGCGCCGCAAATGACATCGCTTGTTCACCTCTTTCTTAACATCCAGTTTTCCACTAATTTATAAATATGATGACTTAACCGTTCTGCGTCATGCCTTAAGAAAGTCCGATACAGGACAAGGCGGTCGGAGATGACCTCCGGCCCCATTTTGGCAACCTCGTCAAAATCCAGCCCCACAGGGGTTGCACCCATCTCTGCATATTTATCCGATACCTCTGGCGGAATCTCTCCGTCATTAACGAGTACATAATCGAACAGGCTATGTCCAATATGATCATGAATCGCCTTCAGATGATCACTGACGGAATAGCCATCCGTCTCACCAGGCTGAGTCATCACATTGCATACAAACAGCTTAACCGCTGTCGAATCCACGATCGCTTGCGCCAGCCTAGGCACGAGCAAATTCGGAATGATGCTCGTGTATAAGCTGCCGGGACCGATCAGGATCGCATCGGCTTGCTCAATTGCCTCTATCGCTTCCGGAAGCGGCTCTACATCATCGGGCTCAACAAATACCCGTTTAATCTTCTTGCCTGCCTTCGGAATAAGCGATTCTCCGACAATAATCGTACCGTCGGTCATTTCCGCACTCAGCACAATAGCTCGGCCTGCAGCTGGAAGAACACGCCCCCGTACAGCCAGTACCTTGCTAAGTTCACGGATACCCGTTACGAAATCGCCTGCGATATCTGTCATTGCCGCCAGCATGAGATTACCTAGACTGTGGCCAGCCAAGCCTGTGCCGCTTGAGAAGCGGTACTGCAGCACCTCAGTCAGAAGCGGCTCGGCATCTGCAAGCGCCATAATAACGTTACGAATATCACCAGGCGGAGGGATCTGCAGCTCATTGCGCAGAATCCCCGAGCTCCCACCGTCGTCGGCGACCGTTACGATCGCCGTAATATCAAGCGGCTTCTCCTTAAGTCCACGGAGCATAACCGACAGGCCGGTTCCGCCGCCAACAACGACGATTTTAGGTCGCCTTAATATTTTATGCCTACTCTGCATCCAATCACCCCGTCAATGCTTATCGCGGTCAGCATCGCGGTGGCTGACGCGTACCCGTTCTGTATCACTGCTGCCGAGCATGCGACCTAAATATTCCGCAATCGCAACCGAGCGGTGTTTGCCACCCGTACACCCGATGCCGATAACAACCTGACTCTTGCCTTCTTTATGATAAAGAGGAAGAAGAAACTGAAGCATATCGAGCAGCTTGGTTAGAAAGGCTTGCGTCTCTGGCCACTTCATCACGTAATCATAGACGTCCGGATTTTGCCCGGTGTTCGGGCGCAAATGGTCCACATAATGAGGATTAGGTAAAAACCGTACATCATAAATCAAATCGGCATCAATCGGAATTCCGTATTTAAATCCGAATGAGGTAACATTCACCGATAGACTGTTGCTTTCCAAATTAGTAAAGCGGGAAATAATACGTTCTTTAAGCTGCGTAGGCTTAATGCTGCTCGTATCAATAACTTGAGAAGCCGAGCCCTTCAAGTCCTCCAGCATCCTTCTCTCCAGACGAATGCCTTCAAGCGGCATACCTTCCGGAGCAAGCGGATGACGGCGCCGGCTTTCCTTGTATCGCTGAACAAGCACTTCGTCTGTCGCATCCAGGAATAAAATTTCGCAGCTGATTGTAAAATGTTCTTTTATGAAATTTAATGATTCCGATAAAGCGGTAAAAAACTCACGTCCCCGCAAATCAATAACAAGGGCTACTTTGCCTATTTTGCCGTTCGACTGCTCAATCAGCTCTGCAAATTTAGGAATAAGTACCGGCGGTAAATTATCGACGCAGAAAAAGCCAAGATCTTCAAGGCTTTGAACGGCAATGGTCTTGCCCGCGCCGGACATCCCTGTAATGATAACGAGCTTTGACATTGCTCCCGTTTCCATAGCTGCACCCTCTTTCTCCATCGTAACGCCGCTGTTCATATTCACTACGAACGCAAGATGAGTCCTGCCGCACCTACAACGCCGGCATTATTTCCAAGCGTAGCTGCAACGATCTTCACGCCTTCTTGTGCCTCTTTTTGTGTGTATTTCGCGAATACTTCGCGAATTTGGTCGAACAGGAAATCGCCTGCTTTCGACACGCCGCCGCCAATAATAAAGCATTCCGGATTCAGCACAACCGCCATAAGCGCCATTGACTTGCCCAAATAATAAGCAGCACGGCTAACGATACGCGCTGCAACTTCGTCGCCAGCTTTCGCAGCGTCAATAACGTCTTTCGCCATAATATCTTCAACTTGCGTCAGCGATGTACGATCGCCGCGCTCAACAGCGTCTTTTGCCATACGGATAATTCCCGTTGCAGACGATACCGTCTCGAGGCAGCCCATTTTGCCGCAGCCACATTGAATAGCTTCCAGATCAGGCACAATTGCGATATGACCCAGCTCGCCAGCCATACCTGCGAAGCCTTCTACGATTTTGCCGCCGATAATAATACCGCCGCCAACGCCAGTACCGAGAGTATAGCATACGCAGTTATCGATGCCTTTGCCCGCGCCAGCCCATGCTTCGCCAAGTGCGGCAACGTTTGCGTCATTATTTACAAGAACTTTCACTTGAAGCTCCTTCTCGAGGTAGTCTTTCAAGTGAACATTCTCAATCTTCAAGTTGCCCGAAAATTTCACAATACCGTTCGGGATATCAAGGAAGCCGGCAATACCAACGCCAACGCCTTCTACCTGTTCCCACGCGAACGAAGATTCATCAACGATGTTACGCGCATATTGCGCAATATTATGAAGGATGGTGTCCGTACCTTTACTTGTTTCCGTCGGCCCTTCGTAAGTATGGAGCAACTCTCCCTCTACATTACAAATCCCAACTTTAATAGCGGTGCCGCCGACATCGACTCCAACGTAAATCTTCTCAGACATTACTAGTCCACCTCATTAATATGTTATCTACTCTGTTACCAACTATAAGCCAATGCCCAATTCCGGTCAAGATAACCGCTTACCCAGTGTTTGCCTATGGATCCGTGCCGCTGCGTAAGTTTGGCGTGAAAAAGCCCTCTCCAACATGCAGGAAAGGGCTGACCGAATACGCCTCTTATACTGGATTGCTGCTGCATTTGCAATCAAATGCAACGATTAATGTGAACCGTTGCTCTCGAGGAATCGTTCGCAATCGAGTGCTGCCATACATCCGCTGCCCGCTGCCGTAATGGCTTGACGGTACTTATTGTCCTGTACGTCGCCGCAAGCGAATACGCCTGGTACATTTGTTTCTGAGCTGCCTGGCTTCACTATAATGTAGCCGTGGTCATCCGTGTCGATTTGGCCATTGAGGAACTTCGTGTTTGGCGTATGACCAATTGCGATGAAGACACCATCTGTTTCAATAACTTCCTCTTCACCAGAAACGTTGTTACGAACTTTAAGACCAGTAACCCCCATACCGCTCGCTACAACTTCAAGGGGGGTACGGTTCAAGCTCCAGCTAATCTTCTCATTCTCACGTGCACGGTCCTGCATGATCTTCGAAGCACGAAGTTCATCACGACGGTTTACCAGCTCAACGTTTGTCGCAAAGCGAGTCAGGAAGTTCGCTTCTTCCATAGCAGAGTCACCACCGCCAACAACTATAATCTTCTTGTTACGGAAGAAGAAGCCATCGCAGGTTGCACAAGTACTTACGCCGCGTCCAACATTGTCTTTTTCGCCCGGGATGCCAAGCCATCTAGCGGACGCGCCAGTCGATATAATAATGGATTCACCAACGAACTCGCCTTTGCCCTCCACTTGAAGCTTGAATGGACGCTCCGACATATCAACGCTGTTAACCCAACCTGTCACAAACTCGGCACCAAAACGCTCAGCCTGCTTCCGCATATTTGCCATCAGTTCAGGACCCATAATCCCTTCAGGGAAACCAGGGAAGTTCTCAACCTCTGTAGTCGTCGTCAACTGGCCGCCTGGCTCAGGACCTTCAATAATAAGAGGCTTCATATTCGCACGTGCAAGGTAGATCGCTGCTGTAAGACCGGCTGGGCCGGTGCCAATAATGATGGATTTGTACATGGTTGTCCTCCTAAATGTGATGTAAGTTTATGGCTGTTTGATGCCGCTACGCGAAAATAACGTCCTTCCAATCGCTGTTGTCCCCGAATTTCTTCATTTCAATAACCACTATAGTGGTTGAAATTCGGGGACAAATGCGAGCGCTGCGCTTCTCCAGTACGTTATTTCCACTTCGCTCCCAAATATGCCGCAACTTACAGGATTTAAGTCATTTCAACCACTTAACAAGTGGTTGAGTAGGGAAAGATAAGGGCAAGAGTAAAACAAGGGCAAAGCTAATTACTTTATTATATATAAGTTTGCCCGACAAAGACAAAACGCACTTAGGGAACCATATCCTTCAGTGCGTTGCGATGACAAGGCGTATTTAATGACTGTGCCTATTCGAGATGGTCTAAAGAGAAGACAGAACTGATCGATTTCATCTTTTCTTTAATTCCGCAAATCTCGTCAATTTTTTTGGCGTTCTTGCTGACTGTCGCAATGGAGATACCATAACGCTCTGCTATTTCAGGATACGAAGTCGTTCGACGATGCATCTTAGCCGTTAAATATTCAAGTGCTGCTGCCCAGCCCTCCGGCTTCGTCAGCTTTGGCACTTCCGGATACAGACGTGAGAGGAATTCAACCCACAGTGTCATCAGGTCGTACTGCTGTACGAGGTCAAACCGCTTGTTGACGCGGGATAGCGCTGCCTCAACAACCTCCTGCCATTTGTCTTCCCAAACCGGAAGACGCGATGGAACACGATTAGGTTCAATGACTGTTGCCTTTCCTTCCAGCACAGCATGAAGCGGCTCCTGTACGCCGAGTGTACGAAGCACGAATACGGCAATTCGCTTCAAGTAGTCATCTTCGTCCGCCTCAAGCAAGAAGGCGCGAAGCACATCTTTTACTTCATTGTCAGCAATCATGCCAAGCGCTTGAATGACCTGCAGCTTCGTATTCTGATCGCCATGACGAAGCGCCCAGAAGAACGATGAGCGGACTAGCGGATCCCGCTTCAAATGCTCAGGAAGACCATCGGAGGAATTTTCCCACAGTTTAAACTGCTCCTCGAACGGCAAATGATAATGATAGCTCACCGTCGCTGACTGGTCACCGATCTTAATCAACGATAACTGTTCCATGTAATAGCGCGGAATATCCGATTCAGGATCAAGCTTCGCCGCCTGCTTCCAGAGACGCTCTGCTTCCACGTATCGATTAATATTACATGCCGCTACCGCAGCATAATGGTATAAGCATGGATCTTGATTAAGCTCCGAATCTTTCAGCAGGCGTGTGAAATGGCGATAAGCCGATTCATGTTCACCCAAGATCCCCATCGTTGTTGCAAGCTTAAACACATGCTCCTGATGGAATGGTGCTGTTTTGCGCAGAAGATCTAGCAATGGGGCAAGGCTCGCCGTATCCCCCGAATGCTGATAGAAGATCCCCAGATTACAAAGGGCATGCAAATTACCGGGTTCTAGTTCAAGCGCTTCATGAATCGTTGCCATCGCTTTGTCGAACATGCCCATATAGTAATAAGCCAATGCTAAATTATTTCGTGCCGCCAGAAACTCTGGCTGCTCCTCGATAATCTTCTCAAGAATACGAACAGCTTCCGTAAACTTGCCTTCCTCAAGCAGCTTACGGGCCTGATCATGTTCGAACATACCTTCACGTGCTTTAATATTCGTAAGCGGTGCAGGGCGCTCCAGCTCATACTGGAGAAGCTCCATCATCTCATCAGCTTCATCGAGATATTGTCCATCCGCGTCTTCTTCAAGATATTTAACAAGCGAGCCCTCGGCTGCTTCATACATCTCCATATTGGCATAGTTATTGGCCATGTAGAAATGACATTCCGTCATCGTCGGATCCAGCTCATCGACAATCCATTTCAAAATCCGATTGGATTCTTCATAATTGCCCATCTCCGACATGATGCCTGCCATGTTGCAATGATTAACCGGATTTTCCGGTTCATACTCCACGGCACGCCGGAAATATTTGAGTGCCTTGTCATAGTGGTAACGATCCAACGAGCGAACCGCCCGTTCGAAAAAGAACGTGGCGTCCCATTGAATCGGTATGATCTTGGCTGTCTGTTCTATGGCTTCACGTTTCTTTTCTTTCACCTGGCAAGGCACCTCCCGGAACTTGATTTTCTACGATTATACCATAGCAATGCCTATCCTAACACGAAAGAATATGTGGGAAAATCGCGAACGTTAGGTAAAACGCCCGCGATTTTCTGTCATTGCCTTATTTAATTAAACGCCGCCGTTTGTCTTGAAGAGGGTACTGATCGAACCGCCTTCAATGATAATGCGAGTCGCTTCCGCAAGCAGCGGAGCTACCGACAATACGGTGAACTTCTCCGGATGATCCTCTGGCAGAGAGATCGAATCCGTAACGATTATTTCTTTGATATGAGGATGATTCAAACGCTCAATGGCATTTCCCGAGAACAGCGGGTGAGTTGCGCATACATAGACGTCTTCTGCTCCACGCTCTTTCAAGCTTTCAACAACGTTGACAATAGTAGAGCCCGTATCGATCAAGTCCTCGATAATAATCGCAGTTTGTCCCTCAACATCGCCGATAACGTGAGTAATCGAAGATTCATTGTGTGCAGGACGCTTCTTGATCATAATAGCAAACGATGTGTCCAGGTTGTTCGCAAGTTTCTCTGCGGTGGAAGCACGTCCAGCGTCCGGAGATACGACTACCGGGTTTTTAATGTTCTTCGATTTCAGATAGTCACTGATCAGATCCAGCGCTGTCATGTGGTCTACCGGAATATTGAAGAAGCCTTGAATTGCCGGCGCGTGAAGGTCAATAGTGATAACACGGTTTGCGCCAACCGTAGTCAGTACGTCTGCAACCATTTTAGCAGAGATAGGCTCCCGCGGAGCTGCTTTGCGCTCTTGGCGCGCATAGCCGTAATACGGCATGATGATGTTAATCGTCTTCGCGGATGCCCGCTTCGCTGCATCGATCATTACGAGCAATTCGACAAAATGCTCATTGATCGGATGCGAGAACGATTGAACGAGGAATACGTCACAGTTCCGAATCGTTTCTTCATAGTGAACGTAGATTTCCCCGCTCTTGAAACGGGACATTTTGATGGCGCCGAGTGTCAATCCCAAATCACTGGCGATCTTTTGAGCCAATATCGGATTGGACGAACCCGAAAAAATACGCAACTTGTCGCTAAACATGATACCCTCCTGAGCGTTTTAAACCAATAATTTGACATGAAGTGCTTCTTTGCATGGGCAAAGCCTTCGTCGTTTGCTCGACACTTTCGTACAGCGTCAAGCTTGTTCCATATCATTATACATCTAATTTACTATAATTCAAAAATCGACAAATACCAATTTTCGCCGTTCAAACGTCGCCAGCTGAGAAAAACCGACATCTTTCAACACCGCACGCGCTTGATCTAAATATTGCCCCAGTCGCTGCGGCTGATGCGCATCCGAGCCAATAGTGATTGGAATGTTCAATTGTTTTGCATATTCGAGCATTCTGCGGCTTGGAAACATCTCCTCAGCGGGGGTCCGAAGACCCGATGCATTAAGCTCGATCGCCATCCCATGACGCTTAACAGCATCTAGAGCAGCCTTCTCCAGATGAGTAACATCACCTTCTGGCTTGAAGCCAAAACGCTTAATGACATCGATATGCCCGATGTAGTCGTAGAATCCCGTTGCTGCTGCTTTCGCCACCGCATCGTAATACTGCTCATACACCTTCATAGGGTCTTTACCTTCCCAGCCATGTGTCTGGCGGAAGTCCGTAATATCCCATTCACCCAGAAAATGAACCGACCCAATCACATAGTCGAATGGATATGCGTTAATAATGGCTTCGATCTTCTCTTCTTGACCTTCGATATAGTCCCCTTCAAGGCCGACACGAATGTCGATCTGGCCTTTATATTTCTCCTTCAGAGCCAGACACTCTTCCACATATCCAGAAAGCTCCTCCATCGGCATCGCCATCTCCGGATAATACGTAGCAGGATCCACATGAAGAAGCGGCATATGGTCAGAAAGACCGATCTGCTGAAGACCGATCTCTATCCCCTTCTGCACGTATTCCTCCAGCGAGCCGACAGCATGCCCACAGCGGGCATGATGGGTATGATAATCGATAAACATGTGCATACCGGCCTTTCTTTTGAAAAAATAGGTTATTTGCCTGCCTGCTCTCTTCTCATCGCATTGTTAGTGGCAGGCTTGCCGTGACGGCTTTGCAGCTCATTCATCACATCGTCAAGCGGCAAACCGCGTTCACGCAGCAGGACAAGCAGATGGAACAGCAGGTCGCTTGCTTCCGAGCGAAGCTCGTCGTTGTCACTGTTTTTCGCAGCAATAATCGCTTCCGTAGCTTCTTCGCCGACCTTTTTCAGGATCTTATCGAGACCCTTCTCGAACAGATAAGTCGTATAAGCGCCTTCGGGGCGTTCTGCATAACGCGCAGCGATAACGCTCTCCAGCTCGCCAAGAATCGCAAAGCGATTATCAGCGGATGCCTCAGCCTCTGCTCCCGCTGTGTCATTGCCGGCTACTTCAATCTCGTTGAAGAAGCAGGAGTACGCACCCGTATGGCAAGCCGGACCTTTCTGATCTACACGCACGAGCAGCGTGTCGGCGTCGCAATCATACGACATCGAGCGAATACGCTGCGTATGGCCGCTTGTTGCCCCTTTGTTCCACAACTCATTGCGGGAACGGCTCCAGAACCAGGTAACACCTGATTCCACCGATAACTTAAGCGACTCTTTGTTCATGTAAGCAAGCATAAGAACTTCTTTGCTCTGCGTATCCTGCACAATTGCCGGAACAAGGCCGTCCTCGCTCCATTTGATGCGTTCTGCCAGTTCCGTCATCGTACTTCCACGCCTTTCTGCCTCAAATCATCCTTCACTTCGCAAATCGTCATTTCTTTGTAGTGGAAAATGGTCGCCGCAAGGCCTGCATCGGCATGACCTTCTTCGAATACGTCAGAGAAATGCTCAATCCGTCCCGCTCCGCCGGAAGCGATGACCGGAATACTAACCGAGTCCGATACTGCACGAGTCAGCTTCAGGTCAAAACCGTCTTTTGTACCGTCTGCATCCATGCTAGTAAGCAAAATTTCTCCTGCTCCTAGACGTTCAATCTCCTTCGCCCATTCGAGAACCTTAATGCCAGTCTCCTTGCGTCCGCCGTGGGTGAACACTTCCCACTCGTCCCAAGCCTCGTTGTACTTCGCATCAATGGCTACAACAATACATTGCGAGCCGAATTTGCGAGCACCGTCGCTTACAAGAGATGGATTAAGAACCGCAGCTGTGTTGATTGCGATTTTGTCCGCGCCAGCACGAAGCAGCCGCTTCATATCGTCAACATGGGAGATACCGCCGCCAACTGTGAACGGAATCGTAATTTCTCCAGCCGTTCTTTTAACAACTTCAATCATTGTTGCGCGTCCTTCTACCGATGCCGAAATATCGAGAAAGACGAGCTCATCGGCGCCCTCCTGATCGTAGGTGGACGCAAGCTCAACCGGATCCCCTGCATCACGCAGGTTCACGAAGTTAACTCCTTTTACAACCCGTCCGTCCTTCACGTCCAGACATGGAATAATACGTTTCGCCAGCATATGTTCACGCTCCCCTCTCGTTAATCGCTGGAATCTAATCTATATCGTAGCGAGTAATCGCCTGTTAACGCTGCACAACCGGGCTTCCCGTTAAAGCAAGGAAGTTACCCAGCAGCTTGATGCCTAGCTCACTGCTCTTCTCCGGGTGGAACTGCATCCCATACACATTGCCACGTCCCACAATAGCCGTTACCTGCTGATGATAATCCGTTGTCGCTAGCAGATCAGAAGCAACCTCCGGCTTCGCATGATAGGAGTGTACGAAGTACACATGCCCTTCCTCGAGGCCTTTGAACAGCGGGCTGTCTTGTAGGAAGTTTAGCTTGTTCCAGCCCATATGCGGCACTTTGTAGTCGCCCTGGAAACGGATTACTTTGCCCGGGAGCAAATTAAGACCCTCATTTACGCCATGCTCTTCGCTTTGAGTAAACAGCAGCTGCATACCGAGGCAAATACCGATAAGCGGCTTGCCGGAAGCTGCATAAGCTTTTGTTGCCTCATCAAGCTTCGTCTCACGCAAATTGTCCATTGCATCGCCAAACGCGCCAACGCCCGGCAGAATTGCACCGTCCGCTGCAGCAATAACCGCTGGATCAGCTGTTACGACTGCCTCGTAGCCAAGACGCTCAACCGCCTTGCTGACGCTGTGCAGATTGCCCATGCCGTAATCGATGATCGCGATCATACTACAGCACTCCTTTCGTTGAAGGCACTCCTTGTACACGAGGATCGATGCTAGTAGCTTCGTCGACCGCACGTCCCAGGGCTTTGAACACCGCTTCGATCATATGATGCGTGTTCTTGCCGTAGTGAACGATGACGTGCAGCGTAACACGTGCTTCAAGAGCAAACTTCCACAGGAATTCATGAACCAGCTCCGTCGAGAAGCTGCCGACTTGTGGAGATGGGTATTCCGCACGGTATTCAAAGTGAGGACGGTTGCTGACGTCGATAATGACTTGAGCAAGTGCCTCATCCATCGGTACGAATACGCTCGCGTAACGCTTGATGCCGCGTTTGTCTCCAAGCGCTTCACGAAGAGTTTGACCAAGGCAGATGCCGATATCTTCTACTGTGTGGTGATCATCGATGTCGATATCGCCGCGTGCTTCAACGGTCAGGTCGAATTGGCCATGCTTGGCGAACAGGTCCAACATATGGTTCAGGAAAGGAACATCCGTCTCGAGCTTCACTTCACCCGTACCGTCTACTGCAAAGCTAAGCTTAATATCTGTTTCATTCGTTTTACGTACAATTTCTGCTTTCCGTTGTGTATCCGCCACTATAATTCCTTCTTCCTATATGAATGGTCTGTTATTTTCCTTCTTGCTCTAACCGAATCTCAATCGCACGGGCATGCGCCTCAAGCCCCTCATGACGGGCGAGCGTCATAATGCTGCTGCCGTTCTTCAGCAAAGCTTCCTTGCTGTAATAGATAAGGCTCGACTTCTTCAGGAAATCATCCACGTTCACCGGCGAGGAGAAGCGTGCTGTTCCATTCGTCGGGATAATATGGTTAGGTCCGGCAAAATAATCACCAACCGGCTCCGAGCTGTATGGTCCGAGGAAAATTGCACCGGCATTCTCGATGAGACCAAGCAGGCTCATCGGATCAGCCGTCAGTACCTCCAGATGCTCCGGTGCCAGTTTGTTCACAACGTCGATACCCGCTTCGATGGAATCGACGAGCAGTACCGCGCCGTAGCTGTCAATGGACGCGCGCGCAATTGCTTCACGCGGCAGTGTTGCAAGCTGGCGCTCCACTTCGGCAGCGACCGCTTGACCAAGCTTCTCGGATGGCGTCACAAGAATCGCCGAAGCCATCTCATCATGCTCTGCCTGCGACAGCAGGTCAGCTGCGATATAAGAGGCATTCGCCCCTTCATCCGCCAGTACTATGATTTCGCTTGGCCCGGCAATGCTGTCGATGTCTACTGCACCAAATACGGAGCGCTTCGCCAGCGCTACATAAATATTGCCCGGTCCACAAATTTTATCAACCGGTGCAATCGATGCTGTGCCATAAGCGAGCGCTGCAATCGCCTGAGCGCCGCCAACCCGGTACATCTCTTTAACGCCTGCTTCTGCAGCGGCTACAAGAATATACGGGTCAATGCCAGCCTTGCCGCCTGTTGCTGGCGGTGTTACCATCACAATCTCCGGCACGCCGGCTACCTGTGCCGGAATGACGTTCATAAGCACGGACGACGGGTACGCCGCCTTGCCTCCGGGCACATACACGCCGACCCGCTTCAGGGGCCGGAGAATTTGCCCAAGCATCGTACCGTCCGGCTGCAAATCCATCCACGAGTTACGCTTCTGCTTCTCGTGGAATACCCGAATATTCACGGCTGCCTCACGGATTGCCGTGAGGAAATCGGCGTCGACCTTATCGTACGCCGCCAGAATCTCCTCTTGCGTCACACGAAGCGATGACGCATCAAGCTGGACGCGGTCCAGCTGCTCCGTGTACCGCAGCAGCGCCGCGTCTCCTTCCGCCTTAATCGCTTCTACGATCTGACGCACCGTTTCATTTTGCTCCGGTGTTCCGTACTCCACCTCACGCTGCAGCCCAAACTGCTCCGCCTGCATAATCCGCATAAGCTTTCGTCCCCTTCCTCACCTATATTGCTCTATCTATCGTGTTATACTTTGGCTGTAATCGTATTCTGAAGACGGTCACACAAGCCTTGAATCACTTCATTCTTCATCCGGTAGCTGACACGGTTCGCGATCAGACGGCTTGTAATCGGGAAGATCGACTGCATCTCCACAAGACCATTCTCACGTAGCGTTTGACCCGTCTCTACCATATCTACGATGCGGTCAGCAAGACCAATCAGCGGTGCAAGCTCGATTGAACCATTCAGCTTGATAACTTCAACCTGCTGCCCCAGCTCACGGAAATATTGCGAAGCCACATTCGGATATTTCGTCGCTACCCGTGGATTAATAGCCGGCTTCCAATCCGCAAGACCAATAACCGACATTCGGCATTTTGCGATGCCCAGATCAAGAAGCTCATAGACGTCTTTGTTCTCTTCCATCAGGACGTCTTTGCCCACGATTCCGATATCGGCAACACCGTATTCCACATAAGTTGGAACGTCAACCGGCTTCGCCATGATGAACTCCATGCCAACCTCCGGCAGCTCGATAATGAGCTTACGTGTATCATCGAAGTCGCTTGGAATCGGCAGACCCGCTTCACGGAACAGCTTCGAAGCCTGCTTATAGATGCGGCCCTTTGGCATCGCAACCTTCAAAATATCTTTTCTCGCTTCGCTCATTGTCCGCTGCCTCCTGTCGCCTTTTCTACACCGCTGATAAACGGCATTCCTTTCGTATACGCTACACCTTTATAAGTAAACGAGCCTTCTACAAGCCCTTTCCAATCCTCTGCTGCCATACGTTCTGTAACAACAGCTGTTCCCTGCTCACGAAGCTGTTGAGCCGCTCCCAGCGCTTCTGCACGGCCTTGAACATCATAGCCGATTAGGACACGCTCATTACCCGCTGTGTCTTCTTCTGCACCAACAAGCTCCAGAATGCGTGTTGTCTTTAGGGCAAAGCCTGTTGCCGGTGCTGGACGTCCAAATTGGCTGAGCAGATTGTCATAACGTCCACCGCTTGCCACTGGGAATCCTAGATCCGCCGCATAACCCTCAAACGTCATGCCTGTGTAATAAGAGAAGTCACCAATCATCGTCAGATCGATCAGTACATGCTCGCATACGCCATATGCCTTAAGCACATCCCAGATCTCACACAAATGGCGAATGGACTTCTGCGCCGTCGCATCTGCGCTCAGCTCAAGTGCCTGCTCGCAGATTTCCTGCCCGCCGCGTAGACGGAGAATACCTTCCAGCTCACGCTGTACCGGCTCATCTAGCTCAAGTTCACGCAGGCTCTCACGATAGCCGACATAGTCACGGTTAAGCAGGCAGGACTTTAACTGCTCCTGTGCTTCCTCACGTCCAGCCAGTGTCTCCTCAAACAAACCGTTCAGGAAGCCGACATGACCAATCGCAATTTTGAAACGGTTAACACCAGCTGCCTTAAGGGAAGCGATGGCCAGTGCAACAACCTCTGCATCCGCTTCAGCTGAAGCATCACCAACAAGCTCTACACCTGTTTGGAAAAACTCCGCCTCGCGGCCCGACTCTTCTTCAATAGAGCGGAATACGTTCCCATGATAAGACAAGCGCAGCGGGAATTGCGATTCCTTAAGGAGGGAAGACACCACACGAGCAATTGGTGCTGTCATGTCTGAGCGCAATACAAGCGTCGTACCACGATTATTGAGCAGCTTGAACAGCTTCTGATCCGAAGTCGAGCTCGCGACCCCTACTGTATCGTAGTATTCCATCGTTGGAGTAATAATCTGTTCGTAGCCCCAGCCCTTCATACAGGCCAGTACATCACGTTCAATATGACGCAGCTTTGCTACTGCGTTTGGAAGATAATCTTTAACGCCAATTGGCTTCTCGAATACTTTTGGTTTAGACATCATTATTCACCTTCGGTTACTTTAGTATATTAAAGTGCTACCATGTTACCATACTAACAAAATAAAGTATTAGACGTAATATTAGCATGAACATTCGCTTCCGTCAAGATAGCTGGGCATCTCTTCCAGTAGTGTGCTGTCCAGCAAGAAAGCCCCGCTATTCGCGCTCTTTCGAGTGTTCGCGAATAGTGAGGCTTTTCCCCTTGTTATAAAGATCCTGGATCACTTCAACTCGGTATCCGTCCGCATAATCTCCCGAATGGGATTGCCTCCAACAAACGTATAGGCTGGTACATCCTTATGGACGATCGAACCAGCAGCGATTACCGCATGATCTCCAATCGTCACACCAGGAAGGATGGTCGTGTTAGCCCCAATCATAACATGAGAGCCTATCTTCACATTACCCAGCCGATATTCCTTGATTAAGTACTCATGCGTCAGAATGGTCGTGTTATAGCCAATAATCGTATTATCCCCTACTTCAATCTTCTCTGGGAAAAATACATCAACCATAACCATAAGCGCAAACGCGGTCTGCTTGCCGACCTTCATCCCAAGGATCCGGCGGTAGATCCAATTCTTAACCGTAAGCTCCGGACAATAACGAGCAGCCTGAATCGCGATAAAATTCCGTACCGCCTTGAGACGGCTTACCGTATGATATACCTGCCACAGCGCATTTGGTCCTTCCACCGGATAACGCTCAACGTTTCGCAACGGCTATCGCTCCATTCCTGCGAATGCATACAACTCGCGCATATCTTCAATGATATACTGCGCTCCGCTCTCCTTCAGCAGCTCCTGGCCTTTCAGCGACCAGGCAACACCCACGGGGATTACTCCCGCTTCCTTCGCGGAGATGATATCAACGGTACTATCACCAATCATAATCGTGGTTGCCGGGTCAGCCCCAAGCTGCTCTAACGCCATAAGTACCGGCTCAGGATGCGGCTTCGGATTCGTAACATCATCGACCGTAACAAACGCATCGACATAATCATACAGCCCGCAAAATTTCATTCCGCGTTCTGTCGACATCCGAATCTTCGTCGTAACAACGCCAATCTGAATGCCTTGTTCATGCAAATTCTTCATGACCTCATTCGTATAAGGGAATGGCCGGAGCAGCTCGTCATGAAGTTTTGTATTCACCGTACGATAAGCTTTAATGAGGTGGTCAACATCCTCAAGCCCTGTAAAATGTCTAAACTGCGCTTGAAGTGTAAGTCCCATACTCGGGATAATATGTTCTCTGCCGAATCCCTCAGGGACAAGGCCCTTCAGTGATTCCAGAAACGAGCGAATAATAAGCTCATTGGTGTCCATAATGGTGCCATCCAGATCGAACAGCATTGTTCGTATATTGCCCGTCATGCTTTTCTTCACTCCTACTACTAATAAAAGCTTACAGGTTGTCCGTCTTTACATCCGTTACAGGTAATGCTGTCTCCTTGGTGGACACAATCGGATCCTGATAGCGGACAGATGCTGCACCTGTTGAACGGCGCACAACGATGAAGATGATTGCCGCGATGATCAGGATAATCGCAAGAAGCTGCGAGATACGTACATCGCCATAGGCTGGATCAAGGAATCCTTGTTCAAACCCTAACCAAGTCATCGGTGTCCATAATGCATCCATCAGGGAACCCAGTGCCCCTGGCCCTTGGAAAGCCAAACTGTCCGTACGGATTCCTTCAATGAAGAAGCGGCCGATGGAGTACCAGATAAAGTAGTACGCAACAAGCTCACCAGCGCGAAGGAACTTTTGACGACGAATAACCATCAAGAGGATAATACCGACCAAGCTCCAGAGCGATTCATAGAGAAACGCCGGGTGATGGTAAACGCCTTCACTTGCAACATACATTTGATTCACAATGAAGTCAGGCAGATGCAGCGTATTCCGCAGGAAGTTCTCCTCAACCGGACCGCCGTATGCTTCCTGATTCATGAAGTTGCCCCAGCGGCCAATCATTTGGCCGGCAAGAAGCCCTGGTGCGCAAATATCTACCATTCGCCAGAACGAGTAACCCTTGTAGCGGAAATAGAAAAATCCACATGCAAAAGCCCCGATCAAAGCCCCATAGATGGCAATCCCGCCATTCCAAATTTTAAAGACATCTACCCAATTGTTCTTATACTCGTCCCATGTGAAGGCTACATAATAAATTCTCGCGCAAATAACGGCCGATGGCACGCCAAGCAGCAAGAGGTCCATGAAAAACTCCGGCTTAATGCCGAATCTTTTCCCTTCCTGTACAGCCAGCAGCAATCCGACCAATGCAGCCGTACCAAGAATGATGCCGTACCAACGCACATGAATGTCCCCAAGGGAAAACGCCGTTGGATCAATCAACAGATTCATTGTTCAATGCTCCTTCTATAATAGGTCTATTCCTGCAACTCTTTCAGCTATCAATCGAAATCATCGGTATCTTCCGCAATCGTTTCGGTCAGCTTGTTCGTAAACTGCAGAGCCGCATTGTAGCCCATACGTTTCAGACGGAAGTTCATCGCTGCAACCTCGATAATAACTGCTAAGTTTCGACCAGGACGAACCGGCACTGTAACAAGCGGTATATCCGTATCAATAATCCGAGTCTTCTCCTCGTCAAGGCCAAGACGGTCATATTGTTTATCCTGCTGCCAGTTCTCAAGCTTAATAACCAGGGTAATACGCTTGCTCGTACGTACAGCACCAGCACCAAACAAAGTCATCACGTTGATGATCCCTAAGCCTCGAATTTCAAGCAAATGGCGAATAAGCTCCGGCGCACTGCCGAACAACTGTCCATCCGACGTCTGACGAATTTCAACCGCATCATCGGCTACCAGACGATGGCCGCGTTTCACAAGCTCAAGAGCGGTTTCACTCTTACCAATACCGCTTCCGCCTGTAATAAGCATGCCAACACCATATACGTCTACAAGGACGCCATGAATCGTAGCAGTTGGAGCAAGCTTCTTCTCCAGGAAGTCAGTAATCCGGCTTTGCAAAATAGTCGTTGCCACATTACTGCGCAGCACCGCAATTTGCGCTTTGTTCGAGTGTTCCACCAGCTCGGCTGGTGCCTCAAGTCCCCTTGTCAAAATGATACAAGGTGTGTTCTCATGACAAAGCTGTTCAAAACGGCTTCTGCGTTCCTCACTCGTCAGTGTATCGAGGAATGTAAGCTCCGTCTTGCCTAGCAGCTGTACCCGCTCATGTGGGTGATAATCGAAATATCCTGCCATCTCCAGGCCCGGACGGTAAAGATCATCAACCAGAATAGAACGCTTCAAGCCGTCTTCGCCGGAGACAATCTCCATTGAGAAATGTTGCACTAGTTCCGCTACTTTTACTTTCTTAGCCATCGAACGGCCTCCTCACTTGCGTTCCCAATAGGTTATATGAAGTAAGTAAATCTATTTCCAATGACTTCATCGTAAAGGAAAAAAGCGCCGAAAGCAACGTTTCTCCGTCGCTCAGCGCTTTTCGTCATTTTATAACCACATTCACAGGTTCTTCGACATATCCCGGGTATTGATACAGCGTAAAAGTTAATGGCTGCTTATAAGGTTTATTAGGGATGGTGTAGTATGCTTCGTACATGAAAGCCGATCCATCTGCTTCGCTTCTTGAAGTACTTTGTGTGCCATCATGATCAAGTAATGTATGCTCCCTCCCCGATGCGTCATGGAATACCGCCTTATGGTCAAGCAACCAGTAGCCATACCCCCGTTCCAGCTCATTCAATTGCTTTGCTTCAATAGATAACTCAAAGCCCGAAGGGTATTTCCGGACTTTCGTCAATTGGATACGGTCATCCGGTGTTTCCAGCGTCTCTCCCGTTTCGGTATTAATAACAAATTTCTGCTCTTTCAGCGATAGTAGCAGTCCATCGGCTACCAGTTGAAGATGCTTAGGCTTCTCGAAATAATTGCTTTGGAACGTCAGCGTCGTTGTCCCGTCATCCAGCATGCCAAAACCACCTTTTGTTTCCCAACGCCGCCCTTTTTCATCCACCAATGCCAGCTTCAAAAAAGAATTTGCGCGTATCCTTGCATCCGGTTCCCGTCGAATCGTGACTGATGCCTGCAGCGGTGTAACGAGGGCTTTCTCTATGATGAAATACTGTCCTCCAACCTCTATTTCTTTGTTCAGCGTGATTTCTTCCCCTAACTCTTCAAATCGGCTATGATCAATTGGAATATCGACCTCATGCCATTCACCGCCGAGCTTCAAAGCGAACTTGATTTTATCCGGTACTTGGACACCATCACCCAACATAATATCAATCATATCATGAACATTTGTCGCTTCTTCCTTCTCCGGCTCTGTCTGCCCAATACTATAATAGTTACTGCCGATCATAGCTTCCAAGTGCTCACCATTACCGTCGGTAATCTTGTAGTCTGAGGTATGAGCATCTTCGCTCATATTCGGACCCTCTGCCGTATAAAAAATCACAATCCGCTGTTGATCCGCCATAACACCATCAACCGTGAGCGTATAGCCGTTCTTACTGTCGGAGTCATTCACCGGCTGAATAAATTCATGATTTATTGCACTAATCAGTGTGTTATCGCCTTTTATCAACTCAACGACTCCATTCAACCCCGGAATCTCACGCATCAGATTCGCAAAGGCAGGGGATACCCGAATACATGCTGTAAGAAGAACAAGCACGATAACCGCCGAAGCTGCCATTTGAACGGTCAGTCTGCTTCTTCTCCTACTTCTTCCCTGCTGGCGTGCCCTTTCTACTCCTGTCCGAATGGCTGATGAAAAGGAATCCTCCGTTGCACTTCCTAATAACAAGTTCACCTGTGCCTTATCCTCTGCAAACATCTCTTCTAACCCTTGTTCGAACTCCAACCTATTCCCACTCAACCGTCATCCCCTCCTTTCCGTACGACTCATTACTTCTTAATTGCTTCAAAGCTTGATGCAGCCACGTTCTTATCGTCCCGTCCGGCTTCTCCAGGAGCTCGGCTATCTCCGTAATCGTCATGTCCCGATAATATTTCAGCACAATAACCATCCTGTATTTCGCAGGTAACTTCTGCAGTTGAACAGCCAAATCCATTTTATCCACGCCATTTTCAGTAGCAGCTGACGTATCTCTCTCCATAAGCTCATTATTTAGAGGCTGCTCACGGCGCCGCTTCTTTTGCTCATCCAGACAGATCCGGATAAGAATCCGTGTCATCCAGGTCGTAAAGACCTTGGGATCACGCAAAGTACGGCGTTTATTCCAAACCCTAAAAGTAGTCTCCTGTATAGCCTCGAGTGCATCCGTCTCATTCCGCATATAGGAGTAGGCAATGCCATATAGGCGGCCCTGATCCATCTGAATTCGTGCAATAAGCGCCTCATCGTCGCCTTTTATAGCAGCCGCTGCATACTCATCTCTATCCATTTGTCCCTCCTTCCCCAAACCCTCAGCATACGCTTAATTAAGTATTAGACGGTGCTGGCGCCAATACGGTTTTTTATTTATAAAAACGTAAAAAAGACTGCCTCCCAATCGGGAGACAGCCTTGTTGTAATTATTAAGGATTAGTTTTCGAAGATGTTCAGCTCGGACTCTTTGTCGAACATATGAACTTTGTTCATGTCCAGAGCAAGCTTAACGCTGGAACCGTCACGCAGTGTCGAACGACCGTCAACGCGAGCGATTACTGTGTCAGAACCGATACCATTCAGGTACAGGTACATTTCATGACCAAGGTTCTCAGCTACTTCAACGTTAGCGTTAACGATTGTGTTCGGGGAAGCTTCCAAGAACACAGGCTCTTCGTGAAGATCTTCTGGACGAATACCCAGAATTACTTCTTTACCAATGTAACCTCTAGCGCGAAGATCTGCTGCTTTACCTTCAGGTACAACAACGTCTACACCAGTAGTTTTGAATTTCACAGCGCCGCCTTGATCAGCAAGCGTACCAGTAATGAAGTTCATCGAAGGAGCACCAATGAAGCCCGCTACGAAGATGTTTACTGGGTGGTTGTACAGCTCTTCAGGAGAAGCCGTTTGTTGAATGAAGCCGTCTTTCATAACTACGATACGATCACCCATCGTCATTGCTTCGATTTGGTCATGCGTTACGTAGATAGTAGTTGTTTCAAGACGTTTAGTCAGTTTGCTGATTTCAGCACGCATTTGACCACGAAGTTTAGCGTCCAAGTTGGAAAGTGGTTCGTCCATCAAGAATACTTGTGGTTCACGAACGATAGCGCGTCCCAAAGCTACACGTTGACGTTGACCGCCGGAGAGTGCTTTTGGTTTACGATCCAGCAAATGCTCGATATCAAGAATTTTAGCAGCTTCACGAACACGTTTGTCGATGTCTGCTTTTTTGAATTTACGAAGTTTAAGGCCGAAAGCCATGTTTTGATAAACGTTCATGTGTGGGTACAACGCGTAGGATTGGAATACCATCGCGATGTCGCGGTCTTTCGGTGCTACGTCATTTACGACGCGGTCGCCGATATACAGCTTACCCTCGGAGATTTCTTCAAGACCTGCGATCATACGAAGAGTTGTCGATTTACCACAGCCGGAAGGTCCTACCAGTACCAAAAACTCTTTGTCCTTAATGTCAAGGTTAACATCAGTTACCGATGCTTTGTCGGAACCCGGGTATTTTTTGTAAATGCCTTCTAAACGTACGCCTGCCATTTGAATGTCCCCCTAAAAGAAAATTTCTTATGGGTATATCTTATCGCACAGGCCCGTTTGTGACTATGCACAAACTATACAAAAAAACTAATTCCTTTTCGTAACTTTGTACAATAGTAAAATAATTTTGACTAATACGGCATCACGGAACTGTCGAACATCAAGTCCAGTTTCCTGTTTTAATTTATCTAAGCGATATAATAATGTATTCCGATGGATATAAAGCTTTTTTGCCGTTTCACTTACATTACAATCAAGCGAGAAGAAAGTTTCAAGCGTTGCCAGCATTTCCGATTCAACGAACAACTCGGTCCGCTTTAAAGCATGCTCCAAGTAACGGGAACGTTGAACTTCCGGAATCGCATTCAAGAGCCGCTCCAACTGCAGATTCCAAGGCAAATGAATACTTGTTCCTACATGGAACTTACGGCCAAGATTAATCGTCTCACGCAACAGTACGGTCGTCTCCACGATTCCTTTAGCCGGACTTACAGGATGAGCGACAGCCAGATGGCATTCGCCGATCCATTCGCTTGCCAGCATCTCATATAAACCATGACATATAGAAGACAAACTGTCTTCCACCGTCTCTTCATCTTCGTCATCCATAAACTCACTATCGGCTTCCTTCAATAAAGAGACAGGTCCCCATATGAGCCATTCCTGATTTTTAAGTGGAATAAGCAAAATATCCTCCGCAAGAAATGAGCGGAGCAGCTTTTCTAGTTCCGAATAAGAAGCCTGTTTACCATTCGTGTATTCCGTTACTAATAAGAAAGGGATCATTTCCGCAAATAACTTGCCGCCTGCAGTCAAATGATCGGGAATCGAATAAGAAGGCTCCTCCGAATCAACCTGCTGTTGAATCCACTCGCTTAGCTTGAGGGCAAACGATTCGCTTTCTGATAAGTTACCTGGTTTCACCGCTTGCTGCTGTTGAGCTTGATTCCATTGCAGTGTCCAAGTCAATAACTCCGCTTCAGCCCGCTTAAGTTCCCCTTCGATCTCTAAGGCTTCCACATCGTTGCCCGTAACCTTAACAACGATCCATGTCTTTCCGTTTTGCTCTACACGACTGCCTTCCACAATCTTATCGTGCTTGTCATCTCCGCTCCAGCTTGTCCAATCAGATAACGAGAACGTAGTGAACCGTACCGGACAGTTCAAAATGTGCTGCAGCGGGGTTAGCCAATCTGTCGTGCTCATTTCACATGTCTCCAATCTCCAGCTCCAAGAATGACGCTTTTTTTCGTCATTGTATCACAAAACCACTGCTTAGTTCAGCCTTTCATGACAAGCAGAAGGATAGACAGCAAGGAGAACAACGCTGCAATGAGATACATAAAGGAAACCGTTTGAACCTGTGTCAGCCCCCAACGCATAAGAGCATGGTGAGTATGGAGCTTATCTGCCTGATGGAGTCCCTTACCGGTAGCCAGCCTGCGAAGCATAACGATTATCGTATCCAAGATAGGTAATCCTAATGCCAGTAGAGGCACTAATATCGTGATAAACGTAGCTTTCTTGAACGCACCATCTATAGCGATAACCGCAAGGGTATAGCCTAGAAAGGTTGCTCCAGCATCACCCATAAAAATTCTCGCAGGGTGGAAATTATACAGCAGAAAACCGATACAAGAACCACCAATAATAATGGCGATTACTCCTATATCCCCTTGCCCTTTAATAAGGGCAGTAATAAACAAAGTAATTGAAGACAATGTACAGACTCCTGAAGCAAGGCCATCTACACCATCTATGAAGTTGATCATATTAATAAGGGCGAAAATCCAAATGATTGTTCCAATCCAATCTACCCAGGCAGGGAAGCTGACGAACAATCCATTAGCAGGATTCATAACGCCATCCATATGAATACCAAAAAACAGTGGAATAGATGAGACCCCCAAATAGATAATGACACGAGGCCATACCGGGAAGTCTTTTCCTTTCGCTTTCGATGCATCATCCATCAATCCAATTGTAACAAGCAGCGCCCCGCCTACAATAATGCATAAACTAAGTGGAGTTATCCCCTGAAAAGTAAGAATCGTCACAACACAAGCAATGTATAGCGCAGCCCCGCCCATAAGCGGAATCGGGCGATTATGAATTTTACGCCAGTTTGGCCGGTCAACAATACCGTACCTGATAGCAATCCTCTGCATGATGGGTACAAACAAAACCGTCAATACAATAGTCATCCCGACAGCAAGCCAATACGTCATTCGAATGTTCCCCTTCGTCAGTCACGTCATTTGTTTTAACTGTTCAACATTGTTCCCTATCGAGAGGAAAAAAATGATTAAAATCTCTTCTTACAGCGTTATAATGTGTTTGACGACTGGAAATGTTCATGATAGGATAAATCCATACTTATCATATCGGAATTAACGAAAATTAAGGAGTGAATATAAGATGCCGCAAGTTGTTATTTTGAATGGCAGTCCTAATCCTGGTTCACGTTTGACAGGTATTACGCAATATGTTGAATCACACTTGTCTAAAGAAGGCATTTCTTTCAACCATATTACGGTTGCTTCCCTTCCTGCAGAGGATCTCATCCATGCACGATTCGACAGTCCTGCAATTGTTGAAGCTTCTTCCTTAGTTGAGTCAGCAGATGTAGTGATTATTGCTAGCCCTGTTTATAAAGCATCCTTTACCGGCGTACTCAAAACATTCCTTGATCTGCTTCCTCAAAAAGGACTATCCGGCAAATTCGTCACTCCTCTGTTCATTGGCGGTACGATTGCTCACTTGCTCTCAATTGACTATGCCCTGAAGCCAGTCCTTTCCGCATTAAATGCTAAGCATTTCGGCAGCGGAGTATATGCCACTGATTCTCAAATCGCACGTGTTGATAACGGTGAATTCGAGCTTAACGAGGAATTACAAGAACGGTTAAACTCTTCTGTAGCAGAAATCATTGAAGAACTTAAATTTCGGAAAAATAGATAACAAAAAAGCTTGAAGGATCGAGTGTCCCTTCAAGCTTTTTCTATTCTATATTAATGAAGCATCAAAAACCCACATACCGAAGTATGTGGGTTGGACATTTAAATAAGTGGTGAGCCATGAAGGACTCGAACCTTCGACACCCTGATTAAAAGTCAGGTGCTCTACCAACTGAGCTAATGGCTCTCAATAAAGAGAAATGGTGGAGGGCGATGGATTCGAACCACCGAACCCGAAGGAGCAGATTTACAGTCTGCCGTGTTTAGCCACTTCACTAGCCCTCCACAAGCTAAATGGTGGCTCGGGACGGAATCGAACCGCCGACACGAGGATTTTCAGTCCTCTGCTCTACCGACTGAGCTACCGAGCCTTATTTACACATAAAAAAATGGCGGAGCTGACGGGATTCGAACCCGCGGTCTCCTGCGTGACAGGCAGGCATGTTAGGCCTCTACACCACAGCTCCATGCTACTTCCGGATTTTTTCCGAAAAAATTGGTTGCGAAGACAGGATTTGAACCTGTGACCTTCGGGTTATGAGCCCGACGAGCTACCGGACTGCTCCACCTCGCGGCAATATAAAACTTATATGGTGGAGGCTGAGGGGATCGAACCCCCGACCCTCTGCTTGTAAGGCAGATGCTCTCCCAGCTGAGCTAAGCCTCCGAAAAGTATGGTAGCGGCGAAGGGGATCGAACCCCCGACCTCACGGGTATGAACCGTACGCTCTAGCCAGCTGAGCTACACCGCCACACTTATCCCACTAGTGTCACTTACAGCGCGTGGGAACGACTGCAAGATCAGGAACTTGTGCCCTGAAAACTGGATGCGAAAGTGAAACTTCTTAAGCGATGTTTATGAATCAATCATAAACGTTTTAGGATAAGCCCTCGACCGATTAGTATTCGTCAGCTCCACACATTGCTGTGCTTCCACCCCGAACCTATC
>NZ_JBWDNV010000017.1:0-62400 GCF_056269375.1 Paenibacillus sp. J22R56
GAACCACGCGTTCCCATACCGAACACGACCGTTAAGCCCTCCAGCGCCGATGGTACTTGGACCGCAGGGTCCTGGGAGAGTAGGACGTCGCCAAGCAATAAAGAGCCTGTCACATTTATGTGGCGGGTTTTTTGTTATACTTTTTCTTTCGTTGCTCAGTCTTAGATAGCTGTGCCATAATGTGTATATTTAGAGGCTAATTCGAGAGGAGCACGGTGATGACGAAAGAGATACGTTTGCTAACGTTAGATCAGTATGAGGATATGATGGAACTAAGTCAATTTGCTTTTCAGTATGAGATTCCGCCTGCTAATTTTACAGATGCAAGGAATCGTTTTGAGCATGAGGAAGCAGAACGATGGGGCATTTACCTGGATGGTAAGCTAGCTGCACAGCTTGGGCTGCTTGAGTTCCATACCTATATTGGGGGTAAGCGTTTTGCAATGAGCGGCGTGGCCGGTGTGTCTACATGGCCGGAGTTCAGACGTCAGGGTCTGGTCGCGGAACTTCTCCATCATTCTCTTGTGCAGATGAAGGAGAAAGGGCAAACGCTATCTTTTCTTCATCCTTTTTCGGTAAGCTTTTATCGCAAGTTTGGATGGGAGCTCTATACAGATCTAAAGACTTATAAAATAGATACAAGCTTGATGCCTCCTAGAACATCTTACAACGGAACGATTAAGAGAGTTGCGATCGATTATGAATTATTAAATCCGATCTATCAGGTTTATGCAAAAAGAATTAATGGTGCCCTCGATCGGTCTGAGGCATGGTGGAATTACCGAATCAAGTCGAGTAAGAAGGGACAAACTGTTGTTTACTTCGATACAGCAGGTGAGCCGCAAGGATATGTCATTTATGTGGTGAAGAATAGGGAACTTCTCGTACATGAGTTTATTGATCTGACGGAAGAAGCACGCCTTGCTTTGTGGTCATTCCTCTCCCAGCATGATTCGATGATTGATCAATTGGAAATGAAGGTAGCTGCTGATGATGGACAAGCTTATTTGCTTGCTAATCCAAGAATTAAGCAGGAGATCATGCCTTACTTTATGGCACGGATCGTAGATGTGGAAGCTTTCCTTAGAGAATATCCATTTGAAGCAAGTGGAGAAGAAACCTCCATTGTGCTAGATATTCAAGACGAACATGCACCGTGGAATGAGGGGATTTATCAGATTTCGATTGGTTTAGATGGGACGGCGAATGTACAGCGTTTATCGGGAGAGAATAACCAGGAAACGATTCAGACAGGAATTGGAGCATTAGCTGCCATACTGACAAGTTATAAACGCCCGACAGAGCTGCTTCGTTATGAACAGATTCATGGCAATCGCCATTTTGTAGAGCAACTGGAGAGACGAATCCCGGTTCGTACAACGTTTCTACCTGACTTTTTCTAGAGCATATATTGTCGGATTACCTATAGCTGGGTATTAAAAGGCTTACTTTCCTTCTTAAGGGAACCATTCCACCTATAAACCTAACATCCTTGACAGCCCCTACCCCCTCTGATAATATTGCAATAATATGCGTGAGAGGTATCAAAATTAAGGGAGGAACTTACTCGTGTGGGAAACGAAATTCGCCAAAGAAGGCCTGACATTCGATGATGTACTGCTCGTACCGCGGAAATCAGTTGTATTGCCTCGTGAATCGGACGTATCTACAAAACTTAGCGAAGGCATCAAATTAAATATTCCGCTTCTAAGCGCAGGAATGGACACTGTTACGGAGTCGGCTTTGGCGATTGCTATAGCTCGTGAGGGCGGTGTCGGCATTATTCATAAAAATATGTCGGTAGCGCAGCAGGCAGAAGAAGTTGATCGTGTTAAACGTTCGGAGAGCGGCGTTATTACTAATCCATTTTCGCTAACGCCTGATCATCATGTATATGATGCAGAAGAGCTGATGGGCAAATACCGTATCTCTGGTGTGCCGATCGTTGACAGCGAACAAAAACTGGTTGGTATTTTGACAAACCGTGACCTACGCTTTGTTCATGATTATTCGATAAAAATTCACGAAGTAATGACTCGTACTGATCTTGTAACGGCACCTGTAGGAACGACTTTGCAAGAAGCAGAAGGTCTTCTTCAAAAGCACAAAATCGAGAAGCTTCCACTCGTTGATGAGAACAACATCCTTAAAGGTCTCATTACCATTAAAGATATTGAAAAAGCAATTCAATTCCCTAATGCGGCGAAAGACAAGCATGGTCGTCTGCTTTGTGGAGCTGCAGTTGGTATCGGCAAAGACACAGCTGATCGTGCTGATGCACTCGTACAAGCTGGTATCGACGTACTAGTGGTTGACTCGGCGCATGGTCATCATATTAATATTCTTGATGCGGTTCGTAAGCTTCGTGCTAAGTATCCGGATCTTACAATCATCGCGGGTAACGTGGCAACAGGTGAAGCAACTCGTGATCTAATCGAAGCAGGAGCATCCGTTATTAAAGTCGGTATCGGTCCTGGTTCGATCTGTACGACACGTGTTATCGCTGGTATTGGTGTACCACAAATTACAGCTATCTACGATTGTGCTACAGTAGCTCGCGAGTACAATGTACCTGTTATTGCAGACGGTGGCATTAAGTATTCCGGTGACATTACGAAAGCAATCGCTGCAGGAGCAAGTGCGATCATGATCGGCAGCTTGTTCGCTGGTACAGCTGAAAGCCCAGGCGAAACAGAAATCTTCCAAGGCCGTAGCTTCAAAGTATACCGCGGTATGGGCTCGCTTGGCGCAATGAAAGAAGGCAGTAAAGACCGTTACTTCCAAGAGAACGAAAGCAAGCTTGTTCCAGAAGGTATCGAAGGACGTGTTCCTTTCAAAGGTCCTCTTGCTGATACGGTTCATCAACTGCTTGGTGGTCTTCGCTCGGGTATGGGTTATTGCGGTACAAAAAATCTTGATGAACTGCGTAACGATACGCAATTTATCCGGATTACAGGCTCCGGTCTTCGTGAGAGCCATCCGCATGACGTTCAAATTACGAAAGAAGCTCCAAACTACTCGCTGTAAGACCCGATTAACGGGAAACGGCAGGCAAGAGACTTAGTCTCTTGCCTGCTTTTTTTATCGAAAGACATCGATAGATGTCTTCTAAATAGATAAGAATTTTCTAATTTCGACTATTAATAGTACTTATCCATTCCAATAAAACGCTGATCTGTCGCCCGAGGATGGCAAAGCCGACTCTATTTATACCAGAATGTAGAATCACCCCCCATCGGTTTAACTCTACCTCCCCCTGTGTTACAATGAAATTCAAACGACTTAGGGATGAAAAGGGGAGAAAACGTTGAAAGTATTGCCGGTAAGACTACGGTCGGTAGTAGTAGCTTTTGGAGCAGTTTTGGTAGCATTATCGTTAGGAACGTCCTCGGTAAATGCAGCAGGTACGCCGGGCGGCGAATGGGTGGAAAACTCCCTTGGCCTTGAGTTAAGTTCAGGCATCTTGATCGACGCAGACACTGGCCAGGTTGTATATGAAGTTAATGCGGACGAGCCTCGTCCACCTGCAAGTATGACAAAACTGATGACAGAGTATATCGTCCTGGAACAAATTAAGAATAAATCACTTTCGTGGGATGAAATGATCACTGTTAGTGAAGAAGCAGCAAGTACACCAAAAGACGGCTCACAGGTATATCTTGCGCAAGGTGAGCAGTATAAGGTGAAAGACCTTTATATGGCTATGGCTGTAGGTTCTGCGAACGATGCTACGATTGCCTTGGCTTCCGCAATTGGCGGCAGCGAGCAAGGTTTTGTAGAGAAAATGAATGAAATGGCTCAAAAACTCGGACTTACTTCCGCTCATTATACAAGTGCAACAGGTTTGGCTGATACAACATTGATTTCGGCGAGAGACCAGGCAAAGCTGGCTCAAACGATTATCAAGGATGATCCTGAGTTTCTGGAGTATGCTTCTACGACAGAATACCAGTTCCGTCCTCGTGATGACAAACCAATCGTTAATATAAACTGGATGCTTGCTTCTAACAAGAATAACACTTATCTGAAAGCTTTTGCTTATGACGGCGTTGATGGTATGAAAACAGGTTATATTTCGGCTGCCGGCTATACGTTTACAGGAACAGTTAAACGTGGAGACCAGCGTTATATTAGTGTAGTTATGAATACAAAGTCGAAGGAAGCACGTTTTAACGAGACGGCGAAGATGTACAACTACGCTTTTAACTCTCTGGAGAAGAAAACAATTATTGCAGCGAAATCTGTGGTAGAAAAAGCAGAATCGGTTAAGATTAAAAAAGGTGTAAAAAAATCGGTTCCGGTTATTACAGAATCCGACATTTCGCTTATTGTGAAAAAAGGAACTGAGCCAAAAATCGAGCTTGCTGGCTTTGAACTTAAGAAACCGGAAGAGCTTGTTGCTCCAATTAAAGCCGGTCAAGTTGTAGGCACTGCAACGTACAAATATACCGATGACCAAGGCAAAGCACTCGAGAAAACAGTCAATCTGATCGCCAGCAAAGATGTGAAGAAGGCAGGTTGGTTTAGCCTGATGTTCCGCGGAATCGGTGGCTTCTTCTCTGGTTTGTTTAACGGTATTGTTGATTTGTTCTAAACTCGCATCAGACTTGCTCTAATCTGTGGAACAGGCGGTAAATCAAGGGTTGTCGATTAATGGCCCATCCTGTAAAATTAATGGTTAGAGTAAGCGGCTATGCTTCAACTAAATAAGCGATTAAGCGCAAATACCCCATAGAGGGCTGCGCTCCATTTTGAGGAGGATTTCTAGCATGGAAACAGGAACTTCGCGCGTAAAACGTGGTATGGCAGAAATGCAAAAGGGCGGCGTAATCATGGACGTTATGAACGCCGAGCAAGCTAAAATTGCGGAAGCAGCAGGTGCTACGGCAGTTATGGCACTGGAACGTGTACCTTCCGATATTCGTGCAGCAGGCGGCGTTGCCCGTATGGCTGACCCTACAATTGTAGAACAAGTTATGAAAGTCGTTTCCATTCCGGTTATGGCGAAAGCTCGTATTGGTCATATTGTAGAAGCACGTGTTCTTGAATCGATGGGCGTAGACTACATTGACGAGAGCGAAGTACTGACTCCTGCTGATGAAGTGTTCCATATCAGCAAGAATGATTACACTGTTCCTTTCGTTTGTGGTGCTAAAGACTTGGGCGAAGCTCTTCGTCGTATCCAAGAAGGCGCAGCTATGCTTCGTACTAAAGGCGAGCCAGGAACAGGCAACATCGTTGAAGCTGTTCGTCACCTTCGTCTGATCAATGGCCAAATCCGCAAAGTGCAAAACTTGTCGAAAGATGAGCTATACCATGAAGCAAAAGTACTCGGCGTTCCTTATGAGCTGCTTCTTCAAGTTGCAGAGAACGGTAAACTTCCAGTTGTTAACTTTGCAGCAGGCGGCGTTGCGACTCCATCTGATGCAGCACTGATGATGGAACTAGGCGCTGACGGCGTATTCGTTGGTTCCGGTATCTTCAAATCGGACAGCCCTGAGAAATTCGCGCGTGCAATCGTGGAAGCAACAACGCATTACAAAGATTACAAGCTGATTGCTGAAGTATCCAAAAACTTGGGTACTCCAATGAAAGGTATTGAAATCTCGAAGCTGAATGCTAGTGAGCGCATGCAAGACCGCGGTCTGTAAGAAGCGGCATATATAGAAAGGCGTGTAGGCGATGAAAATAGGTGTACTTGCGCTTCAAGGCGCAGTAGCAGAGCATATACGCAGTTTGGAGGCGGCGGGCGCGGAAGCGGTCGCCGTTAAACGAATCGAAGAGCTTGAAGAGCTGGACGGTATCGTTATTCCAGGCGGCGAAAGCACAACAATCGGCAAACTGATTCGCAAATATGGTTTCCTTGAAGCTCTCAAAGAGTTCTCCAAGCAAGGTAAGCCACTCTTTGGAACATGTGCGGGTCTTATTGTTTTGGCGAATAAGATTGATGGTCAAGATGATGCGCATTTGCAATTGATGGATATGGTCGTTGCCCGCAATGCGTTTGGCCGTCAGCGCGAAAGCTTCGAGACGGATCTTCCGATCAAAGGAATTGAAGAAGCGATCCGTGCAGTGTTCATCCGTGCTCCCCTCATTAAAGAAGTTGGCAGTAATGTAGAGGTATTGTCCGTGTACAACGATGAGATTGTGGCAGCAAGACAAGGGCATCTGCTCGCTTGTTCCTTCCATCCAGAGCTGACGGATGATTATCGCTTGCATGCGTATTTTGTCGACATGGTGAAAGAAGCGGCTGAATCAATTACGAAGTAATTGTACTTCGGAAGCATAAGAGAGGGGTCTACTTTCGTGTTGGACGTGAAATGGCTACGTAATGAATATGAGCAGGTGGAGAAGGCGCTGAACAATCGCAGAGCCTCGCTCGACCTTATTTCCGCTTTTCCAGAGCTTGACGTAAAACGTCGTGACTTGCTCGTGGAGACGGATACTTTGAAAAACCGGCGTAATACAGTATCGCAGGAAGTTGCAAAGCTGAAAAAATCAGGCGGAGATGCTGAAGCACTGATCGTGGAGATGCGTGAAGTCGGCGATCGGATCAAAGAGCTTGATGAGGAAATCCGTATTGTTGAAGCACAAGTGGAAGAGCTTATGCTGTCGGTTCCCAACTTGCCTCATGAAACGGTTCCGGTAGGTGCTTCGGAAGAAGATAATGTTGAGATTCGCCGTCATGGTGAACAGACAGTGCTTGGCTTTGAGCCTAAAGCACACTGGGACCTCGCACAAGAGCTTGGGATCCTCGACTTTGAGCGTGCGGGTAAAGTAACAGGCTCACGCTTTACGTTCTACCGTGGCCTTGGTGCGCGTCTGGAGCGTGCTCTGATCAGCTTCATGATGGACTTGCACAGTGACCAGCACGGCTATGAAGAAGTGCTGCCGCCTTATCTCGTTAATCGTGACAGCTTGATTGGTACAGGTCAGTTGCCGAAATTTGAAGAGGACCTGTTCAAAATCAGCGACTCTGATTATTTCTTGATTCCAACAGCAGAAGTTCCGGTAACTAACCTTTATCGTGAAGAAATTCTGTCTGTGGATGAGCTGCCGAAATATTTCGTAGCTTACAGCTCGTGTTTCCGCTCAGAGGCAGGTGCTGCTGGCCGTGATACACGTGGTCTTATCCGTCAGCATCAGTTCAACAAGGTCGAGCTGATTAAACTGGCGAAGCCAGAAGAGTCGTATGATGAGCTGGAGAAAATGACGGCTAATGCAGAGAAAGTGTTGCAGCTGCTTGGTCTACCTTATCGTGTATTAGCGCTCTGTACAGGCGACATGGGCTTTACAGCGGCTAAAACGTACGACCTCGAAGTGTGGCTGCCAAGCGCAGGTACATACCGTGAGATCTCATCTTGCTCTAACGTAGAGGACTTCCAAGCTCGCCGCGCAGGCATCCGCTTCCGCCGTGAAGCGAAGAGCAAGCCTGAGTTTGTGCATACACTCAATGGCTCGGGTTTGGCTGTAGGCCGTACCTTTGCTGCGATCCTCGAGAACTACCAGCAAGAGGATGGAACCATTATTGTTCCGGAAGTGCTTCGTCCTTACATGGGTGGATTGGACAAAATCAGTCCGCGTAATTAAATAAATTTGCTACAGGTCAAAAATTAGGTTGCTTCTGGTTTTTGGCCTGTGGTACAATAACCTTTGTCAGTTCTTAATACGGAGAGGTACCGAAGCGGTCATAACGGGGCAGTCTTGAAAACTGTTAGGGTGCAAGCCCACGTGGGTTCGAGTCCCACCCTCTCCGCCAGTTTTTAATAAGCATACATACTTACGTCCGAGACTTGGTCTCGGGCGTTTTTTGTTGTCCTGGGGATAAAGAATTTGTCTCTAGTTGTATACCTGTGTACAAACTAATCAAACTCCTTATACACAATATTGTGAATAAAGTGGGTAATATGTGGATAAGTCTGTGGATAAGTTGGATAGAAAGTTATCGCATAATTCGATTCACAATTTCGCATCTTATAAGTTGTGGAGGTGCTTTTATAAATGGCTAATGAAGAGCTTCAAATTGATCAAAATCAGCTTGTAGCTGCATGGCAGCGTACCTTGCCTGAATGGATTAAAGATGCGGATAATTGCGAAGTATTCCCCGATGAGGCTGATCCAAAGGCTCTGCGCGTAACGATTAGTGCAGCAGGGCGCCAAACTTACTCCTTTGATTTTAAGGTTTGTTATGTGGATAGCCGTGAAGTGAAGGTAGAAATTAATGATGTAGATAAAAATAATGTATCAATTGATGAGCGAACAGATCCGATGCAGCAGCTTATTCAGGATTACACCCGTCACCTGCATGAATGTGCACAAGCACTTCAGCAGCTGACACATGCATAGGAGGAACGATTGATGACGAAAGCAAAAGGATCACTCGATAAAAATTTATCCAATGTGATTGATGATTTGGCACAAACGCCAGTCAACAGCCATCAAGCGCAGCAATTGCAGCAGGATGTTAATGACAGACGCCATCAGGATGCGTTAAATCATGATCAGCCGACAGATTTGACGCATCAACGCAGCAGCAGCTAACCTTTGTTAAAGGAGGCATACAGCTATGAGTAAACCGGATTCCTATCCTGTCCCTGAAGCACAAGAAAATGGAGGCAGACAGCGTCGAAGCCGCGGTCAACAGCAGGAGCCCTTGTCCGGCTCCAAAAAGGTAAAGCAAAGAAATCATGTATCACATAATAATCCTGAAGGTTAATGATATAACCATGAAATCCCGTTTCAGCTTGCTGGAACGGGATTTTGTTGCAATTATCTTCTAAATGGGCGGGTGATGTTATAGAATGAGTATATTGTTCAGAAGGGGGACGAACCTATTATGAAAAACGTACAACGATTAGCTATGCTTGCACTCATTGCTGTTCTACTAGTTGTCGCAGGCTGCAGCTCAGGCAGCACACCGCCGAAGCAAGCACTCCAAGATGCGATGAAAAATATGGAAAATATAAACAGCTACTCCGCGCAAATGTCTCTTGGTATTGATAACCTTGAGTTACCGGCTGGAGCTTCGCAAAACGGTATGGATGTAACCTCGGTCATATTAGGTATGCTGAAGGGCGCAAAGCTGGATATTAAGGCTGTCTACGCAAAAGAACCTCAGCGTACAGATATGGAGCTGAACCTCCAATTATCTGGGACAACCCTTACAATTCCGATGATTCTAACAGCGGAGAAGCTTTATATGAAGCTGCCTGCCTTGCCTATGCTGCAGCTGCCGGAATCAGCAGCGGGTAAATTTATTGAACTGGATCTGAAGACGCTTGCTGAACAGCAAGGCGCTGCTGCTGCGCTGGACACTGCCTCCGCACAGAAGTTTGCACAGGAGCTTGGAGCGGTTGTACTTAAGCATTTTGACGAGAAGACATATTTCAGCAATGTGAAAGCTAAGGATGTTAATCTGCCGGACGATGTAAAGGCGGAGCAAATCATTCGATTTGCCATTGATGACAGCAACTATAAAGAGTCTGTAGAAACAATCGTAAATGATATGCTTCCGGAATTATTAAAGGTTATGGCTTCGAATGAATCTTATCTGCAGCTGATCCAGAAGTCAAAGGAAGATGTAGAGAAAATGCAGACGGACTTGGATGCGAACAAAGCATCCATGATTGATTTCCTGAATCAAAATGTAAAAGTAAATGAGCTTTCGATTACCGGTGCGATTAATAAGGATAAGCAGCTCACTTATGAAGCGGGAAAAGTGAATGTGGAATATACCGATAAAGCAACGGGTAATGTGTCGAAGGTTAATGTTCATTTTGATATGAAATACAGCGATTTGAACAAGGATCCGAAGTTCCTATATGATGTTCCTACAGATGCAGTGAGGTTTGAAGATCTCATGAAGCAAATGCAGCTTCCCTTGGGACTATAAAAATTAAAGGATGGTGTTATAAATGAAAGTAGAAGTATGGTCGGATTTTGCATGCCCGTTCTGTTATATCGGCAAACGCCGTTTGGAGGAAGCACTAAGCCAGTTTGAGCATGGCGAGAAGGTTGAAGTGGAATTCCGCAGCTTTGAGCTGGATCCGAATGCAAAGGTTGATATCGGCTTTGATGTGTATGACTACTTGTCCACGAAATACGGGATGTCTCGGGAGCAGGCTATCTCGAATAACGTGCAGCTGACGGAACAGGCGAAAACACTGGGTCTCGATTATCATTTCGATACGATGATTCTGACCAACACCTTCGATGCCCATCAGCTAACTCATTTCGCTGCAAAGTATGGGAAGCGTGAAGAGATGGCAGAACGTTTGTTCAAAGCGTATTTTACAGATTCGAAGCATCTGGGGCAAAAGGAAACTTTGGCTGATCTAGCGGCTGAGCTTGGCCTTGATCGTGCGGAGGCGTTGAAGGCTCTAGAAGAAGGGGCTTACAAGCAGGAAGTGCGCTCTGATGAACAGGAAGCGGGAGAGCTTGGCGTACGTGGCGTACCATTCTTCGTCATCGACCGTAAATATGCGGTATCCGGTGCACAGCCAAGCGAGGTATTCCTTCAGGCCGTTACAAAGGCATGGGATGAGAGCAAGCCGCTTACCGTTATTGGCGGTGATGGTTCGACAAATGCTGCGGATGAGGCGTGCGCAGACGGCGTGTGCGCTCCTAATTCCAATAACTAACCTAGGTTAATGTAAAGTGCAGCAGGAGGTCGCAAAGCTTGAAGAAATTACTCGTCATCTTGCTTGCCGCCATTGCCATCTATATCGTACCTCGATTAGACGGCTGGCAGCAGCAGCATGAAGCAGCGCCAGCATCCGCTAGTGATTATACGTTGGAGTTTCCGGCTGACCGATATCCGGAGACGGCTAAACATATTGAGAAAGCTATGGATGCAGGCGAATCAAAGATCTGTACAATTGACCGGGACAATGCCGATGAGAATCGGAAGGAATCATTGAAGGATATCCCGACCAAGTCCGGCTATGACCGCGATGAATGGCCAATGGCGATGTGCAAAGAAGGCGGAGATGGCGCTGATATTGCATATATCCATCCATCTGATAACCGCGGAGCGGGTGCTTGGGTAAGCAATCAATTGGATACCTTCCCAGATGGAACTCGAGTGGAGTTTATAGTGAAGTAATGGAATAGGCCTTTGCAGTCCACGACAATCGTGGCTGCAAAGGCCTATTTGTTATTTTCATTGTGTCCCGTCCCCAAAGGTGACGAGTTTAGCCAACATGTCTGCAGGAGCGTTAAGTGAAAAGGAATGACGCGTATCGAAAATAAATCTGCTGTGGCTAGCTATGCGATCAACAGGCATAATATCGTGATTTGTACAAATAAGAACACAGTCGGCTTGCTCTAATCGTTCTTGTGTTAATTCCACACCTTGAAGCTGAGTACCATCATCCAGCTTAATTTGAGAGACGAATGGATCATGATAATGCACGACAGCCCCACGATGAAGCAGGCGGCTAATTAATGGAATGGCAGCAGACTCCCGGACGTCTGCAATATTAGGCTTATAGGTTACGCCATAGACGAGTATATGAGCGCCTGTAAGCTTTTTTCCATCAAGAAGCTCTTGCTCAATCCGGTCTGCAAGGTAAGATGGTATGCCTTCATTTACTTGCTGGGAAAGCTCAATGAATCGACTGTTTACACCTGCTTGTGCAGCCTTCCATTGCAGGTATAGCGGATCTACGGGAATACAATGGCCTCCTATCCCTGGACCAGGGTAGAAAGCGTTAAAGCCGTATGGCTTGGTAGAGGCGGCTGCAATAACCTCCCATACATTGATGTTAAGTCTGTCGCAGAGCTGGGCGAATTCATTAATGAACGAAATATTGACGAATCGGTAGCTGTTCTCGAGCAGCTTGGCAGTCTCCGCAGCCTCTGTAGTTGATACGGAGACTACTTGTTCGAACACTAGAGAATAGAGCTTAAGCAGCTGCTGTGCACAGGCTGGTGTTATGCCGCTGATAATTTTGGGAATGTCAGAGAAGGCCATACTTTTGTTCCCGGGATCAATTCGCTCTGGGGAATAGCCGATATACAACTCTTGGCCAACTACAAGGCCACTTCTTTCAAGCAATGGTTGTACGATTTCTCTGGTTGTGCCTGGATACGTTGAGCTTTCAATAACGACAAGCTGTCCGGAACGTAACAGCGGGGCCAGCTTGGTACAGGTATCGGTTAAGAATGATAAGTCAGGACTGTTGTCGGGCGACAATGGGGTAGGGACGCATATAATAACAGTATCGGCGCCGGCTAACGAAGCATAATCCGCCGACACCTGCCAGCGGCTCGTTTGGAGCGCTTCAGTTAGATCGGCATCGGATAAGTCCTGAATATAGCTTTTGCCATCCTGTAAGGCTGTTATTTTGACTGTGTCATAATCGATACCGATCACTTGAAATCCATTACGTATGAACATCATCGAGAGCGGAAGCCCCACAAATCCGAGACCAATAATCGCGACCTTCTTAAGCGGGACCTGTATCGTTTGGGCATCCTCCATAGATCTATCTATCTCCTTTCGCAAAACCGCGATCCTATTCTACTAAAATATTAAAAGGCTGCTTGAATGAGCACGACATAAGCCCGTATGTCATGTCCATTTTCAAGAGAATAATAGGAGGGTGCGAAGGCGATGAGCGCTGCAGACTCAAAAGGCGTTACAATCATCACGGCTACCATGCGGCCGCAATTGATTAATCAACTCTTTCAGAATTATTCCCGGCAGGATTGGGAGAATAAAGAGCTTATTATTATTTTGAACAAGGATAAGGCAGGGATGGGGCAATATTTAAATAAAGCCAAGTCCATTCCGAATGTCAGAGTGTTCCGGATGCCGGAGAGCTCGAAGCTTGGTGCATGTCTCAATTACGCTGCCTCCTTGGCGAAGTACGATTATATAGCCAAGTTTGATGACGATGATTATTATGGGCCGAATTATATTCCCGAGGCGATGGCCTTGTTCCAGACCAGTAAAGCGGATATTGTCGGGAAGCTGGAGATTTACTACTTTTTCCCTCATCGTTCCACGTTAATGCTTCGGAAAAGAAATGCGGCCTATTACTCGACTTGCAGAAAAGTAGCAGGAGCAACGATTATATTCCATAAGAGAGTGCTCGAGAAGGTCTCCTTTAATACCGAAGTGCGACAAGGCTCGGATGTCCGGTTTATCAAAGGGGCACTGGAGCAGAAATTTCGTGTCTATACGACCTCACCTTATAATTTCACTGCCCTTCGCCGGGCGGACCGTAGTTCCCATACATGGAAGATCACCGATCGTCACCTGCTTAGGTCAAAAAATGCCGTCATTACTCGTTCTTCCTACTTCCGGAAGCATGTACACCGCTCGATGCAGCAGCTTCGTGCTCTTGGACTTCGACGTCCCAGTACTAGCAGCTAGTACGCGCAAAGCTTTCCCGAGCAGGGGATCACTTGTCGTCCCTCCCGATGTTTGCTACCATTAGGGCAAATTGTTCACGGGAAATAGGAGAACGACCATGATCACGCTTAGAGAAGTCAGCAAGCAATATAAAGTCGGCCGCGATTGGGTGAATGCGGTTAAACCAACCTCGCTTCACGTTGAGAAAGGGCAGATTCAAGGGATTATCGGCTTTAGCGGAGCGGGGAAATCTACCTTGCTTCGAATGGCCAATCTGCTCGAGCTACCAACGGCAGGCGAGGTTTATATTGATGGACAAGAGCTTACGGGGCTTAATGCCGGGGAGCTGCGAGAGGCTCGGCGGTCGATCGGCATGATCTTTCAGCATTATAATTTGCTGAGCAATGAGACTTCTGCGGCCAATGTCGAGTTTGTGCTGAAAGCGGCGAGTGTACCGTCCAAGCAGCGTAAGAGAAGGGTAGAGGAATGCCTTGAGATTGTGGGGCTTGCAGATAAAGCGCGGCAGTATCCGGCGCAGCTTAGCGGCGGCCAGAAGCAGCGTGTAGCGATTGCAAGGGCGCTTGCGAATAATCCGAAGGTGCTGTTGTGTGATGAGCCAACCTCTGCGCTTGATCCGGTAACGACGCTGTCGATTCTGGAGTTCCTGGAGAAGATTAATCGGGAGTTCCAAGTAACCATTATGCTGGTGACACATGAGATACAGGTAGCGAAGCGGTTATGTAGTCAGATTGCGGTAATGGAAGGCGGAGTGATTACGGAGCAGCTTGATCGGAGTCTTCCGGACATCGTGCCGGTAACGCCGCTTGGAAAGTTTTTATTCGATACAACAAACTCATCCTCTGTCTGGTATAAAGGGGGAGAGCAGCATGAATAGTATTTTAGCTTTACAATCAGAGATTGAAAAAGCAATCGAGCAGACGCTAACCATGGTATCCATCTCGGTTGCAGCAGCAATTATCGTTGGCATGCCAATCGGAATATTGCTGTTTCTAACCGCACCCGGTAATCTGAAGGGCAATCGTCCCTTGTACAGTGTGGTGGGTTATTTGGTGAATCTCGTTCGTTCTTTTCCCTTTCTTATCCTGCTAGTCGCGTTAATTCCATTCTCGAGAATGATTGTAGGGACAGCGATTGGTCCTTTGGCGGCTTCGGTATCGTTGTCGGTTGCGGCTATTCCGTTCTATGCGAGGTTGGTCGAGCAGAGTTTACGGGATGTACCGAAGGGCGTTATTGAGGCGGCGGTAGCCTCAGGGGCATCGCTCAAGCATATTGTCTTTGGAGTACTGTTATCGGAAGCTCGTCCGGGATTGGTATCTGGTCTAACGGTAACGATTATCAGCTTTATCTCATACTCAGCTGCTGCGGGAACGGTAGGAGGCGGGGGGATCGGGGATTTGGCCATTCGTTATGGCTATCAACGATTCGATACGGAGGTTATGGTTGCCTGTATTGTTATTCTGGTTGTTATGGTTCAGCTTGTCCAATGGGCAGGCAGCTTTGCTGCTGCCCGATTAGATAAGCGTAAATAGTTAAGCGTTCAAGTAACGCTCCTGAATAATGGACAAATGATTCCGCTCGTGACCATAGATAATACAAGCTAAAGCACGTACGGTAAGCGGTGATTGATTCGCAATGCCAGACCGGGTAAAGGCTTCTGCAGGCAGCTGCTTAAGCAGAAGAATGGTCGCTTGGCGGACCGCATTATAATTTTCGAGAAGATCGGAAACGGAGAGGCCGCGGAATGGATCGCCTTCCATATAAGCGTCCTGGTCAAAGCCTGGAAGCGGGGTTGAATCGCCTCTTGCAATACGAAGCAAACGGTAGCTTATAATACGCTCCGTATCGGTCACATGCCCAAGCACTTCCTTAAGGGACCACTTGCCTTCGGCATAGCGATAGTCGGCACGTTCTGCAGATACCGCGGAGAAAATCCGGTTCGTTTCTGCCTGTTGCTCTTCTAATAGCGTAATCAGGTTTCCTTCTGGAACAAGGCTGATGTAACGGGAGAAAAACTCGTTATATTCGCTTGCTTGTGGACGTTCAAACATGGACAGCACCTCCTAGAATTAATTGGAGTATACAGCCTGTGTTGTTTCTTTTCAACTAAAAGAAGGAGCCCTGTTAGGGGCCCCTCCTCTGACGGTGTGTTGATTGTTTGAGACTTTACATATCACACTTCAACGTATTGATCACTCGGGCGGAGCTGCTCACGATCCGTTAGGGCGAAACGTGTTAAGCTCGCGTTAGAAGTACTCTGCGGCACAACCCCTCGCTTCCATCGCATTAAGTGGCTAGTTAAGATCCCCCAGCAGTTCTTGCTCCAAATGGGACAATGGAACCACACCTCACTTCACACCGTCACAAGTATTATGGTCGGTTTAAGGCATTGCTATGCATGCGGCAAAATTATTTTTTGTTCATGGCTTAATCCCAATCCCTTAATGCTAATCCGCAAACGCCACAGACACGGTCCGTCTTCCGCACCATATGGTTGCAGCCTGGACATGGTTCGAGATCTTCTTCGCTTGCCGCAGTCTCCTGTTCGGTACCTTTGCCAATTAGATAATTCCGAATGTCCTGTACAATTACGAATACAATCATTGTGTCACCTCGTTATCTTTAATGCCGTCCGGATGAGATTTATAAAGAGTATAGCATGAGCGGTTAACGGAGCGGGATATAAAAAGCACCGTATGCGGGCATACGGTGCTTGCTTCATCTATAACAGATGGCGAGTTCTCTCATACAACCGTTGAGCATCTGTTAAATCAAAAGATTTTAACGTTAAATCAACAGGTTTCGTTTGGTCCCAGGCGATCAGTGGTTGTGGCGGCGGATTATCCATGAGCTTAATAATCGGCTGAATGCTTTTCTCTACAGGCTGTGAGAAAAGTTTAGCCATTACGGTCATAACCGTTCGCATCGGCTGCTTCACATGATTGGTTCCGCTGTTGGTATAGCCGGGATGATCGAGTATAAATCGGATTTTGCTTCCTTTATGATTCTCCGCGAATGCCACACCCAGCAGATCATTTGCTCTGCCTCCTTGCAGCATTGATGTGATCATGCCGTAACCTGTCTGCAAAGACAAATCATCCCAGTGGATTTCTCCTTTGGTCATCCCGGTACCACCAAGACTTACGATTACAGGATTTGTACCTTGTTCCAGCAGTTCAGACAGCCCATAGCTTAATAAGAAACGGCTCACATAATAAAGCGAAAATGTACCCTCGAAATCATCTGCTGTCACTACTCGCTTGGGAAATGGCCTTATGGCGGTCAGTACAAGACCGTCCAGCGATTCGAAGCGGGCTTTAATTTCCTCAATAACACGTTTATTTTCAGATACCATCATCAAATCCGCCTGGATGAACGATGCGCGTTCCGCAGCGCCAAGCTGTGCTGCTTCGTCTAGAAATTGCTGCCCTCTTGCTGTTACGCTGCCAATAACCGTCACCTGATCCCCCTTGCGAAGGTAATGAATGGCCAGTCCTTTACCCATTCCACTTGTACCGCCAGCTATAATGAAATTTCTCATTTGTCCTACCCCCATAGCCATAATCGACATCAATTGACTAAGCAACACTTGTTAATTATTATGGTTGTAGAGCAGGAGATCATCAATAATCAAAACTTCATATGTTTCGTATAAGCAACAATAAAGAATAATTGATGCTTTTCTCTTTAATTCCGAACAGGTAAGGAGAAGCAGTTATATGGCTAATCATGTGAATCCAAACGATCCAAGAGTGAAGAAAACACGTAAGTACTTGCAGGATGCATTTATGGAATTGCTCATAGAGAAGGACTTCCAGGACATTACGATTAACGACATAACCAGACGTGCAGACATAAATCGTGCTACCTTTTATGGACATTTTCAGGACAAATTTGAACTGCTCGATGATACGCTTGATCGCTTATTTATCCAGACCATTACGGAATGGATTCCTCCTAACCAAGGAGAAGATCCTTCATTTATTGTCCGCCATCTGATGCTGGCGCTTTGTCACTGGCATACGGAGACGGGAGTGCGAATCAACCGGCGGCGTACCTTGTCGACATTTATTGAGGAGAGAACCAAACGACAGCTGTATGAAATCATCTATCAATGTTTCGTTCTGCTTGCAGAGATAGCTGACTTGAGAGAAATTGAACTAAGAGCAACCATAGTAAGCTGGTCAATCTGCGGCATTATTTTACAGTGGCTCGACAAGAAGCAACCCGAATCCGCAGAAGAACTTGTGGAGCGGGCGCTTCCGTTGATCATGGCCACGATTGAGATCAAATAGAGGCGATGCAGGAAATGGGGAAATAGGTTAGTCAATTCGCCGAATTGACTCGAATACAAAAAGAGATCTATACTCTACTCGTATGTTTATGATCGATTTGAGTGGGAGGTAGTTAATATGCGAATTGCAGATGGAATTGAAATGTTGGAGCTTAATTTTGGACCGATGACAATCTGTCCGACGATCCTTTGGGACAAGGATGAGTGGGTATTAATTGATACGGGGATGCCTGGAACGGCACCTGTAATTATAGAACTTGCCAAGCAAGCAGGCATTGGGGAAGTGCCGCTTAGTACCATTATTCTGACACATCAGGATATTGATCATATCGGGGGGCTTCCGGCGTTTGCGGCAGGCAATCCAGCACCTGTTGTCTACGCCCATGAAGGTGATCAAGCGGTAATCAACGGAAAACAGCCGATGCTGAAGGCAACACCGGAACGCATAGCTGGTTTGCTTCAGGCACTCCCGGAGTTGGCACGCAGCCAATTCGAAGCGATGTTCCTGCAGCCGACTAGTGAAAATGTGGATCGTACGATGATAGACGGTGAGGAGCTGCCTTTTGGCGGCGGCCTAACGGTTATTCACACACCTGGCCATACACCGGGGCACGTAAGCCTCTATCATAAGCCGAGCAAGACACTGATTGCTGCAGATGCGATGGTGGTGGAGAACGGGGAACTGAAAGGCCCTAGAGAGGCGGTTACGCCGGATATGGCGTTGGCGCTTCAATCGCTAAAGAAGTTTAGAGACTTCGATATCGAGAACATTATTTGCTATCATGGTGGACTGCTCCAAGGCGATGGAAATAAGCATATAGCAGCGTTGACGGAGCGGGTATAGGACGTTAAATAAAAGACGCGCAAATAGCCTGTAGGGCTGTTTGCGCGTCCTTATTTGTGAAGCTGCTGTCAAAATCATTTTGGTTAAAGGAATAATGGTGTTAAAAGGCGGCCAACTGGCCGCCTTTTTTATCCCTTTAATCAATATAAAAAAGAACCACATAACATTATGTGGTTCTGGAAGGTCATCTTATGGCGCGCCACGGCGGGATTCGAACCCGCGACGCATAGTTTAGGAAACTATCGCTCTATCCTGCTGAGCTACGGGCGCGCAGTATGGTTTATTTTAGCATGGGAGGCTTGGAACATGCAACGCCGTCATTTCGTCTATATTTATGTCAGAAAACTTATCAACAAATATATGAACGAGCATGAAACATCTAGACGACTCACACAAAAGATGGTAATTTAGTACTGTTGGTCTATTTCATGTCGAAACATGCCTAAAAATTGTGTTTTCTTGTCGACAGGTTTTTACAAACAGTCAAATGAAGAAAGCGTATAATAATTTTAATACCACATCTACGAATATAAGGAGCGTGCCCCAAAGCGATTATGGACAAAACAGACCTGCTTATACAATTGCAATCGCTGCGGCTGAAGCTTCATGAAGTAGCAGAGGCACGCGGTAGCTTGACCGATCCTGATGTTCTGGCAATCAGCGAAGAGGCTGATCAATTAATCGTTGCTTTGCAATATATGCAGCGTAACGAAGTTGCTTGTTCTTCCGTAAGGAGAAGCGAGTAATTATTTGTGTTTATTTCTCAAATTTCTGAAGAAGTTCGTCAGCAGTGCTGCGCATTCAGCCTGCAGAATGCCGCTGGTTACTTCAGTCTCATGATTAAATCGGGGTTCCTGAAGCAAGTTCATTAATGTGCCTGCACAGCCTGCTTTAGGATCTCCCGTTCCGTATACAACCCTTTTTACCCTAGACTGGACAATGGCGCCTGCGCACATCGGACAAGGCTCCAGCGTGACATACAGTGTACAATCCAAGAGCCGCCAAGCGCCAAGGCGCTCGCAAGCCTCTCGAATAGCAACCATTTCGGCATGTGCAGTCGGATCATGGTTAATCTCCCGTAAGTTATAACCCTTTCCGACAACTTCCCCGTCTTTCACAAGGATTGCGCCGATCGGTACTTCGCCTATTTGCTCTGCTTTTTTGGCTTCCTCGATGGCGAGCTGCATCCAGGCTTGATCTTCTTGTTCACGAATCATATTTTCCTCCAATTAACGATAAAAATCGAACATTTTCGCGTTTATTCATCGAACAGATATTCTGTTGTTAACATGTAGTGGATAAAATTGTGGATAACTAAACAAATGTCCACAAAACTACACACAAACTATTCTAGGGGCATGTGGGTAAGTTGTTGATAATGTTAATAACTTGTGGATAACATCTGCCGTACATAAAGGATGTGTTGAGCCATGTCATTCAAATTCAAGTTCTCCATCTACATAATTATGATTGTTCTGGCGATGTTCATCCTTATCGTTATTTTGGACCAATATGCCGTTCTTCGCAATATGAATCGAGATATGGAGCGTCTCATGCAGCAAGCTTCTAGCCAGTTATCTGCATCCTTCGAGCAGTATCCGGACTGGTCAGAATCAGCAGAGCTTCGTTCTGACCCGGATTTTGAGCCGAATGTTATGCAGCTGCTATTAAAAAAGCTTAACCCGGATCTAGAGGAAGTAACCGTCTTCCAGCCTGATGCCACAGGTGATATGTCTGATCAGCAGGTTATCTATGGTACCTATAGCATCCGTGAAGCAAGTGATAAGTCTTATGCCTCGCAGGCGGTCAAGTCCGGCTTTGAGGTGCGGGAAATTAAGCTGGATGGCAAGGAGTATGTGAAAAGCTATTACAGCGACGAGAGTATTGCTCCATTCGTCATTGGCATGGTCTATGATTGTGAGGAATATAACCAGATCATGAGCATGAAGCGCTGGGATGCGATTACCTATGCAGGGTTCATCCTTCTTTTCGTGCTAGTGAGCAGTTATTTGTTAGCTGGATTTATGCTGCGTCCGCTGAATGCGATCTTGTGGAAGGTCAATGAAGTATCGCTTGGCCGCTTTCAGACCGCAATCAAGGTAAGGGGCAAAGATGAATTTGGACTGCTTGCGCTGAAGATTAATGCGATGTCTCAGAATCTAAGCATCTATATGGAAAAGCTGCGGCAGGCATTTGAAGATAACCGGCAGATGAAGGAGTATTTGCAGTCCTTTATCGACCATACCAGCGACGCCATCCACGTGGTAGATCTGCAAGGCAAGACGATTCAAGTGAATAAGGCTTTCGAGCAGCTGTTTGGGTTTACGTCGGAAGAAGTCTTTGGGGAAGAAATCGAACTTATACCCGATACCCACAGGGGGGAAATGCGGCTTATCCTTAATTCTTTACAGGAAGGCAAGGTGCTTCCAGCTCAAGAGACTTTCCGAATGACCAAAAGCAGTGAGGTTATCCCAGTCAGTGTAACGATATCGCCGATAAGAGACACGGAGGGTGTCATCCAGGCTTTCGCAAGTATTACCAGGGATATGAGAAGCCGTAACCGGATGGAGGAGCTGCTGCGCCGTTCAGAGAAGCTGACGACCGTTGGTCAGCTTGCGGCAGGTGTTGCCCATGAAATCCGTAACCCGCTTACGACACTGCGCGGATTCCTGCAGATCCAGCAGCATACCGGAAAGATGAATCAGGAGCATACGGGGCTCATGCTGTCGGAACTTGACCGGATTAACTTAATTGTCGGGGAGTTTCTTATTTTGGCGAAGCCGCAGGCGACAAGGTTTGCGACAAAGGATGTCAGAGACGTCTTCCGCAGCGTCTTATCGCTGATCGACAGTGAAGGCCATTTGCATAATGTAACATTCAAGACTTCTTTTACAGAAGCAGCCTGCCTTGTCTCGTGTGAAGAGAATCAGCTTAAACAGGTATTTATTAATCTGCTCAAGAATGGGATCGAGGCGATGCCATCGGGAGGAAGAATACACACTCATATCGCTTCGAAGAATGATCAGATTACAATCTCGATAACGGACGAAGGAATTGGGATTCCCGAAGACATGATTCCGAAGATCGGCAATCCTTTCTTCACCGGCAAGGAGAGCGGTACAGGGCTTGGAATGATGATCAGCCAGCGGATTATACATAGCCATCAAGGGTTGATGGAGATTAAAAGTCAGGTTAACGTAGGAACGACCATTATTATCTCGCTTCCCGCTTTGAAAGAAGACAATGGCAGCGGTATACTAGTTGAAGGATTACTGGGTCAGAACACGAACGTCGTTTGAGGGGGAATTATCCGTCAATGGACAATAATGAAGGCATGGGTACATACAGCAGCTTAATTGCAGGGGCAACGGGACTTGTTGGATCAGCACTGCTGGAGCAGCTGCTGAATGATCCGGCATGCCATTCCATTACGGTATTAGCCAGACGCCCGCTTAGCCAGGCCCAGATGGAGCCGGCTTTTAGAACGAAGCTGCGAGTCATTATTGCGGATTTCGACCGGATGTGGGAAGCGCTTGATGATGTGTCGGTGGATGTCGTGTTTTGTACGCTTGGAACGACGATCAGGACGGCAGGCTCGCAGGAAGCCTTCCGCAAGGTGGATTATGACTATCCGCTAGCCTTGGCTGAATGGGCGAAACATACAGGTGCGAAGCATTACTTGGTTATTACGTCGATGGGAGCTTCATCCTCGTCGTCCTTTTTCTATAATCGGGTAAAAGGTGAACTCGAGGAGCAGCTGGTGCAGATTCCGCTGGACTCGGTGCGTATATTTCGGCCTTCTTTATTATTAGGCGCAAGACCGTCGTTCCGCCTGGGAGAAAGAATTGGCGCAGCCGTGTTGAAGGCAGTACAATGGGGAATGATAGGCTCGCTTCGGCAGTACCGTCCAATTGCAGGAGAACATGTGGCTAAGGCCATGCGGACAGCAGCGAAGCAAGCTATGATAGAGCAAGCCAAGGAGCAGAATATGGAAGGACAGCCTGCTGTCTACACGTATTCCTCTAATCGCATAGCGGAAATGGCAGCACAGAATACGGGGTGAACATTTGTGCGTATTAATAAGTTTATTAGTGAGACAGGATATTGCTCGCGGCGTGAAGCGGATAAGCTGGTTGACAGTGGACGTGTCACGATTAACGGCGAGAAAGCAGAACTAGGAAGTCAGGCTGAGCTTGGCGATGATGTGCGGATTGACGGCAAACGAATCGGCGAGCATAAGCATCATGTGTATATTGCGCTTAACAAGCCAATTGGCATCACCAGTACGACAGAGCTGCATATTCGCGGCAACATTGTGGACTTTGTTGGTCATCAAGAACGGATCTTCCCGATCGGCCGGCTGGACAAAGATTCGGATGGGCTCATTCTGCTGACGAATGATGGAGACATTGTGAATCCGATTCTTCGTTCGGAAGGCAAGCATGAGAAGGAGTATATCGTAACGGTTGACCGATCGATTACAGCAGAGTTCGTGAACGGCATGTCGAGTGGTGTTCGAATACTTGGAAGCATGACTCTACCTTGTCAGGTAACGAGAGTAACGGACCGCGTCTTCCGGATTATTCTGACCGAAGGCCGCAACCGGCAAATTCGCCGGATGTGTGAAGCATTTGGTTATCATGTACGGAAGCTGCAGCGCGTTCGGGTTATGAATATTCAACTGGGCCAGCTGCCAATCGGCAAATGGCGTGATCTAACGGAAGCAGAGAAAGCAGAGCTGTTCCATACGCTGGATTACAAGCCTTCTTAGGCTGCATATCCAAATGAAAATCCCCTGATCGAAATCGGTCAGGGGATTTTTCTCATCATTGTTTAGGTGTAGCAGGGACTTGCTGAACATTCGTGGCATCGACATATTTCCGGATAATCGATACTTCAACACGGCGGTTTTTGGCGCGTCCAGCGGTTGTATCGTTGGATGCCACCGGCCGGTACTCGCCATATCCAATGGCGCTGAATCGCTCCGGCTTCAGCTTGTTATTCTTGAGAAGTACATCCATGAACCGGATCGCTCGTGAAGAGCTGAGATCCCAGTTGGACTTGAAGGACTGCGTCCGAATCGGCTGATTATCAGTGTGGCCCGATACAATAATCTCATAGCCGATATAAGGCTCGAGCATCTTGGAGATGGCCGCTGCGAGCTCAATCGAATCCGATTTGAGGGCATCGCTGCCAGATGCAAATAACGCATTATCGCTGATGGTAATCATCAGTTGTGATTGATTCAGCTTTGTCTCCAGATCGGAGGAAAGGCCGTTTTTCTTAATATATTGATCGAGCTGCTTCTTCAGCTTTTCCAGGTCTTCCTGCTCTTTCTTCATCAGCTCTTGAAGATTCGATTCACTGTCATTTTCTTTACTCTCTGTATTGGTCTTCTTCGCATCATCAATTTTCTGCTGGGGCTGCTCTCCCGACTTAATAATCGCCGGGTTGTCCAGAATGCCGGCTCCTGAATTAAAGGCCGCGCTGAAGGCCTCGCTCATTTGCTCGAATTTTCTGGCGTCCGTGGAGCTGGCCGCATACAATACGATAAATAGCGCAAGGAGTAGTGTTAGTAAATCGGCATATGGGATAAGCCATGACTCGTCGATATGTTCTTCATGGTCGTCGTGCTTACGCTTTTTCACCAGCGCCAGCCTCCTTCTCCCTCATTGCCGCCCGTTCCGTTGGGGTGAGGAATACAGACAGCTTCTGATTAATCGCAATTGTTGATACGCCGGATTGGATGGACAGCAGACCTTCAACCATCATCAAGCGAAGCTGAACTTCTTTCTTGGATAGACGTTTCAATTTGTTCGCGATTGGATGCCAGAGCACATAACCGGTGAAGATACCAAGCAGAGTTGCGATAAAGGCACCTGCAATGGAATGAGCGAGAGTCTCCATGTCATCCATATGTCCAAGTGCACCAATCAGACCAACTACGGCACCTAGTACACCAAGTGTAGGAGCGTACGTACCAGCTTGCGTGAAGATCAACGCGCCAGCTTTGTGACGGTCTTCCGTTGCGGAGATATCTTCAAGCAGAACATCGCGGACAAAGTCCTGATCGTTGCCGTCAATAATCATACGCATGCCGTTACGGAGGAAAGTATCCTCAATATCGTCGACCCTTGCTTCCAAAGCAAGAAGACCTTCACGGCGTGTGATGGATGCCCATTCCATAAAGTTCTCGATGAGCTGCTCGCGCGGCATTAGCTGCTGCTCTTTAATAACAATTTTGAATAGTTTTCCAACCTTGGACAGCTCCGACATCGGGAAGGCAATCATAATAGCGGCAATGGTCCCGAGGACGATAATCATATAAGCGGCGGGATTTAACAGATTGCTTAGAGCGGCACCCTTCAGCGTCATGCCGACCAGTACCGCAACAAGTCCTAATACTATACCGATAATTGTAGAATTCTTCATCATGCACCCCGTCCAGTACGTTTTCGACAAATCTCTAGTTCTTATATCGACAAGTTATCGTATGGAAATTAGACTTTCAGAAATGATTTAAGAGAGAAGGCGTTAATTTTCGTTAAAATGCGGTAAAATGAATGTATAGCAGATAAATTTGGTAAAGGTGGTTAACAGCAATGGGCGTTAGGCACGCAAGGGAATATGCAGATATATTGAAAGAGCTGACGGAAGCCGTCGGCGAAGTGGAAGGCAGCTATACCTTTTTCGAGATGGAAGAAGAAGAGTGGGCCGCACTTGGTGATGATGACCGTCATGAAGTAATGGAGGCGCTTGCGGACGATGTGTTCTTCGGTCTTGGAGAACAGCCGATGATCGAGGTTGGCAAAGGATCAATTACGTACCATCCGAAGCATCATGTCATTGAAGTGTCCCAAGGAGATAACGTGACGCGCATGATTCGTTTGACATAAAGGTAGTAAAGGGAGAGCGTGAGCGTGACGAACGACTGCTTATCAAATACGACGATACCGCAGACATTAGAGCTCGAGGGCGAGCAGCTGTCTGCCTTCTATCAGCCGATCATCGCGCTTGATACGAGAAAAGTAGTTGGCTATGAGGTGCTTGGAAGAGCCTGCAAGGATGATGCTGTCCGCAGCTTGGGTCCGTTTTTTTGTGATCCAACGATTCCGTTAGAGGATCATATTGCAGTGGACCGCATTTTACGCGAGCAGGCTTTCCAGAAAATCGCGGCAACGGACCAGCCTCCAATGCTGTTTATTAATTTAAAGCCAAACTGGATGCATCACGGTATGCAATCCGGGGAGCTCTATACCCTCTCTCTGCTCGACAAATACCAGATCGACCCGAGCAGAGTTGTCATTGAGATTACCGAAGAAAGCTTTAATGGCGAGATGGAGGAGCTGCGCGAGGTTATTGATATGTACCGTGCTAAGGGCTGTCTTATCGCAATTGATGATGTAGGCAGCGGCTTTAGCGGCATAGATCGGATTGCGCTCATTCAACCGAATATCCTGAAAATCGACATGCATATGCTGAAACGAAGTGCGAACCACGACGGTTATCTTGGTACATTGCGCTCCTTCTCGGCGCTCGCTGATCAGCTTGGCGCATCGCTGCTTGCGGAAGGTGTCGAGACTAGGCAGGATCTGGCGAGAGCGATGCAGGCAGGTGTCCGGTATGTTCAGGGCTTTTTGTTTGCAAAGGCAGAGCCGGATTTCGAGCAGCCGTTTCGGTTTGCTTCTTTATTAGAAGAAGAGCTGGAGGCACATCGGCAGCTGCAGCTCTATTCGGAGAATTATTGGCGGTATTTGTCGGACAGGCTGGCAGGCAGGGTTGACCGGATTGGTCATCTGGAGGAGCTGGAAGAAGAAGATAACGAATGGATCGTCAGACTACTGCAGGAGCTGGACAGTAACTGTATCCGTGTCTACCTGTGCCGAGATGACGGCATTCAAATTTCGTCCAACTATTCCAGAAGGCCAGTTGATGGAAGCTGGCGGCGGGAGGATGAATATTGCGGAGCGAACTGGAGCTGGCGCCCGTATTTTGTTCCCAATGTGGTACAGCTTAGCGAGAAACGTCGTTCTATGGTATCACGAGCCTATACCGACCTCGATTCGAGAGCATGGATCAGAACCGTATCGGTATTGGCTAAACCCGGCATTATTTTATTTGTGGATATGAAAGATCCTGAGCCTGACTATTATCGCTTATAGGGATATTAAGGGGAGGACTGGTACACCATACAATGGAACTCTGCTGGTCCTTCCGGCGTCTGTCTTACATAAGTATCGTCAACAATGAAACCTGCTCGTTCATAGGTTCTAATCGCTCGAACATTCCAGGTTAGCACCTCAAGATCAATACTGTTCTTGGGAGCTCTATGAATGGCTTCAGTGGTAATCAATCGGGTGAAGTCCGTTCCTATACCTCTGCCACATAGGGCAGGGTGCAATCCAAGCCCGAGGCGTGTTACACCAACAATGGGGAAAAATTGTGCAAAACCAATGAGCTCCTGTCTGCGATTCAAGACGGCAGCATATTGCATGCGCCGCAGGACTGGATCGCCGAATTCGATTTCGTCCTGCTGCATGATGTCCCAGGAAGGCCAGTGGTATAGGTCATACGGCGATTCGTATTGCCATTCACAGATTTGTTTGGCATGCTCCATTTCCATTGGCTGGATAGTCATGTCCACCAAGGATCGTTTATAATAAAGCTCATCGGAAAAATTAGTCATTTGTATACCCTCAACATGAATCAATAAGTTTTTTTCCATTATAACATTCACTTATCGACTTCATTCGGATTTGGCTGAAGGATATCTAAGGAGAACTTTTACGATGCGCAAATTAATAGCACTTGGCTGTTTGTCTTATCTCGTCATTGGATTAGCTCATGTCGTGGGCGGCTCGGTCATGGAGCAGATGCTCGATAAGTACGACTTGTCTTATGATGACGGCGGGCAATGGATGATGAATCAGTTTCTTGGTTTTTTGGTGGGTGTCTTGCTCTCTCCATTTATTACGTCAAAGGTTGGCAAAAGAGGGGGAGTACTCCTCTCATTAGGGCTTCTGACCCTTGGTGAAGCAGCCTACAGTCTGACTCCCGATTCGTGGGGGCTGATGCTGTTTATCGCCTTGTTCGCAGGCTTTGGATTTGGGATGACGGAATCCGTTATCGGAGCAATGGTCATTGAATTGGCAGAGGAGAACGGGAAAGCTAATGCGATGACCCAGCTGGAAACGTTCTTTGGTATCGGAGCCTTCTTAATGCCGACCATGGCAAGTATATTGATCAAATATGATATTTGGCAGGTATCCTTCCCAATTCTATCTGCTCTTGCCGGCATAACCTTTATCTTATGGATGACGCTATCATTTGGATCGATAGATGACAAGATTGGTTATCATGGCAGAGCCAACAAGGAACATGTAGAGCGGGAAACCAGTGCACCGCGAACAAAAGGATGGTTTGGTTATAAGAGAGCAGCCCTTCCGTTCTTGCTGCTTTCTGCGTTGTTCTTCGTCATCTATGTTGGGGTGGAGATGAGCTTTTCCAACTATCTGCCGTCTATTATGATTGAGCGGTCCGGCATGACAGAGGCGAGCGCGCCTTCCACGTTAAGCCTATTCTGGGGCACGATGATTCTTGGCCGACTATTCGCTGGACGTCTGGCAGATCGTGTCGGCTACTTCCGATACCTGTTTGTCGCCATTGCAGGAGCCTGTATTATCATTCTTGCGATGGGAGCGGTCGGCCAGTTAAGCGGCATGCTGGTCCTTGTCGGATTAAGTGGATTGTTCTTCTCCGGTGTATTCGGCATTGCACTTGTATTTGCGAATGGACTTATTCCAGGCATGACAGAGCGGACGACCAGCCTGCTTGTTGCTTGCGGCGGGATAGGCGGTGCGATCTTCCCGAAATTGACGGGATGGATGATGGACAGCTATGGTGCAGACCGTACGGTCTGGATTCTCGGAGCGTTTATTATAGCGATGTTTGTCGTCTTGCTTGCGATGCTGGCGTTAGGCAGGCGGCAGGCGACGGCAGTGTCCTAACAACCTAATCCGAATAGCAACAAACAAACAATAAAGCCGCAAGCGGTTTGTCCAGTTGGACAAGCAGCATGCGGCTTTATTGTAGGAATTTTGCCTGCCGCTTCAATTGAAGCGGGCCCGCTCAATTCTATTGTTCGTCGGCATATTTGGTGAAAGTAGTAGGGTCCATGACACGTCGAGCAGTCACATACCGATTTACATAATAGGAGTCGCTGAGATTGCTGATCGTAACGCCCTTGCTGGACGAAGCGTGAGCAAACTGGCCATCTCCTACATAAATGCCGACATGAGATACACCACGACCGTTCGTGTTGAAGAACACGAGATCTCCGGCGATCAGATCACTCTTGGCGATCTTCTTACCTGTTTGTGCTTGCGAAGCGGATGTACGAGGAAGATCAACGCCCATTTTCTCGAATACAAACGAAGAAAAACCAGAGCAGTCGAATCCTTTCGATGATGTTCCGCCTGCAACGTACGGCGTGCCAATTAAATCACTGACAATGCCGTCCATTTTGGAGTCTGCGAAAACGCTTCCAGCTTGGAAAGCCAGCATTAGCGCAAGCCCAAGAATAAGTGCAGTAACCTTTTTCAAAACGGTGAAACTCCTTCCAATGCCGACGAGGTTAGCTGTGGGGTTCGGTTGAAGGATCCCTATGACTTCTCAGGCGCCGATCTTCATAATCGGACGTCGAAGTCAATTCACCCAGAGGTGGTTCCCCCGTTTCCAGTACAAGGAATTTGGCAGTGTAAATTATGTACTTGGTAACTATTCGGTAATTTTCGCTTATCTCCTCCCCAATCTGGCAAATTCTAATAATTCTCATGGAACCTTTTGGCTAATCTAAGCGGAAAAATGGGGATCTTGCGGTTGGCCGCATCTTTATAGGACGCACAGACTAGCAGATTAGCACTATTCCGATTTACTAACTCTTTACTATGTGTTTTTTCTAGCAAATATGTTGATTTATTTGGAGAATGAAAGACAAGCCTTCCCGAAAAAACGCGAAAAACCCGCGCTACGACTAGGTCGCAGGGCGGGCTGCCTCTATAATTATGAGAAAATTTTAAACTTCTTTTGATCTCAAAATGTCGTATTGGGAGGCTAGAGTCCATACTTTCATCAAGGTACGGACAAGATGGTAACCCTGATGGACAATCAGGGCAATGAATCCGGCCCATACAAGAGAAAAGCTTGTGACAAACAATCCAATTCCCGAACCAATAGCCCACATTAAGAGTGATAAGCCGGCGAAAGGCAGCAGATGCTTGATCGCAACACCAAGCGATTGGAAAATGCCGCCGCCTTTCTCACTTGTAGCGCCAAATTGCATGGCGAGGAAGAGGAGATGGAGCAGGATACCCCAAATCAACCAGCCTCCCGCAGCGGGAAGCAGCTGCTGCAGGAGATCTCCGATTGAACGACTGTGAAGTAATGCATCCAGTCCCCTAGGTGCCAGCCACCATGCAGGAGCAAGGGCGAGTAACGTCTCGATCCAGTAAAGCAGCGTTACAGGCTTCCATGCTTTTCGAATGCCCTGAAGGAACTGTGTACCTCCGGATTCTGAGGCATGCTGCAGAGAGTATAACAGTCCTGCGTTAAACAAAGGGGAGAGGAGCATCCTTGCTGCGAATAAGCCGCCAAGCAGCCATAAGTATGGGGTAAGCAAATCCGTCTTCATGATCTGGAATTGAGCTTCACTCATAAATAGCTGAATCGCTGAATTCGCAGGGGAGTGATCCGGGAATCGCTGCAGCAGCGGCGAGACAACCGAATCGATAAACCGGTACAGGAAGAACCCCCACAGCAGCTGGTATAGGAACAGCAGTATGACAATATAGAAGTGCTTGATCGCGAGCCGCCAGCCTTGCATCATATGATTTTTCATTGCAAACCTCCTTAAAAGAATTGTGAAGCAATTCTACTTCGAAAGCATGCCTACCAGCCCAGTAATCCGAGCAGTCCCTGGATAACGTTAGAGGCGCCAAGACTCCAGCGCGTACGTGTAACTTCCGATAAGTCCGCCTTCAAATAATCGTTAATATGTTTGTTGTCGAGCACGTTTGTATGCTGTGGATCAATCGCCACCCATTCAAGCGGGGAGCTATGGACCACTTTGTATTGGATTTGAGAGTCTTCCGGATCCCAAGTCTTCGGAATGGTTGTGCCGTCCTTGAACTTCAGAACTACCGGAATCGGCCCGTTGTAGCCGCCATTACGCTGGATAAGCACCACTGATTCGTACATGGGCGCTCCATCCTGTTCAACGGGTCGTACATTAATAGATTCTACTGAAATGTCTGCCATCTGATTGTTGTAGACATATTGGTCGAAGTAATTGGTCCATTTCTGCTTCGTGACCATTTCGACAACCCGCTGGAAGTCAGCGCTTGAGGGATGCTTGAACTTAAACTTTTGGAAATAAGTGCGCATGATCTTCTGCATCATTTTTTCGCCAACCTGGTTCTCAATGCCGATAAGTACGAGCTTCGCCCGCATATACACATTCTCCGCATAGACGTTATTGCTCGGATAAGCCCAGGAAGGCTGCTTCAGAGGAGCGGGAGCGGTCATGTAGCTGGCTTCCAGAGGCAGATTCGCTTCAACACCATATTCGCTAGCCATCACTTTATCCTCTGCATAAGAAGTGAAGCCTTCATCGAGCCATGCTTCTTCGAATTCATTCGAGGCAACCATACCGTACCAATATTGATGACCAACCTCGTGAATGACCGTTCTCTCAAGGCTGTAGCCAGGATTACTCGTCTCTGCTGCGAAAGCAGTCACAAGCGTTGGATACTCCATCCCTCCGGAGCCATTCGCCCCTTTAGGTGGGACAACAATGGATAGGGTGGAATACGGATACTCGCCATACCATTGTCCATACTTAGAAAGCGCGGATTTAGCCGCATGCATATAACGGTCCTTCAGCTCTGCATGCGCGGGATCGAGATACAGCTTGATCCGGACACCCGGTATACCCGGCCCAGATAAGGTATCTTCAAAGTAGATAAAATCCGGAGAAGCAGACCAGGCAAAGTCATGGACATCATCGGCGTAGAACTGATAGATCGCTTTGCTGTCCTTTTTCTCCACGGCTTTGGTCTGGAAGCCTGTAGCTGCAACAATGTAGGAATCCGGTACTTGAATACGAACGGAGTAAATACCGAAGTCGCTGTAAAACTCGGAGTTGCCATGATACTGGTGAATGTTCCAGCCTTCCGATGTCCGGCCTCTTGTACCCGCTGTCTCATAAACGGCCAGCTTAGGGAACCATTGTCCTGCCATCACATAGTTGCCGGAGTAGCCCATACGGGCGAATACTTCTGGGAGCTTCACTTCAAAGCTCATCTGTAAGGTGACGGACTTGCCTGGCGCTACTGGTGCGGGAAGTTTAAGCTTGGCCAGCGTGAAGTCGTTCGGATTGTTGTCATCTGGTTGTACATAATGCAGCCGTGGAAGCAGGCTTTCCCCTTCCGTCGTTTCCAGTGTCTGCAGCTTCATATAGCCCTGACTGGCTTCTGTTGCCTTGTCCGAGCGCAGCTTGCCGCCAGACTCCTGCATAAACGTGGTTTTGTCCGACATGAAGGCATTCGGATAGAGATGGAAGTATAGCTCGGACACCGTTTTTTTGCCTGGGTTGGTCCAGGTAACGGTCTGCTGTCCGTCTAAGTACCGAATATCATCGCGAAGCGCAACGTTGATATGGTACTCGGTGACCCTTTTGCTAAGAGCCTGCGGCTTAGGCGCTACCTGGTCAGGTTGGGACGAGGCAGGCGGCTTGGCCGATTTTGGTGCAGAATCGGTCGCTGCTTTGGCGGCGGGGGCAAATGCATAAGTATATTGAGATTGCCAAGCGCGGCCGAAGCCCTGCTGGATAGAGAGGCCGAGCAGGACGGCGGTAAGCGTAAACAAGAGCAAACGTTTGACGTAGCGTGGAGACATGATACATTTCCCTCCCGTTGACAAGCATCTACAGCATGTATATGTTTGCTTTTCGCGGATTATTAGCTAAAATGGAATTATTGTACGGGGAAGGTGGAAGAGCTATGACAGAGCAGCAAGGACAGCCGGAACAACCGGAAAAGAAAGAAAAGAAGTCGCTCGCGCTTAACGTAGTGAGCAACAAACAACATAAAGGCTTTGGAGCCGGAACGATAGATTTAAGTGCAGTATCTTGTGTCATCATTGATGGAGGCGTTGCTTATATCGATGACGGCGCGATGCATGCGAAGAGTAAGGTGGAGCGGGGTATCAAGTTCACTCCGAACAAAGAAGACTGCCCGAACGGCCGGAAGTGCTGGATCGTATGGACAGCTGTAGAGCGTAATGAAGCAGGTGCTACTTATTATGCAGGGGCAACAGCTTGTGAGATGTGGGTCGATACAGAAGCACGCCGCGGGTGGAAAATTCTCGCTGACCACGTGAACAAGCTTGATGCGGCAATTAAGCGTAAGTACAAGCTTGAGGAGCTTGATGCAGAAGAGAAAGCGGCTTTCCGTAAGCTCTTGATCGAGCATAACGAAGAATGGTGGAACAACTCGCCGGAATCGCTTAAGGAAGCACTGGCTTAGAAGGAACGTCATAAAACCGGGGGTCGTAAGGCTGGATGCCAAGCGAATCTCCGGTTTTTTTATGGGAAAAAATAATATTTTCGCAGAAGTGCAGGGGAGGGCGGTTAGACCGTCGTCTATTCTATCGGGAAGGGAGGAGAGCGAGATTCAAGACGAACAATGGATCACGGCCATCAAGAACGGCGGTCCTGAGGCGTTTCAATCATTTGTCGACGAATATGGGCCATATCTGTATCGAACCGTGTATGCGGTCATCCGTTCGCCGCATGATGCGGAGGACGTGACGCAAGAAGCGCTGTTGCAAATCTATCGCTCCCTCCCGGAGTTCCGAATGGACGGCCTCAAGACGTGGATTACCCGGATAGCCGTCAATAAGGCGATTGATTGGAAAAGAAGCCGAATGCGAAAGCCTGAAGAGCTAATGGAAAGTATAACTGGGCTGGAAGCAGAGGGCATAATGACGGAACTTGGACTACCTGTTGAAGCTTCTGTTATGGAACGTGAAGAGCAGCGCCATGTGCGAGAGCAGGTGGAGCAGCTGCCTGATAACTATCGTGAAGTCGTAACCGCTTATTATATGGAGAACAAATCGTATGAAGAGATTGCTGCACAGACCGGCCTGGAGAAAAAAAGCGTAGAGTCGAGGCTTTACCGGGCGCGTAACTGGATTAAGCGGCACTGGCGAAAGGAGGATTTCGAATGAGCATGGAACAATCGTTCGGATTACATCTTAGGGCAGCGGATCTGGAAGCTTATGTCCGCAATGAACTGACTGAGCAGGAGCGGGATGGGGTCGAGCTGCACATCGCGGCATGTGAGCCATGCCTCATGCTGTTAATGTCAGCGGTAGAGGCGGAAGAAGCCGAAGGGTCTGGAGCCGCAGAGGCAGGGGATACATCGAAAACAACAGTAGATGTCCCCGATATGAAGAAGCTTGGGAAGCGGGTCATCGATATTCTGTTTGCAGAAGCGGCGAGGAAGAAGCCTATTATGCGTGCAGAGCCTGCCCGCCGCCAGTCGCTGCTGCAGCGTCCGGCGATTCACTTTACGGCTGCCGCAGCCATTACGCTGCTACTGCTGGGTACAGGGACGTTCAGCGGTATTTCTGCGAAGCTTGGTGAGCTTGACTCCCATTCTGTTCCTGTCGAGCAGACGATTGAGAAGGAGCAGCCGCAAGGACCAACCTGGTCAGACCAGATGGTCAATCGTACATCTTCGTGGTTCGATAAGCTTGAGAAGGACCGCTTCAAATAAGTAGGTATATATAATGAAAGAGAGGAAAGACGAAATGTCAAAAAATCCGGTTGTCGCTTTATTGTTGTCTGTTATTCCAGGCGTCGGGCATGCCTACTTGGGGCGGCCGTTCCGCTGCCTGCTATATGGAGGGGCTTTCTTTGGTTCCTTAATGTTTTTATTCCTAGCTGTACAATCCGGAGATGGGGGGGACATAGGCATCTTCTTCCTCTTCACTGCCGCTCTCAGCTGGCTTATTAATATGGTTGATATGGTCGTGACGCTGCTGTCATCTAAGCCTCCCGCTGGACCGTACACCGAACGGGGAGATATCCCGTTTGACCCTGGATATATCGCATTCGAGCAGCAGCGGGAGAAGACAAGTACAGTACTGCTGTCCCTCATTCCGGGACTTGGTCATATGTCACTTGGCCTGATGCAGCGTGGCATCACATTCCTAGTCGCTTTCCTAGGGCTGTTCGCGATCGTTATCTTTATTGGCGTCGTTACCAACACCAGTGCTTTCCTCATCTTCTTATTAGGACTGCCAGTTATATGGATCTACAGCATCTTTGACGCGATTCAACAGCTTCACCGGAAGCAGCGCGGCGAAGAGCTTAACGATCGTCCATTGTTCGAGGAAATCGAGAACCATATGGGCACTGGGAAGAAAAACAAGGTGCTTGCCGCTATTCTGTCGTTGTTCCCAGGAGCGGGTCATCTGTATCTCGGATTGCAAAAACGTGGCCTGCAGCTAATGGGCGGCTTCCTGATTGCTATTTATTTAATGGATTCGCTGCGATTGTCGATCTTCCTATTCCTGATGCCGCTGCTCTGGTTCTATGCATTCTTCGATTCGATGCAGCAAATGTCACGTTATGAACGTGGTGAGCTTAATGATCAAGCGGTTGTGGCGCAGCTTGCTCCGTATCAGAAGTGGATTGGCATTGGCCTGCTCGTACTTGGCATTTATTATTTGGGTGATCGGGTGATGGGTAACTATATCTCACAAACCTGGCCAGACATCTATGCGGAATATGTAAAGCTTAAGTACAACCTGCCAACGGCAATTGTCGCTTTCCTGATGATCGCCCTTGGCTTCCGGCTCGTATTTGGCGGCGGCAGCGGCAGCAGGTCTTATACAGCTCCTGAGCCTCTTCCTCAACATCCTTCGGAGTTTACAGAGAAGGAGGGGGAACGATGAGAGAATGGCGCGTAGGCTCATTATCGATGGGAATCACCCTGCTCCTGATCGGAATATCCATTGCTATATCGATCTGGAGTGGAACGGATGCCCTTCGTATGCTGCTGTGGGTGACGCCCGTCGTCTTCATTTTACTAGGAGCGGAGCTCTTGATTCACTTGAAGCTTGCAGGGAAGAAGCAGCCGGTTATGCGGTACGATTGGATGAGTATGTTCTATGTGGCGGTAATTGGGGGCGGCAGTTTAATGATGGCGGCCTTTTCTTCAACTGGACTGCTCGATGAAGTGCGTGATCAGCTGCAAATGACGGAGCGTACAGCAATTGTACAGTCAGAGCCCGTAACCGTGCCGGCAGGCGTGAAGAAGATCGTGGTACAGTCGCTTCGTCCAATTCAGCTGGACCAAGGAGAAAGCCGCGCTGTTCAGCTGCTTGGACAGGTGCAGTACTGGTCACCAAAGCCGCTGAAGCAGCCGGAACAGATGGTTGCAACGAATATGGTGGGCAGCACGATGTATGTGCTTATTAATGGCTTTGAGCATAAGGATGGGGCGATTGGTTCGGAGAATATTAATCAGGAGCTGACCCTTGTTCTCCCGCAGGAGATTGAGGTCGAGAAGCGGGGCTTCTAATATAAAAAAGGCAGTTCACTCAACTTGAGGGAACTGCCTTTTTTGAATTTCCACAATAGAATTTATAAGTTTCGAGAAACTGAAAACTGAAATTCTATTTGGCGATAAAGCCAACCTCTAAACGCGGTCGCCCACCTTAGAGACGCTTCGATAGTGGTTTTCTTACTTTACTTTTTCAGGCTCTGCGAATGTCAGGCCTTTCAAATCTACGGTTGCCTTCTTGATTGCCATTGGTTTAACAGGAGTGGAACCTTCTCCTGTTTTCAATGTTTCTTGATTTACGATTTCATCAACCGTTTCCATGCCTTCAATTACTTCGCCAAATGCCGCATATTCGCCGTCCAGCGATGGCGCATCCGCAACCATAACGAAGAATTGGGAGCCGCCGGAATCAGGATCACCTGAACGGGCCATCGAAATGACGCCACGTGTGTGCAGCAGATCGTTTTGGAATCCATTGCCAGTGAACTCGCCTTTAATGGCATAGCCAGGACCGCCCATTCCTGTGCCCTCAGGATCGCCGCCCTGAATCATGAAGCCTGGGATGACGCGGTGGAAGATCGTGCCGTCATAAAAGCCCTTTTGCACGAGTGATACAAAGTTGTTGACCGTATTAGGAGCGATTTCTGGATATAGCTCGACTTTAAACGTTTTGCCGTTATCCATCTCAACTGTTACAACCGGATGCTTCTCGGAGCCTAGCAGCTTGTCCGGCTTAGGAGCTTTCGTTGCTTCAGGAGTTGGCGTAGCTGTCGCATTAGATGCGTTGGAGCCACTGGTGTTGTTCGTATTTGTGCTTGTTTTGCTGCCGCCGCCGCAGCCGGCGATAACAACAAGTACTGCTGCAGTGAGCAGTACGAGCAGCGGCAGGCGCATATTTCGTTTCAACATCGTAAGAATGCCTCCTCAAGGGTAGTTGTACTAAAGAATATCATAACATAGCGGTCAAAATGAAAAAAAGCCCAGGCGCTTCTCGGAAGGAGAAGACCCGGGCTTTGTACGACAATCAACCTACTGCGTTGTAAGTCATAATCCAGATCGACCCTGCAATAATGGTGACCAGAATGACAAGACCAAAGATCAAAGCCATTACATTGTAGCGAGGTTTCTTATCTTCGCGCAGATGCATGAAGAAGAAGAGCTGGATAACGAATTGCAGAACGGCCATGATCAGAATGAAGATGATCGTAGGCGTTTTGTCCATCATGTCGTTCATTACAACAACGATCGGCAGAATAGTAAGCACAATCGAGAGTACAAAACCAATGACGTAGGATTTCAAAGAGCCGTGGGACTCATGTTCGTCATGTGCATGCGAATTATGGTTGGCCATCCTACATCACCCCCATCAAGTAAACGACTGTGAGAACGAAAATCCACACAACGTCGAGGAAATGCCAGTACAAGCTGATAATTGTAACTTTACGTTTCGTAACCGGATTAATACCACGTTTGCCAATTTGGATCATCAAAGCAATCATCCAGACCAGACCGACTGAAACGTGCAATCCGTGAGTACCAACAAGAGTGAAGAACGACGACCAGTAGCCGCTGGTGCTAATCTTGACGCCCTCATCAACCATTTTCAGAAACTCGGATACTTCAAGGAAAATAAACGATGCGCCAAGCAAAGCAGTAATAATCAACCAGCCAATCAGGCCTTTTTTGTTCCCCTTATGCATGCAGAGAACAGCGAGACCACTTGTAAAGCTGGATGTTAACAAGATAAATGTCTCGGCGATAACGCCAGGCATCTCGAACATCTCATGCGGCGTAGGACCGCCGTTTGTGCTGTTATGAAGCACGGAGAATGTTGCAAACAAAGTACCGAACAAAATAACGTCGGTTATAAGAAACATCCAGAAGCCAAGCACCTTGATCGATTCATGATCATGGTGATCGTCATGGTGGCCGTGGTCATTAGGACCATGGCCGCCATGTGGCGCTGCTGTGTGTGCCATTTAACGTACCCCCTTTAATGCTGCTTCGGTACGTTCAATCTCATCAACCGGAATGTAGTAGTCCGTGTCGTAATCGAAGGAACGAGCGAGCAAGCAGCATCCTACACCGATCAGGCCCGGAACGAGCATCCATGTCCAGTGCCATACAAAGCCGAAGCCGGCAATGAAGAAGAACACAGACATGATGAACGGAATTCCCGAGTTTCTCGGCATATGAATTGGTTCAAGCGGTGCCAATGGTTTTGGTTCGCCGCCATTTGCAAGACGCTGCTTTTCTTCCCACCATGCATCTGAGCTCGAAACCTCAGGAAGACGTGCGAAGTTATACATTGGTGCAGGCGATGGAATCGACCATTCGAGTGTACGGCCGTCTCCCCATGCGTCGCCGCTTTTTTCTTTCTTCAAGAACTTGATGCTGTGTGCAATTTGCCACACTTGGAAGATAAAGGCCAGACCCATGATGAAGGCACCAACCGTCGATACGACGTTAAGCGGCTGCCAGCCCATGTCGAAGTTGTATTCGTTGAAACGACGTGTCATACCCATCAGACCAAGTGCATATTGCGGCATGAAGCACACGTAGAAGCCGATATTCCAAAGCCAGAATGCCCATTTGCCAAGACCATCATGCAGCTTGAAGCCGAACATTTTTGGCCACCAGTAGTAGAGGCCAGCGAAGTAACCAAATACAACGCCACCGATCAGTACTTGGTGGAAGTGGGCGATCAGGAAGTAACTGTTGTGGAACTGGAAGTCAGCAGGCGCAACGGAGAGCATAACCCCCGTCATACCACCGACGACAAAACATGGTATGAACGCTATCGTCCATAGCATTGGCTGGCTGAAGGTGATCCTTCCTCGGAACATCGTAAACAGCCAGTTGAACACTTTTACACCGGTTGGTATCGCAATAAGCATCGTCGTGACCGCGAAGAACGCATTGACGTCGGCGCCGGAGCCCATGGTGAAGAAGTGATGAAGCCAGGTAAAGAAGGAGAAGAAGCTGATCGACATAAGCGCAAATACCATTGATTTGTAGCCGAACAGTTTTTTCTTCGAGAAGGTTGATACGACATCCGAGAATACCCCGAAGGCCGGTAATATAACGATATATACTTCCGGGTGACCCCACATCCAGATGAGATTGACATACATCATCGGGTTGCCTCCACCGTCAAGGGTGAAGAAGTGAGCACCTAGGTAACGGTCGATAAAGAGCAGGAAGAGCGTTACTGTCAGAATCGGGAATGCGAACATAATGGTAATCGAAGACGACAGAACGGACCAAGTGAACATCGGCATTTGCATCAGCTTCATGCCAGGTGCGCGCATCTTCAGAATGGTAACAACGAAGTTGATACCGGACGCCAGGGAACCGATACCGGAGATTTGAATCCCCCAAATATAGAAGTCTTGACCAAGGCCAGGACTGCCTGACAGCTCTGACAGCGGCGGATAAGCCAGCCAGCCTGCATCAGGTGAACCACCGATAACGAACGATACGTTGAACAGCATTGCCCCAAAGAAGAAGAGCCAGAAGCTGAGGGAGTTCAAATAAGGGAAAGCGACGTCGCGAGCACCAATCTGGAGTGGTACGACGATATTAAAGAGACCAAACATAAGTGGCATCGCCATGAACAAGATCATGATAACACCGTGAGTTGTAAAGATGGCATTATAGTGTCCTGCATGCAGGAACTCTAGATTTGGCAGCGCAAGCTGTGTCCGAATCAGCAGGGCATCGACGCCCCCGCGGAACAACATGAGAAGCGCTGCGATAACATACATGATACCGATTTTCTTATGATCGACAGTTGTCAGCCATTCGGTCCACAGCCAGCGCCATTTCTTAAAGTAGGTAAGTGCGATAACAATTGCTACCATGGAAAGACCAATCGATACCTGCGCGCCCAAGATGAGCGGATCGCCGGTGATGAAGAAGTCATTCAGCATGAAGTCCATAAAATCCTTAAACATAGTGCATCTCCTTTCCTTGCGTTATTATTCTTGATCCGTTTGGGAAGAGTGGTCCATAGCTTCCATGCCATCCATATCATGATTCATGCTGGAAGTGTCATGGCCTCCACCTTCCTCATCTTTAACAGGACCGGATTTTTCACCATGATGAGGAGCAAGAGCTCCGTTTTCACCAACATATTGCATAACTACTTGATCGAACAAACCTTTAGGGAATGCCGAGAAGAACTGCTGATCCGAAGATCCAGGTTGTTTCAACTGCTCAAAGCCTTCTTCTGTCAGAGCAGGTGCAGATGATTTGACACTTTCGACCCAGGATTTGTAGTCGGCATCAGAAGTAGCCTTTACATCAAAGGTCATCTTCGCAAATTGCTCACCTGTGAAGTTTGCACCCGAACCGAAGTATGTGCCAAGCTCATCGGCTTGGAGATACAAGGTCATGGCCATGCCGGACATCGCATAGATTTGACCGCCAAGCTGCGGAATCCAGAAGGAGTTCATCGCTTGGTCTGCCGTTACGCGGAAGCGAATTGGCGTATCTTCCGGAATCTGAACGTAGTTGACGGTCGAGATTCCTTCTTCCGGATAAGTGAAGAGCCATTTCCAGTCAAGCGAAGTTGCTTCGATCGTAATCGGCTCCTTAGCCGACTCAAGCGGTTTGCTTGGCTCTAGATCGTACGTGTATTTAATAGTAACCGTCGCTAGGATCGCGATGATGATGATTGGAATTGCCCACCAAATCGTCTCCAGCTTTGTGCTGTGCTCCCAGTTTGGCTGGTATTGGGCTTTGTTGTCCTTCTTGTCACGGTAACGCCAGACAATATAGGCAGTCAGGATCAATACAGGAACCAGAATGATCGCACACAGCCACACCGTAATCCAAATGAGATCCTTTTGTGATTCGCCGATCGGTCCTTTTGGATCGAGGACGAGATATTGATCGCCGCAGCCGGATAGCATGACGGCCATTAGCATAATCATCAACGGAACCAGATAGCGGATAGACTTTCTCATTTTTTGTTTCAACTCCTCAAGATTGCTTCTTGCTATTAAGATTAGCAGAAGTCGCTCAGAATAACTGCTGGCTTAACAATTACGTCAACAATTCGTCTTTTTTCTGTAATAGAATTTTCACCATATTGACAACTGTGGTTATTTTCCTTGGAAATCAACACACAAAAAAACCGCTCCTCGTCAATATTGACGAAAAAGCGGGTCGTTAAAAGCAATTTTGAATTACAAAATATGGTTGGAATGATCATCGTTCTGCTGATCTTCCATCGCCTGATGGATTCTTGCATGTACGAGGCTGATCGCTGTACCAATTACATAAATGAACACGCTGCCGACAAGGCAACCGATACCAACCATTAACGTGGTGTTCTTATCACTAAAGTGGCTGATATTGATGAGACATAACAACACACCCACTGTCAAAGCCGTCCAGGCAAAAACCGTCATTAAAGTAACAAGTCGCTTCACGTTTGCTGCTGTTGCTTCCGCATCCGACTTTACATTGCTTACCGTTGCTGTTTTTGTAGCCATCTTAAACACTCCCATAAAGTTTGTAAGTGCTTACTTCTTGATCCTACTATACCACAGTTTACGGCTAATGTTCAAAGAATTTTCACTTTTTGATCAAAATTTAGACAAATTCATCTGAATTCATGTGGTTTTCTTTTCAATTAATTCTTCCACCAACGCTTCAAGTCATTCCACCAGGTGCCGCCCTCTTCTTTGAGCTTGTTGTCCGCTTCGGTATCTTGGCCCGTCGGCCCGCCGCATACTTCGGTTGGTTCCGTTCCTGATACGAAGGACTCCAGCCGTTTGTTCGCACAAGTAGCTGCTGCTAGCTTGCCGCTCGTCGGATCGATGTATACGTTCACGACACCATCTGGGATCGGGAAGATCTTAGGTGGGATGGCGGATAACGCCTTCTCCGTGTATTGGGCGAAAATTGGAGCCGCGCGATGAGCCTCAGTTATGGTCAGCTTGCGATTCTTGTCATAGCCTACCCATACGGCTGTTGCCAGTTCCGGTGTGTAGCCAACAAGCCAAGCATCTGTAGATGTCGTGCCGGTTTTACCGGCTACGGGTCTTTTAATGAAGGAAGACACTCGGTTTGCTGTACCGCCTCCTTCGAAGACACTCTCCATCAGACTGGTCATCACGTAGGCTTCGGATGGATTGATGACTTGCTCTTCATGCCGCTCCGCTTCATATATAATATGTCCGTTTCGGTCTGTGATGCGTAAGATCGCAACAGGCTCGATTCGGATGCCATTATTAGCAATGACCGCAAATGCGGAGGCCATCTGGAGTGGACTGACTGGGAAAGTACCAAGAGCTAAGGAAGGAACCGGATTCATTGGACTTGTGATACCAAGCTTCCTGGCCGTTTCAATCACGCGGTCGGCGCCCACTGTCATAATGGTATTTACAGCATAGATATTATCCGAGCTTGCTATAGCTGTACGCATATCAATGAAATCGTTGAAATACTTGTCATTGTAATTGCGCGGCTCATAGGTTTTGCGTCCTTCATCATAAGTGAAGGAGGTTGGTTCGCTCTTGAACCGGGTGACCGGCGTCATAAATCCGCTGTGCAGCGCGGTCAAATATAGGACTGGCTTAAAGGAAGAGCCCGGCTGCCTGGTTTCGGCGAGCGCTCGGTTGAACTGATTTGTTTTATAATCCCGGCCGCCGACCATCGCTTTAATGTACCCGTTGCGGGGATCAATTGAAACAAGTGCCGCCTGTTGCTCTTCACTTCCGGCAAGCCCGTTCTTGACCGCGTCCTCCGCAGCACGCTGCGCAGTAGGATCAAGTGTTGTATAGATCGTTACTCCGCCTTCATTTAATAGCTGTTCATTAATACCAAGCTTATCAACGGCAATGTAGCGAATATAATCGCGGAAATAGGGGGCAAAGCCCGCCTGCTCCCCGGAGCCCAGTGGCTGGAATGTTAATACTTCCTTGTAGGCGGCGTCGGCCTCATCCGGTGTAATATCGCCGGCTTCCGTCATTGCGCTTAATATGGTCAGCTGGCGGTCTTTTGCATTTTTCATATCCATAAAAGGGGAGTAATATTTCGGTCCCTTCGGGATGCCTGCAAGCATAGCACTTTCGGCTAGCGTTAATTCGGAAGCATGTTTATGGAAGTACAGCTGTGCGGCCGCTTCGATGCCATAGGCGCCATGCCCGTAATAGATCTGATTCAGGTAGAGACTGAGAATCTCGTCCTTCGAGTAATTCATCTCGAGCTGAACGGTATACATAGCCTCCTTCAGCTTACGCTGCCATGTTTTCTCATGGGTGAGATACAGGTTGCGAGCGAGCTGCTGGGTTAATGTACTGGCACCTTGTTTGGCGGACATGGTCTCCACGTTAACCAATACGGCACGGGCCATGCCTTTCATATCGAACCCATTATGTTCATAGAAACGGTGATCTTCAATCGCCAGTGTCGCATCCACAAGATAAGGTGAGATTTCATTTAGCGGTACAGAACTACGGTTCTCGCCTGTATGGAACGTATCAATCACTTGTCCCTGCAGGTCGAGCATGCGGGAGGTCTGACTGATTGACGTTACCGGCAGCGACTGGAAGCGCAAATAAAGAAACATGGACACAGCACCTAGTACCAGTACGGCGGCAATGGCGGCGGTCCATCGTAAGCTTTTTTTGAACCTCATAACATGAGGAAGAAAACGTTCGGTTATAATAGGAAAAGCATATTTGCGGCGCGGCTTGCCCGGCCTGATCTGCTGCTTTTTCATGATGGTGCTCCCTTCGCAAGAACGACCTTTTCCTTAGTATGGAAAAAGGTGGGGAACGATATTCATGTATGGAAGCTAGAAAAGGTTGATTTTTCGCTCCGAACTACTATAATACATGGAGAACCATTGACGGAAAGAAGGGATTTATCGATATGGAATTGTGGTATACAGAAAAACAAACCGAAAACTTCGGCATTACAGCGAAGATTACTAAGACTTATGTAGACGAACAAACTGATTTCCAAAAGCTCGATATGATCGAAACGGAAGAGTTCGGCACGATGCTGGTTCTCGACGGTATGGTCATGACTACAGTTAAGGATGAATTCGTGTATCACGAAATGGTAGCCCATCCGGTACTCTTCACGCATCCGAATCCGGAGCATGTGCTTGTAGTAGGCGGCGGAGACGGCGGCGTTATCCGTGAAATTATGAAGCATTCAAAAGTGAAAAAAGCCGTGCTCGTTGATATTGACGGCAAAGTTATTGAATATTCCAAGAAATACCTGCCGACAATTGCAGGCGAACTGGACAACCCTCGTGTTGAAGTTCAAGTAAACGACGGCTTCATGCATATTCATGATCATAAAAATACGTATGACGTTATTATGGTTGACTCCACTGAACCTGTTGGCCCTGCGGCGAACCTGTTCACACGCGGCTTCTACCAAGGTATCTACGAGTCGTTGAAAGAAGACGGTATCTTCGTAGCTCAAACCGATAACCCTTGGTTCAAGGCTGACCTGATTCAAAGCGTTAACAAAGACGTGAAGGAAGTATTCCCGATCGTTCGCGTGTACGGCGCTAACATCCCAACTTACCCAAGTGGTTTGTGGACATTCACAATGGGCAGCAAGAAGTATGATCCGCTTCAAGTGGATGAAGCTTCGATTACTGAGATTGAAACAAAATACTACACACCACGCCTTCACAAAGCGGCATTTGTTCTGCCTAAATTTGTAGAAGACCTCGTGAAGTAATGAAATAAGCGGCATACTCGCAGATGAGAATTGCCGATGGAAGAGGCGTCTTTGTGTCACCAAAGCTTTCTGTAAAGCCGAGGTGATATGAGGCGTCTCTTTTTTATTTCCAGCGCGGCTGGTGTAAAATACATAGTACGTGATTTTTTTGGCTGAGGAGAGGATTCGAGTGGAAGAAGCAGAGCGCATTTTTTCTTTTCCGCCGGTAATTGACGAGCATGCCCGTGTATTGGTGCTCGGGACTGCGCCAAGTGTAAAGTCGCTGGAGCATCAGCAGTTTTACGGTCACCCACGTAATTACTTCTGGGGGATGGTATACGGAATTTTTAGTGCCGGAGCGCCGGATGAGAATTACGAGAGGCGTCTCGCTTTTCTGCAGGAGCATCATATGGCGGTGTTTGATGTAATTGAATCTTGTGAGCGGCCAGGGAGCCTTGATGTGAACATTAAGAACGAGCAGCCGAATGACCTGCCTGCCTTGCTGGCGAAGTACCCAGGCTTGAAGTGTTTTGCATTTAATGGAAGCAAGGCATATGATACATTCCGCAAATATTTTCGCGATCATCCGGCATTTCGGGAAGTTACCCTTCTGAAAATGCCTTCAACTAGTCCGATTCCCACGCAAAAGATGCGAAACTTAGAGGACCGGATCGAAGCATGGCGTGCGATTCTCCCTTACCTGGATTTATCGGAATAGCTTACAATCGTTGAAATTACGGGCCTTCCTGTATATAGTAGTAACATACGAGAAGACTGGAGATATAGGAGTTTTTGTTATGCAAGATAGAATAGCGGTTAAGATCACGCTGACAAGCACCCAGGACGGAGAGTCCGTCGTACAAACGTACAAAGGGGAATGGTTCCGTAAGGAAAGATCGGTGTATATCCGTTACGAAGAACCGGTGGAAGGCAGCGCTGATCCTATTCGGACGCTGGTGCGCTTCCGCGCGGACGAGCTGTCGATCACACGCCGCGGCGTTGTGGAGTCGGAGCAGTTGTTCGTTCCGGGAGAAGTGAGACGAAGCGGCTATTACCGCTCTCCGTATACTTCGTTTCAGATGGAGACGGCTACAGCGTTTGTTGCGGTGAAGGGTGATGACGGCTTGGAGCTGCCATCAGCAGTGCCGCCTTTTACGATTGAATGGCAGTATGAACTATGGATGAATGAACATTTGTCGGGCCGGTTCCATAATCGGCTCCATATACAGGAGGAGTAGGAGCAATGAGTACGAACGTGTTGGAACAGATGTATGAGAAGGTAAAGGAAGCGATTGCTGATGCAGCAGTAGCAGGTGGACTGGCTGCACGCGAGGAGCTGCCGGCATTCGTGCTGGAAGTTCCTAAAGACAAAGCGCATGGCGACCTGGCGACTAACGCAGCAATGCAGCTGACTAAACTGGCGAAGAAAAACCCTCGTCAAATCGCAGAGACGATTATCGCGAACCTGAACGGTGAGAAGTTCGGTATCCAATCCGCTGAGATCGCAGGACCTGGCTTTATTAACTTCCGCATGGACAAAAGCTATTTATATTCCGTTATCGGTGAAATTACAGCTGCAGGAGATAATTATGGCCGTACGAAGGAAGGGGCAGGTCAACGTGTAGAAGTCGAATTCGTCAGCGCGAATCCGACAGGCAGCCTTCACCTTGGACATGCTCGTGGCGCAGCTGTTGGTGATGCCCTTTGCAACGTTCTGGATTTTTCAGGTTATGAAGTAACTCGCGAATACTATATCAATGACGCCGGCAACCAAGTGAACAACTTGGCTCGCTCGATTGAAGCACGTTACCGTCAAGCACTGGGTCAAGAAGCTGAGATGCCGGAAGACGGCTATCACGGCGAAGATATCGTAGGCTTCGGTAAGCTGCTTGCGGAGCAGGAGGGTGACCGTCTGCTTTCGCTTTCCGATGAAGAGCGCTTCACTTTCTTCCGCCAATTCGGTCTGGAGAAAGAATTAGATAAAATCAAACGTGACCTCGGCCGTTTCCGCGTTGGTTTCGATATTTGGTACAGCGAGACATCGCTGTATGAGAGCGGTCAGGTTGAACAGGCGCTCGACACGCTGAAGGAGAAAGGCCAAGTGTATGAAGAAGAAGGCGCGACATGGCTTGCGACTATGCCTTATGGCGACGACAAGAACCGCGTCCTTGTGAAAAATGACGGCTCGTACACGTATTTGACACCGGACATTGCATACCACCGCGACAAATTCAGCCGCGGCTATGACCGGATGATCAACATCTGGGGCGCTGACCACCATGGTTACATCCCTCGTGTGAAAGCTGCTATGGCTGCCCTTGGCAATGACCCAGACAAGCTGGTTGTGCTGATTGCGCAAATGGTAAGCCTGTTCCAAGACGGCGAAAAAGTGAAAATGTCCAAACGTACCGGCAAAGCCGTTACGATGCAGGATCTGATGGACGAAGTAGGCGTTGACGCGATTCGTTACTTCTTCACGATGCGCAGCATGGACTCGCATCTTGATTTCGATATGGACCTTGCGATCTCGACTTCGAACGAGAATCCGGTCTTCTATGTACAATATGCGCATGCGCGTATTTGCAGTATCTTCCGTCAGGCGGATGAGCAAAGCATTGCTCTCTTGCCTATTAGCGACATCGACTTCAGCAAGCTGAACTCCGAAGCTGAATTCGACCTGATGCGCAAACTCGGCGAGCTGCCGCAGGAAGTGTCGGAAGCTGCGGCTCAATACGCACCGCATCGCCTTGTACGCTATGTGTATGAACTAGCTTCGCAGTTCCACAGCTACTACAAAGCAGAGCGCGTCATCACTGAAGACGCGGCTCAAACACAAGCGCGTATCGCCTTGCTCGGCGCTGTGCGCACAGTTATCGCCAATACGCTCCGCCTTATCGGCGTATCGGCTCCAGAGCGGATGTAATCGTTCCGCTCACACGGCGGCTCGGCATTCGCTAAACCGCCAATCTTGACCGCTTAGTTTGCTGACCGCATTTATGTGGCTACGTGCTTCTCTATAACTGCCTGGTCTGCCTATGATGTATTTAATGCAGTATAATCGGTCCTTTTAGCTTCACTTAGCCGGTTATATTGCATTTTCTGCAGTATAGCAGCTCTGGTAAGGCATAAAAACGGCTATTACAACCCCGCTATCCTGCACAAACTACAACATAAGTCTCAGCATCTGCCGAAAGGAGACCAATAACCAATATCCTGTAAAAAATACAGCGTAGCAATACGCTTACCGCTACAAACCAAAAGAAACCGTTCCAAGGGAAAGGGGGAATACCCCTCCCGAGAACGGTTTCTTTCTTTTTCTCCCAAACGGACCGATGAGGTGCGGGGCAAGGGCAATGTATCTCCTGGAGGAGTGTTAGCGCCTGCCTTTGACGACTGAGAAATCTCGTTACAACGAGTATATTCAAATTTCTCAGCGTCAACCGCAGCACCGAATTGCAATTAGTTATATTACCCATTTGCAATTCGATGTACCGCAAGGAGATACATTGTTCGCAGCCAGCCCCATCATCGCCCAATCCGCGAACTTGCCCTTTAGCCGTCTTTACCTATCGGTCCGCCGCCCCCAACATCTTCATCACATCAAGCTCCCCCGTATACTTAGGAGCTTTTGTACTTCGAAGCGGCAGGTACGACTTCTTCAGGATCGCCTTAATCTCTGCGGGAGTTAATCCCGGCCTATATGCGAGCAGCAAAGCGATGGCTCCACTGACATGCGAGGTAGCCATCGAAGTTCCGCTCATTTCGTGATATTTGCCGCGAAGCCAGGCAGAGAAAATTTTGTCGCCAGGCGCATAAATATCGATGAACGTTCCCCTGTTGCTGAACGGGGCAATGCGCCGAAGCTTATTTGTAGCCCCGACGGATATCGTCTGCGGATATCTCGCTGGATAATCGACCGAGCGTCTTTTGCCATCATTACCTGAGGAGGCAACGACAATAACGCCAGCATTATAAGCGTTGTTTATTGCGTTAAGGAGGGCTTTACTGCGTGTTTTCATGCCAAAACTCATATTAATAATATGGACCCGGTTGCGCACGCACCAATCGATGCCAAGAATAATGTCGGAGACAAAGGCGCTTCCGTTATGGTCGAATGCTTTAACAGGGAGGATTTGTGCTCGAGGAGCAATGCCGATCATGCCCTGTACTTGGTTGGCTGCAGCGATGGTTCCGGCGATATGTGTGCCGTGTCCATTATCATCATGAGGCAGCATGCTGCGGTTAAGCAGGTTAATGCCGCGAGACAGCGACTGTCGAAGATCGGGATGGCTGAAGTCTACGCCGGTATCGATGACGCCGATTTTAATGCGATGTCCTGTCGTTGTGCTCCATGCTAGTGGAGCTTTAATTTGCTGGACGCCCCAGGGGATGCCTTTTTCCAGAGGAATGGTTTTGACTGCTGTGTGAACAGTAATACGGCGGTCGTTCTCAATCCATACGCCGCCGGAGAAACCAGATAATGTTGCTTCGACAGGGAGCTGACAAGAAATTGCACGAATGATGCGCATTTGCTTAACCGATTTGAGCTCAGGGGCAGTTGTCGATGCTTCAGACCACTCTTGCAGAAAGCGTCGATAATCCCCTTGCTGTTGAAATCGGATAATCCGATTTTTTGTCGTTTGGCCCGTGCAAGCCATCGTGTCCTTCAACCAATGGAGAAAAGCGGTGATGTCCAATTACGCGTCCCCTCCCGACGGACGATGCTGAACTATTGTATGAAACGAGGAGTTCGGCCGCATGAGCAACTTGCCTTTTTTTAGATAATTAGGCTTTGAGCCGTGTCAAAACCGGATGGCAAACATAGGATGAAGTAAGAGTTCTTAAGGACTCTTATCGCTCCGGTCCGCATTACTCATGCGCTGTCCGGATGGATACAGTCAAAGCGAAGGGACAGCCCTTCGCTTTTTTCTGTTTCAGGGCAAGATACGGGGACTTCATACAGCCGAGGGACGGCTTGCTTTTTTGAATAAAATAGGTTTTACTATACTTTGATAATGGTTAAGATTATGAAAGTGAAGATAGCAAGAAGGGATGTGTCCATATGAGCAGCGGCAATATTACATTGAAGCTCGATCCTGAGCGGATTAAAGAAATGCCTATGGTAGACTTGGCGTTTGAATTGTTGAAATCGGCCAATACGCCTTATTACTACCGTGACCTGATGATGGAAATTGCGAAGGTTCGCGGACTGTCTGCGGACGGAGTTAACCAAGTAATCGCTCAAGTATATACGGAGATTAATATTGACGGCAGGTTCGCTTGCGTAGGAAGCAATATGTGGGGATTGAAACGCTGGTATCCAGTTGAGAAAAACGAGGATCCAATCACGAACGCGAAGCGTCCTCGTATCATTAATGACGAAGATGATGATGATGATCTGTTCGCGGACGAAGAAGAAGAAACGTACGCAGGTGACGAAGAGGATTACGATGTATTTGATGAAGATCGTGAATTCGGCGAAGCTGAGACAGAAGAAGAAGTTGATGAAGAGGTTAGCATCGAAGACGAAGAGATTGAGGAAGACGCGGTTGATGAAGAAATCGACGCTGACGCTGAACTTGACGATGAGGATTCTGATGACGAAGATTTTGAAGACGACGAGGACGAAGAAGAAGAGAAATAATCGTCTTAAGCTGGGTCTTCTTTACGCTTGACAGTCGATAGACGGGCAGAGTAAACTATTGCATGGGCTTTAAGATTCGGTTAACGTACCGCACAAGCAGCAATGGCTTACCTTTCTTTTTTGAAGGATGAATGCCTAAGCGGAATATAGCTTTCGCCGCTCTCTTGCGGGTTAGCTAACGTTTAATAATATGCCAAATGAAAAGTGCCCCGTGAAGACGGGTGTCACTTTTTTTGTTTGTAGAAGTAAATTTCAGTAACCAGATTTAGGAATCCATAAACTGGATAGAGGGGTACAGTGCCTGCTAATCCATGTTTATTGTACAAATGGGAAAACCTAAACATAACCATAGGAGCTTGGAGGGTATTAGCAAAGTGACAAAATATATTTTTGTAACCGGTGGTGTCGTTTCTTCGCTCGGCAAAGGGATAACGGCTGCATCACTCGGTCGTCTGCTTAAGAACAGAGGTCTTAAAGTAACGATCCAGAAATTCGATCCCTATATTAACGTTGACCCGGGAACGATGAGCCCGTACCAGCATGGTGAAGTATTCGTAACGGATGACGGTGCGGAGACAGACCTTGACCTTGGGCATTATGAACGGTTTATCGATATTAACCTGACGAAGTACAGCAGCGTAACAACGGGTAAAATTTACTCGAACGTTATTTCCAAAGAACGCCGCGGTGAATACTTGGGCGGAACGGTGCAGGTTATCCCGCATATTACGAACGAGATCAAAGAGCGCGTGTACCGCGCTGGTAAAGAAGCCGGCTCGGACGTTGTTATTACAGAAATCGGCGGAACAGTAGGCGATATCGAAAGCTTGCCTTTCCTAGAAGCAATCCGTCAGATTAAGAGTGATATTGGACGTGACAACGTGATGTACATTCACGTAACACTGATTCCATATATCAAAGCAGCGGGCGAAGTGAAAACAAAGCCGACACAGCATAGTGTAAAAGAACTGCGCAGCATTGGTATTCAACCGAACGTAATCGTATGCCGTACCGAGCATTCGCTGTCGGAAGATCTGAAGCGCAAAATCGGTCTGTTCTGCGACATCGACGCTAATGCGGTTGTCGAATGTCTTGATGCATCGACATTGTATGAAGTACCTCTTATGCTTCGTGAGCAAGGTCTCGACGATATTGTCGTTAACCACCTCAAGCTGACGACGAACCAACCGGATATGACGCAGTGGGAAGAAATGGTCGAGCGCGTGAAGTCGCTGCATAAAACGACTGAAATCGCCATTGTCGGCAAATACGTTGCTCTGCATGACGCATACCTTTCCATTGTAGAAGCTCTTGGACATGCTGGTATCGACGCAGATTCCGAAGTGAAGCTTCGTTGGGTGAACGCGGAAGAGATCGACGACGAGAATGTCGGAGAAGCTCTGAATGGCGTACATGGTATTCTTGTACCGGGCGGCTTTGGTGATCGTGGTATTGAAGGTAAAGTGACTGCAATTCGTTATGCTCGTGAACAGCAAATTCCATTCTTCGGTATTTGTCTTGGCATGCAGGTGGCTGTTATCGAATACGCGCGTAATGTAGCAGGCTTGTACAACGCAAACAGTGCAGAGATCAATCCTTCAACGCCATATGCAGTTATTGACCTGCTTCCTGATCAAAAAGATATTGAAGATATGGGCGGAACGATGCGTCTTGGCCTCTATCCTTGTAAATTGAAGCCAGGTTCGCTTGCTTCTGTAGAATATAATGATGAACTGGTATACGAACGTCATCGTCACCGGTATGAGTTTAACAATGAATATCGTGAGCGTATTGAATCGGCAGGACTTCGCATTTCTGGTACTTCCCCTGACGGCCGTTTGGTCGAAATGGTGGAGCTGCCTGAGCATCCATGGTTCCTTGCTGTTCAATTCCATCCGGAATTCACATCCCGTCCGAATCGTCCACAACCGCTCTTCCGCGGATTTGTGCGTGCTGCTTTGAAGTACTCTGGACAATAAGAACACCCGTTCTAACAAGGAATGTTTCAATTTTTTTATTGGAAAAGCAGGATAATGTGCCTCTCCGCGCGAATATATTAACGATTATGGAAGAGTTGACCAGTTGTCGCTCGAGTCGCGGGAGGTAATATCTTGGAGAAGAAGAAGCTATTGATCGTTGATGATCAGAATGGCATCCGAGTGCTTCTAATGGAAGTATTCAGCAGTGAAGGCTACAATACTTTCCAAGCTTCAAACGGTAGGCTGGCACTGGAAATTGTGAAAGCTGAGAATCCTGACCTCGTTCTGCTCGACATGAAGATTCCGGGGATGGACGGACTTGAAATTTTAAAGCATGTGAAAGCCATTAATCGTGAAATTAAAGTCATTATGATGACCGCATACGGCGAGCTCGATATGATCAAGGAAGCGACTGATCTGGGTGCTGTGATGCATTTCACGAAACCGTTTGATATCGATGAAATGCGAATCGCGGTTAATATGCAGCTTCACGGCGGCAATTCCAACAACCGCTTCGCGGTAGGGTCCTAAGGGACCCTTTTTTTCTGCCCATCTGGAAGACTTTCACATGGTATCCCTGCTTCTGTAAGGGAAATACCATTCCCTGTCCCGTTATGGTATAATAGCTCAGAATATAAAGTCTAATAGACCTGATAATAGCTTTGTAATCAATACAAATTCGCTTCCGTACTTTATGAAGCGTACTAAATAGGAGCATAGGATGACGAACCGCTTCATCACGGCGAGTGTGTTAGTATAAACCTCGCACGCTAGGCGGTTTTCCTATGTTTCTTCCTAGTCACGGGAGGACTACATTTGATGGAGAAATTGATGATACGTGGTGGACGTCCACTGCGGGGCACCGTCCAAATAAGCGGAGCAAAGAACAGTGCCGTCGCTCTGGTTCCGGCTGCTATATTGGCAGAATCAGAAGTGGTATTGGATAATTTGCCCCATTTAAGCGATGTTGTCGTATATAGTGAAATCCTGGAGGACCTGGGCGCTGTAGTAAGCTGGCAAGGCGATATTATGAGAATTGATCCTTCCCGCCTTGAGTCAAAGCCGATGCCTAACGGTAAAGTGAAGCTCCTTCGTGCTTCTTATTATTTGATGGGCGCCATGCTGGGGCGTTTTGGGGAAGCGATTATTGGATTACCAGGCGGCTGTAACTTCGAGCCAAGACCAATTGATCAGCATATCAAAGGCTTTGAGGCACTAGGAGCAACCGTAACAAATGAGCACGGCTCCATGCGTATTCACGCAAAAGAGCTGCGCGGAGCGAAGATTTATCTTGACGTTGTTAGTGTTGGAGCAACTATTAATATTATGCTTGCGGCCTCGCGGGCCAAAGGCTCTACAATTATCGAAAACGCGGCAAAAGAGCCTGAAATTATAGATGTAGCAACACTTCTTAATTCGATGGGAGCTCGCATCAAAGGGGCCGGCACGGAAACGATCCGTATTGAAGGGGTCGATAGCATGCATGGCTGCCGTCATTCCATTATCCCTGACCGCATTCAAGCGGGTACGTACATGATTGCTGCTGCTGCCACACGTGGTGATGTAACGATCGATAACGTGATTCCGAAGCACATGGAAGCCATGACAGCAAAGTTGGAAGAGATGGGCGTAACGGTTCATGAGATGGATGAATCGATTAGAATTATTGGCGCGCCAGAATATTCAGCTATTGATGTCAAGGCACTTGTGTACCCGGGCTTTGCAACGGATCTGCAATCGCCGATGACGACGCTTCTGACACAGGCAAAAGGCGTAAGTATCCTGAGCGACTATGTATACAGCAACCGTTTCAAGCATGTACCAGAGCTGAACCGGATGGGCGCGGATATTCGTGTTGAAGGGCGTTCAGCTATTGTCGAAGGCGGAGAGTTGTTTGCTGCAAAAGTAAAAGCTGCTGATCTGCGGGCTGGAGCAGCGCTCGTTATTGCTGGCCTTACCGTGAAGGAAGGCATTACAGAAATCACCGGTGTAGAATACATTGACCGCGGTTATGACAATCTTGTTGATAACCTGCGCCGTTTAGGTGCAGATGTTTGGCGAGAGACAGAGGAAGGTTAATTCCAGTATTTATGCGCCTTCTATGGGTCAAGACGAATAGAAGGCGCCATTTCGGGTATATAATGATAGCTAAAACTGAATACAAAGTGGTGAGAATATGACAGATCTTCAGATCGCTGATCTCGAAGAATTGAAGCTGACCGAATTATACAAATTAGCAAAGCAGTATCAAATTCCGTACTATGGCCAGCTGAAGAAGAAGGAATTGATTTTTGCAATATTACGTGCACAAGCGGAAAAAAGCGGCCTCATGTTTATGCAGGGTGTACTTGAAACCTTACCAGAAGGATTTGGCTTCCTTCGGCCGATCAACTATTTGCCTAGCAAAGAAGATATTTATATCTCTGCTTCGCAGATTCGAAAGTTTGATTTACGTACCGGAGATCTTGTATCTGGCAAATGCCGGCTGCCGAAAGATTCGGAGAAATACTTTGGCCTGCTCCAGGTAAATGCAGTAAATGGCACAGATCCTGTACAAGCGGCCGAAAGACTTCATTTTCCCGCTCTGACCCCTCTTTATCCACAGAAAAAACTCGTGCTGGAGACGGCATCTTCCAAACTTTCTACACGAATTATGGATTTGCTTGCACCTGTTGGTCTTGGCCAACGTGGACTAATTGTAGCGCCGCCGAAAGCGGGCAAAACCCTGCTGCTTAAAGAAATTGCGAACAGTATTTCGACTAATCATCCGGATATCGAGTTGTTTGTATTGCTTATTGATGAACGCCCAGAGGAAGTAACGGATATGCAGCGTTCTGTGAAGGGCGAAGTTATTGCCTCTACGTTTGATGAAGTGCCTGAAAATCACATCAAAGTGGCCGAGCTTGTGCTTGAGAGAGCACTGCGTTTAGTGGAACATAAGAAAGATGTTGTTATATTGCTCGACAGTATTACACGACTTGCACGTGCTTATAACCTTGTTGTTCCTCCATCTGGCCGTACGCTTAGCGGCGGTATTGATCCTGCAGCTTTCCATCGTCCGAAGCGTTTCTTTGGTGCGGCTCGCAATGTGGAAGAGGGCGGCAGCCTGACAATCCTCGCGACGGCCTTGATCGAGACAGGCTCGCGTATGGATGATATCATTTATGAAGAATTTAAAGGTACCGGCAATATGGAGCTGCATCTTGACCGGAAGCTTGCAGAACGTCGTATTTTCCCTGCACTTGATATCCGCAGATCGGGTACAAGGCGTGAAGAGATGCTTTTAACGAAAGAAGAACTGGATAAATTATGGGTTGTGCGCCGTAATATGACCGATACACCTGACTTTGTTGACGGGTTCCTGAAGAAGCTTGCTGACTCTAAGACCAACAGTGAGTTTTTGATGTCGCTTGATACAATAGAGGAAAAGTCAACGCCGAAACCTCAGCAGTCGAGGACAAGCACGGGAACAGGTACGGGAATCAAAAGCAGCGCAACAACTGGAAGGCGGCCAGCGCCGCGCACAACGCACGGCTCTTAGCGCTGCTGGAAGGAGGACATCAAGATGAATCTCGTATATGCGGATGAGCAAGGCAATGTGTTTGATCATCCTGACTATATTGCGCTTGGGCGCAGTGGCGATATGATCGTCGAACTGATGGAGGAAGAGCTGATTCCATTGCCGCGGGGGGCTACCCTAGTAGGACTGCCGCATACGCGGCCGGTCTTTATTGAGCCTGACACAGGTGAGATGAAGATGCTCTCCGGCAATTATCAGGCGGTTGGTGCTTTACTGCCGCAAGGGTTTACCCGGCTGGCTCTGCCAGGCTACGTGAAGACGGATAAGAACGAGAAGTTTCCGTTATTCGGCTATACTTCAGTCGTTTGGAAAGACGGCGGATTTTATGTAGCGGCGGAGCAGAGCGATGATCCGTATAAGTGGGATCCGCTGAACTGCGACCGTGGTGAAGTTCGCAGACAGGTGGAGCGATTAACTTCGAAATATCCGGAGAATCGTTTGTACAAGCATTTATCTAACTGCGCGCTTGGTTATGAATGCTTAACTTCGTCGAATACGTTCCTGCAGCGCTGGGAGGGTGGCGTTCCTGTCTCCTATTCCTGTAATGCTGGATGTTTCGGCTGTATTTCCGAGCAGCCGGACGACAGTGGTTTTGTTGCACCGCAGACGCGTATGAACTTTAAACCTACGGTGAATGAGATCGTGGAGATTATGCTGGAGCATCTGAAAACGCCGGAATCCATTATCAGCTTTGGCCAAGGCTGCGAAGGTGAGCCTTCGACGCAAGCCAAAATTATTGTGGAAGCGATGAAGATCGTCAGAAGCCAGACGAAGCTCGGCTACATCAATATCAATACAAACGCAGGTCTGACTGATTTCATGCGCGCGATCGTAGACGCAGGACTTGATCTTATGCGGGTCAGCACAATTAGTGCACTTGACGAGCATTATAACGCCTACTACAAGCCGCGTGCTTACACTTTAGCTAATGTGGAGAAGTCGTTAAAGTATGCAACTGATAAAGGTGTATACACTTCCATTAACTACCTCATATTCCCTGGTGTCACGGACCGTGAGGAAGAGATTGAGGCGATGATCGGATTTGCGAAGCGGACGGGCCTCAAGCTAATCCAAATGCGTAATTTGAACATTGACCCGGAGAGCTATTTGAACTTGATTCCACCTGCCAAAGGCGAGATCTACGGTATGAAACAAATGCTCGAAATATTCCGTGAGGAGCTGCCAGATGTTGTGATTGGCTCCTATACACATCTCCCTCCTGCGGCCATGCGCAAGTAGCTGGGAAAACATCGGCATTGCATGAGTGATATGGTCGTGCTATAATCCGAGATGTGTGATTTTAACTCTGGATCCGCATGTGGTTCAGGGCAGAAAGAGGTGAACGAGATGAAACAAGGTATTCATCCGACATACCACGTATCCAACATCACTTGCGCTTGCGGTAACTCATTCGAGACTGGTTCGATCAAATCGAATCTTCGCGTAGAGGTTTGTTCCGTGTGCCACCCATTCTTCACGGGTAAGCAAAAGTTCTTGGATGCAGGCGGTCGCGTCGATCGTTTCAAAAAGAAATACGGCATGTAATACTATCTGCCTCGGCTTAATTTGGCAGAATAAGAAAACCTCCCTTAGCCATCCTATGGTTAAAGGGAGGTTTTTTGATTGCTTACCAAAAGAATGCTAAGACGCAAGCTGCGAGTATTGTTTATGGGCTTCGCAGTACCTGCTTTAATAGTTGTAAGCTTATCGGGCTGTGCTGCTGATGGCATAAACAATGGTCATCGCTCAAATAACCAGAAGGTTGAGACTTATGGCCATGATGGATATATGGGCTACTCCAACAGCAACCCTAACCTGCCTAATAATCTTACTTTCCTCAATTATGATACGGACAGGAAGTTTATTGGCCAAGTACTGCAGCCAATCGATGGCATTAAAGACAGCCGGGTTTCCTTTAATGGAGAGAACCTGAATGTACACATAACAGTGGACTCGAAACTGACGAATAAGCAAATTCAGGCGCTTGAAGCAAAGGCTCAGAAAGCTGTACAGTTCAACATGCCGCGTTATCATGTTAAAGTGACAGCGTCACGCTAGGACTGCCACTATCCTACGGTTGCGATTTATGCTGGGATGGGCTATACTTAGTTTTGCCGTGCTAGATGGGGAGTTAGCGGTGCCCTGTAACTCGCAATCCGCTTTAGCGAGGTTGAATTCCTGCTTGAGGTTATGTGATGCAGGGTTTGGCGCTTGCAATCAGTGTTGACAGTTGGGTCCTCCGCAATGGACGCTTGTGAACCCGGTCAGGTCCGGAAGGAAGCAGCCGTAAGCAAGTTTGTTCATGTGCCGGGGGAGTGCCTGACTCGAGCTGAGACGCAAGAGTGCCGCCTGGATCGCATGTTATCGAGGGCAGGTGCACGGTACACATTATTTTCATAGAGTTAACTGAGGAACACCAGCGATGTGGTTCTGCTTTCTTTAAAGCAGATGCCTAGAATGCAGGTGTTTTTGTTTTGCATATAGAAATCATGTTGTATAATAGAAGAACAAAGAACGAATTAACCGAAGGGAACGTAAACGCGTGAGTCATATTGCATTATATCGTGCCTGGCGTCCGCAGACGTTCCAGGATATGGTCGGACAACGGCATATTATACAAACGCTGCAGAATGCGATTCGAGAGAATCGTGTCTCGCATGCCTATTTATTTAATGGACCTCGAGGTACGGGGAAAACAACAGCAGCCAAAGTACTGGCGAAAGCAGTAAACTGTGAACGTGGTCCAGCGGAAGAGCCATGTAATGAATGTGATGCTTGCCGCGGGATTACTGCCGGTCATATTATGGACGTTGTTGAGATTGATGCGGCGTCAAACCGGGGTATTGATGAAATACGGGATATTCGAGATAAAGTTCGATACGCCCCGTCTGAAGTTCGTTATAAAGTGTATATTATTGATGAAGTTCATATGCTTACCTCTGAAGCCTTTAACGCCTTACTCAAGACATTAGAGGAACCTCCGGGTCATGTTATTTTTATATTAGCAACAACTGAGCCTCATAAACTTCCTGCGACAATTATCTCACGCTGCCAAAGATTTGATTTTCGTCAAGTGTCTCTTGAGGAACAAACGGAGCGCCTGCTTGAGATCTGTAAGGAAGAGGGTATTGAGGCAGAGGATGATGCCATCTCTTATATCGCCCGATTATCCGAAGGCGGTATGCGTGATGCGATAAGCCTGCTGGAGCAAGTTTCTGCTTTCGGCGGTTCCAGAATTACGCTCGATGGAGCTGTGGATGTAACAGGAGGAATGGCAGCGGATCAGTTCTATGCACTGGCCGAAGCCATTAGAGATCGTAATGTAGCTGCTATTATGCCGCTCGTAGAAGGTTTGACGCAGGCCGGTAAAAGCGCGGATAAATGTATGGAGAACCTGATCTTTTATTTCAGGGATCTGCTTGTGCTTAAGCTGGCGCCTCAAGGTACGGTGACCGAGCGTGTTGTAGATGCAGAGCGTTTCCAGGAGATGGCCGAAGCCTTTAGTTCTGAACGGTTATTCCGGATGATAGACACGCTTAATGGCTACCAGTCCGATATGAAGCATGCTTCTCAGCCTCAAACCTTATTTGAGGTCGCACTGATGAAGATTTGCACGATTGGTAATGAGAGTGCTGCAGCTGCTGGAGGGTCGGGTTCATCAGCCACTCCGCCTGCTGCCTCAGCTGAGGTGAATCGTCTGCGTCAGCAGGTCGAGGTGCTGGAACGGAAGCTGGAACAGCTTATCCAAAATGGTGCGGCTATCGCCGGAGCTGCCAGCGCTGCTGATGGTGGAGCACGTCCCGCTGTTAATCAGTCCCGTCGAAGCGGCGGATTTGGTGGTGGTAACGGGGCAGCGATCAGCAGAGCCACGGTAAAACTAGATCCTTTCGTGGCATCTGCAGGAAGTCCAGGTACAGGACAGATTCGAATGAAGTGGAACGAAGTGCTTCAACGGGTCAAGGAAGCCAAGATTACCGTACATGCTTGGTTTGTTGACGGAGAACCAGTGTCAGCAACAGACGGTACGGTGCTTGTAGCCTTTAAGAATACAATGCACCGTGAGACGACCGAACGGCCCGCACATCGGGAGATTATTGAACGGGTTATCCAGGATGTAATGGGCAATCCGTTGAAGCTAGCCACGTGTATGCTGAAGGAATGGCAGAGCGCTAGCAGCCGTTCGGGAGAGCAGCAAGGTGAAACGCTGGAATTACAGCCGGATGCGATTGACACCGGGGAGGAACAGCGTCCACAATGGGTAGAGGAAGCAGTGAAGCTATTTGGTGAGGATTTAGTTGTTATCAAGGAAGATTAGTTAACTATAACGATGAGGTGATAAGCATGAATAACATGAACCAAATGATGAAGCAAGTTAAGAAGATGCAAGAACAAATGATGAAAGCACAAGAAGAACTTGTTAACAAAACAGTTGAAGGTACGGCTGGCGGCGGCGTTGTAACGGTAGTTGCAAACGGTCATAAGAAAATTATTAGCATCACGATCAAACCTGAAGCGGTAGATCCGGATGATGTAGAAATGCTGCAAGACCTTGTTTTGACTGCAGTTAACGACGTTCTTACTAAAGTAGACGAAATTGCGAACCAAGACATGGGCAAATTTACAGGCGGTATGAAAATTCCAGGTTTGTTCTAAGGCTAGTTGCCGGAGAACCATCTTATATAAAGCTAAAACGTATGCTGACTGACGCCGCCGTAAGGGCGGCGTCAGCCGTTTACGCTAGAGGATTGAAAGGAGCTGCGCGTTTTGTTTTACCCTGAACCGATAGCGAAGTTGATTGATGCCTTTACGCGCCTCCCAGGTATTGGACCAAAGACGGCCGCAAGGCTGGCTTTTCACGTGCTTCGCATGAAAGAAGATGATGTTATTGATTTCGCTAAAGCGCTTGTTAGTGTGAAGCGGAATTTAACGTATTGCTCGGTTTGCTGCAATATTACGGATACGGATCCTTGCCGGATCTGTCAGGATAAGACACGGGACAACTCAGTTATCTGCGTAGTGCAGGAGTCCAAAGATCTCGTTGCCCTGGAGCGGATGAAGGAATTCCAAGGGCACTACCATGTCCTGCAGGGTGCAATTTCGCCTATTGAAGGTATTGGTCCTGATCAGATCAAAATTGCCGAGCTGCTTCGCCGCTTGAGTGATGAGCGAGTGCAAGAGTTGATTCTGGCGACAAATCCAAATATCGAGGGCGAAGCGACAGCCATGTATCTTTCAAGGCTCGTTAAGCCATTTGGCATACGAGTTACACGAATTGCTCATGGTCTGCCAGTTGGCGGCGATCTCGAATATGCCGATGAAGTCACCTTGTCCAAAGCACTGGAAGGTCGCAGAGAACTAAACTAAATACAAGTAACGTTAAAGAGCCGTCTTCCCCTTTAGGGAGGGCGGCTCTGTTTTGTTTTCTGGCGAGTATCCGTTCTAAACCTGTCCATGTCTCTATACATATATAGAAATGCCTTGTCCTAACGGACAAGTGAGGAGGCGAAGTGCGATGGGCAAAAGTCAGCATACAGGTGATCTTGCATTAATGAAAACTCAAGTAAAGCCAATTCCACAAGTAGATACAGTAGAATGGGGCGAACATTTACGGGCTGAAATTGCCGAGGCACATAATGAGTGGGTAAATGCTAATCGTTTCTTTAATGTCGCTGTTGGACAAGATCAGATCGACTATGCCATTTATGCTTTAATTACAGCTGAGAAAAGATACGAAATGCTAATTCGAATCGCCAAACGCACATGCAGCGTATGGCCAGCGTGGAGAGGGGCATTGCAATGAACATGATATGGCTTGCTATACTTGTTTTATCTTCTGTCGCCTTAGTTGCTGTTCTTGTTAGACAGCGCTTGTCTTTGGCATGGGTTCGAGGTTTTGCGATTAATTTCGTACTTGCTGCTGTTGTCCTGTATGTGTTAAATTTCTCGGGATTAATTCCGAACATATATATTCCCCTTAATCCGGTTACAATAGGTACTGTTGTCGTACTTGGTGTTCCAGGCATTGCTCTCATTGCCGGCGTACAATACTTAATTGTATAAGATCGAGAAGTTTTTCGAATCAAGGGTTGACCTTATTGTTTGATTCATGGTATATTACTTCTCGCGTCAAGTGCAAGGGAAAACAAGCTTCAAAAAAAGATTTAAAAAAGAACTTGCAATCAACTAGGCAACTGTGATATATTATAAAAGTCGCCGCTGAGAAAAACGGTAGACAAACACAAAAAAAATTGTTCTTTGAAAACTGAACAACGAGCAAAACTGCCCCGTTAGAAATAACGGAAAAAGCGATAAAAACAAGTTTGAGCAAGTCAAACAAAACCATTTCATGGAGAGTTT